>NZ_JBSFSC010000003.1:0-842131 GCF_053589555.1 Rhodococcus sp. NPDC003322 | reverse complement strand
GACATCATCGCGGTCGACATCTGCGCTCCGATCCGGGAGGGGGCTGTGATCGCGCCCTCCACACCTGACGACCTGGCCGAGACCGCGAACCTGGTACGCGTCAGCGCTCGGCGAGGAATCGCAGCGCGAGGGCGTAGCCCTGGACGCCGGCCCCGACGATGACGGCGGTCGCGATCGGGCTGAGGTACGAGTGGTGCCGGAACTCCTCACGGGCGTGCACGTTCGAGATGTGCACCTCGACCAGACCGGCGGTCAGTTCCGCGCACGCGTCCCGCAGGACGACGGAGGTGTGGGTCAGTCCGCCGGCATTGAGGATCACCGGCTCCCCCGCGTCGGCCGCGTCATGGATCCAGCCGAGCAACTCGCCCTCGTGGTCGGACTGCCGGACCTGCACGTCGACCCCGAGCTCGGCGGCGGTGCGTTCACACAGCGCGACCAGGTCGGCGTGCGTGGTGGAGCCGTACACCTCGGGCTGACGCCTGCCGAGCCGACCGAGGTTCGGCCCGTTCACCACCTGGATGGTCACAGCAGCACCGTACCGGCGGTTCCGCCGGGCTCGCGCGAGATCGCGGAGTAGGCGGCGGCCAGCAGCGTCGGATCCGGGCCCTCGAGGCGGCTCGGCTTGGCGAGTCCGTCGAGGACGACGAACCGGAGCATCCCGGCCCGGTTCTTCTTGTCGGTCTGCATGCCCTTCATCAGGTCCGCGAACGCGTCCGCGTCGTAGCCGGTGGGCAGGCCGATCAGTTCCAGGATCGTCTTGTGCCGGTCCGCGGTGGCATCGTCGAGGCGACCGGCGAGACGACCGAGCTCGGCGGCGAACACCAGGCCGACGGACACCGCGGCACCGTGGCGCCAGCGGTACTTCTCACGACGCTCGATCGCGTGCCCGAGGGTGTGGCCGTAGTTGAGGATCTCCCGCAGGTTCGACTCCTTGAGGTCCGCGGCGACGACCTTCGCCTTGACCTCGACGGAGCGGCGGATCAGTTCGGGCAGCACGTCGCCGGTCGGGTCGAGCGCGGCCTCGGGGTCGGCCTCGATCAGGTCCAGGATCACCGGGTCCGCGATGAAGCCGGTCTTGATCACCTCGGCCATGCCGGCCACGATCTCGTTGCGCGGCACCGTCTCCAACGTCGCCAGGTCGATCAGCACCGCGGACGGTTCGTGGAACGACCCGACGAGGTTCTTGCCCGCCTCGGTGTTGATGCCGGTCTTGCCGCCGACCGCGGCATCGACCATCGCGAGCAGGGTGGTCGGCACGTGCACGACCTTCACCCCGCGCATCCAGGTCGCGGCGACGAACCCGGCGAGGTCGGTCGCGGCGCCGCCACCGAGGCTGACGACGGCGTCGCTGCGGGTCAGGCCGATCCGGCCGAGCACCTCCCAGCAGAAGCCGGCGACCGCGAGATCCTTGCCGTCCTCGGCGTCGGGGATCTCGATGCTGTGCGCGTCGATGCCCCGGTCCTTCATCGCCGCCTTGAGCACGTCCGCGGTCGCCGCCAGCGTCGGCTGGTGGATGATCGCGACGGTGCGAGTGCCGAGCAGTTCACCGACGATGTCGTCGAGCAGGCCGCGCCCGATGATCACCGGGTACGGGCTGGCCGTCTCGACCTGGACGCGCACGGGTTCGGTCACTGTCTGCCTCTTTCCTTCGGTGGTTCGAGTTTGGCCAGCAGCTGCTGCACCACCCGGGCGGGGCTGCGGCCGTCGGTGCGCATCCGGATGGTCGCGACCTCCCGGTAGAGGGGTCGGCGGCGGCGCATCAGGTCTCGGTACTTCTGTCGCGGGTCGCCGCCGTTGAGCAGCGGCCGGGTGGTGTTCGCCCCGGTCCTCTTGAGCCCCTCTGCGACGCTGATCTCCAGGTACACGACCGTGTGCCCGGCCAGCCGGGACCGGGTGGCGTCCGAGAGGATCGCGCCGCCGCCCAGGGACACGACGCCGTCCTGCTCCTCGAGCGCGCGCCGGACCACATCCTCCTCGATGGTCCGGAACGTCGGTTCGCCGTCCTCGGCGAAGATCTCCGGGATGGTGCGCCCGGTCTCGCTTTCGATCGCAACGTCGGTGTCGTAGATGTCCACGTCGAGCGCCCGGGCCAGGCGGCGTCCGATCGTGGACTTGCCCGCCCCCGGCGGCCCGATCAGGACCGCACGCGGAGTCACCGCGCCAGCCGCTCCCGCACGGCCGCGAGGTAGCCCTCGACGTTGCGCTGGGTCTCGGCGGCGGAGTCGCCACCGAACTTCTCCAGCGCGGCCTGCGCGACGACGAGCGCGACCATCGACTCGGCGACGACACCGGCCGCGGGCACGGCGCAGACGTCGCTGCGCTGATGGATCGCGACGGCTTCCTCGCCGGTGGCCATGTCGACCGTGGACAGCGCCCTCGGGACGGTGGAGATCGGCTTCATCGCGGCACGCACCCGCAGCGCCTCGCCGTTGGTCATGCCGCCCTCGAGGCCCCCGGCCCGGTTGGTCGAGCGCAGCACGCCGTCGGGGCCGGGCCGCATCTCGTCGTGGGCGGCGCTGCCACGGCGGCGCGCGGTCTCGAAGCCGTCGCCGACCTCGACACCCTTGATGGCCTGAATTCCCATGAGCGCGGCGGCAAGTCGCGAGTCGAGACGGTTCTCGCCGCTGATGAACGATCCGAGTCCGACGGGCAGTCCCTCGACGATCACCTCGACGACGCCGCCGAGGGTGTCGCCGTCCTTCTTGGCCGCCTCGATCTCCGCGATCATCGCGGCCTCGGCCGCCTTGTCGAATGCTCGGACCGGGCTGGCGTCGACGCTCTCGAGATCGGCGGCCTGCGGTCCGGGACCGACGTAGGGCTCGGACGCGCCGATCGAGATGACGTGCGAGACGACCTCGACGCCGAAGACCTGGCGGAGGAAGTTGCGGGCCACGGTGCCTGCGGCGACCCGGGCCGCGGTCTCACGGGCGCTGGCGCGTTCGAGCACCGGCCGCGCGTCGTCGAAGCCGTACTTGAGCATGCCGGAGAAGTCGGCGTGCCCGGGCCGCGGGCGGGTCAGCGGCGCATTGCGGGCCAGGTCCTTGAGCAGTGCCTCGTCGACCGGGTCGGAGGCCATCACGGTTTCCCACTTGGGCCACTCGCTGTTGGCGATCTCGATCGCAACAGGACCGCCCATGGTGCGGCCGTGCCGGACGCCGCCGACCATGGTGACGACGTCCTTCTCGAAGCTCATGCGGGCGCCGCGGCCGTATCCGAGGCGGCGGCGGGCAAGTTGGGTGGCGATCTCGTCCGAGGTGACCTCGACCCCGGCGACCATTCCGTCGAGCATCGCGACGAGGGCGGGTCCGTGGGATTCTCCGGCAGTTATCCAGCGCAGCACGCCGACCATCATTCCACGCGGCAACCACTGCAATGCACACCGGTCACAGAGACAACGAGACGAGCGTCGCCAGGCACATGGACGGCCCGTGAGGCAGGCTCGCCGCGCGGCTGCCGCCGATTCGCAGGACGACACCGGCGGCCGCCGTCAGAATCAGCGCCCCGACCGCGGCCGCGAGCCACACCCGCGCCCCGGCGACGCCGGTCACCGCGCCGAGACCGACCGCGAGTTTGACGTCGCCGCCGCCCATCGCCGCGGGCGCGACCAGGTGCACGAGCAGGTAGCCGCCGGCCAGCAACGCGGCCCCGACCAGCGCCGGACGCAGGTGGCCGGTGGCCGCCGCGACCGCGAACATCACCACCGAACCCGGCAGCGTCAGCAGGTTCGGCAGCCGACGCCTCCGCAGATCGATCACGCTGAGCCACCCGCACCACGCGGCGAGCAGCAGGAATCCCCCGATGTCCCCCATGACGGCAGCGTGCCATGCGTCGGCGCCGGCACCCCGGACGCGACCTGGGGTTACGCGCCGCCTGTGGATGAAAGCGGCGGCAGTACCGCGGCCATCGCCTCTCTCGGCGCCGGCCGTCCGGTGAACTGTTCGACCTGACCGAACGCCTGGTTGAGCAGCATCCGCAGGCCGTCGACGACGGTGCCGCCCGCCGCCTGGACGGCGGATGCGAGCGGTGTGGGCCACGGGTCGTAGATCGCATCGAACACGACCGGGGCGTGCGCGACCGCCGCGGCGTACGGGGCCACGGCGGCGGCCGGGACCGTACTGACCGCGACGGCTGCATCCCGGCACACGTCGGCCATGGCCGACTCGTCGAAGCTCTGGTGGCGGGCCCGCAGTCCCACCGCCCGCGCGCAGTCGAGAGTTTCGCCGGCCCGGTCGGCGGACCGCGCGACGACGGTGACCTCGACGGCCCCGAGGTCGGCGAGCGCACGCAGCGCGGGACGGGAGGTACCGCCGGCGCCGATGACCACGGCGCTCGACCCGCTCAGGTCGACGACGCCGACCTCGGCGAGCGCGCCGGCGACACCGTCGACGTCGGTGCAGTCGGCACGCCAGCCACCGTCGATCCGGACCAGGGTGTTGGCCGAGCCGACCTGCACGGCCCGCTCGGTGCGTTCGGTCGCGTATGCGAGCGCGGCGAGCTTGCCGGGCATCGTCACCGACAGGCCGACCCACTCCGGTCCGAGACCGTCGACGAGCGCGGGCAGTTGCTCGCCGGTGCACTCGATGCGGTCGTACGTCCAGTCGGTCAGCCCGAGCGCCCGATACGCGGCGAGGTGCAGTTGCGGGGACCGGGAGTGCTCGATCGGCTTGCCGAGGACCGCTGCCCTGCGCGGTCCGGTCACGCCCGAATTGTCAACGCCCACTGCTCAGGATCCCGCTTTCGACTGCCTTCTTGCTGTTCTCGAGATGCTCGGTGTAGCTCTTCGTGAACAGGGTGGTGCCCTTGTCGTCGATGGTGACGAAGTACAGCCAGTCCCCCGCCGGGGCGGTCTCGACCGCCTGCACCGCCGCGATGGAAGGCGAGGAGATCGGGGTGGCGGGCAGCCCGTCCTTGGCGTACGTGTTCCACGGCGTGACGGTGGCCCGGTCGACGTCGGTGGTGGCGAGTTCGGTGGTGTCGAGCGCGTAGTTGACGGTCGAGTCGAACTCCAGCCGCTGCGGCACGGCGAGCCGGTTGACGATCACCCGGGCCACCTTCCCGAAGTCGGCGGGCAGCGACTCCCGTTCGACCAGCGACGCGGCGATCAGCACCTGGTACGGGTTCAGCCCGACGTTCGTGCCTGCGGTGGTGATGCCCGTCGCCTCGTACTTGGCGGCGCTTCCGCTGACCAGTCCGCGCAGGATCTCGGTGGGTGTCGCGCCGGGGTCGAAGTCCCAGCTGCCGGCCGCGATCAGGCCCTCCAGCTGGCGGTTGCGATCCGGAACGCCACGCACCTGCGCCAGTGCCCAGTCGGGGACGCCGAGTGCGCTCAGGTCGACGCCCGCGCCTGCCGCGTCGAGGTCGGCGACGCTGACGCACTGGAGCGCGCCGGACGCGGACGGCAGGCAGCTGGCCTCGGAGATCAGGGTGTAGATGCCACGTTTGGTGGCGCCGGTCTTGACGTCCCGGGTGTCGTGCAGCTGCCGACCCTCGGAGATCACCAGCGACCCGACCCGCGAGGACGGGTCGACCAGCGCGCTGACCGCCTGGGCCGCAGGCAGCTTGGACTCGACATGGTAGAAGCCCGGCTGCAGCGAGTTCATCGACGCGTTCTTCACGGCCGCGTTGTAGAACGCGGAACTACTTGCCACCACGTCCTTCTCAGCCATCTGAGCACCGATCTCGGTGGCGGTGTCACCGGAGCGGACCTCGACGACCACCTCCGGTCCGGCCTCGCCGTCGGCGTAGTCGGCGGGCAGGTCGGGCCCCCCGAGCAGCCCCTTCGCGACGTATCCGGCGCCGGCGACGGCGGCCACCCCGACCACTGCCGCGGCGACGACGGTCGCCCTCCGCCCGCGTTTGCGGCGGGAGGCCGCGGCCTCACGGGCTCGGCGGGCGTCTGCACGGCTCACATACTGCCGGTGCTCGTCGGTCACTCGTGGTCCTCCGTCGAAAAATCCTCGGTCTGCGCCGTACGCAGCACCGCGCTTCGCTGATCGAGCCACCCCTGGAGGATCGCGACGGCCGCAGCCTGGTCGATCACCGACCGCTGACCCTTGGCCTTGACCCCACTCTCGCGCAGGGCTCGCGACGCGGTGACCGTCGTGAAGCGCTCGTCGGTCATCCGGACCGGGACCGGAGCGATCCGGTCCCGGAGCCGGTCGGCGAATTGCAGGGCCAGACCGGCGGCGGCGCCGCGCTCCCCTCGCAGGGTTTGCGGCAGACCGACGATAACCTCGACCGCCTCGTATTCCTCGACTATCGCGACGAGGCGCGCCAGATCGCTGGTATCCGCCCTGCTCTTGGCCCGCGGCACGGTCTCCACCGGCGTGGCGAGGATGCCGTCGGGGTCGCTCGCCGCGACCCCGATCCGGACACTCCCCACGTCGATGGCGATCCGCCTGCCCCGGCCGGGGTCGTCGACGCCGGGCTGGTCGGCACGACCGGGCTCGGAGGCACCCGGTCCTTGCGCATCGGTCACCCGGCGAGCTCGGCGACGCGGGTCCGGACCGCGGCGAGCGCGGCGGGGATGCCGGACGCGTCGGCGCCCGCCCCCTGGGCCATCTCCGGCTTGCCGCCGCCGCGGCCGCCGATCAGCGGGCCGAACGCACCGACCAGTTCACCGGACTTGATGCCGAGGTCCTGCGCGGCCTTGTTGGCGCTGACGACGAACGGCACCTTGCCGTCGGTGGCGCCGAGAAGCACGACCACGGCCGGTTCGGTGCCGAAGCGACCGCGGATGTCGGTGACGAGGGTGCGCAGGTCGCCGCCGGAGACACCGTCGGGCGCCTGCTCGGCGACCAGGAGCAGGCCCCCGATCCGCTCGGCCTTCTCCACGAACCCGGCCGCCGAGGCGAGTACCGCGGCCGCCTTGGTGGCCTCGAGTTCCTTCTCGGCGACCTTGAGCCGCTCGACGAGCTGCTCGACGCGGCCGGGCACCTCCTCGGAGGGCACCTTCAGCGCGGTCGCGACGCCCGCGAGCAGCGCGCGTTCCTTGGCCAGGTAGCGGTACGAGTCGAGGCCGACGAAGGCCTCGACGCGCCGCGCCCCGGAGCCGACGGACGACTCGCCGAGCAGCGTGATCTGGCCGATCTGTGCGGACGACTGCACGTGGGTGCCACCGCACAGCTCCATCGAGAACGGTCCACCGATCTCGACGACGCGGACCTCGTCGCCGTAGTTCTCGCCGAACAGTGCCATCGCGCCCATCGACTTGGCCTTCTGCAGGTCGGTGACGAACGTGTTGACGGTGTGGTTTGCGGCGACGGCCTCGTTGGCGACGGCCTCGATGTCGGCGAGTTGCTGCGCCGACAGCTGGTTCTGCCACGCGAAGTCGAATCGCAGGTACCCGGGCTTGTTCAGCGAACCCTTCTGCGTGGTGTTCGGGCCGAGGACCTGCCGCAGTGCCGCGTGCACCATGTGCGTGCCGGAGTGGCCCTGGGTGGCGCCGGACCGCCAGGACGGGTCGACCTGCGCGAGGATCGCGTCGCCCTCGGTGATCTGGCCCTCCTCGACGGTGACCCTGTGCACCCACACCTTCTTGGCGATCTTCTGCACGTCCCGGACCCGGACCTTGAGGCCGGGCGCGGTGATGGTGCCGATGTCGGCGATCTGGCCGCCCGACTCGGCGTAGAGCGGGGTGCGGTCGAGGATGACCTCGACCTCCTGCCCGGCGGTCGCGGTGGGCACCCGGACGCCGCCGGAGATCAGCGCGAGAACCGTTGCTTCCGTGGTCAGTTCGACGAAGCCGGTGAATTCGGTCTCGCCTCGGTCGACGAATTCCTTGTAGATGCTCAGGTCGGCGTGCGCATGCTTGCGGGCCTGCGCGTCCTCCTTGGCCCGCTTGCGCTGCTCGGCCATCAGCGAGCGGAAGCCGTCCTCGTCGACGGACAGGCCGGCCTCGGCCGCCATCTCGAGGGTCAGGTCGATCGGGAATCCGTAGGTGTCGTGCAGGACGAACGCCTCGTTGCCACCGAAGACCTTCTTTCCTGCGGCCTTGACGTCGTCGGCCTCGGCCTCGAACATCCTCGAACCGGACGCCAGGGTGCGCAGGAACGCGGTCTCCTCGCCGACCGCGACGGCGAGGATCCGCTCGAAGTCGGACTCGAGGACCGGGTAGGACGGCGCCATGGTGTCGCGGACGACGGTGACGAACTCGCCCATGCTCGGCTTGTCGGCACCGAGGAGCTTCGCGGAGCGGATGATGCGGCGCAGCAGCCGGCGGAGCACGTATTCGCGGCCCTCGTTGCCGGGGTTGACGCCGTCCGCGATGAGCATCACCGCGGTGCGGGCGTGGTCGGCGATGACCCGGAATCGGACATCGGCGTCGTGGTCGCTGCCGTAGGTGCGACCGGTCAGCTCCTCCGCCTTGGTGATGACCGGTCGCACCAGGTCGGTCTCGTAGACGTTGTCGACGCCCTGCAGCAGGAACGCAACCCGCTCGACACCCATGCCGGTGTCGATGTTCTGCTTCGGCAGCGGCCCGAGGATCTCGAAGCTGTCCTTGCCGCTGCCCTCGCCACGCTCGTTCTGCATGAACACGAGGTTCCAGATCTCGAGGTAGCGGTCCTCGTCGGCCTCGGGCCCGCCCTCGGCGCCGTACTCGGGACCGCGGTCGTAGTAGATCTCCGAGCACGGGCCGCACGGGCCGGGGACGCCCATCGACCAGTAGTTGTCGGCCATGCCCCGGCGCTGGATGCGCTCCTCGGGGATGCCGATCTCGTCGCGCCAGATGTCGCGGGCCTCGTCGTCGTCGAGGTAGACGGTGACCCAGAGGCGTTCGGGGTCGAAGCCGTAGCCGCCGTCGTCCTGGGAGTCGGTCAGCAGCGACCACGCGTGCTTGATGGCCCCGCGCTTGAAGTAGTCGCCGAAGCTGAAGTTGCCGGCCATCTGGAAGAAGGTGTTGTGGCGGGTGGTGACGCCGACGTTCTCGATGTCGCCGGTGCGCACGCACTTCTGGACGCTGGTGGCGGTGGAGTAGGCCGGGGTCTGCTGGCCGAGGAAGAACGGCTTGAACTGCACCATGCCCGCGTTGACGAACAGCAGGTTGGGGTCGTCGAAGATCAGCGAGGCGCTGGCCACCTCGGTGTGACCCGCCTTGACGAAGTGGTCGAGGAATCGCCTGCGGATCTCGTGGGTCTGCACCTGGTTGCCCTTCGCGTGTCTACTGAATCTGTCGTCGATGTCGCCGGGTACGGCAAATCGACCCTTCACAAGCTTAACGTCAGCGTCATTCGAGTTCTTCTGCGCAGCCGCGCACCGGACGTGATCTGCACACTCGGTGGGGTGAAGATCACGCACCGGAGGCGTCAGCCGCGCACGATCCGCCGCAGCTTGCCGACCCGCGCGCCGATCTCGCGTTCGGCGCCGTGGGTGGTCGGCTCGTAGTAGTCGACGCCGACGAGTTCGTCCGGCGGGTACTGCTGCGCGAGCACGCCGTCGGTGGTGTCGTGCGGGTACTTGTAGCCGATCGCGTTGCCGAGTTTCTGCGCCCCGGCATAGTGGCCGTCGCGCAGGTGCGGCGGCACCGTCCCGGCCTTGCCCGCCCGGATGTCGGCCATCGCGGCGCCGAGGGCCGCGGTCACGGCGCCGGACTTCGGGGCGGTCGCGATGTGGATGGTGGCCTGCGCCAGCGCGAGCTGCGCCTCCGGCATCCCGACGAGCTGCACGACCTGCGCGGCCGCGGTCGCGGTCTGCAACGCGGTCGGATCGGCCATGCCGACGTCCTCGCTGGCGTGGATCATCAGGCGGCGGGCAATGAACCTCGGGTCCTCGCCTGCGACGATCATCCGCGCCAGGTAGTGCAGCGCGGCGTCCACGTCGGAGCCGCGCAGCGACTTGATGAACGCACTGGTGACGTCGTAGTGCTGGTCCCCGTCGCGGTCGTAGCGGACTGCGGCCTTGTCGACGCTGGCCTCGACCGCCTCCAGGTCGACCACCGCGTCGCCACGATCTAGGACCGTCCCGGACGCGGCCTCCAACGCGGTCAGCGCCCGCCGCGCATCACCGCCCGCCAGCCGGACCAGGTGATCGGTGGCCTCCTCGGTCAGCGTGACCGCGCCGCCGAGTCCCCGCGGGTCGGTCACCGCCCGGTCGAGCAGTTGCCGGATGTCGCCCTCGGTCAGCGACTTCAGCTGCAACACCAGGGACCGCGACAGCAGCGGCGAGACGACGGAGAACGACGGGTTCTCGGTGGTTGCGGCGACCAGCAGCACGATCCGGTTCTCCACGGCCGCGAGCAGCGCGTCCTGCTGGGTCTTGGAGAAACGGTGCACCTCGTCGATGAACAGGACGGTCTGCTCCCCTGCCGTGAGCCGGCGCCGGGCGAGGTCGATGACGGCGCGGACGTCCTTGACGCCGGCGGACAGCGCCGACAGCGCCTCGAACCGGCGCCCGGTTGCCCGGGAGATCAGCGACGCGAGGGTGGTCTTGCCGGTGCCGGGCGGGCCGTACAGCATCACCGACGCCGCACCCGACCCCTCGACGAGACG
The DNA here is from genome assembly GCF_053589555.1 of Rhodococcus sp. NPDC003322. Classification (NCBI taxonomy): domain Bacteria; kingdom Bacillati; phylum Actinomycetota; class Actinomycetes; order Mycobacteriales; family Nocardiaceae; genus Rhodococcus; species Rhodococcus sp. NPDC003322. The sequence continues at coordinate 831,644 of NZ_JBSFSC010000003.1, read as the reverse complement.
GCGCAGCGGCGCGCCGGGGCCGAGGAGATGATCCTGGCCGAGCACCTCCCCGAGCGTCTCGGGGCGCATCCGGACCGCCAGAGGCGCGTCGGGCCGGGTCGGTGCGAGCCCGCCGGTGACGCCGCCTGCGCCCGCGGCCGGTTCCCGGTCGGCGCCCGGCGCCTCGAACAGGCCGCTCTCCTCGGCCGCGCTGTCGGACGGTCCCAGCCAATCGCTCACGGGCTCGAACCTACCCGGCTGGGCGCGGTCGGCGACCGGTGGGCGACCGCTGTCGGAACAGTGCGTGAACACCCGATCGGAACCGCCGTCAGCGATTGAACAACCGTCCAGCTTCGGCTGTCATCCAGGGATGCCCGCCAACGACACACCCCTGTTCACCCGGCGCACACTGCTGCGCGGCTCGACCCTCGCCGCCGGCGCAGCACTGCTGTCGGGCCGGACGGCGGCCGCGGCCCCGGTCCCCGCGTTCGCGCACGGGATCGCCTCCGGGGATCCGCTGCCCGACCGGGTGATCGTCTGGACCCGGATCACCCCGTCCCCGGAGGCCGTGCCTGGATCGGGCGCGGGGGTGCCGGTGCCGGTGCGCTGGGAGGTCGCCGCCGATCCCGGGTTCACCTCCGTGGTCCGGACGGGCACCGTGACCGCGTCCCCGGACGCCGACCACACCGTGAAGGTGGACGTCACGGGGCTGGCGCCGGCGACGGGTTACCACTACCGGTTCACCGCGCCCGACGGGACGCGGTCCGCGACCGGCCGCACCCGGACCGCTCCGCACGTCGACGCCGACGTCGCCCGGCTCCGGTTCGGTGTGGTGTCGTGTTCCAACTGGGAGGCCGGGTACTTCTCGGCGTACCGCCATCTCGCCGCCCGCGACGACCTCGACGCGATCGTGCATCTCGGCGACTACATCTACGAATACGGCCGCGGCGAGTACGGCGCCCGCGGCGGATCGGTGCGACCGCACGATCCGCCGCACGAGATCGTCTCGCTCGCGGACTACCGGATCCGGCACGCGCAGTACAAGACCGACCCGGACCTGCAGGCGCTGCACGCCCGGCTGCCGTTCATCGCCACCTGGGACGATCACGAGACCGCGGACAACGCCTGGGTGGGTGGCGCCGAGAACCACACGCCCGCGACCGAGGGGAACTGGGCGAGCCGTTACGCCGCGGGCAAGCGCGCCTACCTGGAATGGATGCCGGTCCGTGTGATCCGCACCGATCAGCCGCTGTACCGGCGCTTCCGGTTCGGCCGGCTCGCGGAACTGTCGATGCTGGATCTGCGCAGCGACCGCGACGAGCAGGTGCCCGCCACGTCGGCGGCCGTCGACTCCCCCGACCGCAGCATCACCGGCCGCACTCAGCTGGACTGGCTCACGTCCGGGCTGACGACGTCCCCGGCGCACTGGCGGCTGGTCGGCAATCCGGTGATGATCGCACCGGTCCTGTTGCCGCCGTTGGATGTTCGCACGACCGAGGCCCTGACCGACGCGGTCGGGCTGCCGAGCGCCGGACTGCCGTACAACGCCGACCAGTGGGACGGGTACACCGCCGACCGGCGTCGGCTGTTCGACGCGCTCGCCGCGGGCGCGGTACCGAACACCGTCTTCCTGACCGGGGACATCCACTCGTCGTGGGCCGCGGAACTCCCCGTCGATGCGGCGGCCTGGCCCACCGGCCTCACCGTCGGCACCGAGTTCGTGGTGCCGTCGGTGACGTCACCGAACATCGACGACACACTCGGCGTGCCGCCACGGACCGCGTCACCGGCCGTCGAGGCCGCACTGCAGGCGACGAATCGGCACCTGCGTTACGTGGAGCTGGACTCGCACGGCTACGGAATCTTCGATGTGGACAGCAGGCGCGCCCAGATGGACTGGTATTTCCTGTCGGACCCGGTCGATCCCGGCGCGACCGCCCGGGTCGGCGCCAGCCTGGCGGTCGCCGACGGCACCCAGCGACTCTCCCCGACGACGCCGCTGCCCTGACCGGCCGGTCCGGCTGAAGAACGGACGGGGTCGCCGGCCCAGGTGAGCCGGCGACCAACGTCGGGCCTCAGGTCCAGACGTCCACGAGCCGTTCTGCAACGTCGTGGGCGTGGTCGGCGACCGCGGCCACCTGGGCGTGCTCGGCGAACTCGCCGAGTGCCCGCCACCGCGCGGTCAGCGCCTTCGACCGCGGCGCCGACAGCTGGTGCTCGCGGACCGCGGCGATGCGGGTGTGGTCCTCGGGCAGGAACCAGTAGGTCGACAGCCACACCCACACCAGCTGAGCCTCGAGGAGCCGGGAGTAGAGGGTGCGGTCGTCGGCGAGCTGCGGCCACATTCCGACGACCTCGGCTCGCCATGCCTCGATCATCGCCAGCGACCTCTGGGTGGACAGTTCGAAGCTGCACAGGCAGCCGGGGAACGAGATCAGCGCGTACGCGAGGTCGAGGGTGGCATCCCGGAATCCGCCCCACTCGTAGTCGAGGAACCGCACGCCTTCGTCGTTGACGATGATGTTGTCCGGGCACAGGTCGGACGGGCTGAACGCGCGGTGCCGGCCGCCGTCGAACAGGGCGGTCGCCCGCTGCGCGATCTCGAAGACCTCGGGTGCCACACCGACGCCGAGATCGCGGTCCAGCATGCCGGGCAGCTTGGGAACGGTGGACGTGACCTGGCCGGAGACGGCGTTGCCGAGCTGCGCGACACCCGATCGGCGCAGCAGCGCGGTGAAGTCCTCCTCCCGCCCGACGGTCGCGGCGTGCATCCGGCCCATCGACTGGGCGAGGGCCATCAGCGAGTTGGTCACAACGGACTCGTCCTGCCGCACGAGCAGCCGCGCGAGTGGGGTGGCGTCCCCGAGGTCGGTGAGGATCAGCAGGCGGGCGGACAGGTCGTAGGCGATCAGCGACGGACCGGGCCGGGTGTCGGTCGCCAGCGCGGTCGCGAACTGGTACGACACCGCTTCGCGCAGGAAGGCGGTGTCGGCGACCTCGCCGCGCACCTCGTCACCGGGACCGGCCGTGGCGCCTTCGGCAGAGCCGAACGTGCCATGCGGGTATACGGCGACGCTGCGCGCGTGCGCGACCTCGGAGAGCTCCCGAACCTGCTTGATCACCAGGGTTCGGGGCAGCGAGAACGGGTTCGCGGCGCACCGGACGCGCAGCACGACGGTGCGGCCGCTTCCCCCGAGATCGACGGGATCGACGAGGGTCACCGGTGCGCCGGTCCGGCGCTCGAGCAGCCGTTCGGCCGCGGCAACCACTTCTGAAACTGGATCAGCCAAGAGTGCGGTCATAGCGACACACAACCTACCCGTCCGAAGTGACACCGTGGGTGCACTCGTCGATGTCGATGACACCCGTTACCGCATTGCTCCCGAGCCGACCAGCAGGAACGGACCGGTCCGTACGCTTTGTTGCGAAACGGTCACGGCCGGCTCGGGAGCGGGAGGTCAGGCCTCTTCGGGCTCCGGCTTGAAGTCGATGCCCGACTCCTTGCGCTGCAGTTCGGTGATCGGCGCGGGTGCCTCGGTGAGCGGGTCGACACCGCCACCGGACTTCGGGAACGCGATCACCTCGCGGATGGAGTCCATGCCGGCGAGCAGCGCGGTGATCCGGTCCCAGCCGAACGCGATGCCGCCGTGCGGCGGCGCACCGAACGCGAAGGCGTCGAGCAGGAAGCCGAACTTCTCCTCCGCCTCCTCGTGCGAGATGCCCATCACCTTGAAGACGCGCTCCTGGACGTCCTTGCGGTGGATACGGATCGAGCCGCCGCCGATCTCGTTGCCGTTGCAGACGATGTCGTAGGCGTAGGCGAGCGCCGAACCCGGATCGGTGTCGAAGGTGTGCATCGACTCCGGCTTCGGAGAGGTGAACGCGTGGTGTACCGCGGTCCACGCGCTGTAGCCGAGCGCGACGTCGCCGCCGGCGACCGCGTCCGAGGTCGGCTCGAACAGCGGCGCGTCGACGATCCACACGAAGGCCCACTCGTTCGGGTCGATCAGGTCCTGCTTGCGGGCGATCTCGCCACGGGCGGCGCCGAGCAGGGCACGAGACGACTTGGTGGTGCCGGCGGCGAAGAAGATGCAGTCGCCGGGCTTCGCGCCGACGTGGTCGGTCAGACCTGCGCGCTCGGTGTCGGTGAGGTTCTTCGCGACCGGGCCGGTGAGCTCGCCGTCCTCGCCGACGAGCACGTAGGCGAGGCCCTTGGCGCCACGCTGCTTGGCCCACTCCTGCCAGGCGTCGAGCTGACGCCGCGGCTGGCTCGCACCGCCGGGCATGACGACCGCACCGACGTACTCGGCCTGGAACACCCGGAAGGTGGTGTCCTTGAAGAACTCCTTGCACTCGACGAGCTCCACACCGAACCGCAGGTCGGGCTTGTCGGAGCCATAGAGACGCATCGCGTCGGCGTACGTCATCCGCCGGATCGGGGTGGTGATCTCGTGCCCGATCAGCTTCCACAGGTTGGCCAGGATCTCCTCGGCGAGGAGGATCACGTCCTCCTGCGTCACGAAGCTCATCTCGATGTCGAGCTGGGTGAACTCCGGCTGCCGATCGGCGCGGAAGTCCTCGTCGCGGTAGCAGCGGGCGATCTGGTAGTACCGCTCGATGCCGCCGACCATCAGCAGCTGCTTGAACAGCTGCGGCGACTGCGGGAGCGCGTAGAAGTTGCCCGGCTGCAGGCGCGCGGGCACGAGGAAGTCGCGCGCGCCCTCCGGGGTCGAACGGGTCATGGTCGGGGTCTCGACCTCGACGAACTGGTGGTGTGCGAGCACCTCGCGCGCGGCGGCATTGACCTTGGACCGCAGCCGGATCGCGTGCGCCGGTCCCTCGCGGCGCAGGTCCAGGTAGCGGTACTTGAGCCGCGCTTCCTCGCCGGGGTTGTCGTCGAGCTGGAACGGCAGCGGCGCACTCTCGCCGAGCACCTCGAGGTGGGTTGCGTTGACCTCGATCGCGCCGGTGGGGATCTCGAAGTTCTGGTTGCCCTCGGGTCGGACCTCGACGACACCGGTGACCTTCACGCAGTACTCGGCGCGCAGCTTGTGTGCCTGCTCGAGGACGTCCTCGCTGCGGAAGACCACCTGGGAGACACCCGACGCGTCACGCAGGTCGATGAAGATGACGCCGCCGTGGTCGCGTCGCCGCGCAACCCAGCCGGTGAGGGTGACGGTCTGGTCGGCCTGCTCGGCTCGCAACGAGCCGGCGAGATGGGTGCGCAGCACGGGGTTCCTTTCACACTTCCAGTCACACAGGATCTGGGACTTCTTGTCCTGTGATCCTACGGAGGTGCGGATGCGAAGACACAATGCACCGGAGCATCGCGAACGACGCCAAGCGTGCCAAGCTGATACGTCATCGAGTAATGCGACAGCAAAGGGTGGCAGGCAATGACCTTCAACGAGGGCACACGGATCGACTCGGGCCGGGTCCAGGTCGGAGGAGGCGGTGGTGGCGGCGGCCGGGGCGGCAAGTTCGCGCTCGGCGGCGGCCTGGGTGGCCTCGTGGTTCTGGTCCTCGCTCTCCTGCTCGGCGGCAACCCGGGCACACTGCTCGGCAACCTCTCGGGCGCCACCGACAGCTCGCAGCTCGGCACCGGCGCGGTCGACACCCTGCAGAACTGCGAAACCGGCGCCGACGCGAACCGGGACGTGAACTGCCGGGTCGCGTTCACCGCAGCCAGCCTGGACTCGGTGTGGGGTCAGCAGCTCGAGGCCCAGACCGGCACCCGCTACGTCGAGCCGGGCGTCATGCTGTTCTCCGGTGCCGTGAACACCGGCTGCGGCACCGCCACCAGCGAGGTCGGCCCCTTCTACTGCCCCGCGGACACCACCGCCTACTTCGACACCAGCTTCTTCCAGCTGCTCGTCGACCAGTACGGGTCCTCCGGCGGCCCGCTCGCCCAGGAGTATGTGGTCGCGCACGAGGTGGGCCACCACATCCAGAACCAGCTCGGGGACATCGGGCGTGCGCAGACGGACCCGCAGGGTCCGGAGTCCGGTGCCGTGCGCACCGAGCTGCAGGCCGACTGCTACGCCGGCATCTGGGCGCACTACGCGGACAACCAGCCCGGCCCCGACGGCGGTGCCCCGTTCCTGAAGCCGCTGTCGCAGTCCGACATCAAGGACGCCCTCTCCGCGGCATCGTCGGTCGGTGACGATCGCATCCAGAAGGCCGCGACCGGCCGGGTCAACCCGGAGGGCTGGACGCACGGTTCCGCCGAGCAGCGGCAGAAGTGGTTCCTCACCGGCTACAAGACCGGCAAGGTCGCGGACTGCAACACCTACGCGGCCCGTGACCTGGACAACCCGGCGGCACTGGGAAGCTGATCTCCGACGCACTTCGCAGACGGCCGCCACCGACGCTCGCCGGTGGTGGCCGTCGCGTCATCCGGGTGGCGGCGCCTCCGGTTCGGCGTGCTGCTCGTGCACGAGTTCGTAACGGCGACCGTAGGTTTCGACGATCGCCTGGATGACCGCGACGACCGGCACGGACACCAGCGCGCCCACCGCGCCGAACAGGGAGGCGCCGACGATGACGGACCCGAACGCCACCGCCGGGTGGATCGAGACCGTCTTGGACGTGATCCGCGGGTGCAACAGGTAGTTCTCCACCTGCTGGTAGGCGGTGCCGAACACGACCACCCACACACCGTCCATCGGCTGCTGTGCCGCAGCGATGATCGCCGGCAGCGCGATCGCCAGGTAGGTGCCGAGGGTCGGGATGAACTGCGAGACCACACCGGTCCAGATCGCCAGCGGCAGCCAGTACGGTACCCCGATCACCATCAGGAAGATCCCGGTGGCGAAGGCGCTGACGGCGGCCAGGATCAGCCGGGACACCACGTACCCGCCCGCCTTGTCGACCGAGATCCCCCACACCGTGGAGATGATCTCCTGCTGCCGCGCCGGGAACCACCGCGAGATCGTCCGCCGCAGCTGCGGACCCTCCGCCGACATGTAGAAGACGAACATCAGCAGCGTCAGGCCCTGGAAGACGACCCCGACCAGAGACGACACCACCCCGAGCACGCTGGGCGTGTACTTCTGCGCGAGGTCCTTGATCGTCTCCGGGGTGATCTTGATCAGATCCTTGCCGGTGGCGAAGTCGGTGCCGAAGGTTCGGTTGGCCCACTCGGTCACCCTGGACAGCGCGTCCGGCAGCGCGGTCAGCAGCTGGGCGAGCTGCTCGGCGAGCAGGGCACCGAAGACCGCGACGAATCCGATGGCGAACAGGATCAGCGCGACCATCACGATGCCGGTACCCGCGCCGCGCCGCAGCCCTCTGCGTTCGAACCAGTCGACGACCGGCTCGATGGTGACGCTCGCGAGCCAGGCCAGGAACAGCAGGCCGAGGAAGCCGCGCAGGTTGTGGAAGAGCCAACCCGACATCTGGTAGGCGGCGATCGCGAGCAGCACGTACACGATGGCCAGTCGCAGCCAGCGGATGTTCGCCCTGCGCCCCTCGTCCTCGGCCCGCTTCGGCGCGGCCGGTTCCGGCGTCTCCGGGACGCCCGCGTCCCCGTCTTCGCTCATCGCACCCTCCGCACTCGGATGGCTCGTGCCGTCCAGCCGGAATCTACCCGCCCGTTGCGCACCGAGCCGGGCGGTGACACTCGATCAGAACAGGGTGAGCGCCGGCGCCGCACCGGCACCGATGAGTTCCCGTGTGGGCGAGGCGGACTCCTGCCGCGGGCCGGTGGCACCCGTGAGGCGATCACCGGCACCGTCATCGGCGACATCGCCGCGGCCGAGCCCGTACTTCTCGACCAGCGGGGTGACACGCCCGCGCAGCCACGTCTTGTACTCGGGTGTGACGTACGCGCCGCGGCCGTACAGCTGCCGGTAGCGGCGAATCAGCGCGGGATGGTGTTCGGCGAGCCAGTTCAGGAACCAACCCCGGGTGCTGCCGCGAAGGTGCATCGGAAACACGGTGACCCCGCTCGCGCCGGCTTCGGCGATCGAGGCGAGCAGTCCGTCGAGATGCGCGGTGGAGTCGGTGAGATACGGGATCACGGGCGCGACCATGACGTTGCAGTCGAAACCGGCATCCGCGATCGCACGGATCAGCTCGAGCCTGGCCCGAGGCGAGGGCGTACCGGGTTCGATCGCCTTCTGCAGCTCGGCGTCACCGATCGCGAGCGACACCGAGATCGACACGGGCACCTGCCGGGCGGCGAGGGTCAGCATCGGCAGGTCCCGGCGCAGCAGCGTGCCCTTGGTCAGGATCGAGAACGGCGTCCCCGATTCGGCGAGTGCGCCGATGATGCCCGGCATCAGCCGGTAGCGGCCCTCGGCTCGCTGGTAAGGGTCGGTGTTGGTGCCGAGCGCGACCGGCTCGCGTTTCCACGACCGGCGGGCCAGCTCGCGGCGCAACACGGCGGCGATATTGGTCTTGACCACGACCTGGCTGTCGAAATCGGCTCCGGCGTCGAGGTCGAGGTACTCGTGTGTGGGACGCGCGAAGCAGTACCGACAGGCGTGCGAACAGCCCCGAAAAGCGTTGACGGTGAACCGGAACGGCAGCGGCGATCCGTCCGGCACCCTGTTCAGCGCCGATTTGCACAGCACCTCGTGGAAGGTGATCCCCTCGAACTCGGGAGTCTGTACGCTGCGCACGTGCCCCACCCGGGCCAGACCGGGCAGGGCACCGTCGTCGATCTCCGACTGCACGGCCTCGAGTGTCTGCCCCTGCCAACGCATGCGCACAGTCGAACACGTGTTCTATGGCAAGTCAAGCCCCGCCGCGAATCGGTATGCCGCCCAGGCGATCACCTGCGACAATCGAAACCATGACCTCGGCAGTCGATCCGAAGTTTCCGCACACCAGCACCGACGTCCTGATCGTGGGAGCCGGACCGGTCGGGCTCACCCTGGCGGTGCAGTTGCGCCGCCGCGGCGTCGACGTCCTCGTCGTCGATCGGCGGCCGGAACGCGCGCCGTTCGCGAAGGCGGTCGGTGTCTCGCCACGAACCCTCGAGGTGTTCGACTCGATGGGGATCGTCCGAGCTGCGCTCGACGCGTCGATCACGATGCGCGGCCAACTCGTGTACTCCGACGATGCCGCGGCCGTGCGAATGGAGATGCCGCTCCCGGACGTCATCCCGTACCGGTTCGTCGCGATGCCGCAGTACGAGACCGAACGAATCCTGGCCGACGCCCTCGCCGCCCACGGCGGCCACGTCACGCGCGGAGTCGAGTTCACCGGCTTCGATCAGCACGACGACACGGTCACCTCGACCCTGCACGGGCCGCGAGGCGGTTCCACGGTCTCGTCCCGCTACCTGGTCGGGTGCGACGGCGCGCACTCACTGGTCCGCAAGGGGCTCGGCGTGGAGTTCGAGGGCGACGCGTTCCCCGAGGAGTACATGCTCGCCGACGTCGAGGTCGACTGGTCGCTGCCCGCCGGATTCGGCGTCCGGGCGATGCACCACACCGACGGCTCGGTGGACGACCTGATGGTCGCGATCCCACTGCCCGGCCGTCATCGCTACCGGATCTCGATGCTCGTCCCCGACGAGTTGGCGACGGCGGCGACGCCGGGCGCGGTCGCACACGGGCTCGAGGGCGGCCGGGCCCCCGAACTGCATCACGTCCAGGCCGTCCTGGACCGGCTCGCGCCGGAGCCCACGACCGCGTCGAATCTGCGCTGGTCGTCGGTGTTCCGGATCAGTCACCGCCTCGCCGCGCGCTATTCGCACGGCCGGGTGTTCCTCGCGGGCGACGCCGCGCACATCCATCCGCCGACCGGCGCGCAGGGCATGAACACCGGCGTCCAGGACGCCACCAACCTGGCGTGGAAGCTGGCACTGGCGGTGCAGGGCCTGGCCGCCGAGGACCTCCTCGACACCTACCACCTGGAACGGCATCCGGTCGGCGAGGAGGTGGTCGGCCGGACCGTGCGGCACGCCCGTCAGGGCATCGGCGCAGGCGAGACCGACGCGTCCGTCGCGGTCCTGCGGGAGGCCCAGTTGCTCGTCGCCTATCCGGACAGCCCCCTCGTCGGTGCCGACGGGCATTCCGAGAACGATCCCGGCCCGCACCCCGGGGAACGGGCTCCGGACGCCGGCGGACTGGGTCAGGATTCCACCGCGCTCCCGGCCCGGGTGCACGACCTGCTGCGTCACCCCGGGCACACGCTGCTGCTGTACGCGTCGGACGCGGAGCAGGTCGACGCGCAGCTCGACCTGGCCGCCGTCACCATGGACCGGTACGGCCCGCTGGTGCGGTGTCACGTGATCGTCGATCCTGCCGCGCAGATCCCGGATGTGTCCGGAATCGTGTTGCGCGACAACGATGGCCGGTTCGCGCAGATGTACGGATCCCGAGGCGGGGCCGGGTATCTGATTCGCCCCGACGGCTACCTCGGGTTCCGTGGCAGTGCGGTGACGGCGGTACGGATCGACGGGATCCTCTCCGGCACGATGCGCCACCGGTAGCGCGACGGCGCACTACGCGTAGAGCAGGGCCTTGCGGTGGGTGCTCGCCTCGATGTCGGCCGCGGTGGCCTCGATCAACTTGTGCGACAGATCCGCGAACGCACGGGCCGCCGCCAGCTCGTCGCCGATCGCGGGGACGTCCGCGTCGGTCGGATTGAGCCTGGCCAACCCGACGCCCACCAGTTCCGGTTTACCCTCTGCATGCAGCCGGGCCTTGGCCCGGGTCCGGCCGTCGTGCTCGTCGATTTCGATGGTCACCGACCACTTCTTCGCTTCCATCACGGTCGCCTCCTCGACTCACACCTCAACGATGGCAGCCTGGCGGCCGTACGTCGAGGGGCTCGTCGACGATGGCCTGCACCAGCCCGCCGTAGCGCCGGATCAGGTCCTCGCGGCCGATGACGTCGGGTCCGAGCAGACCGACACTCCGGACCCCGCTCGCAAGTCCGAGCATCGTGGTGAGCACCAGATGGGTGCGGACGAGTTCGGTTGAGGTGTCACCGATCCGGTCCGCGATGGCCCTCACGTAGCGGCGCCGGATGTCCTCGCGCGCGGTGTCCTGATCGACCGCTTCGTGGATCAGCGTCGGCGCCATGGCGAGCGGGTCGGGCTCGTCGTTGTCGCGGCGGTCGAGGAGCCTGCGGACCAGTTGGTACCCGATCGGCTCCGCCGCCGCGGGCGGCTCGTCGGGCACCGCGTGCGACGGCTCCTCGAGGACGGACGCCGACGGATCCGCGGCCGCGAACAGTTCGGCCTTGCTGCCCGTCAGCTTCATCACCAGCGCCGGGGAGCAGCCGGCCGCGGCGGCGATGTCCTTGATGGTCGTCGCGGTGTAGCCGCGCCGGGCGAAGAGGTCCCGGGCGGCGGCGATCACCGTCTCCCTCGTGGACGCGGTCACGGCGCCACCGTGCCCGCGCCCGATCCGACCCCGGCGACGGCCGCGACCTCGTGGTCGGGATCGAGATCGAGGTCGATCTCCGCCGGCCGGGACAACTGGACGAATTGCCGGGTCGCGGTGCGCCGGTCGGCGGTCAGCACGGTGACGAGATGGCGCCCCGTCGAGGGTTGCGCGAACTCGTAGTGCCCGTCCGCGTCGGTGCGCGTGGTGCCCACGTACTCCCCCGTCGCCTTGACCAGGCTGACCACCGCGTCCGGGACCGAGTGGCCGCCGTCGGTGACCCGCCCGCCGAGCCGGAGCCGGTGGGTGAGCACGACCGACTGCCGGGTGTCGGAGCCGTCGAAGTCGATCACCTGGGACCGCGGCGCCCAGCCGTCCGCATTGGTGACCACCAGATAGGGACCGGGCTGCGGCAGCACCACGGAGAACTCGCCGGTGTTGTCGGCGCGGCTCCAGTCGACCGGCTCGCCGGTGGTGCGCAGCACGGTGACCACGGCCTGCCGGATCGGGCGCATACCGGAGTGCAGCACCGCTCCGCTGACGACGATCTCGTCCGGCGCGGTGTCGGCCGCGGCCTTCGCGATCGGCGGCGTCTCCGCGGCGTGGGCGGACCGCGGGATGAACGCGGCGACCGTGGCGGCCGCGAGACCCGCGACGGCGGCGACCCCGAACACGATCTGGAAGGCGGCCAGCGAGGGCAGCTCGTGTCCGGCGACGGAGAGGGTGACGGTCGTCAGGATCGCCGAGATGACCGCACTCGAGACCGAGGTGCCGACCGAGCGCAGCAGTGTGTTGAGACCGTTGGCGGAGGCGGTTTCGGTGATCGGCACCGAGCCCATGATGAGCATCGGCATGGCGCCGTAGGCGATCGCGGTTCCGGAGGTGACGAGCATCGCGCCGAGCACGATCAGGGGCACCGACCCGGTCAGGAAGACCCGCGCGGTGTACGCGCCCGCCAGCACCAGGCCGCCGATGACCAGGGTGAGGCGGGGACCGATCCGCCGGATCAGTTTGGCGGCGATCGGCGCGACCACGACCATCATCAGCCCGGCCGGCATCATGCACAGTCCGGCGACGAGTACCGACAGGCCGTGCCCGTATCCGGTGGCCTCGGTCATCTCCAACTGCTGGGTGGTCGACATCATGTTCGCGTACATGGACAGGCCGACGAGGAGTCCGGCGATGTTGGTGAGCAGCACCGGTCGCCGGGCGGAGGTCCGCAGGTCGACCATCGGCTGGTTGACCCGCAGCTCGTACGGGAACCACAGCGCGAACGCGACGGCCGCGATCACCAGGGCTCCGACGGTGCGGCCGCCGAACCAGCCCCAGGTGCCACCCTTGGAGATCGCCAGCAGCAGGGACGCCAGCGCGACGGACAGGAGCACCGCGCCGCCGATGTCGAATCGGCCGGGTGTGCGGACGGGCGATTCCGGCACCACGGTGAGCACCGCGATCACCAGGGCGACACCGGCTCCCGCGGACACCCAGAAGATGGCGGACCATCCCAGGTGCTCGTAGATCAGGCCGGCCAGCGGCAGGCCGAGCGCGGCACCGATGCCGAGGGTGGCGCTCATCAGGGAGGTGGCCCCGGCGACCTTCGACTTGGGCAGCTCGTCGCGCAGGATGCCGATACCGACGGGGACGAGAGCGGAGGCCAGTCCCTGCATTCCGCGTCCGACCAGCACCGCGGGGAAGCTCGCGCCGACTGCGGCGATGATCGAGCCGACGATCATGGTGCCCAACGAGACCAGCATCATGCGCCGTTTCCCGAACATGTCGGCCAGCCGGGAGACGATCGGGGTGGCGATCGCGGCGGTCAGCAGTGTGATCGTGACCAGCCAGGACGCCGTCGTGTAGTCGATGTCGAGGATGGTCGGGAACTCGGCGAGCAGCGGGATGACCAGGGTCTGCTGCAGGGCGACGAGCGTGCCGGACAGGCAGAGCACGGTGGTGAGCACCCCGGTCGACGCCCGCGACGACGGTGTCGAGCTACGGGACGGCTTCGAGTGGACTGACAAGGGGCAACTCCGGGATGCGAACTCGGAAAAAGAAGGGGGTGAACGGGTATTCACCCTTGTGCAGTGAACACCCGTTCACCCCTCTCCCGCAACCCGGACAAACCCGGCTTTCATCCGTTCACTCAGGTCAGGCGGCCGCCTCACCGGTCTTCGCGAACTCCCCGGCGGCCGCCCAGGCGTCGCGCTCAGCGGCGAAGGCCGCCGACTGCGTCGTCCGGAACGCCGCGATCGAGTCGGCGTTCGACGCGAGGAACTTCTCGTGCTCGGCGAGCGAGAAGCTGCCGTCGGTGATCTGCACACCGCCCGGTCCCCCGGCGGCGGTCTCCGCGCGCAGCTCGAGAAGTTCGTCGGGCTCGACCGGGTACCAGGAGATCCGGTCGAAGAACCGCAGCAGCCACGGCGTGCCGTCCTCGAAGGCCCGCGAGTTGTCCGGGAACCGGTGGTTCCACACCTGGGTGGTGCGACCGACGAACTGGTAGCCGCCCGGTCCCTCCATCCCGTAGATGCAGAGGTAGGCACCACCGATCCCGACCGCGTTCTCCGGCGTCCAGGTCCGCGCCGGGTTGTACTTGGTGGTGACCAGGCGGTGGCGAGGATCGAGCGGGGTCGCGACGGGGGCGCCGAGGTACACGTCGCCGAGGCCCAGCACCAGGTACTCGGCGTCGAAGACGGTGTCGAAGACGTCGGCGACCGAGTCGAGTCCGTTCATCCGGCGGATGAATTCGATGTTCCAGGGGCACCACGGCGCGTCGGCGCGCACGCCGTGCATGTACCGCTTGATCGCTTCACGGGTGGACGGGTCGTCCCACGACAGCGGCATCCGCACGTGCCTGCTGGGCACCACCAGCTGCGACGAGTCGGGAATCTGCTCCTCCGCCTCGGCGAGCAGACCCATCAGCGTGGGCACGGGAAGCACGTCCGGGTCGACCCGGACCTGAAGGGACCGGATCCCCGGGGTCAGGTCGAGCAGCCCGCCCGGCTTCTCCGCCTCGAGGCGCTGGTGCAGGGCGTGGACACGGGCCCGCAACGACAGGTCCAGGGTCAGGTCGCCGTACTCGACGAGGACGTTGTCGTCACCCGAGCGGCGGTAGGTGACCGGCGTCGTGCCGTCGCGTCGCGCGATCACGCCGTCGTCCCCGTCGCCGCCGGACGAGAACACCGCGGGCAGACCGGCACGACGGGCGACACCGAGGTCCCCCAGACGCGCCGCGTGCGCCGCCTTCACGGGCACGAACCGAACCCGATCGCCGGGGCTGAGCTGTCCGAGCTTCCAGCGCTCGGCGGCGACCACGGTGACCGGGCACACGAACCCGCCCAGGCTGGGTCCGTCCGGTCCGAGCAGAATCGGAGTGTCACCGGTGAAGTCCAGTGCTCCGACGGAATACGCGTTGTCGTGGATGTTGGACGGGTGCAGACCGGCCTCGCCGCCGTCGGCGCGGGCCCAGTCCGGCTGCGGGCCGACGAGGCGGACGCCGGTGCGGTCGGAGTTGAAGTGCACCTCGTAGTCGGTGGCGTAGAGGGTGTCGATGTCGGCGCGAGTGAAGAACTCCGGCGCACCGTGCGGCCCCTCGGTGACCGCGATCTCCCAGCGGCCGGCGATCACGGGCCGGTGCTCACCCGGAACCGGCTGCGCCAGATCCGGATTCCCGGTCGATCCGAGGGTGAGCACGTCGCCGGCCTGCAGCACCCGGCCCTCGTGTCCACCGAAGCGGCCGAGGGTGAACGTCGCTCCACTGCCCAGGTGGTCGGGAACGTCGATGCCGCCCTGGATCAGCAGGTAGATCCTCAGTCCGGGACCGCTGACGGTACCGATGTCGAGCAGTCCGCCCGCGGGGACTGTGACGGGCTGCCAGGACGGCACCGTGATCCCGTCCACTCGGACCCGCACCGGCGCGCCGGTGACGCAGACGACGGCCTGCTCGGCGAACCGGAGGGCGGGACCGGACATCGTGAACTCCAGACCCGCTGCGCCCTCAGGATTTCCGACCGCGACATTGCCGAGCCGGAACGACAGGTCGTCCATCGGCCCCGACGGCGGCACGCCGATCTGCCAGTATCCGACCCGGCCCGGCCAATCCTGGACGGTGGCCAGCATTCCCGGCCGCTCGACCGCAACGCTGGTCATCGCTCCTCCTCACGGGTGACGATCATCCGGACCTCGGTGGGGTCGAAACCGTTGCACGGGTTGTTGATCTGCGGGCAGTTCGACACGAGCACCAGCGCGTCGATCTCGGCGCGCAGTGCCAGGCGCTTGCCGGGAGCCGACAGTCCGTCGACGATGCCGAGGGTGCCGTCCGCGTCGACGGGCACGTTCATGAAGAAGTTGATGTTGGAGACCAGGTCACGCTTGCCCAGGCCCCACTTCGCGCCCTCGATCAGGAAGTTCTCGACGCAGGCGTGCTGGTGCCGGGTGTGGTGGCCGTACCGAAGGGTGTTCGACTCCTGCGAGCAGGCGCCTCCGACGGTGTCGTGGTTGCCGACCTCGTCGCCGACGATCGTCATCAACGCCGTGCCGTCCTGGGCGCGCAGCACCGATCCGGTGGTGAGGAACAGGTTGCGTTGCGCGGTGACGGTGGCCGCGGCGTCGTAGCGGGCGGTGCGGTCGGCGGCCGAGTAGATCAGGGTGTCGACGGCCTGGTTGCCGTGCAGGTCCACGATGGTGAGGACGTCGCCGGCGCGGACGACCGCCGACCACGGTCCGCGGGAGCCAACGATCTCGTCGAGGACGACGGTGCCGGGAACGAGCGCGAGGGCCTCGGCGGCGAGCAGGGTGGCGGTCATCGGGCGTCCTTTCCGAACCGCGACGCGGTCAGGGTGAGATCGGACTGCGCCGCAGTCCAGCTGTCTTCGGTGTTCAGTACCGCGCGGAGGTACTCGGGGTCGTCGTTCGGAAGGTCGTCGAGGTCCTCCGGTGCCTGCCACGCGAGCACCTCGAGCGAGGTGGTCGGGAACTCCTCGGCGACGTCGAGGGGGTGGGCGGTGTTGGCGATCAGCACGATCACCGGCAGGTGCAGCAGCAGTTCGACCGCGGTGTCGGGCCCGGCGTTTCCGGTCGGAGTCAGCGCACCGTCCGGTTCCACGCGGACACCGTGGAAGAAGGACAGTGCCGGCG
This sequence comes from Rhodococcus sp. NPDC003322, assembly GCF_053589555.1. Lineage (NCBI taxonomy): Bacteria > Bacillati > Actinomycetota > Actinomycetes > Mycobacteriales > Nocardiaceae > Rhodococcus > Rhodococcus sp. NPDC003322. The sequence goes on along the minus strand of NZ_JBSFSC010000003.1, from coordinate 815,193 downwards.
GCAGGTCACGCGGGGCCAGGTCATGCTTGGCGGCGGCGAGGGTGAGCAGTTCCCGGCCGGCAGGCGAAGCCGAGTGCACGGTGCCGTCGCCGTACTTGGCGGTGTTGCCGGCGAGAGTGGTCGTGCCGCAGAAGGTGTCGTGGGCGCCGGAGGTGTCAGCGACCACGGTCGCGAGCACCCGTCCCTGGTCGGAGAGCAGCGGATGCCCGACCCCGAGGTACGCCTGCCACGGCACCTTCACGGTGTCGGCCACGTTGAGGCGCTCGTGCGGGGCGTCGGCGCGGTACAGCAGGACGGTGGCGCAGGCGCGACCGCCGGTGTCCCGCAATCGGATCCGGGTCCCCCGGGCGAGGACCTTGCTCGTGTAGCGGCCGCCGGGCACGGTCTCGGCCCAGGTGAGCCGATCCGAGTCGATTCCGGCGGGTGGGGTCGGCCACGCGGACGCGGGCAGCACCGGCATCGAATCGGTGATCTCTCCGGCCTGCGAGCGGGCGTGCTCGCGGGCGGCACTGGTGGTGGCGGTGTTCACGGACACGGGTCAGGCTCCAATCGTGACGGGGTTCGGGACGGCCTTGCCGCGCGGGTAGCAGAGCGCTCCGAGGAGCACCACGGCGGCGACGGTGAGCGGACCGGCCCACTGCAGGACCGGGTATTCACCGGTCGGGTTGAAGATCTCGGCGCGCGGCCAGGCGAGGTTGACCACCATCAGCGAGCCGTAGACGACCGCGACGATGTTGACGGGCAGGCCCCAGCGGCCGAGCGAGAACAGCGGCTTGCCCTCGGCGTCGACCTGCGGTCCGCCGTTCGGCCAGCCCTTCAGCCGCCGCACCAGCAGCGGCACGGTGACCAGCAGGTACGCCAGGTAGATCAGGATGATGCAGACACTGGACAGGGTCGCGAAGATCGCCGAGTTGCCGACGTTGACGGCAAGGACCGCGATGCACAGCACGCCGATGAGCACGGACGGCGCGATCGGGGTTCCGGTGCGCGGGTTGACCTTCGAGAGCACCGACGACGCGGGCAGCCGGCCGTCGCGGGCCATGGAGAACATCAGCCGCGACGCCGCGGTCTGGATCGCGAGGGTGCACACGGTCACCGCGATGGCCACGTCGACCAGCAGCAGGGTGCCCCACGGCGAGGACAGGATCGAGTTCAGCACGTACGGCAGTCCCTCGGTGGCGAGGCGCCCGTCTGTCAGGCTGGGCGCGGCCATCAGCGCACCGACGATCATCAGGCCGCCACCGAGTGCGGACACCGACAGCGCCAGCCGGATGGTTCGTGGCGCGACGCGGCGCGGGTTACGGGTCTCCTCGGCGAGTTCGCCGGCGGATCCGAAGCCGACCATCACGTACGCGGCCATCAGGCCGGAGACGATCCAGGCCCAGATGTAGCCGGGCTGGCCGCCGGCCTCACCGGTGTCGAACACCACCTGCGGGCCGCGCTGGGCGTGCGTGAAGAACATGCCGATCACCGCGATGACGCCGATGATCTCGCAGGTGACGCCGATGTTGTTGATCCGCGACATCCAGTTCACGCCGACGCAGTTGACGGTCGTGGTCAGCACCAGCAGCACCGACCCGAGGAGGACCGCGTTGGCGGCACCGGACGACGAGGTGAGCGAGGGGTCGTCGCCGATGACCTGGAAGCCCCTCCACACGTTCGGCAGCACCACCTGCAGTGCGATGGCCGCAGCGGAGGCGGTGACGATCTGGGCGAGGATCATGAACCAGCCGGCGAACCAGCCGATCACCTCCCCCGCCATGCGGCGTGACCACTGGTAGATCGCTCCCGAGATGGGGTACCGCGCAGCGAGTTCGGCGAAGCACAGCGCAACCATGAACTGGCCCAGGAAGACCACCGGCCAGGTCCAGAAGAAGGCCGGGCCGGCGAATCCGAAGCCGAGGCCGAACAGCTGGAAGATCGTGGTGAGGATGGAGACGAACGAGAAACCGGCGGCGAACGAGGCGAACTTGCCGAGGGAGCGGTGCAGCTGCTGCTCGTACCCGAAATCGGCGAGGTCACCGTCATCACCGGTCTTTGATGCCACGGTCGTCATGGGCTCTCCTGCGAGGTGCGCGGTCGGCGGGGTTTCTGTCGGTTGACAGTTTTCGTGGCGCCCGTTTTCTGACGGTGTCTCCCGCGTTTCGCCGTGTAGCGGTTGCGTTTCGGGGTGATGACGCCTGTTACACCACCATTTCGGACCGCTCACAGCGCCGGTCTCCCTGGCGTTCCTGTCAGGATGGGGCCCATGAACGAACCGCTGGTGGTGCGCGACCCAGCGATGCGGCCGGTCGGAGAACTGCTGCACGCACCGGCCCTGACCTGCGCGCCCGAGACATCCGTCGCCGAGGCCGCCCGTCTGATGACCGACAGTCGTCGCCGCTGCGTGCTGATCCGCCTCCGCGACGACCTGCTCGGCATCCTCACCGAGGGCGACCTGCGCCGGAGAGTGGTTGCGGCGGGGCAGAGTCCGCAGGTCCCGGTGTCCGCGGTGATGAGTGCGCCCGCGCGCACCGTGCCTGCTGCCACGCTGGGCGCGGACGCCCTGCTGGACATGCTCGCGCACGGCGTCCGCCGCCTGCCCGTCGTGTCCGACACCGGGGAACCGCTCGGGGTCGTCGAGGACACCGACCTGCTCGCCAATGCCACCCGCGGAGGTTTCCTGGTGCGCGGTGACATCGCCCGCGCCGCGGACACCACCACACTCGTCGCCGCGACCGCCCGCATACCCCGCCTGGTGGCGGAGTTGACGCAGGCCAGGGTCGCGGCAACCGACGTGAGCGCGATCCTCTCCGTCGTGGTCGGCACCGCCGTCGCTCGCGCGGTCGAACTGACCGACAGCGAATCCCCTTCCAGCGCAGCATGGCTCGTCCTGGGCAGTGTCGCGCGCCGGGAGGCGATGCCGAGTTCGGACGTGGACAGCGCGACGGTGTGGCGCGAGGGGTCGACGACGTCACGGGACGCCATCGACCGCGCCTCGCGCGTGCACACGCTGCTCGACCGGTGCTCACTGCGTGCCGACGACAAGGGTGCGCTGGCGTCGCGTCCGCGGTTCGCCCGTTCGCGTGATCAGTGGTACGCCGCGATCGACGGCTGGCTGGCCGACCCCTGGTCCGACCAGGCCCTGGTGATGCTGGCGATGCTCGTCGACAGTCGCGTGCTCCACGGCGACCCGGATCTCGATCTGTCGCGGCACACCGCCGCGGCCCTGCGGTCGCGTCCGGATGCACTCGCCCTGCTGCTGCGCGAGGCCGTCGAGGAGAAGGCCGCACTCACCTCACGGCGGTGGAGCCTCACACGACGCGTCGAGTCGGTGGACGTCAAGGCACAGGGTCTGGCCCCGATTGTGAACATCGCCCGGTGGGCGGGCACCGCCGCGGGACTGGATGCCGAGGCCACCCCGGTGCGTCTTCGGGCCGGGGTGGCTGCCGGGCTGCTGCCCGAGGACGACGGCCGCGTCCTCGGGGAGGCGTTCGACGCGCTCACCCAGATCCGGCTGCGGCACCAGTGCGATCGGATCGAGCGGGGTGAGCCGCCCACGGACGTCATCGATCCCGACGCTCTGAGTCCGTTGCAGCGCAGCCTGCTCGCCGGCGCGGTCCGCGAGATCGCCGGGGTGCAGCGCAAACTGGCGTACGCGGGACCGTCGGCATGATCGCCGCCTCCACCGCGTGGCCGGACCTGTTCGCCGCGCTCCCTCCCGAGCACGCCCATGGCGTCGACCAGACCGTCGCCGCCGAACTCCTGGAGGGCTGGCGGCCGGACCGGACGGACGTCGCGGATCTGATCTCACTGGCCACCGGCCGGCTGGACCACGCGCGCTTTCTCGAACATCGCCGGCTGCAGGCGTCCGCACTGCCGGTGACCACCCGCAGGCGCCGGTTCGCCCTGCCCCAGCCCTACCTGCTCACCGGGACATCGGTGCTGCGCAACAACTTCGGGTTGCGTGACGCCACCCAACTTCGGGACGTCGAGTTCGCGGCAACCGCGGCCCGGCTGCTGGAGGCGCATCTGCAGGGCGCTCCCCCGGTCCGTCGGATCGACGCCGACCACATCCACGCCCTGCATCGCCACGTCTTCGGTGACGTGTTCGGATGGGCCGGCCAGACCCGCATCGTCGACCTGGCGAAGAACGGGGACGGTTTCGCACCGGTCGGCGCCATCTCCCGGTACCTGCGGGAAGTGGAGATCGCGGTCGCGACGGTGGACTGGCCACGCGTGGACCACGGACGTCTCTCCTATGCGCTCGCCGCGGTGTACGTCACCTACAACCACGCACACCCGTTCCGGGAGGGTAACGGGCGCACCGGCACCCTGCTGCTGCACCAACTGTGCGCGGCGACCGAGTTCCGGCTCGACCTTTCCGGCGTCGACCCCGCGGAATGGGTGGCCGCGTCCCGTGATTCGGCCCCGTTCCGCCGCACCGGCGCGCCCAGTCCCCGGCCGATGATCCCCCTGCTGCGGCGCGCCCTGACGGCTCGACAGGTCAGCGGAACATCACGTCGGTGATCTGCGCGCGGAAGAACTCCCCTTCGTCCTGACGGTCGGTCCCCCACCACCATCCGGCCCGGAACCGCGAGGCGACGGTGATCCCGGCGTGGTCGGTCTCCTCCTCGACGGCGACCCCGAACGGATGTCTGCCGTAGTCCGCCCCGGTCGGCGTGCCCCAGCGCTGCATCGTGGCGCCGCGCAGTCGACCGTCGGTGTCGATGTCGACATCGACGGTGTCCTCGTGGCCGTCGGTCATCCAGGTCATGTGCGCGCCCCGCTCGTCTTCCGTCCAGCGCGCACCGAGGCAGGCCGTCGGCACCAGGACCGACTCGATCGCGAGGCGGCCCGCGGCGCTGCGGGTGATCCGGTCGTCGCTCTCCGACATCACCGGGATCACTCCGCCCAGCCGCCAGCGCATCTCCCCCACCCCGTCGGCGTACCGGTCGTAGCCGGCCACCGGGAGGCCCATCATCCGGGCGGTCGCGGCCCACACGAAGCCGACGCCGGGCCGCAGGATCTGGGTCGCGGTGAAGGGCCGCCAGGATCCCAGCCTGATCTCGCCCCGCATCGTGAAACAGGCCACCTTCACGAGCGGGACCGCGTCGGCGATCGACCGTCCGAGCCACCGCCGCACGGGATCGGGCAGTCCGTCGAGCCGCGCCGGGTCGAACGTCCCGTCCGCCGACGGTCCCTGCGCCAACGCCTGCCACTGACGGGTGACGGCACGCGCGGAACGGGGCATGGACGGAAACTCGGTCATCGCACCTCCAAAGTCGGTTCACGGTATCCCGGCGTGGCACTGGCAGGATGGAGGCGTGACCAATGCCGGCCCCGGACGCCCCCGCCTGAGCAAACAACGCCGACCGGGCCGCACGGCGTCGGCGGAGATCCTCGACGCGGCGGCGGAACTGTTCACCACCAAGGGTTTCGCCTCCACATCGACCCGGCAGATCGCGGATGCCGTGGGCATGCGACAGGCGTCCCTGTACCACCACTTCGCCACCAAGGACGACATTCTCGTCGCGCTGCTCGAGGGCACCGTCTCGGACGCCCTGGATGTGGCGAACCGGCTTGCCGACCGACCCGAACCTCCGGCGGTCCGGCTGTACGCGCTGCTGCTGTTCGACGCCGGGCAACTGCTGTCGGGCCGGTGGAATCTCGGCGCGCTGTATCTGCTCCCGGAATTGCGCACCGAACGCTTCACCCGCTTCCGGGAGGAGCGGCGAAAGCTACGGACCCGGTACGCCCACCTGTCCCGCCTCGTCCTCACCGATCTCGCTCCACACGAATCCGGAATTCCTGCGCCCGGCGACGACGACGCGCGGTGCGGCCTGCCGTTCCGCATCGTCGAGACGGTGATCAACGAACGCAGCGACGCCGAAACCGCCGCCACAGCGGGTGAGCTCGTCACCGCGACCACCGTCGCGGCGGCCGGCCTGCGGGTGCTGGGCTGGGCCGCGGTCGACGACCTTCACCCGCAGGCCGAGGCGTTGCTCGAGCAGTGCCGGGAGGAGTGAACGATGCCGGCCGACTGTGTGTTCTGCGACATCGTCGCCGGGCGGGTCGACGCGCACATCGTGCACGAGGACTCGGACACGGTCGGGTTCCTCGACCGTCGGCCCCTGATCAAGGGGCATGTGCTGCTGGTTCCACGGACCCACGTCCACGTCCTCGCCGACCTGCCTGCAGATCTCGTGCCACCGGTCTTCACCGTCGCGCAGCGCCTCTCCGCGGCGATGGTCACGAGCCTGGGTGCGCAGGGATCCTTCGTCGCGATGAACAACGTCGTGTCCCAGTCGGTCCCGCACCTGCACGTGCACGTCGTCCCCCGCACGAAGGGCGACGGCCTGCGGGGCTTCTTCTGGCCGAGAACCAAGTACGCCGACGACGCCGAGGCGGCCGACTACGCGGCGCGCATCAGAGCGGCCCTCGATCCGCCACCGCCAGGTCCACGAGAATTCCCACATCCCTGACCCACGGTGCGTCCGGCGGCGGCACCATCGATACCCCTCCCGACGACCCGGACCGAATCGGTCTCGACGGAAGCAGACCCGAGCGGAACCCGGTTCGGTCCGAGGAGATGCCGGTGAGCGAGTCCGTCCAGTCCTGGGAACCCGCCTCGCTGGTGCGGGTGATCATCCGGCGCCGGGTCACCGTGCCGTAGACATGAGCGACGTCGGGGACGAAGGCGGGGAAATCCGCCTCGAAGACGCCCGTGAGCACGACGGGTCCGGTGTGCCGGGTTGCGGAGGCGAACTGCGCGCACCAGCCCTCCCCGTGCAGCAGCATCGAGTACGTGCCGGCATGCCCGCTGCCGTTGGGCCCGGTCCAGGCTTCGGACCTCCGTCCACCAGCCAGCAACTCGGCCTCGACCTCGATCCGGCTGCGCATCTCCGGATGCGCAGCCGCCGCCGACTCGACGAAGGTGAGGGCGTAGTCGATGCTCGCGCCGACGGTCGGAAACTCGCACATACCGTCCATCACGAGGTACTCGGGTACGACGATCCGCAGTGACACCATCACCCGATCATCTCCCGCATCCGCGTAGCCCGGGTCGGGAAGGCAGAGGTGAATGTGCGGCATCGCCCGAATGCGCTGGGTACCGTGCAGGAATGGCCGTTGCCCAGTTGGGTTCGATAACCCTGGACTGTGATGATCCGTCGGAGCTCGCCGAGTTCTGGAGCGCCATGCTCGGCGGAACCGTCACCTTCACCAGTGAAAAGTTCGTCACCGTGAAAACCGCGCAGGCACTGCTGACCGCAATCCGCGTGCCGGACCATCGACCGCCGACCTGGCCGGACAACTCCGTGCCCAAACAGATCCACCTCGACCTCGTCGTCGACGATCTGGACGTCGCTGTAGCCCGGTCGGTGAGCCTCGGAGCGAAGGCTTCCGCTCTGCAGCCGGCACCCGAGAAATGTCGTGTGCTCTTCGATCCGGCAGGGCACCCCTTCTGCGTGTGCCTGCCGCGGGACCCGCTGGCGGGCTGACAATCCGAGAGAAGGCGCCGCGGCCGACACGCCGAACAGGAGCGGAACGGGAGGTCGACCGCAGCGACGTCACCGACCGGGCGCCCCGGAAAGCCGAACCTTCGTCACGGCAGCGGTTTGATGACGCGACACGGGTTCCCGGCGGCGAAGACGTGGGCCGGCACATCCTTCGTCACCACGCTGCCGGCACCGATCACGGTGTTGTCACCGACGGTCACACCCGGGCACACCGTGACCCCGCCACCCATCCAGACATTGCTCCCGATCGTGATCGGCGCCGCCGTTTCCCATCGCCGGCGGCGCGCTTCGTGATCGGCCATCGGGTGAAGTGCGGTGAGGAGTTGTGCCCTCGGCCCGATCGACACGTCGTCACCGATGGTGATGGGCGCGCAGTCCATCAGGATCGCGTCGTAGTTGAGGAAGCTGTTCGCGCCGATGTGAATGTACCGACCGTAGTCGCACTGGAACCGCGGCATGATCCACGATCCCGGGCCCAGTGACCCGAGGAGCTTGTCCAGTAGGTCCCGCCGCACGGCGTCATCATCGGCGAGGGTTGCGTTGAATCGATCGAGGAGACGTTGGCACGCCTTGCGATCGGCAACCAGTTCCTCATCGTTGTCGCGGTACAGGTCCCCTCGCAGCATGCGTTCTCGCTGTTCGCTCACGCGGCACGACCCTACGGGGCTTCGTCCTTCCCGAAAGTCCAAACGCCCGGTTCGCAAGCGCGGGAGGGCACTTCCCGTACCGACCGGCAGCACGCCGGCTTACCAACCGCCGAAGATGTGGATGGCGAATGATGCTCGACAGAGTCGGCGGATCAGCGTATATTCGTACACATGTTCGATTCGGGGGATTCGACTCAGACACCAAGGGCGGCGGCTTCCAGTGTGTTGTCGGGCGTCCCGGAGGCGGAATGGTTGGGGGTGTTGCGGGAGCAGCACGCGGTGATCGCGCGGGCACAGTTCGTCGAGGTGGATGCGATCGCGTCGCTGTATCTGGTGCGGTGCGCGGAGGACGAGCGGCGTGGCTGCAACGAGGCCTTTCAGGGTGAGTTCGCCAACGCCGAGGTCGGATTCGTGTACCGGTGGACCGAAGCGACAGCCCAGCGGGTGATCGGACTCGGGATCGACCTGCGATGGCGGCTGCGCGGCACGTCGGCGGCGTTCGCAGCGGGTGAGATCAACCAGGCTCGGGCGCAAACGATCTCGGATGTCCTGGCGAACGTGTCGCCCGACAAGGTGGAGCTGATCGAACGGCTCCTGCTCGACGGGACGAAGGACCTGAACACCTCGAAGCTGCGGCAGAAGGCCCGCTGGCTCATCGCACGCCACGATCCCGAGGGTGCGAAGCAGCGCCGCGAACGCGCCGAGGCCGATTGCGACATCCGGTTCCACGCGAACGAGGACGGTACCTGCGCGATCGAAGGCACCCTGCCAGGGCCTGGCGGGCAGACAGTGGCTATGCGGCTGCGGAAGATGTGTTTCGAGGTGTGCGGCAACGATCCCCGCACCTTCGCGCAGCGCCGCGCCGACGCCCTCGTCGCACTCGCGGCCGGTACAGGGTTCCTCGCGTGCCGGTGCGGTCGCGGCGACTGCACCGCACCCGGCGCCTCGCAGGCCGTGGCGACGCGGACTGCCGTGCCGGTCGCAGAGCCCGTCGAGCGGACGGCGGACGCAGGTGACGAAGCGGAAACGGCCGAATTCGCCTCTACAAAGGCCACCCTGTCGCCGCTGCCGACCGCGACGATCCACGTCGGGGTGAACCTGACCACCCTCCTGGGCCTCGACGACCTACCTGGTCACCTCGCCGGGCACGGCTGGATCGATGCGGATCTCGCCCGCGAGATCGCGGCGGACGGAACCTGGCGGAAGGTTCTCACCCTCACCGAATCAGACAGGGAGGCTGTCCTCGACGCGCTCTGCGGACACCCCCACACCGGAGCGCCACCCCCAAACCAGGTGTCCGCACAGAACTGCATCGACACAGCAGACACGTCGGGCAAAGCTGCGCCCGAACACGATTCCGACGGCGTGTGGCTGTCCGGACGACGGATCAACACCCTCCCGCACGGCACCATCATCGGGATCGGCCGCGCACTGAAGGCGGCCGGCATCACGCCCACCGCCATCCGTGAACGCACCCGACACCGGCGCGAACAACTCACCTACCGGCCGTCGGCGCGCCTCGCCGAGATCGTCCGCGCCCGCGACGGCGTATGCCGGTTCCCCGGCTGCACCGCCCGCGCCATCATCTGCGACCTCGACCACACCATCCCGTTCGACCACGCCCACCCCGAACGCGGTGGCCTGACGGTCGAACAGAACCTCGCCTGCCTGTGCCGTCGGCACCACCGACTCAAGACCCAGGGACTGTGGACGGTGCGCCAACTCGGAGCCGGACGACTCGAATGGACCACCCCCACCGGCGAGCTCGTCGTCACCGAACCCGCCGGCGCCTTCAACGAGACCGGACGTGCAGCCGACGAGGCGCTCGCCGCCACATACGGCCTGACTCTCACCGACCCACTGACCCTGGCACGAATGTTCCACCCCCACAACAAGAGAGGCGTCGAAGCAGACCTGCGCTACCTCATCGACGTCCGCACCCCGCCGATCGCGGTGATCGACGCCTCGACACCGATCACCGTCCTGGACGGGAACGGCCCCTCCTGGCCACCGGATATCGGCGACCACGGCATTCAAGCCGAACCGGCGCCCTTCTGATCGCTACGCGTACGAGGCCGTCCGGGTCGAGCCCCGATCTCCGGGATCCTGCTGGTCGCTCATCGCGTCCGGGGTTTCCGGGTTCTCGCTGCGGCCGCGGTAGGTGCGGTCGAGGGCGAACATGAACACGCCGGCAACCACGAGGACGCCACCGAAGAGGTAGTAGAGCTTCTCCGGCGTCCACCCGCCGTCGAGCAGGTAGCCGGTGAGGATCGGGGCGACGATGGAGACGAGCCGGCCGACTCCGATCATCAGCCCGACACCGGTGCCGCGGACGGCTGCCGGGTACACCGACGGGCTGATCGCGTAGTAGCCTGCGACACCGCCGTTGGCGGCCATTCCGACGAGGACACACAGCGCCATACCGAGCGCCACGATCTCGAATCCGGTTGCGTAGGCGGCGAACACGACCGCCCCACCGAACATCAGCATCGTGTTGACGATCCGGGGCCGCACCACCATGGTCAGCGCGGCGAACACGAGCGCACCGATCACACCACCGATGTTGATCAGCACACCGGCCACGGTGCCGGTGCCCGCGTCACCGGTGACATCGGTGAGCAGCTTCGGAGTCCAGGTGTTCGCGAAGTAGAACGCCGCCATCAGGCAGGAGTAGCCGAGCCACAGCATCGCGGTGCGCCGGCCCATGATGCCGGTGAAAAGTCCGCCGCGGACACTGCGCACCTGCTCGGCGGCCACCGGTTCCGGAAGGCGGGCGGACGTCTCGTACCCGAGCTTCGTGGCGATCGCGTTGTACTTCTCGAGTGCGTTCTTCGGTCGCTTCTCGATCAGGAACTCGGTGGACTCGGGCAGCGACCGGATCACCACGAGCAGCAGGATCGCGGTGACGACCGTGCCGAACACGAACGCGGACCGCCAACCCCAGTGCGTGATCAGCACACCCGAGATCGCGCCGCCGAGCGCAACACCCGCGGGCAGGCCGGCACCGTAGATGCCGAGCGCGAGACCGCGCCGCTTGTCGCTGCTGTTCTCCGAGACGAGGATGTTCAGACCGGCGACGATGCCACCGATACCGAGTCCGGCGAATGCCCGGAAGGCGATCAGCTGTTCGGGGCCGGACGCGACCGCCGACAATCCCATGCCGAGGGTGACGAGGCCGAGGCACGCGATCGTCATGGTTCGCCGGCCGAGCCGGTCGCCGAGCGGCGAGAGGGCGAACGCCCCGACTGCCATACCGATCAGTCCGGCGCTGAGCAGGTACCCGACCTGGACAGAGTCGAGGCCCCAGTCCTTGCTCAGGTGCGGCGCGACGAACGCCATGATCAGGATCTCGAATCCGTCGACCATGCACAGCAGGAAGCAGATCACGATCGTCCGGATCTGAAAGGGGCGCATCGGTTGGGTACGAATCGCCTCGCGAATGTCCATCTTGTCGGGCCTTTCGGGCGGGTGTCGATCCCCCGGCATCGTGGGCGCGCGACGGCAATCGGCACGTCGGCACGGCTGGTGCGGGGATCGAGGGCGACGCAGTCGGACCACTGTCCGAGGCTGCGCTGAGAGGGGTGATCGCGAGGGACGGCGGGGCTCCGGAACACTCGCGGCGGAGCCCAGAGTGACAGCGCTCACGACCGATGTCAATTGTCGGCTCGTGTGAGCGACGGCCACCTGCGGCGACTTACAGTGAGTTGTGGCCACTCCGGAGACGAACACCCTGTCGACCCGCGCCGCGGGCACCCAAACCCTCGCCCGCGGCCTGCATGCGCTGGAATTGGTTGCGTATTCCCCTGGGGGACTGACGATTCAGGACGTCGCGGATCGACTCGGTGTGCACCGCAGCATCGCGACCCGACTGCTCTCGACCATCGCGGACCACCGGCTGATCAACCGCGGCCCCGACGGGCGGTACCGCGCCGCCGGTGGTCTCGCCGCGCTCGCCCGTGAGGTGTACTCGGGACTGCGGGAGCAGGCGACACCGCTGATGCAGGACCTGGCGAACCAACTCGGCGCGAGCGTCGCGCTGTTCGTCGCCGAGGCGGACGACGCCGTCGCGGTCACCGTCACCGAACCCGCGAACTCGACGGTTCGGGTGTCGTTCCGGCAGGGCGGCCGGCACCCCGTCGGCCGCGGCGCGGCGGGATACGCCCTGCTCGCAGCGCTGCCGCCACGTCCCGACGAGGACACCCGGGTGACCGAGGCCCGGCGCACCGGCTACGTGGTGAGTTTCGGCGAGGTCGAGGCGGGCTACTGGGGTCTCGGCGTCCCGCTGACGCGCCCGGCGAACGAACCCGCCGCCTGCCTGACCTTGATCAGCGCCTCGAAGGACCTCATCGACAGTTCCGTGGACGCCACACTCGCGGCAGCGGCGGAACTCAGCCGATACGCCATGTGACCTGGAGTTTCATCCGGACTCACACCTCCCGACACGAGACCCGCCCCGACACCGCGCCGAGGCGGGTCTCGTCGTTTCACCGGCCCCAGCCTTGACACCCGCGATGCGACCGTGCTCACATAGTGACCACAGGCGTGCAACTAACGATCGTGAGTGTGCACATAACGAACATCTAGCGACGTGCGTCGCGGGTCACGGGGCGACCTCGGCGCATTCCGCGCAGCACCAGAGCAGGGAGCGATGAACACCACCGAAGACAGTGACGTCGTCATCGTCGGCGCCGGACCCGTCGGGCTCATGCTCGCGAACATCCTGGGCATGTACGGCCGGTCGGTGACCGTGCTCGAAGCCCTCGACCAGCTGATCGACTACCCGCGCGGCGTCGGCCTCGACGACGAGTCGTTCCGCACGATCCAGACCGTCGGCCTGGTCGACGCCGTCCGCCCGCACACCAACCCGCAGCACATCATGCGGCTGGTCAACGGGGCGGGGAAGGTCATCCTGGTCAACAATCCGCAGACCGAAGAGTTCGGCTGGGAGCGCAAGCACGGCTTCATCCAGCCCGAGGTCGACCGCGCCCTGTACGAGGGCCTGAGCCGTTACGACAACGTGCGCGTCCTCTTCGGCCACCGGGTCGAGGAGGTCGACGAGGACGCCACGTCGGTCACCGCCGTGGCCCGGACGGTCGGCGCCGACGGCGAGGTGCACGAACGACGTTTCCGCGCGGAGTACCTCGTCGGCTGCGAAGGCGGCAAGTCCCCCACCCGCAAACGCCTCGGCGTGACGTTCGAGGGCGAATCACCCTCCACCCGTTGGCTTGTCGTCGACGTGAACAACGACCCGCTGGGCACACCCAACGTCTTCCTCGGAGCCGACCCGAAGCGCCCGTACGTCTCGATCGGGCTCCCGCACGGGGTGCGCCGCTGGGAGTTCATGCTCCACGACGACGAGTCCGAGGACCAGGTCACCGATCCGGAGTACGTCAATTCCCTTCTCGCCGAGCATGTTCCGGATCCGACGAGCCTGGACTTCATCCGCAGGCGGGTGTTCACCCACCACGGCCGGGTCGCCTCCCACTTCCGCAAGGGCCGCCAGATCATCGCCGGGGACGCCGCGCACCTGATGCCGGTGTGGATGGGTCAGGGCTGGAACTCCGGCATGCGCGACGCGACCAACCTCGGCTGGAAGCTCGCCACGGTGCTCTCCGGCCAGGCCGACGACGCCCTGCTCGACACCTTCACGGACGAGCGAAAGGACCACGCCAAGGCAATGGTCGACCTGTCGCTCACGTTCGGCAAGTTCATCAAGATCACCAACCCGTTCGCGGCGGCCGCACGTGACGCGGCGTCCACCGCGTTGAATCTCTTCCCGCAGGTCAAGAGCTACTTCGCCGACATGCGATTCAAGCCGATGCCGCGCTACACCCGCGGCGTCCTCGCCGATCCGACCACGCAGGCAGGCGGACGGGCCGCCGGCAAACTCACCAGCAAGCTGATTCCGGTGCGTACCGCGAACACCAAGGTCTCGCCCGTAGGCGTCCAGTTCCCGCAGCCGCGGGTCCACGCGAACGGGCAGGAGAACGTTCTGCTCGACGACGTGATCGGGAACTGGTGGTCGGTGATCGTCTGGGGCAACGACCCGACCGACATGCTCCCGCGGGCCTCGCTGGACAAGCTCGAGGCGCTCGGCGCCCGCCTGGTCGCCGTGGTCCCCGAGACCCAGCGCGTCTGGGCGCAGAACCGGATGGACCCGCGCGTGCTGGTGCTCGGCGACCACACCGGTCGGCTGAAGAAGTGGTTCGACGACCGTCCGACACCGATCGTGTTCCTCCGCCCCGACCGCTTCGTCGCCGGCGCCTGCCTGGCCCAGCACGCCCCCGCCACACTCGACGCCATCCTCGACGCCATGCACTTCCGCGGCCGTCCCTCGGAACCGGTTGCGGCGCAGGATGCTCGCGAAACCGCCACCGTCTAGATCGACCCGCAGGAGAACACCATGACGAGTACCGTCTCGATTCCCGACTACACCACCGACGCGTTCTTCGCCCTCGAGGACAAGTGGCTGCAGACCGCCGACGGCGAACTGACCCACTACCACGAGGTCGGCGAGGGCACCCCGATCCTGTTCCTCCACGGCTCCGGCACCGGCGTCACCGCCGCCGCGAACTGGTGGCTGAACCTGCCCCAGCTGAGTGAGAAGGGCCGCTGCATCGCGATCGACTCGATCGGCTACGGCCAGACCGTCGTCGCCGACGGCACCGAATACGGCATCCGGGAATGGGTCCGGCACGCCGTCCGCGTCCTCGACGCCCTCGGCATCGACAAGACCTGGATCGTCGGAAACTCCCTCGGTGGCTGGCTGGCCTTCCAGTTCGCGATCGACTTCCCCGAACGACTGCTCGGCGTCGTGTCGATGGGCACCGGTGGAGCGAAGCTGACCGGGGCGCTGGCCGGCCACGCGAACCCGACGCTGACCGAAGAGGGCATCCGCAAGACCCTCGAACTGTTCGTCGTCGACAAGTCCCTCGTCACCGACGAGCTCGTGTCGTTGCGCTACCAGTCGGCCCTGAACGACACCGCCTCGGACCGGCTCGCGCAGGTCGTCGCCGCCCGCGACCGCGACCGCCACGCCCTGCCGCTGGACTTCGAAGTCCTCGCGAAACTGGACATTCCGGTGCTGCTCATCCACGGCGTCCAGGACGTCGTCATCCCCGTCTCCCGCACCTGGGACCTGCTGAACGTCATCCCCAACGCCGACGCCCACATCTTCAGCCAGTGCGGCCACTGGTCACAGGTCGAACGCGCCGACGAGTTCAACGCCGTCATCGGCGACTACCTGGGACGCCACGGCGTCACCGGAAAGTAGGCACCGCGATGCCCCAGGCACTGCTGTGCATGTCCCACAGCCCGCTGCTCGACCACGCCGACCCACCCGCCGACGTCGTGTCCGCGGTGCAGGCGTCGTTCGAGCGGGCCCGCGCGTTCGTCCGGGACTTCGATCCGGAGCTGGTCGTCAACTTCGGCCCGGACCACTTCAACGGCTTCTTCTACGACCTGATGCCCCCGTTCTGCCTCGGCTACCGCGCCCACGGCACCGGCGACTACGACTCCTACGCCGGTGACCTGGACGTCCCCGCCGACATCGCGGAAGACCTCGCGCAGTTCGTCATCGACCGCGGCATCGACCTCACCATCTCGCGCCGGATGGAGGTCGACCACGGCGCCGTGCAGCCGATGGAGATCCTCTACGACGGGGACGTCGCCGCGAAGCCGGTGCTGCCGATCTTCGTCAATTCCGTGGCACGGCCGTTCGTTCCGGTCGCCCGGGTCCGCGCGTTCGGCCACGCCGTCGGTGAGTACTTCCGATCCGTCGACAGGCGGGTGCTGTTCCTCGGGTCCGGGGGCCTGTCCCACGATCCCCCGGTTCCGCAGTTCGCCACGGCCACCGACGTGCAGCGCGAATTCCTCACCGCCGGACGCAATCCCACCCCCGAGGCCCGCGCCGCCCGCCAGGCGAACACGATCGAGACCGCCCGCAGGTTCGCGGCGGGCGAGGCCGACATCATGGACCTCAACCCCGACTGGGACCGGGAGTTCCTCGCAATCTGCCGCTCCGGGCGGGTCGAGGACTTCGACCGCTACACCGCCGACGGCATGGACGCCGTCGCCGGGCACTCCTCCCACGAGGTACGCACCTGGGTCGCCGCCTACTCGGCGCTGCGCGCGTGCGGCGAATACGACGTCACCTACGAGTTCTACCGCCCCATCAAGGAATACATCGCCGGTTTCGCCGTCACCACCGCGACGCTGCGCTGAACCCGATCAGGGCTGGGAGGGGGGCACGTCGGCCGCGCAGGTATTCGGTGCGGGCACCCCCGCGAACCGGTCCGCGATCCATGCCACCGCACCGGGGTTCGCCCGCGCGTCCGCATGCCCCTCCCCCGGACGATCCTGCAACTCGATCAGGTCGCCCATGCTGCATGCCTTCGCCACCGCCGCCCGCGTCCAGTCGGCCGGAATCAGGTCGTCGGTGTCGCCGACCACCACCAGGATCGGAGCGGCGGTGGGGTTCTGCGGCAGCGCGATCTGTCGCAGCCACTCCCGCATCCGGTCGGTGTCCGCGGCGGTGGACGGCATGCTGTCGGCTCGGGTGATCCGCAGCGCGGCATCCCATTTCTCGCCGGTCCTCGTCCCGGCGCAGGCCGTGAAGATGTCCTCGTTCTCGGCCAGCGTGCCGTGGACGTAGCGCCCCGGATCGAGGTCCGGGTGCTGCACCTCGATGCCGGCGAGCAGCAACGGCAGGAAGATCTGTTGCGACAGGGTCAACTCGATGCCGCTCAGGTCGTCGGCGATGTGCGACAGGTCCGCCGCCGGGGACAGGCTTGCCGCCCCCACGAATTCGAGCCCGTCACCGTAGTCCGCCGCATGCTCCGCCGCCGACCACGACGCCTGGCCGCCCTGCGAGATGCCGAACGCCGCCCACCTGTTCGACGTGCCGGGAACGGTCGCCCGCGCCGCGCGGACCGCATCGATCAGGTTGTATGCGGCCGACTTCGGCTCCAGGTACGGGTGCGGGCCGTCGGTGCCCAGGCCTTGGTAGTCGGAGGCGACCACGACGAATCCGCGGGCGAGCAGCGCATCCACGATCGCCACGCCACCCAGCAGGTCCGGGTGTCCGGACGGGGCGCACGCGTCGTCGACACCGGTGGTGGGGTGTCCGACGGACACGATCGGCCAGCCGCCCTCCGGCGGAGCGCCCGGTGGGGTGAACACGACCCCCGTCACGTCGGTACCCCCGCCGTCGAGACCCGAGGTGGACCGGTACGTGATCCGGCGCGCGGTCACTCCCTCGGTGGTCACCGCAGTGTCGACGAGCGGCTGATCGCCGACCGGTTCGCCGCGCTCGGCACCCTGCGGAGCCGGGGCGGGGGCGGTCGACGCCTCCACCTTCGGGGAAGTCGCCCCCTGCGGCGATTCACCCTCCGCGGAACAGCCGGTCGCCCACAATGCCGCCAACGCGGCGGCCGTTGCTGCGATCCTTCGGTTTCGGTTCACCCCAGCATTGTGGCTGCGGGCGCCACGATCTGTGACCACCGACTCGATGCGATGTCGGCAACAATTCCGCTCTCACCTCAGCGAGCCGTGGCAGACTGGGTCGCCGAACACCGCCAGCCCACGACCGGAAGGAGCGCCCGATGCACACCAGCTCGTACCCGCAGCAGATGTCGCCGCCGGCCGCCCGGTACAGGGCAGGCGAGAATCCCGACACCGGGATCCGCGTCGGCTGACGCTCCCCTCTCGGGGCGCGCAAGCCCCGGGACCGCGGTCGCCGTTCGGCGATTCGCCACCCACGGGCCCATCACGTCCCGAGAGCCACCACCCCGCCAAAGCCAACAGGCTTGTCGCCCCCCGCCCCGCCGCTGTGCGCGTGGGCACAGCGAAGGACGTACGAACGATGACACTGACCCTGGCCGATCTGCTTCCGCTCACCGACAACCCCGCCGACTGGGAAACCGCCGCCTGCCGTGGCGATGCCCATCCCGACCGCTGGTTCCCGGACCCGTCCGAGACCTTCGAGTACGCCGCCGCCGTCTGCGCACGTTGCCCGATCATGGCCGAGTGCGCCGTGTTCGCCGGCGAGTCCGCACAGAGTGGCGTGTGGGGCGGCCACGAGTACCGGCGCGGCAAGCTGATCCGCTGACCGGGTCGCGGCCCGACCGCCTCACAGGCGACGGTCAGTCGGTGAGTCGCACGACCTCGTCGTCGGTGAGGACGGTCTGCGGCACCCGGTTCGCCTCGCGGGCGAGCTGGACGGCGCGGTAGAGCGGGCGTTCCTCCAGGCCGGCACCGCGGGCCTCGGCCCGCAACTGGGCGATCAGTGCCGCGGACATCGCGACCGCGGGAGCCAGCTCGCCGGAGACCAGTCCGTCGGCGAGGGCACGCAACGGCAGCACCTCGAGTTCCCGGCCGCCGTCGGTGGTGTACAGCGCCAGCGGCACGGTGATCTGGCGGTTGCCGTCCCCGACCTTCAACGCCACCTGCGACACCCGTCCGCTGCGCACCAGCAGTTCCGCGCTGACCGCCTGCGCCACATCCACGGACACCGTCCGCACCCCGGAATGTGCATGGATCACGGTGCCGCTCATCCACATTCGACGACGCGTCACCAGCAACGCCGACAGCGCGGTCGGCAGCCCGATGAGGACGCCCACCACGAGACCGGTGGTCGGTGTCGCGAACAACCCGACGATCACACCGACGACCACACCCAGCGCGACCGCGAGCAGCGCCAGGCGCCGCAGGCGGGGAACGATCAGGTGCGTGGGGACCAGGTCCAGTTCGACGGACCCGGCGTCACCGGTCGGCAAGGACCGCACCGACCTCCGCGACAACCGAGTCCAGCGGCACCTGCCGCTGATCGCCGGTCGCGAGGTCCTTGACCCCGATGACACCGTCGGTGATGTCCCGCTCGCCCAGCACGAGCGCGATCTGCGCACCGGACCGGTCCGCGGCCTTCATCGCGCCCTTGACGCCGCGGCCACCGTACGCGATGTCGACCCGGATCCCCGCGGCACGCAACTGCGCGGCGATGACCACCAGCTTGCCCTTGGCCTCGTCGCCGAGCGGCACCCCGAACACCTCGCAGCGAGCCGGCGTCGACGCGGCCTTGCCCTCCGCCTCCAGCGCCAGGATGGTCCGGTCCACGCCGAGCCCGAACCCGATGCCGGACAGCGGCTGACCGCCGAGCTGCGCCATCAGGCCGTCGTAGCGTCCGCCGCCGCCGATCCCGGACTGGGCGCCGAGACCGTCGTGCACGAACTCGAACGTCGTCTTCGTGTAGTAGTCCAGGCCGCGCACCATCCGCGGGTTGATCGTGTACGGCACCCCGAGCGCGTCCAGGTGGGCCAGCACCTCGTCGAAGTGCGCCTTCGCCTCCTGCGACAGGTGATCGAGCATCAGCGGCGCGCCGGCGGTCATCTCCTTGATGTGCGGGCGCTTGTCGTCGAGCACGCGCAGCGGGTTGATCTCCGCCCGGCGACGAGTGTCCTCGTCGAGGTCGAGACCGAACAGGAACTCCTGCAACAACTCCCGGTACTGCGGCCGGCAGGTGTCGTCACCGAGCGAGGTGATCTCCAGCCGGAAGCCGTCGAGGCCGAGCCCACGGAACCCGGCGTCCGCGATCGCGATCACCTCGGCGTCGAGAGCGGGGTCGTCGACGCCGATCGCCTCGACACCCACCTGCTGCAGCTGGCGGTACCGGCCGGCCTGCGGGCGCTCGTACCGGAAGAACGGACCCGCGTAGCTCAGCTTCACCGGCAGCTGCCCGCGGTCGAGACCGTGCTCGATCACCGCGCGCATCACACCGGCGGTGCCCTCCGGTCGCAGGGTCACCGAGCGGTCACCGCGGTCGGCGAAGGTGTACATCTCCTTGCTGACCACGTCGGTGGACTCGCCGACGCCCCGCGCGAACAGGCCCGTGTCCTCGAAGATCGGCAACTCGATGTGGCCGTATCCGGCCAGCCGGGCGGCGCGGGTCAGTTCGTCGCGCACGGCGACGAACTCCGCCGACACGGGCGGCACGTAGTCGGGTACGCCCTTGGGCGCGGAGAAGGCGGTGTTGCTGGACTTGCTCACGATCTCTACTTTTCCTTACCGCTACCCGGACAGTCCAACCAGGAACGGGTTCGACGCCCGCTCCTGCCCGATCGACGTCGCGCCGCCGTGTCCGGGGAGCACCGCCGTCGCGTCGTCGAGCACGAGCAGCTTGGCCGCGATCGACGCCAGGAGTTGCTCGTGGTTGCCACCCGGCAGGTCGCTGCGCCCGATCGAGCCGGCGAACAGCGTGTCGCCGGTCAGTGCGATCGGCACCGGCCCCTGATCGGTGTCCGCGGTGGTCCGCAGCACCACCGAGCCCTGCGTGTGGCCGGGCGTGTGGTCGACGCTGATCGTGATGCCCGCGAGGTCCAGCACGTCGCCGTCGGCCAGCTCGATCACCTCGGACGGCTCCCGGAACTCGGTGTCG
Source organism: Rhodococcus sp. NPDC003322 (assembly GCF_053589555.1). Classification (NCBI taxonomy): domain Bacteria; kingdom Bacillati; phylum Actinomycetota; class Actinomycetes; order Mycobacteriales; family Nocardiaceae; genus Rhodococcus; species Rhodococcus sp. NPDC003322. Next base: position 794,617 of record NZ_JBSFSC010000003.1, on the reverse strand, counting down.
CCGATCATCGCGGACAGCGCCGCACCGGTGCCGCGCAGCGGATCGGACAGCATGTAGCGGTCCTCCGGGTGGATGTAGGCGGGGATGCCGAACTTCTCGCAGACCGGCGACACCGACCAGGTGTGATCGAGGTGACCGTGCGTCAGCAGCACGGCGGCCGGGGTCAGTGACTGCTTGCCGAGGAACTCGACGAGCGGCTCCGCCGCGTTCTGGCCGGGGTCCACGACGAGGCACTCGCTCGCGCCGTCCTGCGCGAGGATGTAGCAGTTCGTCTGGAAGGCGCCGGCCGGGAATCCGGTGACGAGCACGGCAATCGCTCCTACGGGGGTGAGGGGAAGGGGCCACCGCACAGCCTATGTCCCCGACTGTGAAGTTGTTTCACAGGTTCGGGTGGCACACTCGTTCACCGAGAATTCCGACGTCGAACCCCGGCGTCGCCGTGTCAGGGCACAGATCCGGAGGTAAGCAGCAGTGCCAAGCAATGAGCAGCGTCGCCAGACCGCGAAACGGAAGCTGGAGCGACAGCTCGAACGCCGTGCCGAACGGGACCGCAAACGGAAGCGGATGACGATCGGTGCGTCGGTCCTCGGCGCTGTCCTCGTCGTCGCCGCCGGCGCGATCGTCTTCGGCCTGACCCGCTCCGACGACTCCTCCGACGCGTCGACCACGGCCTCGGAGTCGCAGGACTCGATGCCCGACTCGACGCCCGGGGCGATGCCGGCCGCGCGCGCGGAGGCACTGCCCGCCACCGTCGACTGCACCTACATGCCCGACGGCCAGACCCCGGCCAAGCCGGCGACCATGCCGAACGCGACGGCGGTCTCCACCGAGGGCATCGTCACCGTCGACATGGCCACCAACCAGGGTCCGATCGGCCTGAGCCTCGACCGCGCGAAGGCGCCCTGCACGGTCAACAGCATGGTCGCCCTCGCGCAGCAGGGCTACTTCAACGACACCCCCTGCCACCGTCTGAGCACCACCGGCCTGAAGATCCTGCAGTGCGGCGACCCGACCGGTCAGGGCACCGGCGGTCCCGGCTACGGCTTCGTCAACGAGTTCCCCACCGATCAGTACAGCCCCGACGACCCCAACATCGAGCAGCCGGTGACCTACCCGCGCGGCACGATCGCGATGGCGAACACCGGCCAGCCCGGTAGCAACGGCAGCCAGTTCTTCCTGGTGTACGACGACTCGCCGCTGCCGCCGATGTACACCGTGTTCGGCACGATCTCCGACGAGGGCCTGGCCACGATCGAGAAGATCGCCGCAGCCGGTGACGACGGCTCGATGTCCGCAGGTGGCGGCACGCCGAACACCCCGGTGCAGATCCAGACCGCTACCGTGGCGGCATGATGCGTACCCCGATGATTCGTACGATCGTCGCCGCGGCAGGCGTCGGCCTGGCCCTGACCGCGACCGCGTGCTCGTCCGACAACGGCGGCGAGTCCTCGTCGACCACCACAGCCGCGGCCCAGACCACCCAGCAGGCGCCGGACCTGTCCCGATTCGCGGCGCTCCCCGCCGTCCCCGCTCCGGCCGCGTCGACGGTGTCCTGCGAGTACCCCTCGTCCTCCCGCCAGGCCGCCAAGCCGGTGCAGGCGCCGACCACGACCGACGTCTCCACCGTCGGCACCGCGCAGGTCACCATGGCCACCTCACAGGGGCCGATCGGCCTGACGCTGGACCGCGCCGAAGCGCCGTGCACGGTGAACTCGTTCGTCTCCCTCGCCACGCAGGGCTACTTCGACGACACCCCGTGCCACCGGCTGGTGACCAGCGCGGGCCTGCAGGTGCTGCAGTGCGGCGACCCGACCGGGCAGGGCACCGGCGGCCCCGGCTACGGTTTCGACAACGAGTACCCGACCACCGCATACGCCGCCAACGACCCGGCCGCGCAGCAGCCGGTGAAGTACCCGCGTGGCACGGTGGCCATGGCGAATTCGGGTGCCCCGGGCAGCAACGGCAGCCAGTTCTTCCTGGTGTACGAGGATTCGGTGCTGCCCCCGCAGTACACGGTCTTCGGCACGATCTCCGACGAGGGCCTGGCCACGATCGAGAAGGTCGCCGCGGCCGGTGACGACGGCTCGATGTCCGCCGGTGGCGGCAAGCCGAACACCCCGGTGCAGATCCAGACCGTCACGGTCGGCTAGGCCGCTCCGCGGCTCGTGCGTGGTTTGCGGGTCCAGGCACCACCAAACCACGCACGAGCGCGTCAGCGCCTGCGGTAGGTCGGGCGCCTCTTCCCGAGGAAGGCCGCGGTCGCCTCGGCGCGGTCCTCGGTCAGCGCGGTGAACACCTGCTGCCGGTTCTCGAACTCCACCGACGCGTCGAACGACGCGGTTTCCAGGGCGATCCACATACCCTGCTTGGTCAGCTCCACCGACAGCGGCGGGTTGAGCAGTATCTCCCCCGCCTTCGCCAGCGCGACGTCGAGCAGCTCATCGGGCGGGACCACGTCGGTGACCAGACCCAGCCGCAGCGCCTCACCGGCGTCGAACCGGCGACCGGTGAGCATCAGCTCGTGTGCCCTCCCCGCCCCGATGATCCGGGGCAGGAGCCACGACACCCCGATGTCGCAGGCGGAGAAGCCGGCTCGGATGAACGACACCGCGAACACCGCGGGCGTCGCGGCGATCCGGATGTCGCTCGCGCACACCAGTGCCAGCCCGCCCCCTGCGGCCGGACCGTTGACGGCCGCGATCACCGGCTGCCGCAGCTCGTGGAGCTGCTGGGCGAGCCCGGCGATCTCCCGCTGACGGGAGAGCGTCCGCCCGAGCACACCCTCCGCCGCGACCTCGTCCTCGTCGCCGTAGCCGTTCAGGTCCAGGCCCGCGCTGAACGCGCGGCCGGCCCCGGTGAGCACGACGACCCGGCACGAGCGGTCCGCCCCGATGTCGGTGAGCACCTCCCTCAGTTCCCCGACCATCTCCGCGGTGAGTGAATTGAGCGCGTCCGGCCGGTTCAACGTCACCTGCGTGATGCCGTCGACCGGCCGGACGACCTCGACGGTGCTCACCGCGACACGGTCCGGGTGTACCGGTCGCGCAGGAGTCGCTTGTACAGCTTGCCGGTCGCATGGCGCGGCAACTCGGCCTCGAAGTCGATGCGGCGCGGACACTTGTAGGTCGCGAGCCGCTCCCGACAGAAGGCGAGCAACTCCTCCTCCAGGTCCGGGCCCGCCGTCACACCCGGTACGGGCTGCACGACGGCGTGCACGATCTCACCGAGTTCGTCGTGCGGTATCCCGAACACCGCGGCGTCCGCGACCTTCGGGTGCACGACCAGCACGTCCTCGGCCTCGCGGGGATAGATGTTCACTCCGCCGGAGAGGATGAGGTCCGCGCGCCGGTCCGACAGGTACAGGAAGCCGTCCTCGTCGAGGTAGCCGAGGTCGCCAACCGTGGTCCAGCCCCGGTCGTTGCGCGAGGCAGCGGTCTTCTCCGGATCATTGAGGTACTCGAACTGCAGGCCGCCCTCGGACCAGATGGTGCCCGGTTCACCCGCGGGCAACTCCTGCCCGGTCTCGTCGACGATGTGCGCGGCTCCGAGCAGCGGACGGCCGACCGATCCCGGATGCGCCAGCCACTCGCGGGAGTCCAGCGCGGTGAACAGGCAGTTCTCGGTCGACGAATAGTATTCGTGGACAATCGGTCCGAGCCAGTCGATCATTGCGCGCTTGGTGTCCGGTGGGCACGGCGCGGCGGCGTGGATCACAACCCGGAGCGACGACACGTCGTGTCCGGTCCGCTGCACGTCCGGCAGCTTGAGCATCCGGATGAACATGGTGGGCACCATCTGGGTGTGTGTGACCCGGTACCGCTCGATGAGCTCGAGCGCCCGCTCCGCGTCGAAGCGTTCCATCACGATCGACGTTCCGCCGTGCCGGTGCACGGTCATGTTGAACCGCAACGGCGCCGCGTGATAGAGCGGTGCCGGCGACAGGTACACGGCGTCGCGGTCGATTCCCCACCGACTGTGCAGCAGTTGGGCGACGCCGGGCGGGGTCCCGAGAGGATGCAGGGGCAATTCCGCGATGACGCCCTTGGGCCGACCGGTGGTCCCGGACGAGTACAGCAGGTCGACTCCCTCACACTCCTCCACCGCCACCGACCCGTGGACCGATGCGACTGCGGCCGAGAGGTTTTCGAACCCGAGTCCCGGATCGTCGATCGTGAACAGGTGACCGGTCGCCGGCAGTTCCGCTGTGGCCCCGGCCGCGGACTCGAGGTACCGGGCGCTCGTGAACAGCACCTTCGTACCGGAATCCCTCAGAATGTAGGCGATTTCGTCGGCGAGCAGCCGCGTCGACAGCGTCACGTAGCGCAACCCGATGCGCTGCGCCGCCCATGCGAGTTTGAGGAACCACGCATTGTTCTCCATCAGGATTGCGACACAGTCGCCGTGCCGCATCCCGCGCGACCACAACAGCGCCGCGATCGCGCGGGAGTCGTCGACCAGCTCGCGATAGGTCACGACGACGCCGGTGTCCGCCATGATGTACGCGGGCCGGTCGGGGTCTGTCACGGCGTGGGTGTCCGGGAAGTCCACCATCGGTTTCGTCCTCCTTCGTCGCGATTTCAGGATGCGAGCGCGGGCTCGTTCGGCTGGGAGTACCTGCGGACGATGGCCAGCAGACAGAGGAGTCCGATCGCTCCGCCGACCGCGATCATCGCGCCGACCTTCCACGCGTTGGCCGGGTCGCCGCCCACGAGCAGCACCATGACCATCGGTGCGAACCCGCCGACGATGGCGGAGATCTGGTAGCCCAGCGATGCTCCGGAGAACCGGACCTCCGGCGGGAACAGCTCGGAGAACAGGGTTCCCTGTGTTCCGGTCTGGAACGACATGGCCACGACGCCGACGATCACCGCGATCGCGAACGGCCACACCTTGCCGGGACCGGATGCGGCGATCAGCAGCCACATCGGCAGGCCCCACAGCGTCATGGCGGCGGTACCGAGACCGAAGATCAGCTTGCGACCGAACCGGTCGGACAGGTGGCCGAACAGCGGCACCAGCGGAATCTGCAGCGCGCAGGCGATGAGAATGTAGGTGAGCACGGTCGAACGTTCGACGTCCAGGTAAGTGGTGACGAACTGAACCGAGCCGGTGATCATCGTGTAGAAGAAGATGATTCCGATGGCGTTCGAACCGGCGGCGAGGAGCACCGTGCCCGGGTTCTTGCGCAGCACCTCGAGGATCGGCGAGCGTTCCACCCTGGGCGCCTCGTCCAGCTTCTTCGCCACCTTCTTGAACTCGGGAGTCTCCTCGAGGTAGCGGTGGATCGCGAACGCAACGGGCAGCATCACCAGGCTGATCCAGAACGGAATGCGCCACCCCCAGCTCAGGAACGAGTCCTGGGCGACGGTCGAGGTGATCACCAGGAACACCACGTTGCCGAGTACGACGCCGATCGGCACACCCAGCTGGGCGAAGCTGCCGAAGAATCCTCTCCGGTTCGCGGGTGCGTTCTCGGTCGCCAACAGCACCGCGCCACCCCACTGCGCGCCGACCGCGAGTCCCTGGCAGATCCGCAGTGTCACGAGAATCATCGGTGCGAGCCAGACGATCTCGGTGTTCGGCACGAATCCGATCAGTGACGTCGCCACGGCCATCATGACGACGGCGGCGACCAGGACCGGCTTGCGCCCGACCTTGTCCCCGAAGTGGCCGGCGAGAACTCCACCGATCGGCCGGGCAATGAAGCCGACCGCGACCGTGGCGAAGGAGTTGACCGCCGCGACGACCTCGTTGCCGGTGGCGAAGAAGGTCGAGTTGAACACCAGCGCGGCAGCGGTGGAGTAGATGAAGAAGTCGTACCACTCCAGCGAGGTGGAGATCGCCGCGGCAACGGCGGCGCGGCCGGCTTTCGGTGGCGTCTCGGTCGTGGTGCCGGGCTGTGGTGTCACGCCCACGGTGTCGGAGCTCATGTCGTGTCTCGATTCGTTCGGGGGGAGGTCGGTCGGGGTGGCGGTCATCCTCGAACCTCGGTGAGGACGGGAGTCGCTGCGAACTCGGCGCGGGCGAGGGATCGCCTGTGCACCTGGTCCGGGCCGTCGGCGATCTGCAGGAACCGGGCCTGCGAGTACAGCATCGCCAGGGGCGTGTCCTGGGACAGGCCGGCGCCGCCGAAGATCTGAATGGCGTCGTCGACGATCTTCTTCACCGTCAGGGGCGCGAGGACCTTCGCGGCGGCGATGTCGTGGCGGGCGGCCTTCGCGCCGTCCGTGTCCATCCGCCATGCCGCGCGCAGAACGGTCAGTCGCGCCGCGTCGACGGCGATGCGCGCGTCCGCGACCGTGGCCTGCACAACCCCCTCGTCGGCCAGCGGCCTGCCGAATGCGACCCGGGTGCGGGCGCGCTCGGCCATCAGCGCGATCGCCCGTTCGGCCATGCCGATCAACCGCATGCAGTGGTGGATGCGACCCGGACCGAGGCGGGCCTGCGCGACTGCGAACCCCCTGCCCCGCGGGCCGAGCAGGTTGGCCTTGGGTACTCGCACCGCGTGGAACACGATCTCGCCGTGTCCGCCCTCGTGCCGGTCGTCGAATCCGAGGACCGAGGTGGAGCGGACCACCTCGACACCGGCGGTGTCCATGGGCACCAGGACGATCGAGTGGCGTGACCCGACGGGGCCGTCGGGGTCGGTGACACCCATGACCATCGCGACCCGGTTGTCGTCGCGCAGTGCGGCGGTGGACCACCACTTGCGACCCGTCAGAACCCACTCCTCACCCTCGTCTGCGATCTCGAGGCGGATGTTGTTCGCATCGGAACTCGCGACGTCGGGCTCGGTCATCGAGAAGCAGGACCGGATCTCGCCGTCCAGTAGCGGAATCAGCCACTGCTGCTTCTGTTCCGGAGTTCCGTATCGGGCGAGCAGTTCCATGTTCCCGGTGTCCGGCGGGTTGCAGTTGAGTGCCTCCGGCGCGATGGTCGGGCTCCACCCGGTCAACTCGGCGAGGGGCGCGTACTCGAGGTTCGACAGCCCCGCCCCACCACTGTCCGGCAGGAAGAGGTTCCACAGTCCCTGCCGCTTCGCGGCCGCCTTGAGGTCCGCCATGATCGGTGGCGCACCCCACCAGTCGGGCTTGCTCGCCAACTGCTCGGCCGCGATCGCTTCGGCGGGTAACACCCGCTCCTGCATGAACACCGCCAGCCGGGACCGGAGATCCCGCACCTTCGGGCTGTACTCGAAATCCATTGTCTTGAACTCCTGTTCGGGAGATGGTCAGTGTCTGAGCGCAGGGACCGACGAACGCGCGGCCTGGTCGAGGGCGCGCTGCAGCAGCGTCGCGGTCATGTCGGCGACGCCGTCGAAGCCGTCCCCGACGGTCTCCCCCTTGGCGTGTCGGGCGGCTATGCCCTCCACGATCACCGCGATCTTGAAATCGGCGAACACGACGTACCAGTCGATGTCCGGAAGGTCGATTCCCCGCGTGGCGGCGTACCGTTCGAGCATCTCGTCGCGCGTCGGAAACCCGTCCAGCGCTGCAAGTCCCCGGGTGATGGGGTTGGGCACCTCGCCGGGTACGTCCCAGAAGCCGAGCATGATGCCGACGTCGGCGAGCGTGTCACCGAGGGTGGCCATCTCCCAGTCCAGGACTGTCGCGATGCGACCACGATCCTCGCGGGTGACGAGCACGTTGTCGAGCTTCACGTCACCGTGCACGATTCCGGGGAAGTCACTCTGCGGCAGTGCATTCCGGAGCCTCCGCAGGAGTACGTCGACCTCCGGGCGATGGGTGGTCCGCGACGCCTCCCATTGACGTTCCCATCGACCCAGTTGCCGTTCGAGGTAGCCGTCCGGGCGACCGAACTCGGCCAGTCCGACCGCCGCGGGATCGACGCCGTGCAGCGCGGCGAGGGTGTCGGCGAACGCGAACCCGAGCCGGCGACGCTCGCCGGCGGTGAGGTCGGCGGCCTGTTCCGGGGTGCCGACGGCCACACCGTCGACGAGGTCCATCAGGTAGAACGGGGCACCGAGCACGGACTCGTCCAGGCAGAGGTGAACGGCCCGCGGCACGGGAACCGCGGTGCCACCGAGCGCCTCGATCACCGTGAACTCACGCTTCATGTCGTGTGCGGTCGGCAGGACATGCCCATAGGGGGGGCGGCGCAGCACCCACGACCGCGCGCCGTCGGTCAGGCGATACGTGGGATTCGACCGCCCACCGCCGATCAGCGTCGCCGTCAGCTCACCCTCGAGGCCACCCCCGAGCGCACCCCGGAGGTGATCGGCGAGCGACGGGAGGTCGAGGACGGACTGCGTTTCGCGCAGGGATGTGGTCACGGGAGATACCCTTCGTCACACTCTCAGCCAAACGATCGTTCGGCTTGAGCAATAGTGACTTAGCGCACGTTAAGTGTCAACAGGCTTCTGCTCCAACGCCCTGACGTGCGGGTGGAGAAATGAAAATGGCGGCGCAGGATGCGCCGCCAATCGATCGTTCGCCACCGACCCGGTCTCCCGGGCCCGGGTCATTCCCGTGCCTGCACCATCGCCAAGGCGAGATCCGCGTACCGCTGTGCGAGCTCCTCCGGTGTCAGGGGACCATCCGGGCGCCACCACGCGCACACCGACTGCCCCATGTTGATGATCGCCCGCGCCGCGTCACGCGGCAGCGGCGTTGCGAACACGGACTCCTCGACACCGCGATCGATGACGTCGCGGAAGATGCTCTCCTGCTCATCGCGCAACGCGACCACCAGACGCCTGCCATCGTGGTCCAGACTGCGGATCTCACTGGCGCCCACGCGCGCATCCGACTGCCGCGTGGTGTGGAACATGACCCACGCGCGCACCACCGACCGCAGCTGATCCGCCGGAGTGCCTGCCGACCGCACCAGCGCTCCACGCGTCATCGCGATGGCGTCGTGGAGCGCGCGGACCATGATGTCCTGCAGGATCTCCTGCTTGCTCGCGAAATGGTGATAGATCGACGCCACCGTGATGTCGGCGTCACGGGCGATATCCCGCATCGACGTCCCGTGATAGCCCCGCTCGGTCATGTTCCGGACGGCGGAGTCCAGGATCACCTGCCGGCCGACGGTTCCCTTGGCAGCACACATGATCGCCAGCGTACCGAACGACCGTTCGGAGATTGCCCTCGTCACCACTTCCCCTGGCAACCGCACGAATCGACTCCCAAGGGTAACTATCGCTCGTTCAGTTTGCATGCGAGACTGTGCCGATGGAGCACATTCGACTCGACGTCGCCGACGGCCTCGCCACCATCACACTCAACCGTCCGGGGCAGCTCAACGCCTTCACCACGACGATGGAGAACGAACTGATCGACGCCTATGACCGCTGCGACGCCGACGACGACGTGCGGGCGGTGGTCCTGACCGGCGCCGGGCGGGCGTTCTGTGCCGGCGCCGACCTGTCCGGCGGCCCGGACACCTTCGTCGCGTGGAGCGAGGAGCACCGGGACGGCGCGATGCGGCGCGACGGCGGTGGCCGGGTGGTGCTGCGGATGTTCGAGTCCCGCAAACCGATCATCGCCGCGATCAACGGCCCGGCGGTCGGGGTCGGCATCACGATGACCCTGGCAGCGGATTTCCGCATCGCTGCCGACGACGCCCGCATCGGATTCGTCTTCAACCGGCGCGGCCTGGTCCCCGAGTCGTGTTCGACGTGGTTCCTGCCGAAGTTGGTGCCCCTGCAGACCGCCCTGGACTGGATCTACTCGGGACGGATCGTCGACGCCGCGGAGGCGCACACCGCCGGACTGTTCCATTCGCTGCACCCGAAGGAGAGCGTCGTGGACGAGGCGTACGCGCTGGCCCGCCGGATCACCGAACACTCCGCACCGGTGTCCGTGGCACTGTCCCGGCAGATGGTGTGGCGCATGCTCGCCGCCGACCATCCGATGCTCGCGCACCGCGTCGAATCCCGCGGCATCAACCTCCGCGGTGTCGCCGCCGACACTCGCGAAGGCATCGCCGCCTTCCTGGAGAAGCGGCCGGCGACGTTCCCCGATCGGGTGTCCACGGACCTGCCCGACGTGTTCGGCGCCGACCTGCCCGACCCGCCGTTCGGAAGATGAGCCGCTATGCGGCGCTGGTCATCCGGTAGACGTCGTACACGCCCTCGACGTTGCGGACCACGTTGAGGACGTGCCCGAGGTGCTTCGGGTCGCCCATCTCGAAGGTGAACCGGCTGATCGCGACGCGATCGCCGGACGTGGTGACCGACGCCGAGAGGATGTTCACCTTCTCGTCCGCGAGCGCCTTCGTCACGTCCGACAGCAGCCGGTGCCGATCGAGGGCCTCGATCTGGATCGCCACCAGGAACACCGACGACGCCGACGGCGCCCACTGCACCTCGATGATCCGCTCCGACTGCCCACGCAGCGACGTCGCATTGGTGCAGTCGGTGCGGTGCACGCTCACCGCGCCGCCGCGCGTGACGAAGCCCATGATCTCGTCGCCGGGCACCGGGGTGCAGCACTTGGCGAGCTTCGCGACCGTGCCCTCGGCGCCGGGCACAAGCACCCCGGAGTCCGTGCCGCGGCGCGGGCGCATCGGCATCGTGGACGGCGTCGACCGTTCGGCGAGCTCCTCCTCCACCGCGCCGACCCCACCGAGCTGCGCCACCAGGCGCTGCACGACGTGCTGGGCCGAGACGTTGTGCTCACCGACCGCGGTGTACAGCGCGGAGACGTCGGCGTACCGCAACTCGTGCGCAATCGCGGTCATCGACTCGGCGCTGAGCAGCCGCTGCAGCGGCAGACCGCCGCGCCGGACCTCCTTCGCGATCGCTTCCTTGCCTGCTTCGAGCGCCTCCTCGCGGCGCTCCTTCGCGAACCACTGACGAATCTTCGCCTTGGCGCGCGGTGACACCACGAACGACTGCCAGTCCCGGCTCGGTCCGGCGTTCACGGCCTTGGAGGTGAACACCTCGACGACCTCGCCGTTCTCGAGGGTGCGTTCGAGCGCGACGAGACGGCCGTTGACGCGGGCGCCGATGCAGCGGTGCCCGACCTCGGTGTGCACCGCGTACGCGAAGTCGACCGGTGTCGACCCGGCGGGCAGCGTGATCACGTCGCCCTTCGGGGTGAAGACGAAGATCTCCTTGACCGCGAGGTCGTAGCGCAACGACTCCAGGAACTCGCCCGGATCGGCGGCCTCCCGCTGCCAGTCGAGCAGCTGTCGCATCCACGCCATGTCGTCGACCTCGGCGGCGTCACCGGAATGCCTGCCCTTGGTCTCCTTGTAGCGCCAGTGCGCGGCGATGCCGAACTCGGCGGTCCGGTGCATCTCCCGGGTGCGGATCTGCACCTCCAGAGGCTTGCCCTCGGGGCCGATCACGGTCGTGTGCAGCGACTGGTACACCCCGTACCGGGGCTGCGCGATGTAGTCCTTGAACCGGCCCGCCATCGGCTGCCACAGCGAGTGCACGACACCGACGGCGGCGTAACAGTCGCGGATCTCGTCGCACAGGATCCGGACACCGACGAGGTCGTGGATGTCGTCGAAGTCGCGGCCCTTGACGATCATCTTCTGGTAGATCGACCAGTAGTGCTTGGGGCGGCCCTCGACGGTCGCGTTGATCCGTGACGCCACCAGGGTCGCGTTGATCTCGGCCCGAACCTTCGCCAGGTAGGTGTCGCGGGACGGCGCGCGGTCCGCGACCAGGCGCACGATCTCCTCGTACTTCTTCGGGTGCAGGATCGCGAACGAGAGGTCCTCGAGCTCCCACTTCACGGTCGCCATACCTAGCCGATGCGCAAGCGGCGCAATGACTTCCAGGGTCTCGCGGGCCTTGCGCGCCTGCTTCTCCGGCGGCAGGAATCGCATCGTGCGCATGTTGTGCAGGCGGTCCGCGACCTTGATCACCAGCACGCGCGGGTCGCGCGCCATGGCGATGATCATCTTGCGGATCGTCTCGGCCTCCGCGGCGTTGCCGAGCACCACCTTGTCCAGCTTGGTGACGCCGTCGACCAGGTGGGCGACCTCGTCGCCGAAGTCGTCGGTCAGCTGCTCCAGCGAATAGCCGGTGTCCTCGACGGTGTCGTGCAGGAGTGCCGCGACCAGGGTGGTGGTGTCCATACCCAGTTCCGCGAGGATCGTCGCGACGGCCAGGGGGTGCGTGATGTACGGGTCGCCGGACTTGCGGCTCTGGTGGGCGTGACGCTCCTCGGCGACGTCGTAGGCACGCTGCAACGTCGCCAGGTTCGCCTTCGGGTACAGCTCGCGGTGGATCGCGACGAGCGGTTCGAGAACCGGCCGGATCGCCGCGTTTCGCTGAGCGGTGATCCGTCGGGCCAGCCGAGCCCGCACCCGACGCGACGCCGAGGTCGGAACCGGCTGCGCGGCCGCGTCATTGGGCGTCACTCTCCCGGACCCGGACCTGTCGAGGTTCTGCGTCATATCCGTCACCTCCCACCGATCGAACTTCTCACCCGAGCCAACTGTAGTCCTCAGACCTTCAGCAACGAGGTCAGCGGGCGGTCCGGGAGTCGGTCACGCCCGCGGAGCGACTCGATCTCGAGCACCACCGCGATCGCGACGACCTCGGCGCCCGCAGCCTCGAGCAGTTCCGCGGCCGCGCCCAGGGTGCCGCCGGTGGCCAGGACGTCGTCGATCACCAGCACCCGGCGCCCGTGCAGATCGATGCTGTCGGCCGGAATCTCCAGCGTCGCGGACCCGTACTCGAGCCGGTAGGACCGGGCCAGCACCGGCGGCGGCAACTTGCCGGCCTTCCGGACCGCGAGCACCCCGGCGTCCAGTGCCCGGGCCACACCGGCTCCCAGCAGGAATCCGCGGGCGTCGATGCCCGCGACGAGATCGACATCGTCACCGAGTGCGGCCATCGCATCGACGACGTCACGGTAGGCGGCAGCATCGGCGAACACCGGAGTCAGGTCCGCGAACCGCACACCCGGCTCCGGGAAGTCGTCCGCCCAGCGGATCAGACGTGCGACGTCGGCGGAGGCGGAGGCGAGTGCGCTCTCGGCCGAGCCCGAGGAGAAGGTGCTGTCGGTGTTCACCGGAGAAGTATCCACCGGTCCATGTTCCACCCCGCCCCGGCGACGGTCGTATTCGGGACCGCCGCGTGCATGCCGTTCGCGATCGACGTGGTCCGGGGCGCCGCGAACAGCGGGATCGACGGCATGTCCGACCACAAGATGTTCTCGGCCTCGGTGGTCAGGTTCAGGCGGCTGCCGTCGGAGGTGTCGACCGCCAGCTGGTCGGCGATCTCGGTGACGCGACCGTTGCGGTAGTTGCCGATGTTGGTGCCGTTCCCGGTGGCCAGCGCGTATGCGGGCGGGACCAGCGAATCCAGCCCTGCAGCTCCCTGCGCGGAGGAGGTGCCACCGAGCGCCGCGTCCACCTGGCCCGCTCCGAGCGCACCCTGACCGAAGTCGGGCGAACTCGCGTCCTGCACGGTGATCCCGGCCGGCGCGCAGGCCGCGGCGACGTCGGCGACGATCTGCGCACGCCGAGCGTCCGGGGCGAGGTAGCCGACCCGCACGGTGATCGGGCCCTGACCCGAGGCCGCGAGAGCCGACTTCGCGGCGTCGACATCCGGCTGCAGGTACCGCTCCCCCACCACCCCGGCTGCCGTCGGGTAGATCAGCATGTCCTGCTGCGCCAATCGTGAATTGAGCACGCCCGACCCGAGTCCCGACGAGTGGTCGAAACCGGGGTGTCCGTACTCGTCGAACAGGTCCTGCCGCGGTACGCACGAGGCAAACGCGCGTCGCGCGTCGGCGGACCCGAACACGCCGCCGGTGGCGAGCACGAACTGTTCACTGCTACGGGACGGCTGCGTGAGGGTGGTGAACCCGTCTCCGGGGGCAACGCCCTCGATGGCACCGGTCCCGACGTCGATCACGTCGAGATCGCCGGCCTCCAGGCGGGCGGGCAGGTCGGAGTTCTTCGGCCACACCACGATTCGATCGGTGCCCGGTTTGTTGCCCCACCAGCGCTCGTTCGCGACGAGCGTCACCCCGCCGTCCTCGCCCACCGAGTCCAGCCGGTACGGCCCGGAGGACGGGAACAACGCCGGATCCGCCTGCCCCGGAACGAGATTCCATCCCGTGTTCCAGAACCCGGCGAGCCGGCCGATCGCCTCGGTGTCCCCGGACTGCACGGCGGCCACGACGTCGGGAACTCCTCCGATCCGGCCCGCGACGTGCGAGGGCATCAGCTCGGTCGCACCGAACAACCCGCGCCAGTCCGCGTACGCGCGCCCCGGCTTGAACACGACCGTCGCGTCCTTGGCGCCCGGCTGGCAGTCCACCCGGTCGATGTCGGCGTAACCCGCCCGGCTGGCGGCGTGGAACTCCGGGAACCGGCCATTGCCCGCCGCCCAGGTGAGCACCATGTCGTCGCAGGTGACAGGAACCCCGTCGGAGTAGACGGCGGCGGGGTTGATCCGGTAGTTCACGGTCAGTGTCTCGCCCGGCGCCGTCATCGCGCTCCCGACGTCACCGTCGGACAGGGCGGTGCCCTCCGGGCCGATGTAGCTCAGCCCGGCCAGCACCCGGACGAACGCCTGCCGCGCTCCGCTCGCTGCGCCGTCCACCGTGTTGGCGTTGTACGTGCTGACCACGTTGTCGATGCCGTAACCGATCGACGGGACCTGGTCCTCCTGGGAGCCGCAGGCCGCGCCGGTCGCGATCAGCGCGAGTGCGGCGACGACTGCCGGGGCCCGCTTCCTTCCGTTCCGTCGACGCCCGTCGCCACCACTCGCACTGCTCCGCATGTTCCTAATGCCTCTTCTTGTCGCGCTTTCCGGTCGGCCTGGCGCCCGGCTTGGGCGTCTCACCGGGCCGCCGTGGGGCGGCCGTCGGCCGCGCCCCGGCCGAGCCTGCCAGTGCGGCGGCCGAAACCGAATTCGACCCGCCGGACCGTTCGGCCCGCCGCGCGAGCACCTTCTTGGTGTGCGCGGAGACCGGCCCCCACCTCTCCTTGATCGACACCAGCAGCGGGGTGGCGAAGAAGATGGACGAGAAGGCGCCGACGACGATGCCGACCAACTGCACGACCGCGAGGTCCTTGAGGGTGCCGACGCCGAGCAGGCCGACGGCGACGACGAGCAGGCCGATCACCGGCAGCACACTGATGACGGTGGTGTTGATCGATCGCATCAGGGTCTGGTTGACCGCCAGGTTCGCCTGTTCGGCATAGGTGCGCCGGGTGGTGTGCAGGACACCGCGGGTGTTCTCCTCGACCTTGTCGAACACCACGACGGTGTCGTACAGCGAGAAACCGAGGATCGTCAGCAGACCGATCACCGTCGCCGGCGTGACCTCGAGTCCGACCAGTGAGTACAGGCCGGCGGTGACCACCATGTCGAAGAACAGGGCCACGATCGCGGCGATCGCCATGTCCCGTTCGAAGCGGATCGCGATGTAGACGCTGACGATCACCAGGAACACCACCAGCGCGATCAACGCCTTCTTGGTGATCTGGCTGCCCCAGGTCTCGCTCACGTCGGCGACACTGATCGCATTCTTGCTCGGTACGCCGTTCTTGTCCTCCGGCTGGAACTCGTCGAACAACGCGTTCTGCAGTTCGACGGTCTGCCGCGCGTCGAGCGCGTCCGAGCGGATCTGGATCGTCGCGCTGTCGCCGGAACCGACGGTCTGCACGGACACCGGATCGTGCCCGAGCGTGTCCGCGTAGACCTTCTCGACCTGTTCGGTCGTCGCCCCGGTGGCGGCCGGGAACTGGATCCGCGAGCCGCCTTCGAAATCGATGCCCAGCGAGAAGCCGCGGAAGATCATGCTCAGGATGGAGATCGCCACGACGGCGGCGACGATCCCGTAGTAGAGCTTGCGCTTTCCGACGACCTCGAACGCGCCGGTCCCGGTGTACAGCCGCGACAGCAGACCGTGCTTGGGCAGGGCCGCCTCGTCGACGACGCTGTCGGGGATGTCCGTGCTGTTGCTCATGTTCAGGACTCCTTCGCCTGCGTGGCGGCGGCCGCCGTCTTACGTTCCCGTGCCACCTGGCTCACGGCGCCGAGCCCGTTGACGCTGGGCTTCGACCAGAACGCCGACTTCGACGCCAGGTGCACCAGCGGATGGGTCACCAGGAACACCACGAGGACGTCCAGGATGGTGGTCAGGCCGAGGGTGAACGCGAAGCCCCGGACCTGGCCGACGGCGAGCACGTACAGCACGGCCGCGGCGATGAAGCTCACGGCGTTGCCGGACAGGATGGTCCGGCGGGCGCGGGCCCAGCCGCGAGGCACCGCGGAACGGAAGCTGCGGCCCTCACGCATCTCGTCCTTGATGCGCTCGAAGTACACGACGAACGAGTCGGCGGTCATGCCGATACCGATGATCAGACCCGCGATGCCCGCGAGGTCGAGCGTGAAGCCGATGTAGCGGCCGAGCAGGACCATGATCGCGTAGACCAGCACACCCGACAGGATCAGCGACAGCGCGGTCAGGATGCCGAGCATCCGGTAGTAGACCAGGCAGTACAGCAGCACCAGGACCAGGCCGATCGCGCCCGCGATCAGACCCGCCTGCAGCGACGCCAGTCCGAGGGTCGCCGACACGGTCTCGGCCTCCGACGCCTGGAACGACAGGGGCAGCGAGCCGTACTTGAGGGTGTTCGCCAGTTCCTTGGCCGTGGTGGCGGTGAAGTCGCCGGTGATCGACGTGGCGCTGCCCGCGGGGGTCGCCCCCTGGACGACCGGCGCGCTGACCACCTTCGAGTCGAGCGTGAACGCGGCCTGCTTGCCGATGTTGGCGGCCGTGAACTGCGCCCAGGTGTTGCTGCCACCGGACTTGAAGGTCAGGCTGACCTCGTGGCGGGCCTGCTGGGTGTTGAACTGGGAGGTCGCGTCCGAGATCTCCTGGCCGTCGATGATGCTCGGGCCGAGCAGGTAGACGGTGGTGCCGTCGGTGGAGCACGCAACCAGAGGCAGGGCGGGATCGTCGTTGCCCTGCAGCGGGTCGGCGGCGTTGCAGTCGAGCGTGGCCATCGCCTGCTGCTGCACGGCCGGGTCGGTGCTCTGCCGGGTCGCCTTCGCGGCCGCGATCTGCGCGGCCGCCTCGTCACCCTCGTCGGCACCCGCGGCCGGCGCCGGAGTCTCGGTCTGCGGTGCCTCGGTCGGCGGGACGGTGGGCTCCTGCGCCGGGAAGGGCCGGTTCTGCGGTGCCGGGGCCTCGGCGGCCGGGGCGGGAGTCTCCGGGGCGGGTGCGGGGGCAGGCTCAGCGGGCGCCGGGGCCTGACCCGACTGTGCCTGCGCGTTCGCAGACACCTGGGAGCCGAGCACCGGGCGGATGTACAGGCGCGCGGTCTGGCCGAGCGTGCGGGCCTGGGCGCTGTCGTCACCCGGCACGGTGATCACCAGGTTGTCACCGTCGATGACCACCTCGGAGCCGGACACACCGAGTCCGTTCACCCGGGTCTCGATGATCTCCTGGGCCCGCCGCAGGCTGTCCTGGCTCGGTGTGCTTCCGTCCGGGGTTCGCGCGGTCAGCGTGACGCGGGTTCCGCCCTGCAGGTCGATGCCGAGCTTCGGGGTCGGGGACTTGTCCCCGGTGAAGAAGACGAGCGCGTACAGGGCGGCGACGATCAGCCCGAAGATCACGAGCGAACGCGCAGGCCGTACGGCTCCGCTGGGTGATGCCACGATCCGTAGTTCTCCTAGTGCTCAGTGCGGACTGGTCGCAGTGGCCGTGTCCGCGCAACCCGCCCCGCACGCGACCGCTGCCGAGTGTGCTCACTCGGCAGCGGAGGCGATCAGGTCAGTCCTGGTCGAGGCGACGCTGGGTCTGCTCGGGGGTCTCGTCCTGCACGGGCGAGTCCACGACATCGGAATCCACGACATCGGAATCGGTGTCGGTGTCGGTGTCCTCGGTGACGAGCTCGCGAACCACGAGGCGCGACCAGGTCGTCACGACGCCCGGTGCGATCTCCAGCTCGACGGTCGTGTCGCCGAGCGCGGCCACGGTGCCGTGCAGGCCCGCCGTCGTCATGATGCGGTCGCCGACCTTCAGCGAATCCTGCAGATCAGCGGTCTTCGCCATCTCCTTCTTCTGACGCCGGATGCCCAGGAACATCGGCACCAGCAGAACGAGGATCAGGAGCGGAAACAGCAATTCCATCGTTGAAGTCAGTCCTTGAGGGTTGTCGACACGACCGGTCCCGTGCGGACCGGCGCAGTACACCAGTGTGCCATCACTCCCACACACCCTGCTGCGGTTCGTTGACACGTACATCTATTCCGCCAGTCGCGGCGTCCGGCGGCGGCGTCATTCCGAGCTGCTGCCAGGCGGCGGCGGTCGCGACGCGGCCCCGCGGGGTGCGCGCGACCATGCCCGCCCGCACCAGGAACGGCTCGCACACCTCTTCCACGGTGCTGGGCTCCTCCCCGACCGCGACGGCCAGCGTCGACACCCCGACCGGACCGCCACCGAAGCTGCGGACCAGCGCGCTGAGCACCGCCCGGTCGAGACGGTCGAGGCCGAGCTGGTCGACGTCGTAGACCGCGAGCGCGGCCCGTGCGATGTCGCGGGTGATCACGCCGTCGGCACGGACCTCCGCGAAGTCCCGCACGCGACGCAACAGTCGGTTCGCGATTCGCGGGGTGCCGCGCGACCGGCCCGCGATCTCCGCGCTCGCCTCCTCGCCGAGCCGGACACCGAGAATTCCCGCTGACCGCAACAGGATTCGCTGCAGTTCGGGCGGATCGTAGAAGTCCATGTGGGCGGTGAAACCGAACCGGTCCCGCAGCGGCCCGGTCAGCGCGCCGGAACGCGTCGTCGCGCCGACGAGCGTGAACGGCGCGACCTCGAGCGGAATCGACGTCGCTCCCGGTCCCTTGCCGACGACGACGTCGACGCGGAAGTCCTCCATCGCCAGGTACAGCATCTCCTCGGCGGGGCGCGCGATGCGGTGGATCTCGTCGATGAACAGCACGTCGCCCTCGACGAGGTTGCTCAGCATCGCAGCCAGGTCACCGGCCCGCTCGAGCGCGGGTCCCGAGGTCAGTCGCAGCGAGGTGCCCAGCTCCGCGGCAATGATCATCGCCATCGACGTCTTGCCGAGTCCGGGCGGACCGGACAGCAGGATGTGGTCGGGCGTGCCGCCGCGCAACTTCGCGCCGGCCAGCACCAGTTGAAGCTGTTCGCGGACCCTCGGCTGGCCGATGAAGTCCTCGAGAGAGGTGGGCCGCAGACTCGCCTCGATGTCCCCGTCACCACTGACCAGCTCCGCCGAGACCGGCGACTCGGCGGGGTCGACGGTGTCCCCGTCCTCGAACGTCCGGCGCTCGGTCACCGGGTCTTACCCAGCAGGGCCAGTGCGGACCGCAGGGCACGCGAGGTGTCCGCTTCGGGGTCGGCGGCGAGCACCGAATCGGTGGCCGGTTCGGCCTGCTTGGGGGGGAAGCCGAGCCCGACCAGCGCCTCGACGATCTGGTCCCGGATCGGCCCCGCCGCTGCGGCGGCCGCGGGCGACCCCGGGCCCGCGGGAACCGCCTCGACCTTGTCACGCAGTTCGACGACCATCCGCTCCGCGCCGCGCTTGCCGATCCCCGGAACCCGGGTCAGCGCGGAGACGTTGCCCTCGGCGAGCGCCTTGCGCAGCGCCTCCGGTTCGAGGACCGCGAGGATCGCCATTGCCAACCGCGGCCCGACACCCGACACCGTCTGCAGCAACCCGAACAGGTCGCGGGACTCGGTGTCGTGGAAGCCGTACAGCGTCATCGAGTCCTCGCGGACGATCATCGCCGCCACCAGCCGTGCCTCGGCACCGCGCTGCAGCGTCGCGAGCGTCGCCGGGGTCGCGTTCAGGCGGTAACCGACACCCGCCGCCTCGATCACCACGTGATCGAGCGCGATCTCGAGCACCTCACCGCGCACCGACGCGATCATCTCGAACCTGCCTTCTCCATCCGGGACTTTCTCTCCTGCGCCAGCCGGGCCTCGTAGCGCTTGCGCTGCTCGGCCGCCGCGGCCTCCGCCTGCGCCATCCTCGACAGCATCGGCGCCCGCCAACAGTGACAGATCGCCAGCGCGAGGGCGTCGGCGG
Organism: Rhodococcus sp. NPDC003322; assembly: GCF_053589555.1. NCBI lineage: Bacteria > Bacillati > Actinomycetota > Actinomycetes > Mycobacteriales > Nocardiaceae > Rhodococcus > Rhodococcus sp. NPDC003322. Next base: position 774,607 of record NZ_JBSFSC010000003.1, on the reverse strand, counting down.
CATCGGCGGGTTTCGGCGCGGTCGCCAGCCCGAGGATCTTGGTGACCATCGCGGTGACCTGCTTCTTGTCCGCGGCGCCGTTGCCGGTGACGGCGGACTTGACCTGGCTCGGAGTGTGGAAGCAGACGTCGATGCCGCGCCGCGCGGCCGCCAGCGCGACCACGCCACCGGCCTGCGCGGTGCCCATCGCGGTGCGCACGTTGTGCTGCGAGAAGACCCGTTCGACCGCGACGACCGTCGGACGGTACTCGTCCAGCCACCGCTCGGCGGCGTCGGCGACCAGCAGCAACCGGTTCGCGAGGTCCATGTCGACGGGAGTGCGGACGACGTCCACCGCGACCGGCACGACCTCGCGCCCGCGGCCCGCGTCGACCACCCCGAACCCGCACCGGGTCAGTCCGGGGTCCACTCCGAACACACGCACGCGCCCACCTCTCGACATCTTGCGAACAGCTGTTCGAGAGTATAGGCGCGTGCACCGACACCGGCCGGGACCAACACGGCCCCGGCCGGCGCCGGTCATCTGTTCGATCGGATCGCGGCCAGGTCACGACCGTCGCGGAGCTGGGCGGCGATGGCCTCGATCCGGGCCCTCGACTCCCGCCAGCCGCGGACCGCCTCCTCGTGGACGACCTTTCCGTCGCGTCGAACCACGACGATCCACGGCACGCCGAACAGCACGCGTACCACCACCCACACGGGCAGCAGCAGCAACAACAGCAGGAACTCGAGGCCGACCACGAGCGCGAGGACCAGCACCGGCAGCATCAGGACCAGCAGGACGATGCCGATGACGGCGCTGATCGGGTCGTCCCCGAGCGAGATGCTGTCGAAGCCGGGTCCCCAATCGGGGACCGACGTTCGCCGGCGCCAGGGCAGCCATCGCCGCCGCACACTCCAGCGGACGTCCCGACCGTCACGGAACCGCACGGGGGCGTGCCGCTCAGGCGTCGAGTTCGGCGAGCACCTCGTCCGAGACGTCGACGTTGGTGTAGACGTTCTGCACGTCGTCGGACTCCTCGAGCGCGTCGACGAGCTTGAACACCTTGCGAGCGCCGTCGACGTCGACCGGCACCTCGACCGAGGCACGGAAGTCCGGGTCGGCGGAGTCGTAGTCGATCCCCGCGTCGACCAGGGCCGTGCGCACCGCGATCAGGTCGCCGGCCTCGGCGACGATCTCGAACTGCTCGCCGAGGTCGTTGATCTCCTCCGCGCCGGCCTCCAGCACGACCTCGAGGATCTCGTCCTCGCTGCGGCCGGCCTTGTCCAGCACGACGACACCCTTGCGGGTGAACAGGTACGACACCGATCCCGGATCGGCCATGTTGCCGCCGTTGCGGGTCATCGCGGTGCGCACCTCGCCGGCGGCGCGGTTGCGGTTGTCGGTGAGGCACTCGATCAGCACCGCGACACCGTTCGGGCCGTAACCCTCGTACATGATGGTCTGCCAGTCGGCGCCGCCGGCCTCTTCACCGGCACCGCGCTTGCGGGCGCGCTCGATGTTGTCGTTGGGGACCGAGGTCTTCTTCGCCTTCTGGATGGCGTCGTACAGCGTCGGGTTTCCGGCCGGGTCACCACCGCCGGTGCGCGCGGCGACCTCGATGTTCTTGATCAGCTTCGCGAAGGCTTTACCGCGCTTGGCGTCGATCACGGCCTTCTTGTGCTTGGTGGTGGCCCATTTGGAATGGCCGCTCATACGTGAATTCCCTCTTCCCGGTGTGTTTGGGTGCGCCCGCAGCAGCGAGGCGGCCACGGCGGGAAGCACACAGTAGCGCCAGTTTACCCGCGCTCGGCCCTGACCCGGCGAACCATGCCCACGAACAGCTCGTGGATGCGCCGATCGCCGGTGACCTCGGGGTGGAAGGACGTCGCCAGGACCGCCCCCTGCCGCACCGCGACGACCCGCCCCGCGGCGGGCCCCTCCGGCACCGTGGCAAGCACCTCGACACCCTCGCCGACCCGTTCGACCCACGGCGCCCGGATGAACACTGCGCGCATCCGCTCCCCCGCGACACCCGTCACGTCGAGGTCCTCCTCGAACGAGTCGACCTGGCGGCCGAAGGCGTTGCGCCGCACGGTGATGTCGAGGCCGGACAGGCAGTGGGCGTCGGGCCGGGTGTCGAGCACCTCGGACGCCAGCAGGATCATGCCCGCGCACGACCCGTACGCGGGCATGCCCGCCCGCAGTCGTTCCCGGAGCGGTTCGAGCAGGTCGAAGACCACCAGCAGCCGGCTCATCGTCGTGGACTCGCCGCCGGGGATGACCAGCGCGTCCACCGCGTCCAGTTCCTCGCGGCGGCGGACGGTGATCGCGTCGGCCCCCGACGCACGCAGCGCCGCGAGATGCTCACGCACGTCACCCTGCAGGGCAAGCACGCCGACCGTCGGTCGGTCGGCGAGTTCCTCGGCGGGCGTGGTCACGGGTGCGTACACGGTGTTGATGACTGTTCCAATCTCATTTGCCGGAAAGGGTTTTCGAGTCGTCGGGCCGGCCGCCTGCGCGCCGGACGTGTTCAGGCGCGGCGTACACCCACCAGAAGCAGATGCTGCTCGGGGACCGGACCGGCCGTGGGGACCGGGTGCGCGGTGTCGGTGGTCCAGTGCAGTTCGCCGTCCACGTCGATGCGCGCCCGCACCGCCAACCGGGCCCGTCCGTCGATCGCGGCACGGTCCGTGGTCAGGGTGAAGGGCACCGGGACACCGGTCGCGTCGGTGATCCGCTGGGTTGCCAGCACGGTGGCAGGCACGTCCATCCGGGAGACGTCCTCGAGGGTGACGGTCACGACCGCACCGCGGGGCCACGCGATCCGCTCCCGGTACAGGACGTCACCGGTCACGGTCAGGGGATCCGGGGCGGTGGGCTGCACAGATCGAGGATACGGGGGGTGACGATGCGTCAACACACGGCCACCCCGGCCCGCCGCGGCGCCGAAACCCCACCCGACCGACACAAGCTGTCGGTGGCCACCGGCATGGCCGGACCGTCCCTGGACGCCATGGCGTCGGTGGCATCCGGTCGAGGGCACCACAGTGCTCTCGCAGCTCACCGAGGCGCCGCTCGGTCACGGGATCGGCTACCACGTCGTGCAGTTCGCGCCGGCGTGACCGGGGTCAGTCCCGCAGCAGGCGGGTCAGTCCCTCCTGCACGACGGCAGCGACGATGGTGCCCGAGCGGTCGAAGATGCGGCCCTGGGTCAGCGCCCGCCCGAAACCCGCGGACGGCGAGGACTGGTCGTAGAGCAGCCACTCGTCGGCGCGGAACGGACGCAGGAACCACAGGGCGTGGTCGAGCGAGGCCTGCTGGAGTCGGGCGTCGGCGTGCGGCACCTGCGCCGACCCGAGCAGCGTCATGTCGGACATGTACGCGAGCGTGCAGATGTGGAAGACCGGATCCTCGGGCAGGGTGCCGCGGTACCGGAACCACACCTGCTGCTGCGCGGGCACACCCGGGCGACGGTCGATGTCCTCCTGCGGAACGAACCGCAGATCCCAGTCGGCCCACTCCCGGAACTCCCACGACAGCTCGCCGGCCGACAGCGCGGTGTCGGGCAGGTCCTCGGGATCGGGCACCGGCGGCATCCGGTCCCCGTGCTCGATGCCGACGTCGCCGACGTGGAACGACGCGGACATCGTGAAGATCGCCTGCCCGTCCTGGACACCGGTGACCCGGCGGGTGCAGAACGACCGGCCGTCACGGATCCGGTCCACGAGGAAGACCGCCGGGATGGTCGGGTTGCCCGGCCGCAGGAAGTACCCGTGCAGCGAATGCACCCGGAACTCCGGGTCGACGGTGCGCACCGCCGACACCAGTGCCTGCCCGGCCACCTGACCGCCGAACGTTCGGGTCAGCATGGTCTCGGCGACGATCCCGCGGAAGATGTCCTTCTCGAGCTGTTCGAGTTCGAGAATCTCTTCGATCGACGACATGTGGTTACCCCTTCCGGCGGTGCTCAACGTAACAACGCGACGGCCCCGCATCGTGGATGCGGGGCCGTGCATGGTCAGCGGTGGTGGGTCACCAACCGCGCTCGGCGAGCCGGTGCGGCTGCGGGATCTCGTCGACGTTGATGCCGACCATCGCCTCGCCCAGGCCACGCGAGACCTTCGCGAGCACGTCCGGGTCGTCGTAGAAGGTGGTGGCCTTCACGATCGCCGCGGCCCGCTCGGCCGGGTTGCCGGACTTGAAGATCCCGGAGCCGACGAACACGCCCTCGGCGCCGAGCTGCATCATCATCGCCGCGTCCGCCGGGGTCGCGATGCCACCCGCGGTGAACAGGGTGACGGGCAGCTTGCCCTCCTTGGCGACCTCGACCACCAGCTCGTACGGCGCCTGCAGCTCCTTCGCCGCGACGTACAGCTCGTCCTCGCTCATCGACCCGAGACGGCGGATCTCCGCACCGAGGGTGCGCATGTGGGTGGTGGCGTTGGAGACGTCACCGGTGCCGGCCTCACCCTTGGAGCGGATCATCGCCGCGCCCTCGGTGATCCGGCGCAGCGCCTCACCGAGGTTGGTGGCACCGCACACGAACGGCACGGTGAACTTCCACTTGTCGATGTGGTTGGCGTAGTCGGCCGGGGTGAGCACCTCGGACTCGTCGATGTAGTCGACACCGAGGGACTGCAGGATCTGCGCCTCGACGAAGTGACCGATACGGGCCTTGGCCATCACCGGGATCGACACCGCGGAGATGATGCCGTCGATCATGTCCGGATCGGACATGCGCGAGACGCCGCCCTGGGCGCGGATGTCGGCCGGGACACGCTCGAGGGCCATGACGGCGACGGCACCGGCGTCCTCGGCGATCTTCGCCTGCTCGGGGGTGACGACGTCCATGATCACGCCGCCCTTGAGCATCTCGGCCATGCCCCGCTTGACGCGGGCCGTTCCAGTCGTCGGGGCGGTATCGGGGGTGCTCACGGCAAACTCCATCGGTAGTGGCCTGTTACTCGGAACCGCCACGGACGTGGGCTCGAAGCTCGGCAAGCTCGGCCCCCCGCCGGTGCGTACCGTCGATCCTAGTGCCTCAGCGGATGGACCGGACCTCGGGTTCCTCGGCCCGGGAGAGAACTTCGCAAACCTCACCAACCAGGTCCGGGAGGTCCTCCGGATACACCACCTCGCCGCCGGCCGCGATCGACCGCATGTCGGCCGGGGTGCACCACCGGTGCCCGGAGATCGCCCGCCGCTCGAGATCGGTGAAGCCACCTCGCTGCGGAGTGAACGCGGCGCTCCGCAAGGCGAAGAACAACTCCTCCGAGCGGATCACGTCCCCGTTGTAGGGGAACACCGCCACCCGGCGCCAGATCGGTCCGCGCAGTTTGGCGGCATCGATCTCGAGGCCGGTTTCCTCGCGGATCTCCCGGACCGCGGTCTCGCGCAGACTCTCCCCCGCCTCGACGCCGCCGCCGATGGTGAACCAGAAGTACACGTCCGGCACCTGCGGGTCGTGCCCACGCAGCATCAGCACGCGATCGTCGTCGTCGACGAGCACCACGCGCGCGGAGGTGCGCATCTCGTCGACGCCCTGCCCGGCCCCTGCGGACGCGGTGGTGCGCTCGGCGATCTCGAAATAGGTGGGCAGCGGGGCGGTTCCGCCGAGATGCAGCCAGCGCACCGGTCGCCGGGTGCGCAGTGCCAGGGTGTCCCGGACGGCATCGTTGTGGAACCGCCGGGCGATCAGCACCCGGGCCTCGGCATCGGCGAGTTCGGCCACCAACTGCGGCGCGAGAGCCTGCGCGGGTACCGCCGCCAGCGCCGCCGACAACTCGTTCTCCGCCTGCTCCCGCTGCGCACGGTCTGCGTGTTCCGCGCGATCCGCCAACGCCGTGAGCCGCTGCCCGTCCAGCTCAGGTGGCGGCGCCGCCCCGAACGCGTACCCGGTCGGGACGACCGCGGCCGCGACCGCGCGAGCGACGACGGCACGGCGCGCCAGAGCCGCGTCGAGCGACTGCCAGGACAGGTCGGAGCGAACGTGCAGCCGGTCGAGCCGGTTCGCGGTGCCGTACGCCCAGACCGCGATCGCAACGAGGACCGCGACGACGAGCGCGATGACGAGGATGGTCGTGGCCGACAGCGTCATCACGCCTCCACCCGGACACCGTGTGCACCGACGGTCACGGTCTCGTACACCCGCAGGATCTGCTCGGCCACCACCGGCCAGTCGTATTCGGCGACCACCTCCGACGCGACGTCGATCAGGGCGCGGCGCCGGTCCGGGTCGGAGAGCACGGCATCGAGGGCCGCGGCCAGCGCTGCCGAGTCCCCGATCGGAGTCAGCATTCCGGCGGTGCCGTCCCGCAGCACCCGGCGGAACGCGTCGAGCTCGCTGGCGACGACAGGGGCGCCCGCCGCCATCGCCTCGACCAGGACGATGCCGAACGACTCGCCCCCCAGGTTGGGGGCGCAGTACACGTCGACGCTGCGCAGCGCCGACGCCTTCTCCTCGTCACTGACCTGCCCGAGCAGCCGCAGGTGCTTCGCGTACCGGCCTGCCTCCTTGCGGAGGCGATCCTCGTCGCCGCGGCCGACGACGAGCACCTGCAGGTCGGGATGCCGTTCCACCAGCGTCGGCAGCGCGCCGAGCAGGACGGCCATCCCCTTGCGCGGCTCGTCGTAGCGGCCGAGGAACAGCACCGTGCCACCCGGACGCGGATAGCCCTCCAACGGCTGCGCGTTCGCGAATGCGGGGACGTCCACGCCGTTCGGGATCTCGACCGCGTCCGATCCGAGGGACTCGACCTGCCAGCGCCGGGCCAGCTCGGACACCGCGATCCGACCGGTGATCTTCTCCAGGTACGGCTGAAGGACGCCCTGAAAAGTGCTCAGCACCAACGACTTCGTGGTCGAGGTGTGGAAGGTGGCCACGATCGGGCCCTCCGCGATCTTCATCGCCAGCATCGACAGGCTCGGCGCGTTCGGTTCGTGGATGTGCAGCACGTCGAACTCGTTGTCGGCGATCCAGCGCCGCACCCGCGCATAGGACACCGGTCCGAACGTCAGCCGGGCGACGGATCCGTTGTACGGAATCGCGACGGCACGTCCGGCCGAGACGACGAAGTCGGGCAGCTCGGTGCCCTCCGACGCCGGCGCCAACACACTGACCTTGTGCCCGCGCTCGATCAGCACCTGCGCGAGCTCCACGACGTGTGCCTGAACTCCCCCGGGCACGTCGAACGAATACGGGCAGACCATCCCGATCTTCACGTCACGACTCCATTCGAGCCAGGCGCGCGTCGGACAGGTCCGCCAGCCACAGCGGCTGCAGCATGTGCCAGTCCGCCGGGTGCGCGGCGATGTTCTCCGCGAACCGGTCCGCGAGCGCCTGGGTCGCGGGCCCGATCCCGCCTCCGGTGTCGACAGGGGCGCCGACCGAGAAGCCCCAGTCGTCCCCTTCGAACCAGCAGTGCACCGGCAGCAGCGCAGCGCCGGTGTCGATCGCCAGCTTCGCCGGGCCGGCCGGCATCCGGGTCGGTTCGCCGAAGAAGGTGACCGGAACCCCCCGCTTGGCCAGGTCGCGTTCACCGAGCAAGCACACCACCTGATTGTCCCGCAACCGGTCCGCGAGCTGCCCGAACGGCGGTGTCTCCCCGCCGCTGAGGGGGAAGATCTCGAAGCCGAGACTCTCCCGGTAGTCGACGAAACGCTGATACAGCGACTCCGGTTTGAGCCGTTCCGCGACGGTCGCCAGGGTGCCGTGCGTCTGCACCAGCCAGACTCCGGCCATGTCCCAGTTCCCGGTGTGCGGCAACGCGAGCACGACGCCCTTGCCCACCGCGAGCCCGGCCTCGAGATGCTCCTTGCCCTGAATCTTCGAGTCCAACCGGCGCCCCAGCTCCTCCAGATCCATCGACGGCAACCGGAACGCCTCCCGCCAGTACCGGGCATAGGACCGCACCGACTCCCGGATCAGCTCGTCGGGTACCTGCTCGGGCGGGACGCCGAGGACACGGGCCAGGTTGCGCCGCAACTGGTCCGGTCCGGCGCCGCGGCGAGCCGCGCGTTCCATACGGCGGCAGGCGAAGTCGGCGCCGAGATCGAAGATCCTGGTGGCGAGCCGGTCGGGCAGTGCGCGGACCAGGCGCCATCCGGCGGCGTAGCCCAGGTCGCTCGCCCGCTCCGCGAGACTCACTGCGCCGACGCCTGACCGTCGGGCTTGCCCGTCGGCAGCAGCTCCCGGGCACCGGGCGAGTTGCGCACCGCCAGCACGCGCTGGAACACGGTGATCACACTGGCGACGGCGAGGATCCACATCGCGACGTACACCGCCCACTCGAGCCAGCCGATCCCGAAATGCCCTGCGATGCCGGTCAACCCGGCGCCGACGAGGACGATGACCAACCGGTCCGGACGCTCGATCAGACCACCGTCGGCGGACAACCCGCTCGCCTCGGCGCGCGCCTTGGCGTACGAGATGACCTGCGAGGTCACCAGGCAGATCAAGGTCGCGACCAGCAACGAGCGACTGTTCTCGTGGTAGACGGCCCACCAGGCGAGACCGGCGAAGATCGCACCGTCGGCGATCCGGTCACAGGTCGCGTCCAACACCGCGCCGTAGCGGGTCCCCCCGCCGCGGGCCCGCGCCATCGCGCCGTCGAGCATGTCGAACATCACGAAGAACCAGAGGAACATCGCCCCCCAGAACAGGTGCCCGGAAGGGAACAGCGTCACCGCACCGGCCACGCTGGCGACCGTGCCGAACACGGTCACCGCATCCGGCGTCAGTCCGGTGCCCACCAGCGCCCGGCCCAGCGGTGCCGTCACCTTCGACACCGACGCCCGACCGAGAATGCTCAGCATCTACTCGCCTCCGCTGCCGGTGGACAGCTCCTGCCACGCCGCCGACAACAGCGCCCGGGTCTCCCGCAGCAGCTGCGGCATCACCTTCGTGCCACCGAGGACCGTGATGAAGTTCGCGTCCCCACCCCACCGCGGCACGATGTGCTGGTGCAGGTGCTCGGCGAGCGAACCACCCGCTGCCGCACCGAGATTCAGGCCCACGTTGAACGCGTCCGGCCGCGACACCCGCTTGATGACGCGGATCGCCTGCTGCGTGAACGCCATCAGCTCCGCCGACTCACCGGGAGTGAGGTCCTCGAGCGCCGCCACCCGCCGGTACGGCACCACCATCATGTGACCCGGGTTGTACGGGTACAGGTTGAGCACCGCGTAGACGTGCTCGCCGCGCGCGACGATCAGGCCCTCCTCGTCGCTCATCTTCGGGATCGCGGTGAACGGCCCCTCGTCGGTTGCCGCAGCCTTCGGTGCCTCCGCGATGTACGACATCCGGTGCGGCGACCACAGCCGCTGCAGTCGGTCCGGGTCGCCGGGACCGGTGTCCACCATCGGCGGCTCGGACCGGCGAGTGGAATCCGGAGCCTCCGGCTGCCGGGGGGTCTCGGTCATGTGAGATCCCCGAGCAGTTCCGCCGTCGGCGAGGCGTTGTCGCGGCGCGCGATCCAGTCGACGATCACCTCGACGGCCTTGGCGACGGGCACCCCGTTGACCTGGGTACCGTCCCGGAACCGGAAGCTGACCGCCCCGGCCTCGACGTCCCGTTCGCCTGCGAGCAGCATGAACGGCACCTTCTGGGTGGTGTGGTTGCGGATCTTCTTCTGCATCCGGTCGTCACTGGCGTCGACCTCGGCGCGGACACCGGCCTTGCGGAGCCCGGCGATCACGTGGTGGAGATGGTCCTCGAACGCCTCGGCGACGGGGATACCGACCACCTGCACCGGCGACAGCCACGCGGGGAACGCGCCGGCGTAGTGCTCGGTGAGCACGCCGAAGAACCGCTCGATGGATCCGAACAGGGCACGGTGGATCATCACCGGGCGCTGCTTGGTGCCGTCGGTGCCGGTGAACTCGAGGTCGAAACGCTCGGGCAGGTTGAAGTCGAGCTGGATGGTGGACATCTGCCAGCTGCGGCCGAGCGCGTCCTGGACCTGCACGGAGATCTTCGGGCCGTAGAACGCGGCGCCGCCCGGGTCCGGGACCAGGTTCAGTCCGGACGCCTCACCGACCTCGCGCAGCGTATCGGTGGCCTCCTCCCACAGCGCGTCGTCGCCGACGAACTTGTCGGGATTCTTGGTCGACAGCTCGAGGTAGAAGTCGTCGAGTCCGTAGTCCTTGAGCAGGCCGAGCACGAACTGCAGCGTGGTGGTCAGCTCGTCGCGCATCTGCTCCTTGGTGCAGTAGATGTGCGCGTCGTCCTGAGTCATGCCGCGAACGCGGGTCAGTCCGTGCACGACGCCGGACTTCTCGTACCGGTACACCGAGCCGAACTCGAACAGCCGCAGCGGCAGCTCACGGTACGACCGGCCGCGAGAGCGGAAGATCAGGTTGTGCATCGGGCAGTTCATCGGCTTGAGGTAGTAGTTCTGGCCCGGCTTGCGCACGGTGCCGTCCTCGTTCAGTTCCTCGTCGATGTGCATCGCCGGGAACATGCCGTCGCGGTACCAGTCGAGGTGACCGGACACCTCGTACAGGTGCTGCTTGGTGATGTGCGGCGAGTAGACGAACTCGTAGCCCTCCTGGACGTGCCGCTGCCGCGAGTAGTTCTCCATCTCCTGCCGGATGATGCCGCCCTTGGGGTGGAACACCGGCAGGCCGGAGCCGAGCTCGTCGGGGAAGGAGAACAGGTCCAGCTCCGCGCCCACCTTGCGGTGGTCACGACGCTCGGCCTCTGCGAGCAGCTCCAGGTGATTGTCGAGCGCCTCGGTCGACTCCCACGCGGTGCCGTAGATGCGCTGCAGCTGGGCGTTCTCCTGGTTGCCACGCCAGTAGGCGGCGGAGCTACGGGTGATCTTGAACGCCGGGATGTACTTGGTGGTCGGAATGTGCGGGCCGCGGCACAGGTCCTTCCAGATCACATCGCCGGTGCGGGGGTTGAGGTTGTCGTAGATCGTCAGCTCGTTGCCGCCGACCTCCATCACCTCGGGATCGTCGATGCCGGACTTGTCACTGATCAGCTCGATCTTGAACGGCTCGTTCGCCAGCTCGGTTCGAGCGTCCTCGATGTCCTCGACGACGCGGCGCGAGAAGCGCTGCGCGTCCTTGACGATCTTCTTCATCCGCTTCTCGAGGCGGGTCAGGTCCTCCGGGGTGAAGGGCTCGGCGACCTGGAAGTCGTAGTAGAAGCCGTCCTTGATCGGCGGGCCGATGCCCAGCTTGGCGTCCGGGAACTCCTGCTGCACGGCCTGCGCCAGCACGTGTGCGCACGAGTGCCGGATCACGCTGCGGCCGTCCTCGGTGTCGGCCGCGACGGCCTCCACCTCGACGTCGGTATCGGGGATCCAGGACAGGTCCTTGAGGTTGCCTTCGGCGTCCCGGACGACGACGATCGCGTCGGATCCCTTGCCGGGCAGTCCCGCCTCGCGGACCGCGGTGCCGGCCGTAGTCCCGGCAGGCACCCGGACGCGGGCGGCTGGGGCTACTGATGCAGGCGTGGTCACGGCGATGTGCTCCTCGGTTGGTGGGCCGACCTTGGTGTCGGCGGCGGCAATGCGCACTCATGCTATCGGCACCCCGCACGGATCGGCCCGCACGCCCGACCGATCGGCCTGCCCACCCTCCGCTACAGCGCCGCCAGGCGAGCCCGCCGCACCTCCGGTCGTTGATGCGGACAGCTGACGCACTTCGCGCGTTCGACCGCGTCGGGGTCGCCCGCGGCGACCGCTGCGGGGGCACGGTAGATCAGGCAGCACGAGGTCCGGCGCAGGAAGCGGCGTGGCCCGACGTCGACGAACCGGGGCACCGGGAGGGGCGGGCCGACCAGTTCGGCCAGCCGGACCGCGAGGGCGCTACCCGAGGCCGGGGAGCCGAGCGCGGTCCCGGCGTCGAGTGCCCGGTTCCCGAGCGAATCTGCGGCGATCGCCCAGAGCGCAGGCACGCCGGCACCGCTCACGCGGGCCAGTGGCTCGATGATCGCCGCGAGGGTGCGTCGCAGCTCGCCGGACAGCTCGGTCGGATCACGCAGCACCCGGTCGTTCCGGACGATGTCGAGGTGGCCGTCCGCGCGCGGGACGACGGTGCAGAGTTCGAGTGCGGGATCCGGAGCCCCGCCGGTCCGCAGCAGCTCGGCGGTCAGGGTCGCCACCAGCTCCGAGCTCACCGAGTACCACCACAGGGTCGCGCCGACCCTGCGGTCACGACAGGCCCACCTGCGGCCGGTGTCGTCGACCCGCGCGGCGAGCCACGTCGGGTCCGCGAGGACACGGCCGGGCAGGCCGGACTCGAGATCGTTCATCGCAGCTCCCCCGTCGTTCCTGCTACAGCGGGGATTCCAGCCACGCGTACTCGAGCCCGAACCATCCGCCGACCAGGTCGACCGCCCCGAGCACCCAGAGAGTCGCGACGACGATCACCGCGGTCGCCAGCGCCGACAGCACCTTGACGACCATGGACTGTCGGGCGAACCACTCCATGAACTCGTCGTACTTGCCCTTCGCGAAATGCAGCAGCCGGTACGCCCAGCCGAACTCGGAGCCGAGGATCCCGAGCCCGGCGAACACGATCAGCCAGCCGGGTCCGGGATAGGGAATGGCGATGATGCCGACGACCAGGACCAGGGTGCCGATCACCCCGACCGCGATGCGATAGCTCAGATTCATGACCGGATTCGACGCGATCCGTCGTCGCGCCCGCATCCACCGGTTCTCGTCGCGCACCTGTTCCGTCACCGTATCCACGGTACCGACGCGGGAGCGACCGGTCAGCGTTGCACGAGGACCCGCCACGCCTCGAGTTTCGACTCCACCGCAACCGCGGCGTGCGCCGGACTCGTCGAGGGCAGCCTCGCCAGGGCCACGCCCCTCGGGTGCGCCCCAGCCGCCACCACCGTCGTCCGGTACGCCGACTCCGCCTTCGCCCCGTTGAAGAAGACCCGGTCGATCGCGGGGTGCCGGGAATAGAGGGCATCGAAGTCGTTCGGCACCTCCGACCCGGATTCGATGGCAGCGTCTGCACTGCCCGGACGGCGGCACGCCATCAGCACATCCCACAGCGCGACGCCGTGGTCCTGCAATGTCCGCAGGCGCAGCGGATAGGGGTATTCGGGTCCGGCACCGAACAATTCGCCCATGATCGGCCAGAAACTGTTGCGCGGATTGGCGTAGTACTTGCCCGCCACCAGGGACGGGGCGCTCGGCATCGAGCCGAGAACAAGAGTGTGTGCGTTGTCGTCGACGACGGCGGGAAACCCGTGAACCAACGTCATGGCGAACCATTAGACAGCAAAAAGGCGGCCGCGAGAACCCTCGCAACCGCCTTTTCTGTGGTGGTCCCGGCTGGGATCGAACCAGCGACCTTCCGCGTGTGAAGCGGACGCTCTCCCACTGAGCCACGGGACCGTGCCGCGCGGATGAACTCTCGCGGCCGAACGAGGAAAAAACTAGCACGCTCCGCGACGGTTGGAAAACCGGCTGGTCACAAGCCTGTACGCGGTACAGCCGCGAACCTGCCCCCGGCCCGTGGGCGCCGGCGCCCGCCGGCGAGGCACTGCCCTGCGTCCTCCCCCTGCGTCCTCCCCCTGCGTCCTCCCCCTGCGTCCTCCCCCTGCGTCCTCCCCCTGCGTCCTCCCCTGTAGTCCTCCGCGCCTTCTTCCTGCCTTCTGCAGCAGCCAGGATGCCCGCGACCTCGCGCCGCCAGGGGAATTGCACCGGTGTTGTTTGCATTCACGCACCCTGACCAGGCGATTTGTCGGCTCACACCGCGTCGGCTAATGTTTCATCTCGCAGCACGGAGGCAGCAACGCCCCCGAGGTTGCAATGCGGATGTAGCGCAGCTGGTAGCGCATCACCTTGCCAAGGTGAGGGTCGCGGGTTCGAATCCCGTCATCCGCTCGAGAGGTTGGACTCAACCTTGCGGTGGAGTGGCCGAGTGGTGAGGCAACGGCCTGCAAAGCCGTGCACACGGGTTCGATTCCCGTCTCCACCTCTCAAGCACGACCAAGCGCGCGCGATTAGCTCAGCGGGAGAGCGCTTCCCTGACACGGAAGAGGTCACTGGTTCAATCCCAGTATCGCGCACCACAGATCAACGAAGAAGGACCCCGGGACACCCGGGGTCCTTCTTCGTTCTGTCGCGGCGGGTGACGATTCGATACGTTTGAATCCATCAGCGCAGGACGGTCGCCCACGCGGCCGACGAAGAGGATCACCCGTGACCCAGCGAGTACTTCACGTCGTCACCAACGTCGCACACCGTGCCGACCCCTCCGAGCCGACCGGTCTGTGGCTGTCGGAACCGACCCATGCCCACGAGATCTTCGCGGCACAGGGCTACGAGCAGCGTATTGCCAGCCCGAACGGCGGAATCGTCTCGTCCGTCTGCCACGGCTACTGCGGCCTGCTGAACACCACGCTGTCCGACGGCACACTCCTTGTCGCCTGACGTCGGCTCACCGGCTTTTCCTGGCGGGAGGAGGTTCTGGCCAGGGTCGCCGGCAAAGCAGGTCGCCGCCCTTCTCCGGACCGCCCCACGAATCCCACCAAACACATCGTGACCAGCCGAATTGTGGTCTGCGTACTCCATGGGCTACTGTTCCTTCTCGCAGCCCGGAGGAAGCAACGCCCCCGAGATTGCAATGCGGATGTAGCGCAGCTGGTAGCGCATCACCTTGCCAAGGTGAGGGTCGCGGGTTCGAATCCCGTCATCCGCTCGAGAGGGTGTATCCAACCCTTGCGGTGGAGTGGCCGAGTGGTGAGGCAACGGCCTGCAAAGCCGTGCACACGGGTTCGATTCCCGTCTCCACCTCTCACACATGTGAGCCCGCGCGATTAGCTCAGCGGGAGAGCGCTTCCCTGACACGGAAGAGGTCACTGGTTCAATCCCAGTATCGCGCACCATATTTCAACACGTCGGGCCCCCGGAACTCCGGGGGCCCGACGTGTTTGTGCTGCTGTGTGCCGAACAGCGGACATCTGTGTGCGTCACAACCCCGACCCGGTTGCGAATCGGGTATGTACTTGGTGGAGACAGACAATCGCTGCGTCGAGAGGACACCACCATGGTCACCGCATCCGGCGCTCACCCGCCGGTGGCCCCCCAGGCCGGTGTCGGGCGAGACGCCGACGCATTGCTTTTCGCGGTCGGCGCTGCGGCCCGCGCCGTCGACCTCGTCCGCTGGTCCGCCCGGACCACCCTGGACACCGTCCGTGTGGTCCCCGGGGTGGGTGGACTGATCGACTCCGTCACCACGACCACGATCGACCGCGGCGAGGCGCTGGTCCGCACCGCAACCGCGGCGGCTCGTACGGTGCTGCGGACCGTCGTCCGCGAGGTGGTGGCGGCCGCGCTGCTCGAAATCGATCTCACGAGCATCGTCCGCGACCACGTCGACCTCGACGCGATCGCGGAGGGCATCGACGTGGACGCCGTCGCGGCCCGCATCGACGTCGACGCAATCGTTCGCCGAGTCGACGTCGACGACGTGATCCGCCGGGTGGACCTCGACGCCGTCGTCGACACCGTGGACCTCGGCAGGCAGGTCGACCGGGTGGACCTCGACGCCGCCGCGGCCCGCATCGACATCGACGCGATAGCGCGGCGGATCGACATCGACGCGATCATCGCGCGGGTGGATCTGCTCGGCCTGGCGAACGAGGTCATCGACGGTGTCGACCTGCCCCAGATCATTCGGGACTCCACGGGGTCACTCTCCGAGGAGGCGGTGCGCGGGGTGCGCAGTCAGGGCATGCAGGCCGACGATGCGGTCGCAGGCTTCGTCGGTCGACTGTTCGGGCGCGACCGGCACAATCACGGATACCCGGCCGGCGACGCGGGGTCCGAACTGTGACACACGATCTGCCCGAACGCCGTCCCGCCGGAATCGTGACCCGCGTCCTCGCCGCGGCCATCGACCTCGGTGTGGTGCTGGCGCTGCTCGGGCTCGGGTACCTGTCACTGGTCTTCGTCCGCCTGCTGCTGTCGCCGCACCAGTTCACGTTCCCCGAACCCGCGCCGCTGTTTTCACTCACCGCCTGGCTGGCGACCTCGGTGGTGTACCTGACCGGGTGCTGGGCCACGACCGGCCGCACCGTCGGATCACTGGCGATGGGACTGCGGGTGACCACCCGCGAGCACCGCCGGGTCGGCTGGCCGATCGCCGTTCTGCGGGCCGTGACGTGCGTGTTCTTCCCGGTCGGGCTGCTGTGGGTGGTCCTCGACCCGCGACGACGCTCGGTGCAGGACATCCTGCTGCGCACCGAGGTCGTCTACGACTGGCGGCAGGACCTCGACGCCGTCACTGCGTGATCGTTCGACTCTCCGCGTGCGCGGCGATCAGGTCGCGGTACCAGAAGTAGGAGTCCTTCGGGGTTCGCTCGAGGGTGTCGTAGTCCACGTGCACCAGCCCGAACCGTTCCCGGTACCCGGCCGCCCACTCGAAGTTGTCGAGGATCGACCAGACGAAGTAGCCGCGCACGTCCACTCCGGAGTCGATCGCGGACCGCAGCGCATGCAGGTGGTCGCGGTGGTAGTCGATGCGGCGCTGATCCCGCACGCGTCCGGCACCGTCCGGGTCGGCGTCGTGGAAGGATGCCCCGGATTCGGTGATGTAGATGGGAGGAAGGGCGTCGCCGTACCGGTCGGCGAAGGTTTGCACGATCTCGCGCAGGCCGTCGGGAACGATCGGCCACCCGAAATCGGTACACGGGTAGCCGTCGAGCGCGACCGGCTGGAACGGCATGCCGGGCGGCAGGTCCACCTCGAGCACCCCGGTGCTGCCCTCGTCCGACGTCGGTGCCGCGATGACGGTCGGCTCGTAGTAGTTGATTCCGAACCAATCCAGCGGCTGCGCAATGATTTTCAGGTCGTCTTCGACCGGGCCCTGGAGGATCGCGGCGAGTTCGGGCGCGGAGTAGGCGCCGCGCAGGACCGGGTCCGCGAACGTCCAGTTGACGATGTGGTCGTAGATCTCGGCGGCTTCGACGTCTGCGTCGGCGTCGCTGGCCGCGTGGACCGGGGCGTGGTTGGATGCGATGCCGATGTTGTCGCACCCCGCCGCCCGCAGCGCCTGCACCGCCAACCCGTGCCCGAGCAGTTGGTGGTGGGCCGCCTGCAGGGCGCCGAACCCGAGTTGGTGGCCGGGCGCGTGCACGCCGAGCGCGTGGCCGTAGAGGGTGTGCACGACGGGCTCGTTGAGCGGCATCCACATGTCGACCCGGTCCCCGAGCCTGCGGCCTACGATGTCGGCGTACTCGGCGAGGCGGGCGGCGGTGTCGCGGGCGAGCCATCCGCCGGTGTCCTGCAACGACTGTGGGAGGTCCCAGTGGAACAGCGTCACCGCCGGAGCGATCCCGGCGGCACACAGTTCGTCGATCAGGCGGTCGTAGAAGTCGAGACCGGCCTCGTTGACGGCGCCGCTGCCGGTCGGCTGGACCCGCGGCCACGACACCGACAGCCGGTACGCGCCGGCGCCGAGTTCACGCATCAGCGCGACGTCCTCGCGATACCGGTGGTAGTGGTCGATCGCGACCGCGCCGCTCTCGCCGCGCACGATCGCGCCCGGCCGCTCGCAGAACTCGTCCCAGATCGACCGGCCCCGGCCGTCGACGTCGACGGCGCCCTCGATCTGGTAGGCGGCCGCGGCGACCCCCCACAGGAAGTCGTTCGGAAGCATCGGTTCGGCGACAGTCATGGACGGAGTCTGACCGTTTCCTGGACGCACGTCCAGTGTGGTGTTTCAATTCGTGAACAACTGCCCGCTCGATCACTGATGTCGGCGGGCCCGGCGAAAGCACTTACGACCTGATGACGCACCCCACGCCCGAGCACCGCAGCGCCCGCGTGTCCACCGCGGGGGCGTTCGCGCTTCAGGGTTTCTTCCTCGCGGTCCTGCTGACCCAGCTCCCCCAGTTCAAGGACAAGTTCGGGTTCACGGACACGACGATCGTCGTCGCCGTCGTCACCGTCTCGCTCGTCGCCGGCGTCGGCAGCGTGCTCGCCGAGTTCGTGGCCACCCGCACGTCGAGCAGGACCACGTTGCGCGCGGGACTGTCCGTGATCGCGGTGGCAGGCGCGGGTATCTCGTTCTCCCACAACACGGTTGCATTCTTCGCCGGCTTCGCCGTGTACGGGATCGGTCTCGGCATGGTCGACGCCGCCGCCAACATGCAGGCGGTCGCGATCCAGCACCGGTACGGCCGGTCGATCCTGTCGTCGTTCCACGCGGTGTGGAGTGTCGGTGCGATCGTCGGCGCCCTTTTCGTCTCGGCCTGCGCCGGACTCGACGTGAGCCTGGGGGTGTCGCTGCTCGTCGCCGCCGCGGTCGTCGCGGTCGGGACCGCGCTGCTCGGCCCCCGGCTGCTCGTCACCGGTCACGAGAAGTTCGACTCCCCCGCCGCCCCGCTGTCCGTGCCGCTGCGTCCGTTTCTCGCGCTCGGCGTCGCGATGGCCCTGTTCTTCGCAATCGACTTCGCCGTCGGCAACTGGTCCGCGCTGTACCTCAAGGACCTGCTGCTGGCCAGTGCGAGCACCGCGGCCCTCGCGGTGGCCGCCTACCAGGGCGCCGGGCTGGTGTCCCGCCTGACCGGCGACTTCTGGGTGCGCCGATACGGCGAGATCGCGGTGGTCCGGGTCGGCGCCTCCATCGGCGCGATCGGACTGCTGGTGGTCGTGTTCGCGACCGGTCCCGCGATGGCCATCGTCGGGTTCCTCGTCGTCGGTCTCGGTGCACCGGTCGTCGCACCGCTGTGCTTCAGCGCGGCCGGACGTCTCGCCCCGCCCGACCAGACAGATGCCGTCGTGGCACGCCTGAATCTGTTCAACTACGCGGGGACGGTGATCGGCGGCGGCATCGTCGGGGCGGTCGCGGCGGTGTCCAACCTGAGGGTCGGCTTCGCGATCCCACTCGCGTTCGCCGTCGCCCTGATCGTTCTCGCGCCTGCGTTCCACCCGGACCGCGTACGACGGGCTCCGTTCTCCGCGGACCGCGCCGGATAGCGAGGCAACCCGGGACACCGACTTCCCCTGACCGCTCCGGGTAGTGGTTGACTGGCACCATGCCGAACTGGGGCTGGCTCATCGTGATGCTCGTACTCGTCGACGTCGCCGTCGTCACCGTGTGGTTGCTGACTCGCCGCAAGACCCCACTCCCGAACCCGCACAACCCCTTCATCCGGGGCCTCGACCTCGGGACCCGAGATCGGATCGAACGCCTCGTCGCCGACCACCAGCAGGTTCATGCCATCAAGCTGCTGCGTGAGCGCACCGGACTCGGGCTCGCCGACGCGAAGGCGGCGATCGACGCCGTCACGCGCGGCGAATGGGTTCCGACCGCAGGGCCCGACAGTGTGCCACCCAGCGGGGGCTGGTCCGACCTCGCGCCGGAACTGCGGGCACTGAAGGACGCGGGCCAGGAGACGAAGGCAGCGCGACTGCTCTGCGAACACACCGGGATGAGCCTGCGCCAGGCCAAGGACACGGTGGCGCAGCTGTGACCGTCACCGTCTCCGCCGCCGCCGCCTCCGACGCCGCCGAACTCGCCGCCGTCGCCGCGGTCACCTTCCCGCTCGCCTGCCCGCCGTCGGTCACCGCCGACGACGTCGACGACTTCCTCGCGACGGTGCTGTCCGAGCAGCGGTTCACCGAGTACCTCGCCGCGCCCGACCGGACGGTGCTCAAGGCCGTCATCGACGGCAGCATCGTCGGGTACGCGATGCTCGTCGACGGCCTCCCGGACGATGCGGACGTCCGGGCCGCGGTGACGGTGCTGCCCACCGTCGAGATCAGCAAGCTGTACGTACTCCCCGATCACCACGGCGAAGGGGTGTCGCACCACCTCATGGACGCGGCCCTCGAGCACGCCCGCAGCGCCGGGGTCGCCGGTGTCTGGTTGGGCGTCAACCAGGAGAACCTTCGGGCCCAACGCTTCTACGCGAAGCAGGGCTTCGGCCGGGCGGGGACCAAACGCTTCAAGGTCGGTGACCAACTGCACCACGATTTCGTCCTGCAGCGAGGTTTCTAGCGCGGCCCCAGCTTCGGGTGGGCACGGCCGGTCATCAGCGGCAGGTCCAGGTAGGTCTTGATGCCCGGTTCCGCGCGGCACACGTACGGCACCGAGTTCACCAGGTGATTGGCGGTGGCGACGATGCCGGGGTTGGGGTCGGCAGGAGCGGAGCGACCGGGGTGTTCCGCTCGGGCGATCGCGTCGGAGTTGAACCCGGTGAACGTCATCAGCGAACTCGGGGTGCCCTCGATCGCCACCTCGTAGCGTTCCCCGGCCGGGCCGAGCGTCCACGGCGGATCGAGGTATTCCTCTCCCATCAGCCAGTTCACCGCGACCCGCGCGACCGGCTCGCCGTCGATCAGGGCGTCCCACCGGAAGCGTTGCCCGGCAACGGCTCCCGGTTCGATCACCCCGAGCGGGCTGTCGATGGGCGCCGTCGCCACCGCGATCTCGTGGCCGGTACGGATCTCGGCGCCCGGGTCGAATCCCATGCCGTCGAGGATCAGCCGCAGCGACTGGGTGAACCCACCGGTCAGCAACCCGAGCATCGGACCGTCCGCGGCTTCCTCGGGCGTGCCGCCGAATCGCATGACCCACCGCAGCACATCCGGTGCCGCGTACCCGCGCAGATCGGAGAACTCCTCGGCGCGGACGAAGGTGACGGCGGACGTCATCGCGGACAGCGCGAGCGGGAACAGGTCGGTGATGCCACCGGGGTCGATGCCGGTGCCGTGCAATGTGACCCCCGCGTCGCGGGCGGTCCGCTCGAGTGCGGCGTCGCGCTCGGCGGGACGGAACCAGCCGAGTGGGGTGACGACGTTCTTGCCCGACGCCAGCAGGGACGCGACGACCTTCTTGTCCGCGACGAGCGGGCTGTAGATCACGCAGTCGGCGTCGAGCGCGTGCAACGTGTCGGCGTCGTCGGTCGCCAGGACACCGACGGGGTCGCCGCCGATCAGCTCGCCGACGTCCCGCCCGGACTTGTCGGACGAATGCACCCAGCAGCCAACCAGTTCGAGTTCCGGATGCCGAAGCACCGCCTCGATCGCCGCTTTCCCGACCCCACCCGTCGCCCACTGCACCACGCGAAACGTCATGGCGCAGATGGTAGGTGCGAAGGCTAGGCCGGGACCTCGAAACGCGACAACGCGAGCAGACGCGAGGTGGCGCGCAGGTACTTCTTCTTGTAGCCACCGGCCAGCATCTCCGGGGTGAAGATCTCGTCGAGCTTCGCACCGGAGACGGTCACCGGGATGCTGGCGTCGTAGAGACGGTCGGCAAGGACCACCAGGCGCAGTGCCACCGACTGGTCCTGTGCGGGGTGCACGCCGTCGAGGAACACCGCGGTGACGTCCTGGATCAGCTTGTTGTACCGCGACGGGTGCAGGGTGCTCAGGTGCGTGCACAGCTCGTCGAAGTTGTCGAGGGTCGCCCCCGGGGTGGACTCGGCGCGCTCGCGCAGCTCCTCCGACGAGATCGGCTCCGGAGCCGGCGGCAGGTCGCGGTGCCGGTAGTCGGGGCCGTCGACGCGGATGGTCTCGAAGATCGAGCCGAGCTTCTTGATCTCGCGCAGGAAGTCCTGGGCCGCGAACCGGCCCTCACCGAGCTGGCCGGGCAGGGTGTTCGACGTCGCGACGATCGACACACCGCGGGCGGAGAGCTCGGTCAGCAGCCGGGACACGAGCATCGTGTCGCCCGGATCGTCGAGCTCGAACTCGTCGATGCACAGCACACTGTGGCTCGACAGCTGCTCGACGGCGTTGTTGAAGCCGAGCGCACCGACGACGTGGGTGAGCTCGACGAACGTGCCGAACGCCTTCGGGCTGGGCGAGCTGTGGAAGATCGACGCCAGCAGGTGGGTCTTGCCGACACCGAACCCGCCGTCGAGGTAGAGGCCGGCGCCGGTCGACGGCGCCTTCTTGCCGAAGAGACCGCGGCGGCCGCCGGAGCGAATCTTCGCGACCTTGCCTGCGAACTCCTCCGCCTTGCGGACTGCGGCGGCCTGGCTCGGCTCGTTCGGATCGGGGATGTACGAGCCGAAACTCACCTCGTCGAACATCGCCGGCGGGACCATCTGCGCGATCAATTGGTCGGCAAGGACCACCGGATTACGATCGACAAGGCGCTGTTGCATGTAAACAGCGTATCTACGTGCTGTTATCGACAGTATGCGCCGTATCGATAATGAGGGATACCTCACACCACTCCGCGACGAAGAGATCCGCGGGCTGTACCCCTACCCCGCGGACCGTGGCGCGCCGTCGATCAGGGTGAACTTCGTGTCCAGCATCGACGGCGCCGTGGCCACCGACGGTACCTCGGGTGGGCTCGGCACGCCCGCAGATCGCCGATTGTTCACGATCCTCCGCGAACTCGCGGACGTGATTCTCGTGGGCGCGTCCACGGTGCGGACCGAGAACTACGGCGGCGCGGCCCCTGACACCGACGCCCGCCGCAGGCGCGTCGAGCGGGGGCAGGCACCGGTCCCGCCGATCGCGGTGGTCACCGCGAGTGCGCACCTCGATCCGAGCTCACGACTGCTGACGGACACGGAGGTCGCGCCGCTGATCCTGACCGGCACCGAGGCACCCGCCGAGCGCACCGGCGCCCTCACCCGGGCCGGGGCCACCGTGCTCGAAGTCGGCGAGCGCAGCGTCCCGACCGCAGGAATCCTTGCCGCGCTCGCCGAACGGGGGCTGCACCGGGTGCTGTGCGAGGGCGGTCCGACACTGTTCGGGCAGTTGCTCGCGGACGACGCCGTCGACGAACTGTGCCTGACCACGTCACCGGTTCTGGTTGCGGGCCCCGCGGGCCGGATCACGGCGTCCGCGGCGGCGACGCCGCGCCCGATGCGCCGTGCGCACGTGCTCGCCGACGACGACGGCACGATGCTGACCCGCTGGGTGCGCGAGCGACCTGGCAGGCTGTGACGCATGCGCACACTGGGGTTGGCGGCACTGGTCATCGCGCTGTGCACGGCGTGCGGCGCGGGGCCCAGCGTGCGGCCCGACGTCGCGGTCGTCGAACACCGCGACCGCGCGACCACCGAGCCGAGCGGCGACCTGCCCGGATCGGTGCCGGACCTGCCGGTCCCGGTCCACGACCTGGACTGGCGGGACTGCACGCAGTCGACACTCGACGTGCTCGGGTTGGGCCCCGGACCGGCCGGGCTGGTTCTCGAGTGCGCCGAACTGGCCGCGCCCATCGACGCCGACAGTGCGATGCACGGCGCGTTCTCCCTCGGCGCACTGCGGGCCCGCCTGCCGCAGACCCCGACCGACGCCGCTCCCCTCGTCCTGACGTCCGGCGCCGACCGCTCATCGACCGGCACCCTCGCCGCGCTGGCCGCGGCTCCGATCGGATCGCTGCTCTCGACCCGACCACTGGTCGCGCTGGACCGGCGAGGCATCGGCACCTCGACGCCGATCGAGTGCACCGATCCGATGACCGCGGAGCTACGCCGCGCGATGCTCGACCTCGGCCAGTTCACTCCGCCGCCCGTCGCCGGCGGCGATGCCGTGGACACCGTCCTTGCGCTCGGCCGGGACGCCACCACCGCGTGCACCGACTTCCTGCAACCCCACGAGCTGTCCTTCGACTCCCCGCACGCCGCCGATGATCTCGACCAGCTGCGCCGCGCATGGGGTGTGGACCGGATCGGCGTGCTCGCGACGGGCAGCGGGGTGGACGTCGCGCTGGCGTACGCGTCCGAGTACCCGGACGCGGTGGGCAGGCTGGTCCTCGACTCCCCCTCCGTCGTCGGCGCGGACGCGGCGACGGGCGCGGAGTCCGTGGTGCGGGGCCGCGAGGCGGCCCTGACAGGCTTCGCCCGGCAGTGCGTGGCACTCGAATGTGCGCTCGGTCCGGATCCGGTCGGCGCGGTCACCGATCTGGCGAACCGGGCCCGACGCGGCGATCTCGGGCAGGTCTCGGCGAACGCGCTGCTCACGGCGCTCACCGACCGGTTCGGTTCCCCGCGCGGCGACGTCGGCACCCAGGTCCGCGAGTTCGCGGACACGCTCGCCGCCGCCGGCCGTGGCGACACGAGCGCCCTGCAGCGGCGGATCGACGCGGCCGCCGCCGCGACGCGCACCGACGGACAGTTCGTCGCCCGGTGTTCGGACGGCCGCCAGTGGCCGACGCCGGGTCGGGTGCGGGAGCTGATGACCGACTGGGGTCAGCGGTATCCGGTGTTCGGTCCCGAGGGCGCGCTGGACCTGCTGCTGTGCGCATCGTGGCCGACGACCCCGCCTGCGCCGGCCCCGAATGCCGCGACGGCAGCCACCCTCACCGTCGCCGGCGCCGCCGACCCGGTGGCCGGTGACGGTTCCTCGTCCGCGACGGGCGTGCTCGCGGCGGTCGGCACACCCACTGCGACCGTCGCGTGGCTCGGATCCGGGCATCCGGCGCTGCCGCACTCGGAGTGTGCGCAACTCGCGGTCGCCGGGTACGCGCAGGCCGGGATCCTGCCGCCCGACGGCGGAGCCTGCCCGGGCTGAGTTCGAGGTGGGTGTCTTGGGTGGTTCACCCCCTCCGGTCGGGTACCGTGCCACCGGTGTTCCTTCGACAGCTCGAACCACGCACCGCCCGGACGACAGCCGAGGTGGTGAAGTTCGCGCTGTGGCCGCTGGCGATCATGACCGTGCTGCATCGAGTGCTGGTCAAGGCCGTCAACGGAGCCCGCACGGATGACTTCACGCCGGTGTACAAGGCGGCGCTGGCGTTCCTGAACCGGCAGCCGGTGTACACCGCGAACTTCAACTGGGTCGACCCGCACTACCTGTACGCGCCGAGCGGCACCCTGCTGCTCTCGCCGATCGCGATCATCGACCCGGAACGGTCGCGTTGGCTGTTCATCCTCGGCAACGCGGTCGCGGTGATCATCGCCGGCTACCTGCTGCTGAAGATGTTCGGGCTCGCCCTCGACTCCGTCGCCGCGCCGATCCTGCTGCTCGGCATGTTCGCCAGCGAGACCGTCACCAACACGCTCGTCTTCACCAACATCAACGGGCTGATCCTCCTCGGCGAGGTGGCGTTCCTACTGTTGCTGCTGCGTCGCCGGGACGCCTGGGCCGGTGTCTCGATCGGGCTGACACTCGCGATCAAACCCGTTCTCGCACCGCTGCTGTTGCTGCCACTGGTGACGAAGCAGTGGCGTGCCCTCGTCACGGCGGTCGGCGTCCCTCTCGTGCTGACGGCGATTGCGTGGCCGCTGTCCGCGGACCCGATGGAGTTCGTGCACCACACGCTGCCGTACCTGATGGAGTCGCGGGACTACTTCAATTCGGCGATCGTCGGCAACGGCGCCTACTACGACCTGCCGACCTGGATGATCCTGGCGCTGCGGGCGATCTTCGCAGTGGTGGTACTGGTGTCGCTGTGGCTGCTCTACCGCTACTACCGGGAGGACCGGCTGTTCTTCCTCACCACCGCGACCGGCGTGCTGATGACGGCGTACTTCCTGATCGGCTCGCTCGGCCAGATGTACTACTCGATGATGCTCCTGCCGCTGCTGATGAGCGTGGTGCTGCGCAACTCGGTGATGCGGAACTGGCCGGCCTGGCTGGCGGTGTACGGGTTCATGACGTTCGACAGTTGGCTGTCCGGCCGCTTCCCGGCGACCGGGCGGGCGGCGGAGTACATGAAGACCACCCTCGGCTGGAGCCTGCTGCTTCTGGTGATCTGCGGTGTCCTCGTGGCCCGTTACCTCACCGCGAAGCGAGAGGGCCGACTCGACCGCGGCATCGACCCGGTGTTCGACGAACCCGAACCGGAGAAGGTTCCGGTCGGCTGAACCGGCGCACCGTGAGTAGCGTGGTGCCATGACTTCCGACACCGGCCGCGGCGCGGCCTCCGACGACACCGGCCGCGGACCCGGCTTCGAGCTCACCGACGCGCAGTGGCGCGAGAAGCTCACTCCCGAGGAATACGTGGTGCTCCGGCAGGCGGGCACCGAGCGTCCCTTCGTCGGTGAGTACACGGACACGAAGACCGTCGGCGAGTACCACTGCCGGGCGTGCGATGCGTTGCTGTTCACGTCCGGGGAGAAGTTCGAGTCCCATTGCGGCTGGCCGTCCTTCTTCGACCCCGCCGACACCGACGCGGTGGTCCTGCGCGCGGACGACTCGCTCGGCATGCGCCGGGTGGAGGTGCTGTGCGCGAACTGCCACAGCCACCTCGGCCACGTCTTCGAGGGCGAGGGCTACCCGACCCCCACCGACCAGCGGTACTGCATCAACTCGATCTCGCTGCGCCTGGTTCCCGCCGAGTAGGCCGCCACTGGGACTGCGCGGAGCCCCGACGGCGGGGACGATCGGACCATGACGGAAACCACCCGCAAGTCCACGGTCGGCCGCGAATGTCGAACTCGCGCAGGCACTCACCCCCGCCCTGCTCGACCTGTCACCGGATGCGGTGGTGCTGCGCGACCAGGGCGCTCGAGGTCCCGCTGTCCTCCGATGAGGCCGACGGTCTGCTGGCCTCCGCCCGCGCGCTGCGCGAGGTCCAGGCCGCCCTGGGTCTGTGAACTCAGCCCGCGTAGATCTTCTCGATCAGGCCCTTCGCGATCGTCGAGGCGGGATCCTGGCCGTTGGCGCCTGGCGCCAGGTTCGCCCACACGACCAGGGTGACACCCGTTTCCGGGTCGGATCCCATGAACGAGTTGTACCCGGGCAGCTCACCGGTGTGCCCGTACATCGGCCCCATCTTCGCGATCCCCCAGCCGTAGCCGGCGGCCTCGGGATTGCTCGGGTCGGTCGGCTTCACGCTGGCGATCCGCTTCGCCTGCATGTCCGCGTCGAGCACCTTGCCGCCCGCCAGCGCCTCCACCCAGGTCGCGAGGTCGTTCGCGGTGGAGATGCCCTGTCCGGCCGCCCACGTCCACGACGGGTTCGCGTTGGTGACGTCCTTGGGCGCGAGGGTGCCGTCCTTCGCCGCGGCCTGCATGTCGGCGGGCAGGGCCGGGTCGGTGAGGGTCAGCATGTTCGAGCCGAAGAAGTACCCGTGCGAGTACGGGTTGGGGATCGCCGTGTCGGCCGCGTCGGGGAACGAGCTGCTCGCCAGCTCCGCGGGACCGAAGATCCGGTCCCGGTAGATCTGCGGCAGCGGCTTGCCGTCGAGCTGCTCGGCGATCAGGCCGAGCAGCACGTAGTTGGTGTTCGAGTAGTGGTAGCCCTGGCCGGGCGGGAAGTACGGCGGGTGCGCGAAGGCGAGCGCAAGCAGCTGATCGGGCGTCCACACCCGCTGCGGGTCGTTGTCGAGCGCCTCGTTGAGTTCCGGGGTCTCGCTGTAGTTGTACAGGCCGGACCGCATGTCCAGGAGCTGCTCGATGGTGATGCCGTCGCCGCCGGGAACGTCCGGCCGGTACTTCGACACCGGATCGGACACGGCGATCTTTCCTTCCTGCACCATCTGCAGGATCACGGTGGCTGTCCACGTCTTGGTGTTGGAGCCGACCCGGATGTGGTCGTCGAGGCTCGCCGGTGCGCCGCCACCGCGTTCGGTGGTCCCGTAGGTCGCGGTGACGGTGCCGGTCGGGGTGCGCAGCAACGCGACCGCGCCCGGGAACAGGAACTCCGTCGCGCCCGTCTCGAGCGCCGCCTGCAGCGTCGCCTGGTCGATCGTATGAGTCGCCGCCCCGGTACCGGAGGGCGTCGTCCCCGATGCGGACGCCGACTCCGAGCCACCCGAGTCGTCGGAGCAGGCGCCCAGGAGAAGTGTCACAGCGAACGCGGCGCAGGCCGCACGGGCGGGTCGCCCCCGAAGCAGCCGGGCGGGCCGCCCGCGAAGTGCTCGGTCTCGTCGTCCCCGAAATGCACCGTTTCGGCTCATGAACGTTCACCGTACGCCGTACAGCGGCAGGGCGCCGGGTTCTCGGGCGGCCGCGACCGGATCGCGGTGGCGGCCGGTCGCCGCTGCTACCGGCGGGAGAACGCCCACATCCGCCACAGGTAGCCGCCGATCCGGCGGATCGGCACCGACCGCGGCCAGTCCGTCGGGCGGAAGTAGGCGTCGGATCCGCCGTCGACGAACACCACGCTGCCGCAGAGGAACTCGGCCGCCTCCGACAGCATGAACACCGCCCAGTCGGCGAGATGGCCGGGATCACCGAAGCCGCCTACGGGCACCGGGAACCGGTTGATCAGCTTCGCCTCGGCCGGGGTGGCCAGCTGACGTTCCAGCAGCGGCGTGAGGATCGCGCCGGGAGCCAGCGCGTTCAGACGGATTCCCGCGCCGGCCCACTCGGGGGTGACCGCGGCGCGCCGCACCCACTGGCTGACCGCGATCTTCGAGGCGGCGTACGCGAGCGGCGGGGCCGCCTTGCCGAGGAACCGCAGCGAACGGACTGCCCGGTCCGCGTCGCCGTCCAGCAGCGCGCGCACGGTCCGGCGCGGAACCGCGGGCGTGGTGGTCGTCGAGTTGCTGGAGAAGACCACGACCTTGGCGTTCCCGGCCGCGGCGAGGGCGGGACGCCACGCCTGCAGCAGCTCCACCACTCCGAGGTAGTTGACCTGCGCGATCATTCGGGGCCGGTCCGGGTCGGGCGTGGGTCCCAACCCTGCCGCCAGCACCGCCCCGTCCAGCCGCCCGCCGGCGGCCGCGAGCACCTTCTCTGCCGCCGCGCGACGACCCTCCGGAGTGGACAGGTCGGCGACGACGTCCGCACCGGCGATGTCGACGCCGACAACCGTGTGCCCGGCCGCGGTCAGCCTCTCGACGACCGCGTTGCCCATTCCCGATGCGGATCCGGTGACCGCGTAAACCCCCATTGGCGTGTGTGCCCTCTCCCGTGATGTCGTCGCGGACAGGTCGTCCGGCATGTCCATCCTGCGGGGTGGGCCGTTCGCGTGACCACGATTCGGGCGGAGAATCCCGTAGAGCGGTCACATTCGCCGCATCAGCGCGACCGGACCACCGGCGGGTCGTAGGCCCGGATCGGCGGCAGCTCCCCCTCGAACTTCTCGATCTCCACCAGCACGTGCTGGCCGGTGCTGCCACGCGCCAATCTCGATGTCCCGATGTCGGGGGTGAGCACGTTCGGATTGCCGTGCACGCACAGCGAATTCGGATCGGCCGGGTCCAGCGGGTCGTACCAGGCCCCCGTCGACAGCTGCACCACGTCCGGCAGCATCTCGGCGTCGAGCACGACACCCGCCAGGCACGCGCCGCGGTCGTTGAACACCCGCACCACGTCGCCTGCGGCGACACCCCGCGCGTCCGCCGCATCGGGATGCATCCGGATCGGCTCTCGCCCGCGAATCTTCGACGCCTGACTGGTACGCCCGTGGTCGAGCTGGCTGTGCAGGCGGGTGCGCGGCTGGTTCGCGATCAGATGCAGCGGATAGGTCGCCGCGCGCTCACCGCCGAGCCATTCCTGCGGCTCGTACCAGGTGGGGTGCCCGGCGCAGTCGTCGTATCCGAAGCCGTCGATGTCGACGGAGAAGATCTCGATCTTCCCGCTCGGGGTACGCAGCGCGTTGCGATCCGGATCGGCGCGGAAGTCCTCGAGCAGCGTCAGGCCGTCCTCGGTGCGCATCTCCACGTGACCGCGGGACCGGAACTCGTCGTACCCGGGTGCCTCACCGCCGTCCGCGAGGACGAAGCCGCGCCACTGCTCGTAGAGGTGCTCGAGCCACTCCCCCGACGTGCGGCCCTCGGTGAAGCGGTGCCCGAACCCGAGCCGGTGCGCCAACGCGGAGAAGGTGTCGTAGTCGTCACGCGCGTCGGCATACCTCGGCGTGGCGGCCTGCATCGCCACCAGCAGCGGGTCGTTGCGGGTGCACGAGAGATCGTCGCGTTCGAGCGCGGTGGTCGAGGGGACCACGATGTCGGCATGACGGGCCATCGGCGTCCAGTAGGGATCGTGGACGACGATCGTGTCGGGCCGGGCCAGAGCCCGGCGCAACCGGCCGAGGTCCTGGTGGTGGTGGAACGGATTCCCGCCGGCCCAGTAGACGAGCCGGATGTCCGGGAAGGTGCGCCGTTCGCCGTTGTAGTCGTACTCCTGCCCCGGGTTCAGCAGCAGGTCCGAGATCGCGGCCACCGGAATCGAATCCGGCACCGGATTCTGGCCTTGGAACAGGGTGGGCAGCGGGTACGGCACCGGGGCGAGGCCGGGCTCGTTCATCGAGCCGTAGCCGTGTCCGAAGCCGCCTCCGGGCAGGCCGATCTGGCCGAGCATCGCGGCCAGGGTGACGCCCGCCCAGGGTGCCTGTTCGCCGTGCCGGACCCGCTGCAGCGACCACGTCACCGTCACCAGGGTGCGGCCGGCGGCCATCCGGCGCGCGAGGTCCACGATGGTCTGCGCGGGCAGGCCGGACAGCGCCGCCGCCCACGCGGGATCCTTGGCGACGCCGTCGCTGCGGCCCAGCAGATAGTCCTCGAACTTGTCGTAGCCGACGGTGTAGCGGTCGAGGAACGCCCGGTCCGCCAGCCCCTCGGTGGCCAGCACATGGCCCAGCGCCAGCATGATCGCCACATCGCTGCCGGGCCGCGGCGCCAGCCACCGCGCCGCACCGTGCATGTCGTCGCGCAGCGGGCTGATCGAGACGATCTCACCGCCGCGGGCGCGCAGCGCGTCCAGTGCGCCGCGGGTCGGGTGGTTGCTGGTGCCGCCGTCGTTGACGGCGGTGTTCTTGAGTGGCACGCCACCGAAGCACACCATCAGGTCGGTCTCACGGGCGATGACGTCCCAGTTGGTGGCGCGGGCGAACAGTTTCCAGTGGGTGCCGATCACCCTCGGCATGATCACGCCGGTGGCGCCGAGGGAGTAGCTGTTCTCGGAGCGGGTGTAGCCGCCGAGCATCTTCAGGAACCGGTGCACCTGGCTCTGCGCATGATGGAACCGGCCGGGCGACGACCAGCCGTACGAGCCGCCGTAGATCGCGCGGTTGCCGTGGGTGTCGACCACCCGCCGCAGTTCCCCGGAAAGCAGCTCGGTCAGCTCCGCCCAGGACACGGCGACGAACTCGTCGGCACCACGCCGATCGGACGGCCCCGGGCCCCGTTCCAGCCAGCCGCGGCGCACCGCAGGCCCGGCGACCCGGGACCGGTGCCGCACCGAGCCGATCGCGTTGGCCAGCAGCGGCGACGGGTCGGCGTCACCGGCGAACGGGTGCACGGCGATGACGTCACCGTCGACGGCTTCCGCCTCGAACATCCCCCAGTGCGCCATCTGCTGGCGCCGTACCGGCTCCGAAGTCACGGTGGCCAGTGTGCCACCGGCCCCTATTTCAGCTTGAGCTCGGCCACCACGCCGGCGTGATCGGACGCCCACAGCGGCGCCGGTGAGGCGCGGAACGGCTCCGCGCCGACCAACGTCGCATTCTTGGCCTGCCAGTCGCCCTTGGTCAGGACCAGATCGATCCGGGTGCCGTTCTCCGAGACCGGGTTCGTCAGCAGCTCGTTCTGGCAGCAGGTCTGTCCGGCCGCCGAGCGGTTGGCGGCGGGCCACGCGTCGACGAGACCTCCGGCGATCAGGTTCGCGTAGGTGGGCGTCGTCGTGCCCGCGGCATCGGAGTTGTAGTCGCCGACGGCGATCACCGGCAGCGGACTCGAGTTGACGATTCCGAGCGCCTCGGCGCCCTGCGCGACCTGGATGGCCGGCGCCGGGGACTCGGTCTCGAGGTGGGTGTTGAAGAACCGGAACGCGGCCCCGTTCACGGTCGCGTCGACGGAGGTCCAGCCGCGGGTGAAGGTCACCGGCCTACCGGCCGCGGTGGGCACGGTGAGCTGCGCGGCGTAGTGGCCGTTCTGCGGGTTCGACGTGGCCACCCCGGAGCGGGCCAGGATCACGTCGCGGTCGGTGAGCCGGATGTCCGACAGCGGCAGGCCGACCGCGGGATTCACCGGCGCGGCCGGGTCCAGGTACGGGGCCTCGACGTCCGCGTTGGTCGACGTCGCGACCGCGGTGTAGGACAGGCCGCGTTCGGCGAGTTCGGTCTGCAGGATCGCGAGGAAGTCCTGGAACGGGGTGGTCGCGTTCGGCCCGTTGAGGTCCGACGGCGTCTGGGTCCGCCAGAGCGAGACCTCCTGGAGCCCGACCAGATCGGGGCCGCTGCGCTGGATCTCGGTCGCCAGCGCCTCGGCGCGCGCCGGGAAGTCGGTGTCGATCACGTTCTGCCGGGCCCTGGTGACCGCCTCGACGAACTGTGGGAACGTCGTCGCGGTCACGATGTCGGTCAGCCCCGTGCCCAGGTACAGATTCCTGGTCATCACGGTGACCTTCTTGTTGTTCGGCTCGCCCGGCGGGGTGCCGTTGTTCGGTGCGGCCGCCGCCGGTGCCACGGCGGTGAACACTGCGGCGAGAGCGAGAACGACGCTCAATCGCCTGGTGACCTGGGAGAAGCGATGCGACATGGTGGGTCCCTCCGTGGTGGCCTGCCCTGTACACCCGACGACGGCACCTCAGCCCATGCAGGTGGGGTACCGCCGTCGTTCCACCACGGAGAATGTCACATCACGGCCCTGGCGCGGCCGGAAACGGCATCCATCCGTCCCGGCCGCCGGGGCGTCCCTCAGGGCAGGGAGTTGACCAGCTGCTCGACCGACACGCGCGGGCCGGTGAAGAACGGCGTCTCCTCGCGCACGTGCATGCGGGCCTCGGTGGCGCGCAGGTCACGCATCAGGTCGACGATCCGGTCGAGTTCGGGAGCCTCGAACGCGAGGATCCACTCGTAGTCGCCGAGCGCGAACGCGGGCACGGTGTTGGCGCGCACGTCCGGGTAGCCGCGTCCGGCCTTCCCGTGATCGGCGAGCATCGTGCGGCGTTCCGCCTCGGGCAGCAGGTACCACTCGTAGGACCGGACGAACGGGTACACGCAGATGTAGTTGCCCGGATCCTCGCCGGCGATGAACGCGGGGACGTGACTCTTGTTGAACTCGGCCGGACGGTGCAGTGCGACATTCGACCAGACCGGGTCGCTCGCCTGGCCCAGGTCGGTGGTCCGCCGGAAGTCGGCGTACAGCTTCTGCAGATCCTCGAGCTTCTCCGCGTGGGTCCAGATCATGAAGTCCGCGTCGGCGCGCACGCCGGCGACGTCGTAGATGCCACGGACGACGACGTCCGTGTCCTCGAACGAGTCGAAGAAGTCCTGGGCGTTCTTCACCGCGGCGGCGCGGTCGTCACCGAGGACACCGGGCTGGACCTGGAACACCGAGAACATCGCGTAGCGCAGGGTGGAATTGAGCTTGTCGTAATCGAGGCGTGCCATGGCCCTATCCTGCCACCCGCGCCGCGAGCCGCGTCGCCGCCGTGGTGGCGGAGGCGACACAGGCAGGCACGCCGACGCCGTGCAGCATCGCGCCCGCGATCTCGATGCCGTCGACTCCCGCGATCGCCGCCTCCAGGCGGTCGACGATCTCCAGGTGCCCGGCGCGGTACTGCGGGAGCCCTCCGTGCCACCGCTGGACGAACGCGGCGACCGGTTGGTCGGTGACCCCGGTGACGGTCGCCAGGTCGGCGCGGGCGAGGGTGATCAGCTGGTCGTCGTCCGCGTCGACGATCGCCGCGTCACCGAACCGGCCGAAGGACGCGCGGGCGAGCGTCACCTCGCGCTGCGCCAGGTGCGGCCACTTGCGCGACGACAGCGTGAACGCCTTCGCCGCGAGATCCTCTCCCGTCGCGACGAGGATCCCCGAGTTCTCCGGCAGCGCAGCTGTTTTCGGCAGCGCAAGGGCGACGACGACGGACGACGCGAGCGGGATGCGGGCGGCCTGCGCGGACGCCTCCGATGCCGCGTCCGCGAGCAGGGTGGCGGCCCGGTCCGCGGGCAGTGCCACGATCACCCCGTCCACCTCCCCGACCGGATCCAGCGACCAGCGGTCGCCCGCGGGACGCAAGCCGGTCGCGGGGGTGCGATCGAGGAACTCGGCACCCGACGCCGTCCGCAGGGCGTCGAGCAGCACCCCGTAGCCACCGCGCAGCGTGCCGAACACCGGCGCGTCCGACTGGGGCGGCAATGCCGTCCGGACGGCCTCGGTCAGGCTCGTCGCGCCCGCGTCGAGTGCCGCGGCGAGCGCCGGGACCGCGGCCCGGACACTCGCGGTGTCGGACAGGCCCGAGTACACCCCACCGAGCAGTGGGTCGACGGACCTGCGCACCACCTGTTCACCGAAGCGGGCGCCGACGAGGGCCGCGACCGAGACGTCGCTGCCGCGGTCCCACTGCAGCGGCGTGGACGGTTCGCCCTCGATCCGGGCCAGCGTGGCGGCGTCGACCAGACCGGCCAGCGAATCGGCCCGCGCGGGAATGCCCATCAGCGTGCCGGTCGGCAGCGGGTGCAGCCGGCCGTCCGCCCAGAGCAGCGGTCGCGCTCCCGAAGGATTCTCGACCTGATCGGTCAGGCCGAGTTCGGCGAGCAGCGCGGGCACCTCGGGCCTGCGCGCGATGAACGCCTCGGCGCCGACGTCGACCGGGTCACCGGCGATCGGGACGGTGCGCAGCTTTCCGCCGAACCGGTCGGACTCCTCCAGCACCAGGATCCGGGCGTCCGGGCCGAGCCGGGTCCGGAGCCGGTACGCCGCGGCGAGTCCGGAAATGCCGCCCCCGACGACCGCAACGGTGGTCACAGCGAATGCACCAGCTCCACGACGTCGGTCAGGACCGCCGGATCGGTGTCGGGCAGCACGCCGTGGCCGAGGTTGAAGATGTGCCCGGTGGCGCCGGCCGCGAGGGCCCGGTCGGCCTCCCCGGCGATGCGGCGCACCTCCTTCTCGATCGCGGGCCAGCCCGCGAACAGCACGGCCGGGTCGAGGTTGCCCTGCAGCCCCTTCCCCGGTCCGACCCGCCGGACGGCCTCATCGAGCGGGACCCGCCAGTCGACGCCGACGACGTCGGCGCCGGCCTCCCCCATCACCCCGAGCAGTTCGCCGGTGCCGACCCCGAAGTGGATGCGCGGCACCCCGGCCTCGGCGATCTCGGCGAACACCCGCTGCGAGTGCGGGAGCACGAACGTGCGGTAGTCGGCCAGCGACAGCGCTCCGGCCCACGAGTCGAACAGCTGGATCGCGTCGACGCCGGCGTGCAGCTGCGCCTTGAGGAAGGCGATGGTGGTGTCGGCGAGGGCGCCGAGCAGCGCGTGCCAGGTCTTCGGGTCGGAGTGCATCAACGCCTTGGTGCGCTCGTGGTTGCGGCTCGGGCCGCCTTCCACGAGGTACGACGCCAGCGTGAACGGCGCGCCCGCGAACCCGATCAGCGGGGTGCCGCCGAGTTCGGTGGTGAGCAGCGAGATGGCCTCGGTGACCGCGCCGACCTCCTCCGGACGCAGCCGAGGCAACGCCGCGACGTCGGACGCGGTGCGCACCGGGTTCGCCACGACCGGGCCGGTGCCGGCGACGATGTCGAGATCGACCCCGGCGGCCTTGAGCGGAACCACGATGTCGGAGAACAGGATCGCGGCGTCGACCTTGTGCCTGCGGACCGGCTGCATGGTGATCTCACAGACCAGTTCGGGGTTGAAGCACGATTCGAGCATGCCGATGCCTGCGCGGATCTCGCGGTACTCGGGCAGGGAACGCCCGGCCTGACGCATGAACCACACCGGACGGTGGACGGGCCGGCGACCCGATGCGGCCGCCAGGAGCGGTGCGTCGGTCAGGCGCCTGCGGTACGGATACCGCGCCCCGGTGGCCATCGCCGAATTCGTGTCTTCCAGATCGCTCATGTGTCCCAACGCTCGTCGCCCGATTCGTCCTGTGGTGGCCATGCTGCCAGACGCCCGCGTGCGACACCCAAAGACGGCGGCCCACTCGACCGGCGCGACGGTGCACGGTGGCGCCTCGACGCACCTCCACTGTTGGACCTCGGGTCCGATCTTCGATCGCACGCTACGCTCTATTACCGCACGTCTCGGCCCGAATCTTTTCCGCAATACCTGTCAGACGACAGTTTTATTTGCCGGGGCTCACCCCCGGACCGGCGCGCCTACCGCGCGGCCCGTCGGGACCGGTCTACCGTCCGACTGGTGACCATGTCCGGACCCAACGCCGAGCCAGCGCAGTTCCGCAGCGCCGTCGAGTCGATGCACACGGCATCGGTCCATCCGCAGATCGAGATCGGCCCCATCCGCCCGCCCCAGCGGCTGGCCCCGTACAGCTACGCGATCGGCGCGGAGGTCCGGCACCCGGACTCCGACATCGTCTCCGAGGAATCCGAGGGTGACGCGTTCGGCCGGCTGATCCTGCTGTACGACCCGGCCGGGGACGAGGCATGGAACGGCACGATGCGGCTCGTCGCATACATCCAGGCCGATCTCGAAGCGGACCTCGCCGCCGACCCGCTGCTGCCGGAGGTGGCGTGGAGTTGGCTGGTCGACGCGCTCGACGCCCACCACGAGCACGTGACCGCGCTCGGCGGCACGGTCACCGCGACCAGTTCGGTCCGCTACGGCGACATCGCCGGACCCCCGCGGGCGCACCAACTCGAACTGCGCGCGTCCTGGACTGCCGCGACCGCATCGCTCGCCCCGCACGTCGAGGCGTTCTGCGAGGTACTCGCAGCCGCAGCGGGCCTGCCCCCGGCCGGGATCACCCAGCTCGGTCGCTGAGGTGGCATCGGTCACCGCCTGTCCGTTCGCCGGTCCACACGCCGGCACCCGCTTTAGCATGTACCGATGGAGAGACTGAGCGGTCTGGATTCCACGTTCCTCTACCTCGAGACACCCACGCAGTTGCTACACGTGTGCGGCCTTGTGATCCTCGACGTCTCGACCGTCCCCGGCGGCTACAGCTATCCCGCCTTCAAGGCCGAACTGGCGGATCGCCTGCGCGACATGCCGAGTTTCCGCCGCAAGCTGTACGACTCGCCGTTCAACCTCGACCATCCGGCCTGGATCGACGACACCGACTTCGACATCGACCGGCACCTGCACCGGGTGGCGGTACCCGCGCCGGGCGGTCGCGACGAACTCGAGGAACTGTGCGGCCACATCGCCAGTCAGCAGATGGATCGCACGATCCCGTTGTGGGAGATGTGGGTGATCGAAGGCGTCGCGGACGGGTCGGTCG
Source organism: Rhodococcus sp. NPDC003322 (assembly GCF_053589555.1). Lineage (NCBI taxonomy): Bacteria > Bacillati > Actinomycetota > Actinomycetes > Mycobacteriales > Nocardiaceae > Rhodococcus > Rhodococcus sp. NPDC003322. Next base: position 737,658 of record NZ_JBSFSC010000003.1, on the reverse strand, counting down.
CGCTGATGACGAAGATGCACCACGCCAACGTCGACGGCGTCACCGCCGCGATGGTGCTCGCCCAGCTGTGCAGCCTGACCCCCGACGCGCCCCGGCCCGAACCCGACCCGGAGCAGCGCGGCGCGGGGCCCGGCGGCACCCTCGACCTGGCGGTCAGCGGGCTGATCGGGTTCGCCACCCGGCCGTTGAAGGTGGTGCGGGCACTGCCGGGCGGAGTCACGTTGCTGCCCAAGTGGATCCGCCGGGCACGCCGCGGCGAGGCGATGCCCGCGCCGTTCACGGCGCCGCGAACCTCCTTCAACAGCGCGATCACCGGGCACCGCACCGTCGCTTGGGCGCAACTCGACCTCGAGAAGGTGAAGCTGGTCAAGAACACCTTCGACGTCAAGGTCAACGACGTGGTCACGGCGATGGTCGGCGGGGCGCTGCGCCGCTACCTCGAGGCCCGCGACGAACTGCCGGACAGCTCGCTGGTGGCGATGGTGCCGGTGTCCGTCCACGATCTCTCCGATCGGCCGGGCACCAACCAGCTCTCGGGGATGTTCACCCAGCTGGGCACCCAGATCGCCGATCCGGTGGAGCGGCTGATGCAGACCAACAGCCACAACACGATGGTCAAGTCGCACAACGCGTCGCTCGGCGCGACACTGCTGCAGGACTGGTCCCAGTTCGCGGCCCCCACCCTGTTCGGCGGCGTGATGCGGGCGTACGCATCGCTGCGTCTCGCGGAGCGTCATCCGGTGGTCACCAACCTGATCACCTCCAACGTGCCCGGACCGTCGGTCCCCCTGTATCTCCTCGGGGCCCGGATCACCGCGATGTATCCGCTCGGCCCGATCTTCCACGGCAACGGCCTGAACGTGACGGTGATGTCGCTCGACGGCAGCCTCAACGTGGGTCTGACCTCGTGCCGGGAACTTGCCCCGCACCTGTGGGACCTCGCCGACGCGTTCGAGCCGGCACTCGACGACCTGGCCGCCGCGGCGCGCGCGAAATCCCGGAAGCGACCCCGAAAAACGACCCTCCAGCAGCCTCGAACCGTGGAGCCGTAAAGTCACTGTCCATGGCTGAGTCGTCCACGTCCGGGTCGAGCGACCCCGAGCCCCCGCACGCCGCGGTCCCCCTCCTGACCCCGGCGGACGGACTGCCCGAGGTCGTCGACTCTCCCCGGATGGCCGCCGAGGCGGCAGCCCGCCTCGCGGCAGGCACCGGGCCGCTCGCCGTCGACGCCGAACGTGCCTCGGGCTTCCGCTACTCCAATCGTGCCTACCTGCTGCAGTTCCGGCGCGCGGGTGCCGGTACCGTGCTGGTCGACCCGATCCCGATCGCCGCCGATCTCGGCCCGCTCGCCGAGGCGATCAATCCGCTCGAATGGGTGCTGCACTCCGCCGATCAGGACCTGCCCGGGATGGCGGAGCTCGGCCTGCGCCCGGCCATCCTCTACGACACCGAGCTCGCCGGGCGGCTCGCCGGCTTCGATCGGGTCGGGCTGGCAGCGATCGTCGAACGGATGCTGGGCCTCGAACTGCGCAAGGGGCACGGCGCCGACGACTGGTCCCGCCGACCGCTGCCCGAATCGTGGCTCAACTACGCGGCTCTCGACGTCGAGGTGCTGGTGGAGTTGCGTGACGCGATGGCCGCCGAGCTCGATGCCCAGGGAAAAGCCGCATGGGCGGCACAGGAATTCGAGCACGTTCGCCTCGCCGGTCCGCCGAAGCCGAAGTCAGACCGCTGGCGTCGCACCTCGCAGATCCACTCCCTCAAGTCACCCCGGCAGCTCGCCGCGGTTCGGGAACTGTGGCAGGCACGCGACGAGATCGCGAGCCGACGGGACATCGCTCCGGGCCGGATCCTGCCCGATTCGGCGATCGTCGCGGCCGCGAGCGCGAATCCGAGGTCGGTGGACGCCCTGCGCGCACTGCCGGTCTTCGGCGGCCCTCGCCAGCGCCGGTCCTCGCGGGTGTGGCTGCAGGCGCTGGAACGGGCCCGCGCGCTGCCCGAGGCGGACCTGCCGCCCCTCACCCAACCGTTCACCGGTCCACCGCCGGCCAATCGCTGGGCCCGCAAGCACCCCGAAGCCGCCGATCGACTCACCGCGGCCCGCAGCGAGATGTCCGCGCTGAGCGAGCGGGTGCACGTACCCGTCGAGAACCTGCTGACCCCGGAGCTGGTCCGCCGGCTGTGCTGGGACTTCGACCCGGCCGACCACCGCGGCGAAAGCACCTCGGCTCTGGAGGAATTCGTCGACGCCGCGCTGGCCGAAGGTGACGCCCGACCGTGGCAGCGCGAGCTGACCACACCGGTTCTCGCACACGCCCTCAGCGTGGACCGGGACACAGCCGGGCGCTGAGCTACACCAGGGTGCCGACGGCCAGCATCAGGTCGGTGCACCGGTCCACGAGCACATCGGCCTCGACGTCGAGATTGCCGTCGAGCCACGCTGTCAGGATCTGCGCCAGGCCCCCGACGACGAAGTGGGCGGCCAGGTCGACGTCGGCACCCGACCGCAGGTCGTAGAAGTCCACCGCCTGAGCGGTGGTCAGTCCGACGAACATCCGGGCCGATTCCAGCCGCCGCTGTGCCAGAACGGACGTGACCGGGCCGGAGAACACGAGCCTGCCCAGGCGCGGATCCTCGGAGATCTCGCGGACGATGGTCGCGACGCCGGCGCGCACCAGTGCCCGCTCCTGCTTCGGCGCACCGGCGACCGCCTCCAGCGTGGACTCGGCGATGCGCGAGGTGGCGTGGTCGTACACCGCCACCGTCAGGGCGTCACGGTCGGCGAAGGACTCGTAGAAGTACCTGGTCGCGAGGCCGGCGTGCCTACAGACACCGCGCACCGACAGCGTCGACTCCCCTTCCGGCCCACCGAGCAGGTCGAGACCCGCCTCGATCAGCTGGGCGCGCCGCTCGGCGCGGCGCTGATCGCCCTCCACTCCCGCGTAGACCCGCGCCGACGACGTCATGGCGATCATCTTTCCACCGACCGCTGGACGCACCACATATATGTGAGTACGGTCGTGATCAGATAGCGGAGAATCGAACGGTCTGGAGGGGCAGATGTCGGTGCTGGAGCAGTCTGATGGGGATGTGACCGGCGACGATTCGTCGACACAGGGAACGCAGGCGCAGGACGCGTCCGCCCGGTCCGCGACCGGGGGAAGCGCCGCCGTGCGGGCGATCGACGGCGGGCCCGTGCTCGCCCAGGTCGACGGCGTGTCCCTGATGGCCGGCGCGGCGAACGTCATCATGCAACTCTCGTGGCCCGGCGTCGGCTACGGCGTGATGGAGAGCAAGGTCGAGTCGGGGCGCCTGTTCGACCATCCGATCAAACGCAGCCGCACCACGCTGCAGTATCTCGCGGTGGCGTCGATGGGTACCGACGACGAGAAGCGGCTCTACCGCCGCGGCGTCAACCGCGCGCACGCACAGGTCCGGTCCAGCGAGGACAGCCCGGTCGAGTACAACGCGTTCGATCCGGAGCTGCAATTGTGGGTCGCGGCCTGCATCTACCGCGGATTCGAGGACACCCATCGCGTCCTGCGCGGCGAGTACACCCCCGCCGAGCGCGAGTACTACTACCAGCGGGGCGCAGTGTTCGGGACGACACTGCAGGTCAAACAGGAGATGTGGCCCGAGAATCGGGACGCGTTCGAGGAGTACTGGACCGAGGCGATGAAGAAGGTGTCCATCGACGACGCTGTTCGCGCCCACCTCGACATCATCGCCCGCGCCGGATTCGCCAACCCGATCCTCGCGAAGCTGCTCGGACCGCTCAATCTATTCATCACCAAAGGCTTTCTCCCGCAGGAGTTCCGCGACCAGATGCACTATTCGTGGACGAGCCGGGACCAGCACCGATTCGATCGCCTGATGAAGGCGATCGCGACCGTCAACCGGCTCCTGCCCGGCATCGTTCGCGAGTTCCCCTACAACTACCTGATGGCCGATCTGCGGTGGCGGATCCGCACCGGTCGCGCGTTGGTCTGACGACCGGGAGACGCGCGCTGGTCCGACGACCGCAGAGACGCGCGTCGATCTGACCGTCCCGTGCGGCGCCGTGGCAGGATCGCCGAATGATCCTGCTGCGCGCCGAATGGGTGGTCCTCGCGATCCTCGCGGCCGTCCTCGGCGTCGTGGTCGCACGCGAGCCGATGCTGCAGTTCACCGATTGCGAACTCGGCCACTTCGCCGTCGGCAACCCCGGAGGAATCGAGTCCCCCGCCGAGTGCGCGGCCTCGGCGCTGGCCTACTTCGGCTTCGGTCTGATCGCCGTGCTCGCCGTCCCCGTCGTCCTCTGCCTGGCCCCGGCCGCGGTCCCCCGGCGCGCCGTCGCCTGGGCCGCCGCCGCTGGTCTCGCCGGTTGCCCGCTGCTGGGGGCGCTGGCGCTGATGAACACCATCGGCCCGTCCACCACTCCGGTGGTGGTCGTCTACCCGTACTTTCTGCCCGTGGCGGTGGGTGCCGTCCTTCTCGCCACCTTCCATCACCGTTTGGCCGCCGCGACAGGCGGTTCCACGGCGGACCTCAGACCGGCCTCGGCGCCGTGAAATCGATCTGCCTGCGGGCGTTGGACAACGCGGTGACGACACAGGTCCCCAGCGGTCCGGTGCGGTCGTAGAGGGTCGCGGTGCCGATCGAGACGCCGTCGGCCGCGACGGCGTTGTCGGCGCGGAGACCGAGCTCGAAGCCGACGGGCAGTCGCGACAGCGTCAGCGTCATGTCCGTGTTGATGTAGCCGGCACCGTGCGAACCCCAGTGGCACACCTGGTTCGTCGTGTCGCCGAGCACCGCGGCGCGCTGGAACGGCGAGATCGGTTCCCCTGCCACCAGCGGAGGAAGACTGTGCCACGAGGTCTTGCGGTCCGCGTTCTGGTTCGCGGCGTAGTCGGGCGACCAGTCACGACCACCACTCTTGAAGAGCGGCGGGGCACCGTGCGGGGACACACACCCTTCCGGTGGCACCGGCAGGTCCGGCGCGGCGCTCCACACCCGGCCGGCCGGCTCCGCACCGGGAGTCAGGAACACCACCGACGCACGCGCCCGTACCTGCTCGTCCTGAACGATCGAGGCATCCGCAACGGCGATCCGCGTCCCCTCACGCACGACTTCGCTGCGCACCTCGATCGGAGCGTTCAACACGGGCCGGAAGAGGTCCACCGTCATCCGGGCCGGGACGAATCCGGCAGGACAATGGGTTTCGAGCTGCCGGGCAAGCAGACCGCACACGGCGTGCCCACCCAACTGCGTCGGCGCCCAATGACTGACCGCCAACCTCTCCGCGACCAGCAGATCGCCTTGCCTGGTGAAGAAACTGACCATTCGCCCCGACTCCCCTCCCGGATCAGCCACTCGGACACAGGGATCCCGAGGCTACCGGGCTCCGGGGACCCGGAAGGGCGGTCCGCGAAACCGAACGGCGGCGGGCCGGTTCCGGCTCCGGTCCCCCGGTCCGGTGACGCACGTCCGCCGAGGGTCTCGACCCGCCCGGATATGCTGACCGACGTTTGCACGGACCAGGTCAGGGGTGGAGCATCAGCGCGCGAGAACTACAGCCGGGCAGTGTGTTCGCCGGGTACCGGATCGAGCGGCGACTCGGCTCCGGCGGCATGGGCAGCGTGTACCTGGCGGCGCATCCGAGCCTGCCGCGTCTGGTCGCGCTGAAACTCCCCGACCCCGCGCTGACCCGCGACCCGGAGGGCCGGGACCGTTTCCTGCGCGAGGCCGATCACACGGCGCGGCTCGACCACCCGAACATCGTCACCGTCTACGACCGTGGAGCGGAACGCGACCCGCGTGGTGGAGCGGAACGCGACCCGCGTGGTGGAGCGGAACGCGACCCGCGTGGTGGAGCGGAACGCGACCCGCGTGGTGGAGACGAGCAGCTTTGGATCTCGATGCAGTACGTGGACGGCACCGATGCGGCGACGCCACTGCGCCGGGGGCCGATGCCCGCCGCGCGCGCGGTCGCGATCGTCGCGGACATCGCCCGCGCCCTGGACCACGCCCACACGCACGGGGTGCTGCACCGCGACGTCAAGCCGGCGAACATCCTGTTGACCACGCCTCGGCCCGGCGACCCGGAGCGAGCTCTGCTGGCCGACTTCGGGATCGCGAAGAGCCTCGAGGCCACCGCCCTGACCCGCACCGGCACGGTCGTTGCGAGCCTTCAGTACGCGTCGCCGGAACAACTCGAGGGCCGTACGCTGGACGGGCGCAGCGACCAGTACGCACTCGGGTGCACGCTGTACCACCTGCTGACGGGGCAGCTGCCGTTTCCCGGATCCGACACCGCCCATCTCGTGCACGCGCACCTGAACCTGCCCGCGCCTCGGGTCACGGCGGTGCGCCCGGACCTGCCGCCCGCCCTCGACGCGGTGATCGCGCGGGCGATGGCGAAGAACCCCACGGATCGGTTCCCGTCGTCGGGCGCTCTGGCCGCTGCCACAAACACCGCGCTGATCGGCGGTGCCCCCGCCACCGTCGCGGTGCCGACGCCGACAACCCATCTGTCGACGCCGGCGCCCCCGACGACCGTCGCACCGACCGTGACCACTGTCACGCCGGCCGGGACGGCCGTCGCACCGACCATGACGACCGTCGCGCCGGCGACTGCAACCCCGACTCGTCCTCGCCGACTGCTGGTTCCGGTTGCGGCCGGTGCGGCGGTCGCCGCCCTCGCGGCGGCCGGAGCCACCGCATGGCTGCTCGGTGACCGCGGTCCGGACGCCGCGTCGGCATCGTCGGTCACCGCGAGTTCGGCGCCGCCGGCGCCGGTCACGACCACCGCCGCGCCGACACACACCGAGACGGTCCTCGTCCCGGCACCGGCGACGACCACGAAGGCCACCACCACCACGACCACCAAGAAGGTGCCGCCCGGTCAGGCGGCCAAGTCGTCGGAGGCCGCGGGCGCGCCGATGGACTTCGTCGGCCACGTCGACGGTGCGGACGCGCAGGGGTTCACCGACGGCAGCGGTCCGCGCTGCAACCGCACCGACCCGGCGGTCGTGGTGGCGAGGACGGACGAGTCCACGATCGTGGTCTGCCGGACCGACGCGGGGCGCTACTACTACATGGGCCGACGCGACCACGACGGGTCGGAGATCGAACTGGACGACCCCAAGGCGACCGACGACGGCTTCACGGTCACCAACCGGTCGGTGAAGTACGCCCTCGACCCGACCGCGCTGACGATCACGGAACGCGGGGACGTGCTCGCTCGTGAGCCGGTGCTCGAGTACCGGTACTCGGCCAACTGACCAGGGCGGCACCGCCCGGATTCACCGCACCGGCGTCAGCTGCGGCCGTTTCGCTGTCCGGCCCGCTCCAGAGGAGGTGCCGCGCAGGCGCCGCCCGAGCCACGGACCGAGGAATCGCACGGCCCACTCGACGTCGCCGCGCACCCGGTCGGGCAGCGCCCTCGGCGGCAACGGCCCCAGGTCCTCCTGCCAGCTCAGATCGGCACCGGGGAGGCCGAGCGCGCTCGCCGCGGCGGCGGACAGCCGGTCGTGTCCGGCCTCGTTGAGGTGCAGCCTGTCCCAGCTCCACAGCCGCGGATCCGTGGACACCGGGTACGCCTCGAGGTCGACAACCACGACGCCGTGGCGGCCGGCCGCCGCCCGGATCTGTGTGTTCAACGCCGAGATCCGCGCCATGATCGCGCCGCCGCCCGGCATTCCGGCGCCGAGCGTCGGGAACGCCATGGTGAGCACGCGTGCGCCGGCGGCGCTCAGCGCCGAGTACGCGATCTCCAGTTCCGCGGCGACCGCGGCGGGATCGAACTTCGGGCGAAGCAGGTCGTTCACGCCGGCCACGACGGATGCCAGGTCCGGCTGCATCGCCAGGGCGGGTGCGAGCTGCTCCTCCCGCACCTGCCGGGCCAACCGGCCTCGGATCGCGAGGTTCGCGTAGCGGACGTCCGGTTCGAACACGGCGATCCGTTCGGCCAGCCGATCCGCCCAGCCGCGGTAGCCGCCGTCGTCGTCGCCGTCGTTCAGCCCCTCGCTCTGGCTGTCGCCGATCGCGACGTATCTGGTGAACACCACTGCGCCACCTTCCCCTCGTCGAACCGATGCTCGACGAGCAACCTTACCCAGCGGTAGCGAGGCGAATCACGGGTGAACGGCCCACCGGCAACCGGCCGGCGCCCGCGCGAGCAGTGGGACACCACCCCGACACCTCCCCAGTGTCGGTACCCGCGGTATTGACGTAGGGTAAGTTACTGACCGGTAGCGAATGCGGGACGACTCGCTACGAGGGCAACCCGAGCCTCACCCCGGACCTTGGCGGTGAGCAGTCTCCACCAGGAGGAATCAGCGTGTCTCCATCCACTTCGCAGGGGCGGGGCGTCGTCTTCGTCGACGGCATCCGCACCCCGTTCGGCAAGGCCGGGGCCAAGGGCATCTACGCCGAGACCCGCGCCGACGACCTGGTCGTCAAGGCGATCCGTGAGCTGCTGCGCCGCAATCCGCAGCTGCCGCCCGAGCGCATCGACGAGGTGGCCGTCGCCGCCACCACGCAGACCGGCGACCAGGGCCTGACCATCGGCCGCACCTCCGCCATCCTCGCGGGCCTGCCCGAGACCGTGCCCGGCTTCGCGATCGACCGCATGTGCGCGGGCGCGATGACCGCCGTCACCACCACCGCGTCCGGCATCGGCTTCGGCCAGTACGACGTCGTCATCGCCGGCGGCGTCGAGCACATGGGCCGCCACCCGATGGGTGAGGGCGCCGACCCGAACCCGCGGTTCATGACCGACAAGCTTGTCGACCCGTCCGCCCTGGTGATGGGCAACACCGCCGAGAACCTGCACGACCGGTTCCCGTCGATCACCAAGGAGCGCACCGACGCCTACGCGGTTGCCTCACAGAACAAGTACGACGCCGCGAAGAAGGCCGGCTTCATCGCCGACACCCTGACGCCGGTCGCCACCCGGGCCGCGAACGGCTGGGGCCTGGCCACCGAGGACGAGCCGCCGCGTCCCGGAACCACGATCGAGGACCTCGCCGCGCTCAAGACCCCGTTCCGCCCCGCGGGCCGGATCACCGCCGGTAACGCCGCGGGACTGAACGACGGCGCCACCGCCTGCATCCTCGCCGGCGAGGACACCGCCGCCGAGCTCGGCCTGCCGGTCGGCATGCGGATGGTCGGCTTCGCGTTCCAGGGCGTCGATCCCGCCGTGATGGGCATCGGCCCGGTCCCGGCGACCGAGAAGCTGCTCGCCCGCACTGGCCTGAAGATCGAGGACATCGGCCTGTTCGAGATCAACGAGGCGTTCGCCGTGCAGGTGCTCGCGTTCCTCGAGCACTTCGGCATCGCCGACGACGACCCGCGCGTCAACCAGTGGGGCGGCGCCATCGCATGCGGCCACCCGCTCGCATCCTCGGGTGTGCGCCTGATGACGCAGCTCTCGCGTCAGTTCGCGCAGAACCCCGACGTCCGCTACGGCCTGACCACCATGTGCATCGGCCTCGGCATGGGCGGAACCGTCATCTGGGAGAACCCCAACCACGCTGATTACCAGGCGGGAGCCAAGTAAATGACCGACATCACAAGCGCTTTCGCCGACGAGGTCGTGACCAACGCCTACACCAAGCTGGTCTCGGTCCCCGGCATCGAGGGCCCCGTCGCGCTGATCACCCTCGACAACGGCTTCGACCACACCAAGCCGAACTCCTTCGGCCCGCGCGGCCTGCTCGCGTTCGACGCCGCGCTCGACGAGGCGTTCGCCGCCAACCCGGCCGCCATCGCCGTCACCGGCAAGCCGTTCATCTTCGCCGCCGGTGCCGACCTCAAGGGCGTCCCGTCGATCAGCTCCCGCGAGCAGGGCCTCGAACTCGGCCGTCTGGGCCACAAGGTGTTCCGCCGGCTGCGCGAGTCCACCGTCCCGACCTTCGGGTTCGTGAACGGCCTCGCGCTCGGCGGCGGCCTCGAGGTCGGCCTGCACTGCCACTACCGCACCTACGCCGACAACGTGCCCGCCCTCGGCCTGCCCGAGGCCATGCTCGGCCTGGTCCCCGGATGGGGTGGAACCCAGCTGCTGCCGAACGTCGTCGGGCCCGCGAACGCCGTGACCATCGCCGTCGAGAACCCGCTGAACAACGGCAAGACGATCAATGCGGCCCAGGCCGCCAAGCTCGGACTCGCCGACGTCGTGCTCGGTTCCGCCGACTTCCTCGAGCAGTCCCTCGCCTGGGCGGCGAAGGTCCTCGCCGGAGAGATCGTCCCCGCCCGCCCCGAGATCGACCGCGGCGCCGGCTGGGACGAGGCCATCGCCCGCGCGCAGGCGATCGTCGCCGGCAAGACCAAGAACAACGCCCCCGGCGCCGTGCGCACCGTCGCACTGCTCGACGCCGCCCGGTCCATCGACCTCACCGACCCGGCGACCCTCGACGCCGGTTTCGCGGCCGAGGACGAGGCCCTGGCGGACCTGCTCATGACCGACGAACTGCGCGCCGGCCTGTACGCGTTCAACCTCGTCAACTCCCGCGCCAAGCGGCCGGCCGGAGCACCGGACAAGTCCCTGGCCCGCAAGATCTCCGGGGTCGGCATCGTCGGCGCCGGCCTCATGGCCAGCCAGCTCGCGATGCTGTTCGTCAAGCAGCTCAAGGTGCCGGTGATCCTCACCGACATCGACCAGGAGCGCATCGACAAGGGCGTCGGCTACGTGCACGCCGAGATCGACAAGCTCCAGGGCAAGGGCCGGCTGTCCCCCGACGCCGCGAACCGCCTCAAGGCGCTCGTCTCCGGCTCGCTGGACAAGGCCGCGTTCGCGAAGACCGACTTCGTCATCGAGGCCGTCTTCGAGAACATGGACGTCAAGAAGAAGGTGTTCGCCGAACTCGAGGAGCACGTGGCCCCCGAGACCGTCCTGGCGACCAACACCTCCTCGCTGTCCATCACCGAGATGGCCTCGGACCTGAAGCACCCGGAGCGGGTCGTGGGCTTCCACTTCTTCAACCCGGTCGCGGTGCTGCCGCTGCTCGAGGTCATCAAGGGTGAGAAGACCGATGACGCCACCCTCGCAACCGCGTTCGCGACCGCCAAGACGCTGCGCAAGTCCGCGGTGCTGTGCGCCGACAAGCCCGGGTTCGTGTTCAACCGGCTCGTCACCCGCACCCTCGGCGAGGTCATGACCGCCGTCGACGAGGGCACCCCGTTCGAGGTCGCGGACAACGCGGTCGCCGAACTCGGTATGCCGATGAGCCCGTTCACCCTGCTCGCCCTCGTCGGACCGGCCGTCGCGCTGCACACCGGCGAGACCCTGCAGGCCGCGTACCCCGACCGGTTCAAGTCCTCCCCCGGGCTCGAGGCCCTCGTCGAGGCCCGCAAGCCCGGCGTGTGGACCTACGGTCCGGAGGGACAGGTCGTCGACCCCGAGGTCGCCGCACTGTGGCCGCAGGGCGACAAGCCGTCGACCGCGGAGGAAGTCCTCGAGCGCACCCGGCGCGCGTTCGCCGAGGAGATCGCGATCATGCTCGACGAGGGTGTCGTCGCGGCCCCCGAGGACATCGACCTGTGCCTGATCCTCGGTGGCGGCTTCGGCTTCTGGAACGGCGGCATCACCCCGTACCTGGACCGCACCGGCACCTCCGAGGCCGTCAACGGCAAGCGGTTCCTGGCCAAGGGTGTTGCCAGCGTCTGACCGGCAGCGCGAGACCGCATCGGCGGGCGCGGCGACGGGTTTCTCCCGTGCCGCGCCCGCCGGTGTGTGCACGCTCTCCCGGGCACACCTGCGACCTGCGATCTTCCCCGCATCGGCGTGGCGGCGAACTGCAACGGGCCCTGTCACCGATTGCATCACGATCGTGTCGTCCGGCCGTCACCGCGCGCACACCGCGATACAGTGCACGAACCCGTGAACCTGCGGCTGTGCACGGCCGCACGGACGAAAGGCCAGTAAAGGGATGCGAGTCAGACAAGTGAAGGGCGGAAGAGCCGGGTCCTGGCTCAAACGCTCGGTGTTGGTGTCCATGGCGATCGTGCTACCGCTCGGGGCGTCGGTAGCAGGTCCAGTGGGCACCGCGAACGCGGCATACGACCCGAACTTCGGTTTCGACTTCTGGGTCAGATCCGACATGGGGGACATCAAGTCACGCATCTTCCGCGCGGCCAACGGCAACACCGATCGCGTGGTGTACGCCCTCGACGGCATGCGGGCCCGCGACGATCTCAACGGCTGGGAGATCGAAACCAACGTCGCACGGGCCCTGACCGCGGCGAACATCAACGTCGTGATGCCGGTCGGCGGCCAGTCCAGCTTCTACGCGGACTGGAACGCGCCGAGCACATGGGGCCCGGGCGATCTCGGGTCCTCCACCGGCAGTTCGGGCGGGTCGTCGGCGCTGGGCAGCTCGGATGCCGGAGGCAACGTCGACGGCAAGGCCAACACGTACCGGTGGGAGACCTTCCTCACGCAGCAGCTTCCCGACGCACTGGGTTCCCGGCTGGGCTTCAGCTCGAACCGCAACGGTGTGTTCGGTCTCTCGATGGGCGGCAGCGCGGCCCTGACCCTGGCCGCGTACCACCCGCAGCAGTTCAGCTTCGCCGGGTCGTACTCCGGGTTCCTCAACAACTCCGCTCCGGGCATGCGGGAGGCGCTGCGCGCCGCGATGATCTCGGCCGGCGGCTTCAACATCGACGCGATGGCGCCCCCATGGGGACCGCAGTGGCTGCGGATGGACCCCTTCGTCTTCGCGCCGATGCTGAAGGTGAACAACACCCGGCTGTGGATCGCCTCCGGCAGCGGCGTCCCCGGCGCGGGCGACGTGAGCGACGCCCTCGGCATCGTGCAGTCGGTGCCCCTCGAGGCGTTGGCGCTGGCCAACACCCGCGCGTTCGAGGTCCGGATGTCGACCCTCGGTGGCGCGAACGCCCACTACGACTACCCCGCCACCGGCGTGCACAACTGGAAGAACTGGGAGGACCAGGTCAACCGGATGATTCCCGACCTGTCCGCCAACATCGGCTGATTTCGCGACACGTCGATCCGCGACTGCGCCCCGGGAGACTCGGCCCCGGGGCGCAGTCGCGTGGCCACCGCGCGCACGAGCCGGATTCGCAGTAGCGTCAGAATGCTGCGGGTGTGTCACGACGCAACGGCGCGTCGGCCCGGAGGCATTCAGGCCGAGAGTCTGGGGGCTGACATGGCAACGAGCGACACCGCCTTCGGCGGCACGGGATCCGGGGCCGCGAGGGCCGCCGTCGGGCACGCGCTGATGATCGCCGCCGCGGCGGCACTGGGCGGATTCCTCTTCGGCTACGACACCGCAGTGATCAACGGCGCGGTCGGCGCGATCCGCGACAAGTACGACATCGGTGCCGGCGGAACGGGTCTGACCGTCTCGCTGACGCTGCTCGGCGCCGCACTCGGCGCCTGGATCGCCGGCGACATCGCCGACCGGCTCGGCCGGATCAGGGTCATGCAGCTGGCGGCGATCCTCTTCCTCGTCGGCGCGCTCGGCTCGGCGTTCCCCTTCAGCATCTACGACCTGACCGCGTGGCGAGTGGTCGGTGGTGTGGCGGTCGGCTTCGCATCCGTGATCGCACCGGCGTACATCGCGGAGATCGCCCCCGCGGCGATCCGCGGCCGGCTCGGGTCGATGTACCAGCTGGCCATCGTGCTCGGCATCGCGATTTCGCAGCTCGTCAACTACGCACTCAACCAGGCCGCCGGCGGGGCCCGGGAACACCTGGCCGGCATCGAGGCGTGGCAGTGGATGCTGGCCCTCGAAGCGGTACCCGCCCTTCTCTACCTGCTGATGAGCTTCACCATCCCCGAGTCGCCCCGGTTCCTGGTGCTGCGCGGACGCGAGGACGCGGCGCGGAAGATCCTCGCGAATCTGGAAGGTGGCGGGGACGATGTCGTCACCGCCCGGATCGGCGAGATCCGCGCCTCGCTCAGCGAGCACCGCACCAAGACCACACTGCGCCAACTGTTCTCGAAGCCGCTTGGTGTCGCGCCGCTGGTGTGGGTCGGCATCGCGCTCGCCGCGCTGCAACAGTTCGTCGGCATCAACGTGATCTTCTACTACTCGGCAACCCTGTGGGAGGCGGTCGGTTTCGGTGAGGACCGGTCGCTGCTGATCAGCGTCGTCAGTGCACTGGTCAACATCGTCGGCACCTTCGTCGCGATCGCCGTGATCGACAGGATCGGGCGAAGGCCGCTGCTGCTGATCGGTTCGGTCGGCATGGCCGTCTCCCTGGCGACCGCCGCGATCTGCTTCAACTCCGCGGTTGTGACCACCGACGCCGAGGGCGACTCGGTGGCGACCCTGACCGGCGCCAACGGCACCGTAGCGCTGATCGCGGCCAACGCGTTCGTGTTCTTCTTCGCCTTCTCCTGGGGCCCCGTGGTGTGGGTGCTGATCAGCGAGATGTTCCCGAACCGGGTACGCGCGGCGGCCGTCGGCATCGCGACCGCGGCCAACTGGGTGGCGAACTTCCTGGTCTCCGCGACGTTCCCCGCCCTGGCCGACTGGAACCTCTCGCTCACCTACGGCGCCTACGCGGTCATGGCCGCGATCTCTTTCTTCGTGGTGTGGAAGCTCGTGGCCGAAACCCGCGGCCGCACACTCGAAGCCGCCGGCTGAGGCCGGGTGCCGGGGCCGTCACGCGACCCCGGCACTCCCGGTCACGGCTTCGGGGTGACGATGTCGCTGTCCGCGGCGTTCGGGGCGGCCGGCGCGTCCTCCTCGGAACGGAGCCCGGCCACCCAGCCGGTGATCTGGCGGGCGAGGTCCTGAGCGGTCAGGCCGACCTCGGCGAGCACCTGGTCCCGCGAGGCGTGGTCGAGGAACCGCTGCGGAACGCCGACGTCGCGTGCGGGGGTGTCGATGCCCGCGGCCCGCAACGCTGCGGAGACCGCCGAACCGATGCCGCCGTGCACACCGCTGTCCTCGACGGTGACGACCATCGAGAAGTCGCGGCCCATCTCGACGACCGGACGCGGCACCGGCAACACCCACCGGGGGTCGACGACCGCGGCCGAGATGCCCTGCTGCGCCAGTCTGTTCGCGGTCTCCAGCGCCATCGCGGCGAAGGAGCCCACCGCCACGATCAGCACGTCGCCGCGCCGCTGCGGTGACACGTCATCGCGCCGCGATGGTGGCATCGCCAGCACGTCGACCCCGTCGATCCGCTCGAGCGCCGGGATGTCGTCGCCGACCGCGCCCTTCGGGAACCGCACGGCCGTCGGGCCGTCCGAGACCGCGAGTGCCTCACCGAGCTCCTCCCGCAGGGTGGCGGCGTCCCGCGGCGCGGCCGCCCGCATGCCCGGCACGATCCCCAGCAGCGAGAAGTCCCACATGCCGTTGTGGCTGGCGCCGTCGGGGCCGGTGACGCCGGCGCGGTCGAGGACCAGCGTGACCGGCTGCTTGAGCAGTGCGGCGTCCATCAGCAACTGGTCGAAGGCGCGGTTGAGGAATGTCGAGTACACGGCGACCACCGGGTGCAGGCCACCGAGTGCCAGGCCCGCAGCGGACGTGACCGCGTGCTGTTCGGCGATCCCGACGTCGAACATCCGGTTCGGGAACGCCTCGCCGAACGCGGCCAGGCCGGTCGGGCCGGGCATCGCAGCGGTGATCGCGACGACGTCCTCGCGTGTCCGCGCCCGAGCGATCAGCTCGTCGGAGAACACCGAAGTCCAGTCCTGGACCGGGGCGCTGGTCGAGCGACCCGTCCGGGGATCGATTACTCCGGTCGCGTGCATCTGGTCGGCCTTGTGGTTCTCGGCCGGCGCGTATCCCATGCCCTTGCGGGTGACGGCGTGCACGAGCACCGGGCCGCCGAAGTCCTTGGCCCGCCGCAGCGCCGACTCCATCGCCGCCTGATCGTGGCCGTCCACCGGGCCCAGGTACTTGATCCCGAGATCGGTGAACATCACCTGCGGGCTGACGATGTCCTTGATGCCGGCCTTCATGCCGTGCAGGAACTGGTATGCGGCGCGGCCGATCCACGGCACCTTCTTGACCATTCTCCGACTGTTGTCGAGGACCTTCTCGTAGCCGGGCTGCAGCCGCAGCGCCGCGAGATGGTCGGCGAGGCCACCGATGGTCGGCGCGTACGAGCGACCGTTGTCGTTGATCACGATGACGACCGAGCGGTCCCTGCCCGCGGCGATGTTGTTCAGGGCCTCCCAGCACATGCCACCGGTCAGCGCACCGTCACCGACGACGGCAACGACGTGTCGGTCCTGTCCGGTGAGCGCGAACGCCTTCGCCAGCCCGTCCGCGTACGACAGCGCCGCCGACGCGTGGGAGGACTCGACCCAATCGTGTTCGGACTCCGCCCGGCACGGGTAACCCGACAGGCCACCCTGCTTGCGGAGCGAGTCGAACCCGTCCCGGCGACCCGTCACGATCTTGTGCACGTATGCCTGGTGGCCGGTGTCGAAGAGCACCGCGTCCTTCGGCGAGTCGAAGACCCGGTGCACCGCGAGGGTCAGCTCGACCACGCCGAGGTTCGGTCCCAGGTGCCCGCCCGTCGCGGACACCTTCTGCACCAGGAACTCGCGCACCTCGGCGGCGAGCTCACGCATCTCGGCGAGGGTCAGACCACGAAGATCACCGGGCGTCTGAACTCGAGAAAGAACACCCAACGAGATCGCTCCCTCCGCAGTACTGCGCAACAACCCGCCGACCGACCACCGGTCGACCCGGTCAGTCTACGGAGCCCGGTATCCGAACACCGCCAGGCATACCGTCGGACGCTGTCGTGCGGCCGCGCTGCCTGGTCCATTATGCCTTCCGCGGTGAGTCACCTCACAGGTCGCGCCGCCCGGGAGGGTCTCCCGACCTGCACGGCCCGGGACGGTCTCGACCTGCCCGGCCCGGGACGGGCTCGACCTGCACGGCGCGGCCGGGAGTGACAACCTGGTCCGCATGCGCACTGTCGTGGACACGATCATCGGCGAGGTGTACGAGCGGTGTCTGGGCAACCGGGCCGGCGCCCTCGCCGACTACATCCCCGAACTGGCCGAGGTGCCGCCGGACACGTTCTCACTGTGTGTGGCCACCACCGACGGCCACGTCTACGAGGTGGGAGCGTCGAACCTCGAGTTCACCATCCAGTCGATCTCCAAACCACTCACCTACGGACTCGCCCTCGCCGACAACGGCCCGGACGCCGTCGCCGCCAAGATCGACGTCGAACCGTCCGGAGAGCCCTTCAACGAGATCAGCCTCGACCCCGTCACCGAACGGCCCCGCAACCCGATGATCAACGCGGGTGCGATCACCGCCGCGTCCCTGATCGCCGGTGCCGACCCGGCCGCGCGGTTCGAGCGGATCCGCCGCTGCTACTCGGCATACGCGGGGCGGGAGCTGACAGTCGACGAGGCCGTCTACACGTCGGAGGCACGAACCGGGCACCGCAACCGGGCGATCGGCCACATGCTGCGTTCGTTCGGCATCATCGCCGACGATCCCGACGAGGCGGTCGACCTGTACTTCCGGCAGTGTTCGATCAACGTCACCTGCCGCGACCTCGCGTTGATCGCGGCGACCCTGGCGAACAACGGCACCCACCCGCGGACCGGCCGCGTCGCCCTGTCCCCCGCCCACGTCGAGCAGGTGCTCTCGGTGATGACGTCCTGCGGCATGTACGACGCGGCCGGAGAGTGGATCACCCAGGTCGGACTGCCCGCGAAGAGCGGGGTCGGCGGCGGGGTGCTCGCGGTGCTGCCGGGCCAGATCGGCATCGCCGTGCACTCCCCTCGTCTGGACTCGCACGGGAACAGCGTGCGCGGGGTCCAGGTGTGCCGCGAGTTGTCGAAGTCTCTCGAACTGCACTTCCTGCACGTCACCCGCGCGGCCCGGTCGGCGATCCGGTCCAGCTACACCGTCGCGGAGGCGCCGTCGCGGCAGCGTCGCACCGATGCCGAGCGGGCGACACTCGATCGAGACGGTCGACGGACGCGCATCTACGAACTGCACGGGGACCTGCTGTTCGCGGGCGCCGAGTCCGCGGTCCGGGCCATCAGTGAGCGCGTACAGGACCTGGAGGCCCTGGTCGTCGACCTTCGTCGCGTCGACGAGGTCGGTGACGTCGCGCGCCGCATGCTCACCGAGATGCGCACCGACCTCGATACCCGAGGCCTGCCCTGCGCCTTCGTCGATCCCGACAGCCACCTCGGGAACACCGCTTCCAGCCTCGACCCGTCCGGACAGGGCCGGGTCTTCGTCGACCTCGACAGCGCTCTGGAATGGGCGGAGACCGTGGTGCTGGACCGGCACTGCGCCGCGGGCCGTATCCCCGAGTCCATCGAGCTCACGGACCATCCGCTGCTCGCAGACCTCGACGAGCACCAGCTCGAGCTGGTGCGAGCCGAACTCGATTTCGTCGACGTGCCCGGCGGGCACACCATCGTCCACCGCGGCGACGAGGGCATCGGGATCGCGCTGATCCTGTCCGGACGGATCAGCACCGTGGTCGCCGGACCGAACGGCACCGGGAAAAGGATCTCCACGCTCGCTCCCGGCATGACGTTCGGGGAGATTCCCACGTTGACCGGCCGCACCTTCCTCAACGACGTCCGTGCCGACACACCGGCCCGCATCGCGGTGATGGGCCCCGGCCGGTTCGCGAAGCTCACCGATGCCGCGCCGACCCTGAAACTGTCCATCCTGAACCGGCTGGTGACCGGCGCGTATGCGCAGCTCGATTCGGCGATTCGCGGCATTTCCGTGCAAGGAGACACCGCGCCGGGCGACGCCGTCATTCTGTAATTGCGTTGCCCGGTCCGCCGAAATCGGACAGTCTGAACCCCATGTCCGACCTCGCGATCGACACCAAGGGACTCGTCAAACGCTTCGGCAGCAACGTCGCGGTCGACGGCGTCGACCTCGCCGTTCCCCGCGGCGGCGTCTACGGCGTACTCGGCCCGAACGGTGCAGGCAAGACCACCACCATCCGCATGCTGGCCACCCTCCTCGACATCGACGGCGGGACCGCCCGGGTCCTCGGACACGACGTGGTCCGCGAGGCCGACACCGTCCGCAGCAAGGTCGCCCTGACCGGGCAGTTCGCATCGCTCGACGAGGACCTGACCGGCACCGAGAACCTCGTCCTGCTCTCCCGCCTGTACGGCTTCTCCCGATCCGCCGCCCGCGCCCGCGCCGACCAGCTGCTGGCCGCCTTCGAACTGTCGGAGGCGGGCGGCAGACAGGTGAAGAACTACTCCGGCGGCATGCGGCGCCGACTCGACATCGCCGCCTCGATCCTCGTCACCCCGGAACTGATCTTCCTGGACGAACCGACCACAGGTCTCGATCCCCGCAGCCGCAACCAGGTCTGGGAGATCGTGCGCGCACTCGTCGCGGGCGGCACCACCGTGTTGCTGACCACGCAGTACCTCGACGAGGCCGACCAGTTGGCGGACCGGGTGGCGGTGATCGACCACGGGCGCGTCATCGCCGAGGGCACCACCGGCGAGTTGAAGGCGTCCGTGGGGTCCGGTGCCCTGCACGTGCGGGTCGCGGACCCGAACCGACGCGCCGACGCCGCCGACGTGCTCAGGGCGGCGCTCGGCGTCGACGTCACCGTCGAATCCGATCCCGCCGCACTGACCGCCCGCATCGACGACAGCGAGCGCGTCGCCCGCGCCCTGCCCGCGCTGAACGAAGCCGGGATCACGGTCACCACCTTCGCCCTCGGGCAGCCGAGCCTCGACGAGGTGTTCCTCGCCCTGACCGGCCGGCCCGCCGACTCCGACCTCGAGGAAACCCCGGCATGACGACCACCACAGTCACCACCTCACCCGCCGCCGCGGTGAGCGCCGCCCTTGCCCTCGACGGACCCCGGCCGAAGCGCTCCGGCGCGGTGGCGGCGTCGCTGTCCTTCGGGTGGCGGGCCCTGCTGAAGATCAAGCACGTCCCCGAGCAACTGTTCGACGTGACCATGTTCCCGATCATGTTCACGCTGATGTTCACGTACCTGTTCGGCGGCGCGCTGGCCGGCTCGACCGAGGCGTACGTGCAGTTCCTGATCCCCGGCATCCTGGTGCAGACGGTCGTGATGATCACGATGTACACCGGGCTGACGTTGAACAAGGACATCGCGAAGGGCGTCTTCGACCGATTCCGGTCGCTGCCGATCTGGCGGCCGGCCCCGCTGGTGGGCGCCCTGCTCGGCGATCTCGTCCGCTACACGATCGCGTCGGTGATCGTGATGGTGCTCGGCCTGATCCTCGGGTTCCGGCCCGCGGGCGGGGTGGTCGGGGTGGTCGCCTCCGTGGCGTTGCTGCTGCTGTTCTCGTTCTCGATGTCGTGGGTCTGGACGATGTTCGCGATGTTGATGCGCACCGAGCAGGCGGTGATGGGCGTGTCGATGTTCATCCTGTTCCCGCTCACCTTCGCGTCCAACATCTTCGTCGACCCGTCGACGATGCCGGGCTGGCTGCAGTCGTTCGTGAACGTGAACCCGATCAGTCACCTGGTCACCGCGATCCGCGGGCTGATGGCCGGTGACGTGAGCGCCGCGCAGCTGGGCGTAGTGCTGGCCTGGTGCGCCGGCTTCGTGATCGTCTTCGGGCCGATCACGATGCGGCTGTACAACCGCAAGTCCTGAGCACGCGAAAGGCCCGGTCCCTGCTGTGGGACCGGGCCTTTCGTGTGCGCTCTACACCTTGGCGTACTCCTGATCCGCCTCGGACGGCTTCAGGTCGATCGTGGTGCGCAGCGGCTTGTTCGGCAGCAGACTCACCGCGATCAGCGTCACCACGGAGACGACGGCGGCGATCAGGAAGATCCGGCCCGTCGCGTCGCCGTAGGAGGCCCGGATCACCTCACGCACCGGCTCGGGAAGGGTGGCGAGATTGAGGTTCCCGCCGCCGCCCGGGGTGTGCGAGTCGATGCCGAGCTTCGCGAAGCCGGCGGCCGTCAGCTCCGTGACCCGGGTGGCCAGGACCGAACCGAGCACCGAGACACCGATCGCACCGCCGAACGTGCGGAAGAACGCGACCACGCTCGACGCCGCGCCGACGTTGTGGACGCTCACCGTGTTCTGTACCGCGAGCACCACGTTCTGCATCAGCATGCCGGTGCCGAGGCCGAGCAGCGCGATCATCAGGCCGATCACCGGGATCGCGGTCTCGTGATCGACGGTCGAGAGCAACGCGAAGCCGATCACCTGCAGCGTGGCACCCGCGACGACAAATCCCTTCCATTTGCCGAACCGGGTGATCAGCTGACCCGACACCACGGAGCCGGTGAGCATGCCGAGCACCATCGGGATGGTCAGGAGGCCCGCTTCCGTCGGCGAGAAGCCACGCGCGGTCTGGAAGTACTGGGTGAGGAAGGTGGTGGCACCGAACAGACCGATGCCGACGGCCACCGACGCGATGATCGCGAGAGCTGTGGTCCGCTCGACGACGATCTTGAGCGGGATGATCGGCGACGATGCCTTGCTCTCCACCACGACGGTCGCGATCAGCAGCAGCAGGCCGGCACCGACCATCAGCGCGGACTCGGTGGAGATCCAGTCGTAGTAGGTGGCCTTACCCGCGAACGACACCCAGATGAGCAGCACGGACACGCCCGCGGTCAACAGGGTGGCACCGAGCCAGTCGATCTTCACGCCCTCGACGCGAGTGGTGTCGATGTGCAGCGTCTTCTGCAGCAGGAACAGGGCGACGACCGCGAGCGGCACGCACACGAAGAAGCACCAGCGCCAGCCGAGGCTGTCCGCGATCACACCGCCGAGCACCGGCCCGCCCGCCATCGACACCGCCATGACGGCACCCATGTAGCCCGAGTACCGACCGCGATCGCGCGGCGGGATGATCGTTCCGATGATGGCGACGACCAGCGCGGTCAGACCACCCATGCCGATGCCCTGGATCACCCGGGCACCGAGGAGGATCGGCACCGTCGACGACAGGCCGGCGATGACGGACCCGATGACGAAGATGACGATCGAGGACTGGACCAGCAACTTCTTGTTGTACAGATCCGAAAGCTTGCCCCAGATCGGCGTGGACGCCGCGGTGGCGAGCAGCGAGGTGGTGATCACCCACGCGTACTGGGTCTGGCTGCCGTTGAGGTCACCGATGATCGTGGGCAGCGCCGTGGACACGATGGTCGAACTGATCAACGCCGTGAACAGGGCGGCGAGCAGCCCGGCGAGCACCTCGAGGATCTCCCGGTGTGTCATCAGCTGCTCCGGCGGGGCGTGGTGCCCGACGGTGGATTCGGTGGTGGTCATGCGCGAGATCCCCCTTTGAGTGGTGCGGTGGCGCCGGTCACGGGGGTCCGAGCCGGTGACGAGAAGGTCTGTTTGAGGTGCCGCAGCGCGGCCAAGGCGTCTTCGGCCTCGCCCTGACTCCAGTCCGCGAGCATCCGCCGGAGACGGGCGGCTCGCAGTTCCCTGTTGTCGGCGAGGAACCGGACTCCGGCGTCGGACAGCTGCACCAACGAGGCCCGACCGTCGGCCGGGTCGGTGCGGCGTTCGACGAGACCCGCGTCGACGAGGTCGGCGATCTGCCTGCTGAGCGACGACTGACTGACGCACAGGTTCACGGCGAGCTCGTTCTGCCTGCACGGCGCGGAACCCGCGAGAACGTGCAGGACGCCGAGCAATGCGGGCGGCAGCCCGGATTCGTCGGCGTTGCCGAGCAGGTTGCGCAGGGTACGACCGAAGAGGAACACCTCCTCCACCAGGTCTTGCGCGGTGGTGGTCTGCACGGTCATGACGGGAAGCCCCCAGGAAAAGTAAAACCAACTTTAATATGCTTGCGTTATGCAAGTATATATTGATTGCATTATGCAAGCAAGTAGAGGCGGGGTCGCCGGGGTGTGATTCACAACCCACCCGCCGGCGGAGGCCACACGTCCGGGCCCGCGAGGCGCAGCACGCCGCAGCGCGGACCCTCAGCGCTGCAGCAGCGCGATGCACTCCATGTGATGGGTGAGGGGGAAGGCGTCGAAGGCCCGCACCTGCGCGAGCCGGTACCCCTGCCCCAGATAGAGGCCGACGTCACGGCCGAAGGCCGCGGGATCGCAGCCGATGTGCACGATCGTGTGCGGCCCGGCGGACGCGACGGCCTCGATCACTGCGCGGCCCGCGCCGGACCTCGGCGGGTCGAGGACGACCGTCGACACCGGGCCCGGGAGCGCGGTGACCAGGTTCTCCACCCGCGACGACTCCAGCCGGACCTGCGGCAGATCCGACAGCGCGCGCCTGCCGTCCTCGACGGCTCCGCGGCTCGACTCCACCGAGACGACCGTGCCGCGCTCCCCCACCTGCCCCGCGAGCGCGGCGGCGAACACACCGACCCCGCCGTACAGGTCCCAGGCGGTGTCACCTGCGCCGAGCCCCGACCATTCGGCGACCACCTCCGAGTACCGCTGCGCCGCCCCGCGATGCGCCTGCCAGAATCCGGTCGCCGACAGCTCCCACTCCCGGTCACCGACACGCTGCACGGCGCGCCCGCTCCCGAGTACCACGTGTTCGCGGCGCGGCCGGGCCGTCGCCGCCCTGCGGGCGGTCGCGCCGCGCCTGCCGGGGCTCCGACGGCCGGTGCGGCTCACCTGGGCCGGTTCGATCTCGACCACGTGCCGGTCTCCCGCCGCGTCCACGGTGACCTGCAGTTCGCCACCGGGACGCCAGGACCGCTCGGCCAACCCGTCGTAGACACCCGAAACTGGTTGCGGGCAGGCGAGATTCGTGATCACGTCCGAGCTGCGATAGCCGTGGAAGCCGGCGCGGCCGTCGGCGTCGACAGCGAGCCGCAGCCGGGTGCGCCAACCGGCGCCTGCCCCGGTTCCCGGCAGCTCCTCGACCTCGACGTCGCGCTCGACCCCGGCGAGACGGTGCAGTTGTTCGGCGACCACCGACGATTTCATCGCCCGCTGCGCGGACAGGGTCGCGTGGGACAGATCACAGCAGCCCGCGCCGCCGGGCCCGGAGATCGGGCACAACGGATCGACGCGATCGGCCGAAGCCGAGATGATCTCCACCGCGTCGGCCCGGCAGTAGGAACCCCCGCGGTCCTCGGTGACGCGGGCCCGCACCACCTCGCCCGGCAGCCCGTGCCGGACGAACACGACGCGGCCCTCGTACCGGGCCACGCAGAACCCGCCGTGACCCGGATTGCCCAGCGTGACCTCGAGCTCCCGGCCGTACCAGTTCTCGCTCACTGCTTCACGTTTCCTTCGGGCGCGTCGAATCCGCGTCGGGTCCCGCCGGGGCCGGTCGGCACGGTGTAGCGCTTGACCCGTTCGGACGAGGTCAGCTGCCACGGCACCGACGTCACCATCACACCGGGCTGGAACAGCAGCCGGCTCTTGAGCCGCAGTGCACTCTGGTTGTGCAGGATCGTCTCCCACCAGTGGCCGACGACGTACTCGGGGATGAAGACGGTCACCACGTCGCGGGGTGAATCCCGGCGCACCCGGCGGACGTAGTCAAGCACCGGCTTGGTGATCTCCCGGTAGGGCGACTCGATCACCTTGAGCGGCACCGTGATGTCACTCTTCTCCCATTCGCGCACCAGCGCGCGGGTGTCCGGTTCGTCGACGTTGACGGTCACCGCCTCGAGCGTGTCGGGGCGGGTGGCACGGGCGTAGGCCAGTGCGCGCATCGTCGGCATGTGCATCTTCGAGACCAGCACGATCGAGTGGGTACGGCTGGGGAGCACCCCGTCCCACTCCTGCTCCTCGAGTTCGGCGGCGACGCTGTCGTAGTGCCGCCGAATGGACTTCATCAGCACGAAGATCGCGACCATCGCGACGATCGCGATCCAGGCACCGGCCGCGAACTTGGTGAGCAGCACGATCACCAGCACCGCACCGGTCATCGCCAGGCCGATCGAGTTGATCACCCGCGAGCGCTGCATGTGCCGCCGCTGTGCGGGATCGGTCTCGTCCCTCAGGTGCCGGGTCCAGTGCCGGATCATGCCCGTCTGACTGAGCACAAACGAGACGAAGACGCCCACGATGTAGAGCTGGATCAGCTTGGTGACCTCGGCGCCGAACAGCACCACGAATGCGATCGCCGCGCCGGAGAGGAAGAGGATGCCGTTGCTGAACGCGAGACGGTCGCCGCGCGTGTGAAGCTGACGCGGCAGGTAGCGGTCCTGCGCGAGAATCGAACCCAGGACCGGGAAGCCGTTGAAGGCGGTGTTCGCGGCCAGGACGAGGATCAGGGCGGTGACGATCGCGATGAAGAAGAACCCGATCGGGAAGCCCGAGAACACCGCCTCCGCGATCTGCGCGATCAGCGTCTTCTGGTGGTAGTCCGCGGGCGCTCCGATGAGCTGGGTGGCCGGATCGTGCGCGTACACGACACCGATCTTCTGGGCCAGGATGATGATGCCCATCAGCAGTGTGATGGCGAAGGTGCCGAGCAACAGCAGCGTGGTCGCCGCGTTGCGGGACTTCGGTTTCCGGAACGCCGGTACTCCGTTGGAGATCGCCTCGACACCGGTCAGCGCCGCGCATCCGGACGAGAAGGCGCGAGCGATCAGGAAGGCGAACGCGATCCCGTACAAGTGCGAGTCCTCCGCAGCGAGTTCGAATCCGGACGACACCGCGCGCACGTCCTCGCCGAGCACGTAGATCCGGAACAACCCCCAGCCGAGCATCGCGAACATTCCGACGATGAACGCATAGGTCGGAATCGCGAACGCGGTCCCCGATTCCCGGATCCCGCGCAGGTTCATCGCGGTCAGCAGCACGATCGCCGCGACCGCGAACAGCACCTTGTGCGTCGCGACGAACGGGACCGCCGATCCGATGTTCGATGCCGCCGACGAGATCGACACCGCGACGGTGAGCACGTAGTCGACCATCAGGGCGCTGCCGACGGTGAGGCCGGCGTTCGGGCCGAGGTTGACGGTCGCGACCTCATAGTCGCCGCCGCCGGACGGGTAGGCGTGCACGTTCTGCCGGTAGCTGGCGACGACGACGGCCATCACCACGCAGACCGCGAGCCCGATCCACGGGGTGAACGCGTATGCGGAGATGCCGGCCACCGACAGGACCAGGAAGATCTCCTCCGGCGCATAGGCCACCGAGGACATCGCATCGGATGCGAAGACCGGGAGCGCGATCCGCTTGGGCAGCAGGGTGTGCCCCAGCTTGTCGCTCCGGAACGGTCTACCCACCAACAGCCGCTTCGCAGCGGTCGAGAGCTTTGACACCGCCAAAGCGTAAGCCGTCGGCACCGATCCGGCGCCATCCGCACCGAACACCGCAGATTTCGGCACGCGTGCGGGCACCCGCCGATCAGGAGCGGTACCGTTCGGGTTCACAAGGAAGCGGTGCCGTGTGCACGGCACGAGAGACAGCTCCGTCGAGACCGGAGCGGAGGGGCCAGCGGTGTACGTAGTCGTGATGGGGTGCGGCCGGGTCGGATCGGCCCTCGCGGCCGGGCTGAACCGGATCGGCCACGAGGTCGCGATCATCGACCGCGACCCGGAGGCGTTCCGGCGCCTCGACCCGGAGTTCACCGGGCAGCGGGTCGTCGGCATGGGCTTCGACCGCGACGTGCTGATCAAGGCGGGAATCGAGCGGGCCGAGGCATTCGCCGCGGTGTCCTCGGGCGACAACTCGAACATCATCTCCGCGCGCGTGGCCCGGGAGACCTTCGGCGTCAACCGGGTGGTCGCACGGATCTACGACGCCAAACGCGCAGCGGTGTACGAGCGGCTGGGCATCCCGACGGTGGCCACGGTGCCGTGGACGACGGACCGGTTCCTGCACCACCTGACACTCGAGTCGCACACCGCGAAGTGGCGGGATCCGACGGGCACCGTCGCGGTCGCAGAGCTCGACCTGCACGAGGACTGGGTCGGGCACAAGGTCACCGAACTCGAGGAGTTCACCGGTTCCCGTGTCGCGTTCCTCATCCGCTTCGGCACCGGCGTACTGCCGAACCTCAAGACGGTGATCCAGGCGGACGACCAGGTGTACATCGCCGCCGTGTCCGGCACCGTCGCCGAGGCCGTGGCCCTCGCGACGACTCCCCCGCCGGCGGACGAGTGAGACCACCGACACCGTCCCGAGTACCCGCGAGCGGGACCGCTCACCACTACCCGATCGGATGTACCCGATGAGAGTCGCAATTGCCGGAGCCGGCGCCGTCGGCCGTTCGATCGCCCGCGAACTGGTCCGCGGAGACCACCACGTCATGCTGCTGGAGCGCAAACTCGAGCACGTCGACCCGGAGGCGATTCCGGAGGCGCACTGGGTGCATGCCGACGCCTGTGAACTCGGGCTGCTCGAGGCCGCCAAACTCGAGTCGTACGACGTGGTGATCGCCGCCACCGGCGACGACAAGGCCAACATCGTGGTCAGCCTGCTCGCCAAGACCGAGTTCGCGGTCCAGCGCGTCGTGGCCCGGGTGAACGATCCCCGCAACGAGTGGCTGTTCGACGAGTCCTGGGGTGTCGACGTCGCGGTGTCGACGCCGCGGATGCTCGCCTCGCTGGTCGAGGAGGCGGTCTCGGTCGGAGATCTGGTGCGGCTGATGACATTCCGGCAGGGTCAGGCGAACCTGGTGGAGATCACCCTGCCTCCCGACACCGCACTGGCGGGCAAGCCCGTGCGCCGGATGCAACTGCCTCGCGACGCCGCGCTGGTCACGATCATCCGCGGCGGCCGGGTGATCGTGCCTCAGCCCGACGACCCGATCGAGGGCGGCGACGAACTGGTTTTCGTGGCCTCGGTCGAGGTGGAGGACGAACTGCGCGAGGCGGTCGGCCTGACCCGCTGAGCGGGCCGGCCACCGGGCCCTTGTCGACGGATTTTCCCAGGGGTTACCGTCAACGGGTTGCAGCTCTCGTTTCGAGGTGACCGTCATGGTCGTCACATCGAAGAACTCCGTCTCCACGCGCCGTCGCTGGTGGGCGCTCTCGGCGCTCGCCGTTGCGATGCTCACCATCGGACTGGACACCACCGTTCTCGTGGTGGCGCTCCCCACGCTCGCCGTCGACCTGGGCGCGAGCACCGAACAGTTGCAGTGGTTCGTGTCCTCTTACACGCTCGTGATGGCCGCGGCGCTGCTACCTGCCGGTGCGATCGGCGACCGGGTCGGCCGCAAACGCCTGCTCGTCGGCGCGATGACTCTGTTCGGTGTCGCGTCACTGCTCTGCGCCTTCGCCGGCACCGCCGGGCAGCTGATCGCCGCCCGGTCGCTCCTCGGCCTGGCCGCGGCCGTGATGATGCCGATGTCGCTCGCGGTACTGCCGGTGCTCTTCCCCGGCCGCCGCGAGCAGGCCCGGGCGTTGTCGGTGTGGGTCACCGCGACGGCCGTCGGACTCCCTCTCGGCCCGTTGGTCGGCGGCTGGCTGCTGCAGCACTTCTGGTGGGGGTCGGTGTTCCTGATCAACCTGCCGCTGGTGTGTGTCGGGGTCGTGGCGGTCGCGGCCCTGGTGCCGGAGTCCCGGTCCAAGCAGAAGATTCCGTTCGACCTGCCCGGTGCCGGACTGGCCAGCACGGGACTGTTCGCCCTCACCTACGGATTGACGCGAGCGGGCACCTCCGGATGGTCCGATGCGGTAACCCTCTGCGCTCTGGCGGTCGCGGCGGCACTGCTGGCCGCATTCGCGGTTCGGCTCCGCATCGCGGCCCATCCCCTCGTCGACCCCTCGCTCTTCACCGTTCGCGAATTCACCTGGGGTGCAACGCTCTCGACCCTGATGACCCTGGTGATGTTCGGTCTGTTCTTCGCGCTGCCGCAACTGCTGCAGTCCGTCCAGGGCAACGACGCCCTGACCACCGGGGTCAAACTCCTGCCGCTGATCGCAGGACTCGCGGCAGGCGCCCGGATCGGCGACGCCCTGGGCAACCACCTCGGCCCCGGTGCGGTCGCCGCACTCGGCTTCGGGGTCCTGGCCGGTGGCGCCGCCCTCGGCACCGTCACCGGGGCGGACACCGGCTACGGCCTGGTCGCCACCTGGTTCACCGTCGCGGGACTCGGGCTCGGGCTGGCACTGCCGGTGATCATGGCCGCCGCCGTCGGTGCCCTGTCCGAGGAGCGGGCCGGATCCGGAGCGGCGCTGCTCCAGGCATTGCGCCAGGCCGGCGGGACGATCGGGGTCGCCGTCCTCGGCACCGTTCTGAACTCCGTCTACCGGGCGAATCTGGACACCGGAGCGCTCCCTCAGCCGCTCGCCGAGCGGGCACGTCAGGGTGTGCCCGCCGCCGACGAAATCGCCCGCCGACTCGACCTCCCACAGCTGTTGCGGTCGGCGAACGGCGCATTCGTCGACGGCCTGGACGCCGTGCTGTGGGTGACCACGGCGGTGGCAGTGGTCTGCGCGATAATCGCGGCGGTGACGCTGTCGCTGCGACCGGGTCCCGAGACCGGACACCCTGCCGAGCGACCCGGCGTGGGCTGATCCCGACGAAGCGGACAGATACTTCGCCTTTCACAGGAATTACGGCACTTCGGATTTGCCTGATTTCCGCGCAATCGGTCCGCTAACGGACAAAGACATTTCGACGGCGTACTAATATCGGGAATTCATCCATTCGAATGAAAAATCGCGCAGAAGATAACAATTTCCCCGCAGTTCCATAACGCATCGAAGGTCGATCCGAAGCTACGAACGGGTGTCCCGATCCGAATCCTGCGGGTTCGCGTCCACCGCCCCGTCGTCGACCCCGGCGTCGTCGAGCGTGTCCGCGTCCAGTGCCTCCGCATCGACCGCCTGGTCCGCCCTGCGCACCGCCCAGACGGTCACCAGCAGAACCAGCGCCGTCAGCGGCCAGCCCATCCCGATCCGGGTCACTGCGAGCCACCCGGTGTGATCGGTGTCGTAGAGCTGCGACTGCACGAGGTACCGGGCACCGAAGACCACCGCCCACGCCAGGGTGGCGATGTCGTAGGCCCGGATCGCCGCCCGCGACCGACGCCAGCTGTTGCCGTGCCCGTTGAGGAAGCCCCACACCACGCCGACCAGCGGCCACCGCACGAGAATCGACACCACGAAGGCGCCCGCGTACAGCAGCGACGTGTAGATCCCGAACAGGAAGTAACCCTTCGCGTCACCGGTCCGGTGTGCGATGAACGCGCAGATCCCGACCCCGATGAAACCCGAGATCGCCGGTTGCACGGTGCCACGCACGACCAGCCGCCACACCAGCACCGCCGCCGCGACCCCGAGCGCGGCCCAGATCGCCGCGGTCAGGCCGAAGAAACTGTTCACCGGGACGAACGCCACGATCGGCAGCGTCGAGTAGACGAGCCCGCTGATACCGCCGAGCTGTTCGAGGATGGTGGGCTGCTGCCTGTCGGTCACCACACGAGGGTGCCACATCGCGATCGAGGTGGGCACCGGCCGTCACCCGGAGCATTCCACCTGCGGAAGCTCCTACGAGTCGCCGAGCAGTTCGTAGTAGGGGTTGTAAATGACCTTCTGCCCGTTGCGGTCCCCGAGCCTGCCTCGGACCAGCAGCTTCTTTCCGGTCTCGATCCCGGCGATCCGGCGGCGGCCGATCCACACCAGCGTCACCGGATCGGTGCCGTCGAACAATTCCGCCTGCACGGTGGCGCTCGACGACTTGGAACAGGACTCCACACTGCGCAAGCGGCCCTGCATCGTCACCTCCTCGCCGTGCCGGCAGTCACTGGCCCGCTGGGCCCCCGACGCCTGCGAGGACTCCGCCATCTCCTCCGCGTCGAGTTCGTCGAGATCTCCGGTCAGCCGCCGGGACAGTCGTCGGAAATATCCGTTGGCCGCGAGTGCCATTGCGCGCTCCTCCGAGCAGGTACGGTGCGATCCCTCGCCCCGCTTGTAGGTCTGTGTGATCGCCACTGTAGACCCACTTCCGAACCGGTCAACAAGACCGCCTGCAGACCGTCCACGGACGGCCGTGCACTATCGACGTATGGCACAGCTGACGCTGCCACCGGTCGCGGTGGCCCTACCCGGAACCGGGTCCGATGCCGACTTCGCCGCGCGCGCCTTCACCGGCGCGTTGTCGCAGGTCGGAGTCCATGTCGTTGCCGTCGATCCCGACCCTCGCCGGGTGGTCGGCAGCTATCTCGACGCGCTCAATGCCGCCGCCGAACACGGCCGCGTGCTCGCCGCGGGGATCTCGATCGGCGCCTCGGTCGCGCTGGAGTGGGCGACGCGACACCCGGACCGCGCGGTGGGCGTCCTCGCGGCACTGCCCGCGTGGACCGGTGACCCCACCGATGCCCCCGCCGCGATGAGCGCCACGTTCACCGCAACCCGGCTCCGCGCCGACGGACTCGAGGCCGTCACCAGCGCGATGATCGAAACCTCACCCGCGTGGCTGGGCGGGGAACTGGAACGCTCCTGGCGGTCGCAGTGGCCGCACCTGCCACTCGCACTCGACGAGGCCGCCGGGTACCACGGCCTCACCGAGGACGAGATGGCGCACACCGCGGTACCCGTCGGCATCTGCGCCGCGATCGACGACGCCGTGCACCCGATCGAGGTCGCACAACTGTGGACGCGGATCCTCCCGGACGCCGCCCTCCACACCGTCACCCTCGACCAGGTCGGCGCCGATCCCGCCGTCCTCGGCCGGAACTGCCTGAACGCGCTCCTGGAGGCGGCCGGCCAGCGGAGCTAGTTTCGGTCCATCTGCTGCATCGCCGAGCCGGAACCGCCGGGTCGATGCTCCGGCGGCGTCGCGTCCCGTTCCTGCTGGGCGAGCGCCGCGGCCTCGGCCGCCTGCTGCTGCGCCACGGCCTGCTGCTCCGCGGCCTGCTGCTGCGCCAGGACCTGCTGCTGCTGGGCGGCAACCAACTGCTCGGCCAGCACCTGCGGCAGGATCACCGGCAGCGGGGTCCGCACCGGGTGCGGTTCGTCGCCGCGGCGGACGACGGTCTCACGCAGCACCTCCCGCGCGATCTGCGCGAGGGGTGCGTCCGCACCGGCGGAGCCGGCGGGCCCGGCCGCGACACAGCGGATCATCCAGCGGTACCCGTCGATGCCGATGAACCGCAGGTCGGCATTGGGCGTCACCGCGTGAAGTTCGCGCCCCCATGGTCCGCCCTGGACCGTCACCTGCGCGTTGTCGGTGCGCAGCGAGTCGGCCAGGTCGGCGGTCACCTCGCGCCACTGCCCCGGAGACTTCGGGGCGGCGTACGCGGCCACGGTGATCCGGCCGTGCTGCGTCACCAGGTGCACCGCCTGCGGTGACCCGTCGGGCGCCATCTCCACCTGGATCTGGCCGCCGTCGGGCACCGGAACGAGAACCGAGCCCAGGTCCAGGCGCCCCTCGGCCGGATCGACGTCCAGGTCGTTCACGTCATAGGGACCGCGATCCTCGGTGCCGAGCGCCGGGAACTCGTCGGTGACGGCCGTGGGGTCGGTGTCGTCCACCGGGACATTCGCCGAGTACGACTCGTCGGCCGCCGCGGCGTCCTTCTTCTTCCGTCCGAACATCAGCGTGCCTCTTCCTCGGCCGGGCCCGCCGCCGCGTGCAGCAGCGCATGCCCACCGCTCGAACCGTGTCCACCCGCGCCTCGGCTCGTGTCGTCGAGCGAGTCGACCTCCATGAACGTCACCAATTCGACGCGCTGCACCAGCAGCTGCGCGATCCGGTCGCCTCGGCGGATGTCGATCGGGGTGCGGGTGTCGTGATTGATCAGGCAGACCTTGATCTCCCCGCGGTATCCGGCGTCCACCGTTCCGGGGGTGTTCACCACCGACAGCCCCGACTTCGCGGCCAGGCCGGAGCGGGGATGGATCAATCCCACCGTCCCCAGCGGCAGCGCCACGGCGATGCCGGTGCCCACCAGGGCCCGCTCGCCGGGCTCGAGGGTCACGTCGACGGTCGAGCAGAGGTCGACGCCGGCGTCACCCTCGTGGGCACGTCGCGGCAGTGGTATCTCGGGGTCGAGGCGTAGCAGCTCGACGGCAGGAAGATCGCTCACGTGCACCGAGACTACTCTGAGTGTGTGTCTGCGAACCCCCGACCTGGGAACCACGAATCGACGTCCGTCCACAACACGGCCGCCACCGCACCACCGATCTATTCCGAGCGGCTCTGGGTCCCGCTGTGGTGGTGGGTTGCGGGTCTGGCGGTCGCCGGCCTGCTCGCGGCCGAGGTGCACATGGGAGCGCCGAGCATCCTCGCCTGGGTGCCGTACGTGCTGCTGCTCCCCTTCCCCGTGTGGGGCCTGCTGTGGCTGAGCAGATGGCGGGTCGAGGTCACGCCCGGCGCCGACGGCGGTCCGGGCGAGCTGCAGATCGGGCGCGCCCACCTGCCCGTCGACGTGATCTCCCGGGTGGCGGTGGTGCCGCCGTCGGCGAAGTCCGCCGCGCTCGGCCGCCAGCTCGATCCGGCCGCGTTCGTGCAGAACCGCACCTGGGTCAAGCCGATGCTGCTGATCCTGCTCGACGATCCGGACGATCCGACACCGTACTGGCTGGTCAGCACCCGCCGCCCGCACGAGCTGGCCGCGGCACTGGGCTGGAAGACCACCGCGTCGTAGCCGTACCCGAACGACGAGCGCCCGGTCCGAACCGGATATCCAGGTCGGACCGGGCGCTTGCTCGTCCGGGCGCGGGGTCGGTGCGCGACACCGCCGCACCTCACCGCCGGCCGAGCCTCCACGGGCTCGGTCGCGAGCGGGTTGCGCGGCCGCAGTACTGCACCGTCAGGCGGCGCAGTCCATGCAGATCATGACGCCGTTGGCCTCGCTGGCCAGCCGGCTCCTGTGGTGCACCAGGAAGCAGCTCGAGCACGTGAACTCGTCCGCCTGCTTCGGCACCACACGAACCGACAGCTCCTCGCCGGACAGGTCGGCGCCCGGCAGTTCGAAGGATTCCGCCGTATCCGACTCGTCGACGTCGACGACCGCGGACTGGGCCTCGTTTCGCCGCGCCTTCAACTCCTCCAGCGAGTCCTCCGACACCTCGTCGGATTCCGAACGCCTCGGTGCGTCGTAGTCGGTTGCCATCTCGTGTTCCCCTCGTCCTCTCTCGTCATCTGTCCCCGTCCCCACGCCCCGGTGGGCGCGCCGCCTGTTGCAGCCTCGCTGCACAACGCGGCAGAACGAAAATTCGTGCCCGGAAGTTAGCAACAGAAAATATGATTCGCCTCACATTCTCTGAAACTTGCACACCTCCGCGACCATCGTCCTGTCACGATCAGGCGGGCAGACAATAGCCGAACTCGGCGAAAATGTCTCGGTCCATTTCCCCGTGGCCCGAAAATCGTCCGGCAATCGTCACAAACACCTCGGCGGCCCTGGACATTCCGGGCCGGGAGGACATCCGTCACACCGCGACACGCCGCGCGCGGCGCAGGCCGTCGCCGCCGACCACGCCCACGCCGCCTGACCTCCGGTGTCGCAACCCGGCACCGCCCTTCACTACGCTGTGCGCACGCAGCAGCACCCGAACAGCGAGAGGTCAGGACGCAACGTGGTTTCACTGATCACCGAGGGCAGCTCCACGGGCCCCAACGGCAAGCCCTACCCGTACCGCCGGGCACTGCCGGTGATCGCCCTCATCGCGGTGCTCGCCGTCCTCGGCGCCGTGGTGTGGTTCCGGATCCTGACCAAGCCGGAGGAGCTGTCCGCCCCGGTCGTGTGCAACCCGCCGTCCGTGTCCGGTCCGCTCGACCCGAACGAGCCCGAACCGCAGCCGCTGGGCGAGCCGGTGTCCGCGACGACGCTGCTCGACGTCGAGCCGGCCCCGCTCGCCTCCACCCGCGTCCGGGTCTTCAACGCGAACGGTGAGCGCGGCCAGGCCGCGGACGTGGCGTCCCAGCTCAGCGACTACGGCTTCGCCTCCGCACCGGACGTACAGTCCGGCAACGACCCGGTCTACGTCGACCAGAACATGCAGTGCCAGGGTCAGATCCGGTTCGGATCGAACGGCCTCGCGGCCGCCAGCGCCCTGTGGCTGGCCATGCCGTGCGCGGAATTGATCCAGGACGGCCGCAGCGACGACATCGTCGACCTCGCACTGGGCACGTACTTCCGCAAGCTCCAGCCGAACACCGACGCCGAAGAGGTCCTCTCCTCGCTGAAGACCGCCGCCCCCGGCGGCGCCGGCGCGGTGGACATCGACCTCCTCAAGGCCGCGCGCGCCGCGCACTGCTGATCTCGGCGGCCGCTTCGCACCGCCTGTGCCGACCTCGGCGGCCGCCGCTACACCGGGATCGGGTCGAGCGCCCCCACCTCCGCGAACAGCGCATCCAACGCCCTCGCGACCCCCGGGGCGGCGGCCACCACGATCGCACCCTCGTCGCCGCTGGACTCCGCCGACGGCAACCGCACCACGGCACCGGCCTCCTCCGCGACGAGCGCGCCTGCGGCCCAGTCCCACGGGCTCAGACCGTGCTCGAAGTGTGCGTCGACCCGACCCGCCGCAACCATGCACAGGTCCAGCGCGGCAGACCCGATCCGGCGGATGTCGCGAACGCGGGGCAGCAGCGCGGCGACCAGTTCGCCCTGCCGGCGACGGCGGCCCTGCGCGTACCCGAAGCCGGTCGCAAGCAACGACATCGACACCTCGGTGACGGTGGTGCAGCGCAGTCGGTGCGCCGTGCCGTCGGCCTCGTGGAGCGTTGCGCCCAGACCACGGGCGGCCGAGTAGACCGCACCCGCCGCGACGTCGACCACCGCGCCCGCGACGGACACGCCGTCGATCTGGGCGGCGACGGAGATCGAGTACGCAGGGATCCCGTACAGGAAGTTGACGGTGCCGTCGATGGGGTCGACGACCCAGCGCACTCCGGCCGGGCCGCCGTCGCGCCCACCCTCCTCCCCCAGCACCGCGTCACCGGGACGGATCTCGGCCAGCCGCGCCCGGATCACGTCCTCGGTCTCGGTGTCCACGACGGTCACCGGATCGGTGGGGGTGCTCTTCGTGGTCACGGCGTCGGAGGCGGCCTCGTCACCTACCGCTGCGAAGACCTCCGGACGGCGGCGCGCGACGTGCTCGGCCGCCTCGACCGCGACCCGAACCGCCACCGCGCGCAACGCGGCCGGGTCGTCGGGGGCCTGTGTGACAACGGCGTCGAGGTGGGCACGGACTGCGGGATGATCGGCGAAAAGCGGCACGCCCCATGGTGCCTCACCGGTTCCCGTCACGCAGCACCCACAACCACTATCGTGACCGGCATGACGACGCAGCGGGCGAATCGGGGTTTCGGCATCGACGTCGGGGGCAGCGGCGTCAAGGGCGGTGTGGTGGACCTGGACACCGGCCAGTTGATCGGTGACCGGATCAAGATCCTCACCCCGCAGCCGGCCACGCCCACCGCCGTCGCCGCGACCGTCGCCGACATCGTGCGGCAGGCCGGATGGGACGGACCGGTCGGGATCACACTGCCCGCCGTCGTCACGGCGGGCGTCGCGCGCACCGCCGCCAACATCGACGGGACGTGGATCGGGACCGACGCCAACGCCCTGTTCTCCGGAGCGCTCGGTGGCCGCGCCGTCACCGTGCTCAACGACGCCGACGCCGCCGGGGTCGCCGAGGACCGGTACGGCGCGGGCAAGGACGTGGACGGCGTCGTCGTGCTGCTCACGTTCGGCACCGGCATCGGCTCGGCGATTCTCAACCACGGCGTGCTGCTGCCGAACACCGAGTTCGGGCACATGGAGGTGGACGGCAAGGAGGCCGAGCACCGGGCCTCGTCCGCGGCCAAGGAGACCAAGGACCTGTCGTACAAGGAGTGGGCGAAGGAGGTCTCCCGGGTGCTCACCCGCTACGAGGACCTGCTGTGGCCGGACCTGTTCATCGCGGGCGGCGGAATCAGCCGCAAGGCCGAGAAGTGGATCCCCCACCTGACCAACAGAACACCGGTCGTCGCGGCGTCGCTGCAGAACACGGCGGGTATCGCGGGGGCCGCTCTCGCCGCTGTGACCAGCATCGGAACGTAGCTCCCCGCGACGATAGTTACAATGGTGAGGCCGACGTCCAAGCCGGCCGAAATCAACTGACCTCTCCGCCGGAAATCCACTCTGGCGTGACGCCGCACGACTCCGTCACGAAAGGGCGTACGTGGCCGCCACCGAAACCAGTCCGACCTCCGACTCCGCGACCGAAGCGGAGGTCACCGGTACCGCTCCCGCGAAGAAGGCGGCGGCGAAGAAGGCCCCTGCGAAGAAGGTGGCCGCGAAGAAGGCCCCTGCCAAGAAGGCGGCCGCGAAGAAGGCCCCTGCCAAGAAGACCGCCGCCAAGAAGGCGGGTGCCAAGAAGGCGACCGCCAAGGCCGGCGACCCCGATGCGATGGACGAGGGTCTCGACGACGGCGACATCGGCGATCTCGACGTGCCCGAGGGCGACCTGACCGACGAGGTCGTCGAGGAGGTCACCGTCGAGGAGGACGAGGCGACCGAGGAGCCGTCCGAGAAGGACAAGGCGTCCGGCGACTTCGTCTGGGACGAGGAGGAGTCCGAGGCGCTGCGGCAGGCCCGCAAGGACGCCGAGCTCACCGCCTCCGCCGACTCGGTGCGCGCGTACCTCAAGCAGATCGGCAAGGTCGCGCTCCTCAACGCCGAGGAGGAGGTCGAGCTCGCCAAGCGCATCGAGGCCGGCCTGTACGCGACCCAGCTGATGCAGGAGCACGCCGAGAAGGGCGAGAAGCTCCCCGCCGCGCAGCGCCGCGACATGAACTGGATCTGCCGCGACGGCAACCGGGCGAAGAACCACCTGCTCGAGGCCAACCTGCGCCTCGTCGTGTCGCTGGCCAAGCGCTACACCGGCCGCGGCATGGCGTTCCTGGACCTGATCCAGGAGGGCAACCTCGGCCTGATCCGCGCGGTCGAGAAGTTCGACTACACCAAGGGCTACAAGTTCTCCACGTACGCCACCTGGTGGATCCGGCAGGCGATCACCCGCGCGATGGCCGACCAGGCCCGCACCATCCGCATCCCCGTGCACATGGTCGAGGTGATCAACAAGCTCGGCCGTATCCAGCGTGAGCTGCTCCAGGACCTGGGCCGCGAGCCCACTCCCGAGGAGCTCGCGAAGGAGATGGACATCACGCCGGAGAAGGTGCTGGAGATCCAGCAGTACGCGCGCGAGCCGATCTCCCTGGACCAGACCATCGGCGACGAGGGCGACAGCCAGCTCGGCGACTTCATCGAGGACTCCGAGGCCGTCGTCGCGGTCGACGCGGTGTCGTTCACGCTGCTGCAGGATCAGCTGCAGTCGGTCCTCGACACGTTGTCCGAGCGCGAGGCCGGCGTCGTGCGGTTGCGGTTCGGCCTGACCGACGGCCAGCCCCGCACCCTCGACGAGATCGGCCAGGTCTACGGCGTCACCCGCGAGCGGATCCGGCAGATCGAGTCGAAGACCATGTCGAAGCTGCGCCACCCGTCGCGCTCGCAGGTGCTGCGCGACTACCTCGACTAGATCGTCAGATCTCGCCCGTCTCGTCCGGAACGGCCGTCGGCTCCTGAGCCGACGGCCGTTCGCGTAGCCGGGGCACGAGCAACCGGGTGACCGGTTCGACGATCCGGGCGGCGACCGGTCCGAGCACAGCCATCAGGAGGACGTACGCGGTCGCGAGCGCCGCGATCTCCCCCTCGACGGCACCCGCGGAGACGGCGAGACCGGCGATGACGATCGAGAACTCGCCGCGGGCGACCAGCGCGGCCCCGGCGCGGGACTGACCCATCAGGGCGACGCCCTGCCTGCGGGCGGCCCACGCCCCGGTGACGATCTTCGTCACCGTGGTGACCACCGCCAGCGCCGCCGCCCAGCCGAGCACCGGCGGGACGGTCGCGGGGTCGGTGTTGAGACCGAACACCACGAAGAACATCGCCGCGAACAGGTCCCGCAACGGCTCGAGGACCTGGGCCGCGTTGCGGGCGGTCGCCCCCGAGATCGCGATGCCGAGCAGGAACGCCCCGACCGCCGCCGACACCTGCAGCGAGGACGCGAACCCCGCCACGAGCAGCGCCGCACCGAGCAGTTTGAGCAGGAACACCTCGCGGTCCTTGGCGTCCACGATCGCGGACACCACGTGGCCGTAACGCAGCGCGACCGTCAGTACGAGCGCCAGCATCAGCAGGGCGACGACCAGCGCCTTCACTCCCCCGACGAGACCGACCCCGGCCAGGATCGCGGTGAGGATCGGCAGGTAGACCGCCATCGTCAGATCCTCGAACACCAGGATCGAGAGCACCACCGGGGTTTCGCGGTTGCCGAGCCGACCGAGGTCGCTGAGTACCTTGGCCACGATGCCGGACGACGAGATGTAGGTGACACCGGCCATCACGAGCGCGCCGACCGGACCCCAGCCGAGCAGCAGCGCGACGGCCACACCGGGAGCTGCGTTGAGGACCAGGTCGAGGACGCCGGCCATCCACGACTTGCGCAGCCCGGTCATCAGTTCCGACGCGGAGTACTCGAGTCCGAGCAGCAGCAGCAACAGAACGACGCCGATCTCGCTCG
Organism: Rhodococcus sp. NPDC003322; assembly: GCF_053589555.1. Classification (NCBI taxonomy): domain Bacteria; kingdom Bacillati; phylum Actinomycetota; class Actinomycetes; order Mycobacteriales; family Nocardiaceae; genus Rhodococcus; species Rhodococcus sp. NPDC003322. The sequence goes on along the minus strand of NZ_JBSFSC010000003.1, from coordinate 698,315 downwards.
CCAGGTGGCCGAAGCCGCTGATGTCGCCGAGCGTGATGAATCCGCCCTGCCCGAAGCACAGACCTCCGACGAGGTACAGCGGAACCGGCGACATGCCGACGCGGCCGGCGAGGCGACCGAGCACACCGAGGACGAAGAAGACCGCACCCAGCTCGACGAGCGCGAGCGCGGTGCTATCCACGGCTCACCCGTGGTGCAGGATCTTGGTGGCGGCGTCCAGGCCGTCGGAAGTGCCGACTGCGACCAGCAGGTCGCCCTCGGTCAGATTGAAATCCGGATTCGGCGACGGGTACGCCTGGCCGGCCCGCATCACGGCCACCACCGACACCCCGGTCCGGCTCCGCATCGCGGTCTCCCCCAGTGTGCGGCCGTCGAACGGTGACTCCTCGGTGATCGGGAGTTGCCGGGTGGTGATGCCGGGCAGGTCCCGGTGCTCCTCCCGCAGCTGCGACACCAGCTGCGGCGCCCCGAGCAGATTCGCCAGCACGGCCGCCTCGTCGTCGGTCAACCGCACCGAGGCCTGGCAGGCGTCGGGATCGTCCTTCTTCGAGACGATCAGGTCGGTCCCGCCGTCGCGCAGCGTCACCACGCCGACGCGTCGCCCGGTGGAGAGTTCGAAGTCCTTGCGGATCCCGATCCCGGGCAGTGGGGTCACTTCCACGTTCATGTCTCAACGGTAGCGCTGGAACGAGTTTCCGGTCGCAGGTCATGGATTCGGGGGTGTTCCGAACGTGCCGTCCGGGCCCGGCCGGTACGGCGCGACCGCGATGACCGCGGCGACGGGGAGCGGGCCGTACAGGTGAGGGAACCGCATCGACGCCGGATCGGTCGGCACCCCGGGTTCCCAGCGAACCTCGGCGCCGAGCCCGGTCGCGTCGAGGTACAGCAGGACCAGATCGTCGCGCCCGGCGAACAGACGGTTCGCGGGCAGGTGCACCTGCTGCGGCGTCGACAGGTGCACGAACCCGTCCTCGGCGAACGAGTCCGGGACACGCACACCGGCGGTCCGGGATTGCTCCCACTCGGCTGCGGTGCACATGTGTACGAGGGTCGGGTCCGTCACGGACAGACCCTATCCCGCGCCCGTTCGGTGACCTGCATCACCGGTCCGGCCGTGTTTTCTGTTAGTGAAACCACAAAGAAACACCGTCGGGAACATCGTCCGAACGCCAAACGTCTGACAGAGTGATGCCACCGCGTCACCCGACGCGGCGGACCAGCCCCCAGGGGTCCCGGGTCGCACCGGGAGCCAGTACGGAGGAGTCATGCCCGGAACACTGACCAGCCCCCCGTTGACCGCAGCCGACCGGTGCGACCGGTGTGGTGCCGGAGCTCGCGTCCGCGCGGTGCTCGCCACTGGTGGAGAACTCCTCTTCTGCCAGCATCACGCCAACGAGCACGAGGATCGACTCCGCGCGATGAACGCCACCATCGTCTCCGGCGCCATCGACGAGGCAGCGATCTAGGCCGTCAGAACCGGGCGGCCTGACCTCAGACCCCCATTCGACCGGAAGGGCCCGCACCATGTGGTGCGGGCCCTTCCGCGTGTCCGGCGGTCGGTGCAGCGGCGGGTCACCACCGCCGCGGTGCGGCGCGGTCACGACCGCCACGACCGCGGTGCGGTCACCAGCGTCGCAGCGTGGCGATCCGTTCGGTGAGCTGATCGACGGTCGCGATGGCGGTCGGAGGTCCCCCGCACACCCGGCGCAGTTCGCCGTGGATCCAGCCGTGCGGCTTGCCGGTGCGGTGGTGGGTCATCGCGACCAGCCCGTTGAGTTCCTTGCGCAGCTCGGCGAGCTTGGCGGCCGACCCTGCGCGGTCGGCTACGACGGGCGGAGGGACCGGCGCCGCCGGTGCGGATGCCTTCGACTTGTCGAGCTGGCCCGCCTGCCGTTCCCGCAGCAGCGCCCGCATCTGGTCGGCGTCGAGGAGACCCGGCAGTCCCAGGTAGTCGGCTTCCTCGTCGCTGCCGGCGAAGGTCGCGGTGCCGAACGAGGAGCCGTCGTAGATCACCTGGTCGAGTTCGGCGTCGGCGCCGAGGGACGTGAACGCCTTCTCCTCCTCGCCGAGCTCGTCCTTCTGCTTGTTCGCGTCGGCGATCAGTTCGTCGTCGAGGCCGTCCTTCTCGCGGTGCGGCTTGCCGAGGATGTGGTCGCGCTGGACCTCGAGCTGGCTGGCCAGGTCGAGCAGGACGGGCACGGACGGCACGAAGACGCTGGCCGTCTCCCCCTTCTTGCGGGACCGCACGAAGCGGCCGATCGCCTGCGCGAAGAACAGCGGGGTCGACGCGCTGGTCGCGTACACCCCGACCGCGAGGCGCGGCACGTCGACGCCCTCGGACACCATCCGGACCGCGACCATCCACGGCTCGGTGTTGCTGCTGAACTCGGCGATCCGCTTCGAGGCGGTGGGGTCGTCGGAGAGCACGACGGTCGGCGCCCGCCCGGTGAGCGATTCCAGGATCTTCGCGTAGGCGCGCGCGACGGTCTGATCGGTGGCGATGACGAGGCCGCCGGCGTCGTGCATGCCATCGGATCGCAACTGCTGGAGCCGGGTGTTCGCGGCGGCGAGGACCGCGGGGATCCAGTCACCGTTCGGGTCGAGGGCGGTCCGCCAGGCCCGCGCGGTCTGTTCGGCGGACAGCGGCTCGCCGAGGCGCGCGGCGAATTCCTCACCGGCGTTGTTGCGCCAACGCGCCTCGCCGGAGTACGCGAGGAACACCACGGGACGCACGACGCCGTCGGCGAGGGCGTCGGAGTATCCGTAGGCATGATCGGCCTTGGACCGCATCAGTCCCTCGTTGTCCGGCTCGTACTGGACGAACGGGATCGCGGAGTCGTCACTGCGGAACGGGGTACCGGTCAGCGCCAGCCGGCGGGTCGCCGGTTCGTACGCCTCGCGGATCGCGTCACCCCAGCTCTTGGCGTCACCGCCGTGGTGGATCTCGTCGAGGATGACCAGGGTGCGGCGGTTCTCGGTACGCACCCGGTGCTTCGTCGGATGCGACGCCACCTGTGCGTAGGTGACGACGACGCCGTGGTAGTCGGCGGAGGTCTGACCGGTCGAGTTGGAGAAGTTGGAGTCCAGCGCGATGCCCATCCGGGCGGCGGACTCGGCCCACTGGTGCTTGAGGTGTTCGGTCGGCGCGACGACGGTGATCTCGTCGACGGTCCGGTCCCCGAGCAGTTCCGCGGCGACCCGCAGCGCGAAGGTGGTCTTGCCTGCGCCTGGGGTCGCCACCGCGAGGAAGTCCCTCGGCTTCGTTGCCAGGTACTTCGTCAGCGCACGCCGCTGCCAGGCTCGGAGGTTGGCGACGGGTGCGGGGGCTGGTGATTCGGTGTTACCCGTGAGCACTGTCGCGTCCGCTCCTTCTCGACTGTGGGGTCGATCTCGACCGTGAAGACTGCCGGACGAGCCTAACGCCCCCCGCCGACGTTCTCTGCATCCGATGGCCCGTGCGACCGGAGGTGTCGCGAAGGCAACACCGACGGGTGGGCGACCGGTGTTGCCTTCGCGACACGGACGCCACCGGTGCGGACCAGCACCCGCTCGTCAGGGATGCTGGAAGCATCATGAGCGAACCGATCGGCCCCCAGCACCCGGGCGAGGTCCCGGGGGCGCCGTCGGATCTGCCCACCCACCACGCGGACCACATCCCGGACCGGCACCCGCTGTGGAAGGCCTGGCTGGTGATCCGCCGCACCGCGGTCAAGGCTTGGGGGGACTCGATCTTCGGGAAGGCCGCGACGGCCGCGTTCTGGCAGACGCTGTCGCTGCCACCGCTGCTGCTGGGTCTGCTCGGGAGTATCGGCTACGTCGGCGGCTTGTTCGGCCCCGACACGGTGCGGATCATCGAGTCGAAGATCATCACCTTCAGCCGGTCCGCGTTCAGTGAGAACGTCGTCGACCAGCTGATCTCGCCGACGGTGTCGGATGTGCTCGGTCGGGGGCGCCCCGAGATCATCTCCGCAGGCTTCCTGCTGTCGTTGTGGGCGGGCTCGTCGGCGATCTCGACGTTCGTCGACTCGATCGTCGAGGCGCACGGGCAGAAGGACGCCCGCCATCCGGTGTGGCAGCGGATCTTCGCGCTGCTGTTGTACGTGATGTTCCTCATCGTGGCGGTGTTCGTGTTGCCGCTGGTGGCGCTCGGGCCGACGATGATCGGCCGGGTGATGCCCGCGTCGTGGTACGACGTCGGTTCCCGCATGGTCGACGCGTTCTACTATCCGGCGGTCGGACTGCTGCTGATCGCCGGCCTGACCACGCTGTACAAGGTGGCGCTGCCGAAGTCGCTGCCGTGGCATCGCCTGCTCGGCGGTTCGCTGCTCGCGGGGGTGTTCTTCATGGCGGCGAGCACGGTGCTGCGCCACTATCTGACGTGGGTGACCGGTACCGGCTACACGTACGGGGCGCTGGCGGCTCCGATCGCGTTCCTGCTGTTCACGTTCTTCCTGGGGTTCGCGGTGGTGCTGGGCGCCCAGTTCAACGCGACGATCCAGGAGTTCTGGCCGGCTCGGGCCACCCGGATCGAGCAGATGCGGGAGTGGCTCGCGTCACAGGCGGCCTCGGCCCCGGCCGCCGACGGCTCGGTCCCGAGCCTGACCCGGCGGCTGGCCACGGCACCCATCCGCATCGTGAACCCGGATCGGGGCAGGCACGAGGCCGCCGACCCCGAACATCCGGACATGTGCGACCTACCCGAGCCGCCCCACCTGCTCGCGAGCGAGGCGACTCCCTCGCCCGTCGGCGAGGCGACTCACTCGCCCGTCGGCGAGCCGGCTCGATCGCCCGTCGGCGAGGCGACTCACTCGCCCGTGGGCGAGGCGACTCATTCGCCCGGCCGGAGCCCGTCGTAGATCTTCTTGCAGTCGGGGCACACCGGGGATCCGGGCTTCGGCGACTTGGTCACCGGGAACACCTCGCCGCACAGGGCGACGACGTGGGTGCCCATGACCGCGCTCTCGGCGATCTTGTTCTTCTTGACGTAGTGGAAGTACTTGGGGACGTCGTCGTCGGTGGACTCGTCGGTCGTGGTGTCGGGACGTTCCTTGGTCACAGTGCTCACTCGTCCATGATGACGCATCCCTGGGAGTCCGGCGAGCCCCCGGTGGTGCATCTGGGCTCTGCGAGTGGGACGCTGGAGTCATGTCTTCGAGTTCAGCCATCCCCCCGCAGGACCAGGGCGACGAGAGCTCGCGGAACCCGATTCTGATCACCGATGCGGCACAGTCGTTCGACGAGCAGCAGCGGGCCCGTATCCGCAAGTACACGATCATGATGGGGATCCGGATCCCCGCACTGGTGCTCGCTGCGATCGCGTACAGCGCGTGGGGCAACGGGTGGATCAGCCTGCTGATCATCGGTGCGTCGATTCCGCTGCCGTGGATCGCCGTCCTCGTCGCGAACGACCGGCCGCCGCGGCGCGCCGACGAGCCGCGCCGATTCGACCACAAGCCGGTCGCGGGACCGGCGATCGAGTCCACGGACCATCGCACGATCGAGGGCTGACGGGCAGCCGCCGTCCCCACTGAGACAATGGCCGCGTGAACCGCGACCTCCTCTCCCTGTGTGGCCCGCTGCGCGAGGCCCTGCACCGCACCGACTACACCGCCGACGCCGTCCTGGAGGCACTCGGCGACGATGCGCACGCGGCTCTGGGCCGAAGCGAACCGGTGCCGGTTCGCCGCGCCACCCGGGACGCCGGCGAACTGGGGGTGCTGGTCCGGTTGTTCCTGCTCGGCGACGACTGCCCGGCGAGCGAGGTCGCGGCGGCGCTCGCGCCGGTGGATCTCGACCATGCGGTCGCGGCGGGGCTGCTCGAACGCGACGGTGACCTGGTGCGGCCGGCGCTGGACCTGCGGCCGATGGATCTCGGGCAGGGCAACCGCTGGGTGATCTCCGACCTGGACGGCAGCATGCGGCCGCGGACCACGGCCCCCGACCATGTTCTCGGGGTCGGGCATGCGTCGCTGTCGCTGCTGCGCGGCACCCCGACGGCCGGGACCGGAACGGTGCTCGACGTCGGCACGGGCTGCGGCATCCAGGCGTTGCACGCCGCCGGGTACGCCCGGGCGGTGACGGCCACGGACATCAACCTGCGGGCGCTGGACCTGTCGGCGGCGACGTTCGCGCTCAACGGTGTGGACGTCGAACTGTTGCCGGGGTCGTGGTTCGAGCCGGTCGCGGGGCGGACGTTCGATCGGGTCGTCGCGAATCCGCCGTTCGTGGTCGGGCGGGCCCGGGTCGAGCACACCTACCGGGACTCGGGCCTGGACCTCGACGGGGCGAGCGAGCTGATGATCTCGCGGGCGATCGACCACCTGAATCCGGGCGGGACCGCGTCGATGCTGGCGTCGTGGGTGCACGTCGCCGGGGAGGACTGGCGGTCGCGGGTCGCGTCGTGGCTGCCTGCTCACGGTGTCGACGCGTGGATCGTGCAGCGCGACGTCGCGGATCCCGCGCTGTACGTGGGGACGTGGATGCGTGACGCTGGGCTGGACCCGCGGGATCCGGCGACCGCCGCGCAGGCCGAGTCGTGGCTGGCGCACTTCGCCGACAGCGATGTCGAGGGAATCGGGTTCGGGTTCGTGTACCTGCGCCGCACCGATGCCCCGTCGGACGTGCTGGCCGAGGACCTGCGGCACGGTTACAGCGATCCGCTGGGCGACGAGGCACTCGGCTACCTCGACCGGGCGGCGTGGTTGCGGGACCGGGACGTCCTCGCGGAGCGGTTCGAGGTCGCGCCGGCCACTGCCCTCGAGCGGGTGTACCTGCCGGGTGAGGAGGGGTGGCAGCAGGTCGTGGCGCGGCTGCACCGGGGCGACGGTCCGGCGTGGCAGCACGAGGTGGACGAGCTCGCGGCGGCGTTGCTGGGTGGAATGCGTCCGGACGGGCTGGCGTTGGGGGAACTGGTCGAACTGCTCGCCGCCGCGCACGGCGAGGACGCCGATCCGCTCGCGGGTTCGGCGGCCGCACTCGTGCACGGATTGGTCCGGCACGGTCTGGTGCTCCCGGTGGGAATGTGAAGCCGGTTCCCGGCGATCGTTCTTCTCAGTAACTTCTCAGGTCGAGTGGCGGGAACCTGCAGGTCAGCGGCGATGTGACGGAGATCGCTCGGGAACTTTGCCTGGTGGCGGGGCGTTGAACCACATGAGAGACCACCGATGAGGAGGCAGGTCATGACGAGCCCCACCACCCGCCGAGCGCGCCCGACTCCCGAGGATCTGGATGCCCAGTCCCCGGCCGCAGACCTGGTACGTGTCTACCTGAACGGGATCGGGCGTACTGCGCTGCTGACCGCCGCGGATGAGGTCGAGCTTGCGAAGCGGATCGAGGCGGGACTGTATGCCGCGCACGTGCTGGAGACCGGGAAGCGCCTGACGGCCAACAAGAAGCGCGACCTGGCCGCCATCGTCCGCGACGGCGAGAAGGCCCGCAGTCACCTGCTGGAGGCCAACCTGCGTCTGGTCGTCTCCCTGGCCAAGCGGTACACCGGCCGCGGGATGCCGCTGCTGGACCTGATCCAGGAGGGCAACCTGGGCCTGATCCGCGCGATGGAGAAGTTCGACTACGCGAAGGGCTTCAAGTTCTCGACGTATGCCACCTGGTGGATCCGTCAGGCGATCACGCGCGGCATGGCGGACCAGTCCCGCACGATCCGGCTGCCCGTCCACCTGGTCGAGCAGGTGAACAAGCTGGCCCGGATCAAGCGGGAACTGCACCAGCAGCTCGGCCGGGAGGCGACCGACGAGGAACTGTCGGAGGAATCGGGCATCCCCGCCGCGAAGATCGCGGACCTGCTCGACCACAGCCGCGACCCGGTGAGCCTGGACATGCCGGTCGGCACCGACGAGGAGGCGCCGCTCGGCGACTTCATCGAGGACTCCGAGGCGACGTCCGCGGAGAATGCCGTCATCGCCGGACTGCTGCACAGCGACGTTCGCAGCGTGCTCGCCACGCTCGACGAGCGTGAGCAGCAGGTGATCCGGTTGCGGTACGGGCTCGACGACGGCCAGCCGCGCACGCTCGATCAGATCGGCAAGATCTTCGGCCTCTCCCGTGAGCGGGTCCGGCAGATCGAGCGCGAGGTGATGGGCAAGCTGCGTCAGGGCGAGCGGGCCGACCGCCTGCGGTCCTACGCCAGCTGACGTCACTCCCCCACGAACCAGCGCCGGTCGATCCGAAGCTCCTTCCCCCCTCGGGAGCGACGGATCGGCCGGCGCGTCTGTGTCCGGGGCCCACGTCCGTGTCCGTGGGCCTGCTCCGCCGGACGTGGGTGGCTCAGCGCAGGCGGCGCGGCCCCAGGTCGACGCGGGTGCTCGGTTCGGGTCCGATCCGAACCCGCGAGTCGGTGATCTCGGCGCCGCTCTCGCTCGCCAGGACCGGCTCGCAGACCAGTTCCCGCACCTCGGGCAGGTCGTCCCCCAGCGCCGAGATCCGCTGCAACAGATCCACCAGCGCCGCCCTGTTCACTCCCGGCCCGCCGCGGTAGCCGGCAAGCAGCGGTGCGGCCTTCGGCGCGTCGATGAGTTCGCCGGCCTCCTCCTCGGTCAGCGGCAGCACCCGGTAGGCGCGGTCCCCGAGCAGGTCGGAGATCACACCGGCGAGCCCGAACGAGATCAGCGACCCGAACGACGGGTCGTCCTGCACGCCGATGGCGCAGCCGAATCCCTTCGTCGCCATCTTCTGCACGTACAGCAGCGGGTCCCCCGATGCCGCCGCGAGGTCGCGGTAGGCCCGGCGCACGGCGTCCTCGGTGTCGAGGTCGAGGCGCACCCCGCCGAGGTCGGGGCGGTGCCGCCACTGCTCACGGGTGGCCTTCACCGCGACCGGATAGCCGAGGGCCTCGGCCGCGGCGACCGCCTGCGCCTCGCTGGACGCGGCGGCGAACTGGGCGATCGCGACGCCGTAGCACGCCAGAAGTTCCGCTGCCTCGAAGTCGGTCAGCCACCGCCCCTCGCCGCCGCTGTCCGCCAGCCACGAGTCCACCAGTTCGGCGGCGCGGGCGGCGTCGATGCCGTCGGGCCGCACCACCTGCGAGATCGGTTTGTCGCGCCATTGCGCGTAGCGCCACGCCCGCGCCAGCGCCAACGCCGCCCGCTCGGGTTCCGGATACGACGGCACCGAGCCGCGGACCGGGTTGCTGTCCGGGCCGAGCACCGCGAGCACGTCCGGAATACCCTCGGCAGCAAGGAAAGTGGTCACGATCGGCTTGCCGGAGTCGCGGGCGGCGTCGCGCACCGCCTTGGCGTAGGGCTCCGGGTCCATCGCGACCGGCGGCACGAACACCGCGATCACCGAATCCACGTCGGGATCCTCGATCGCCGCGCTGACCGCGCCCGCGAACTCCTCCGGACCGGCCTGTGCTCCGAGATCAACGGGATCGCCCGCCTCCAACCCCTGGGAGCGTGCGGCGTCCACGGCCAGCACGCCGAGCGCCGACGAGTTGCCGACCACCGAGAGCCGCGGTCCCGCGGGCAGCGGTTGGTAGCCGAAAAGCACCGCGCAGTCGAAGAGTTGGGCGATCGACCCCACCTGCACGACACCCGCCTGCGCGAACAGGTCGGAGACGATCGGGTCGTCGATCTCGACGGCGTTCGCCTTCAGCGCGGGCGGGACGGCATGCCGGCCGGACTTGACCGCGACGACCGGTTTGTTGCGGGCGACCCGCCGCGCGATCCGCGAGAACTTGCGCGGGTTGCCGAACGACTCCAGGTACAGCAGCACGACCTCGGTCTCCGGGTCGGTGTCCCAGTACTGGAGCAGGTCGTTGCCGGAGACGTCGGCGCGGTTGCCGGCGGAGACGAAAGTGGACAACCCGATGCGGCGCTGGGCCGCCTCGTCGAGAATCGCGATGCCGAGGGCGCCGGACTGACAGAAGAATCCCACCTTGCCGCCGTGCGGAAGCACCGGCGCCAGGGTCGCGTTCAACTGCACCGCGGGGTTGGTGTTGGCGACACCGAGCGCGTTCGGGCCGACCAGCCGCATGCCGTGGGCGCGGGCGGCGTGCACGAGCCTGCGCTCGGAGGTGTAGCCGTCGGACCCGGTCTCGCTGAACCCCGAGGACACGACGACGAGCGCCTTGACGCCCTTGGCGAGGCAGTCGTCGAGGACGGAGTCGATCGCCTCGGCGGGCACGGCGACCACCGCGAGGTCCACGTCGTCGGGGATGTCCCGCACCGAGGGGTACGCCCGCACTCCGCGCACCGACCGGTGTTCGGCGTTGACCGGGTAGACCGGCCCCGTGAACCCGGCCTCGAGCAGGTTGCGCAGGACCGCGTTGCCGACCTTGCCGTTGTCGGTGGACGCGCCGATCACCGCCACCGACTGCGGACTGAGCAGGTTGCGCACGCTGCGCGCCTCGGCGGCCCGCTCCCGGGCGTTGCGGACGGTCAGCAGCGCCTCGGTCGGGTCGATGGCGAATTCTAGTCGCAGCACCCCGCCGTCGAAGCTGCGGCTGACCTGGTAACCGGCCTCCCGGAACACGGAGACCATGTTGCGGTTCTCGGCGAGGACCTCGGCGACGAACATGGTCAGGCCGTTCTCGGCGGCCGCGCCGGCGAGGTGTTCGAGCAGGATCGGGCCGAGGCCGCGGCCCTGGTGTTCGTCGGCGACGACGAACGCCACCTCGGCCGACTTTCCGTCCCCGACCTCGAGCAGTCGCTCGTACCGGCCGACGGCGATGATCTCGTCGCCGAGGATCGCGACGAACGCCACCCGATTGTGGTGGTCGACGGTGGTGAAGTGCACGATGTCCCGGTTCGACATCGTCGGGTACGGCCCGAAGTAGCGCAGGTACCGGGTCCGCTCGGACAGCTTGGCGTGGAACGCGACCAGCCGGTCCGCGTCCTCCGGGGTGATCGGACGCAGGTGCACGGCGCCGCCGTCGGTGGCGAGCACGTCCGCGATCCAGTGGGACGGAAAGGCGGGCCGGATCGGCTGCGGGGTCGAGTCGGGGTTGGTGATGTCAGTCACGGGGGTCCTCCGGGTCCAGGCCCAGCAGCGGGAAGCTGGCCCTGCGGGTGGCGATGATGGCGGCGTCGACGCGGACCAGTGCCCGGTCGACGGTGTTCACGCCCGTCTCGGGGGTGCCGCCGGGACCGTCCCACGGCAGGTGGTCGGTCACCCCGCCGTCGGTCATGGTGGTCGGCAGGTCGACGCCCGGCGCCATCGCCGCGACCCGCTCCCTCCAGGCCGCGGGGACGGCCACCGTCGGATCCAGGTCGCGGTCGAGCGCGGTCGCGATCAGGTGGGTCCAGGCACGCGGCACCACCCGCACGAGTCCGTAGCCACCGCCGCCGACGGCGATCCAGCGTCCGTCGGCGTACCGGTCGGCGAGGTCGCGCATCGCACGGAACGCGGCACGCTGGCCGTCCACGGTCAGCGAGAGGTCCGCGAGCGGATCCTCCCGGTGACTGTCCACGCCGCACTGGCTGATGACGATCTGGGGTTTGAACGCTGCGACCGCGGCGGGCACGATCGCGTGAAATGCCCTCAGCCACACCGAGTCCACGGTTCCCGGCAACACCGGCACGTTGACGGAGGTGCCCTCCCCGGCACCGGATCCCACCTCGCTGGACCAGCCGGTGTTGGGCCACAGGGTGGCCGGGTGCTGATGGATGGACACGGTCAGCACACGCGGATCGCCGAGGAAGGCGTGCTGCACCCCGTCGCCGTGGTGGGCGTCGACGTCGATGTAGGCGATCCGGTCGAATCCGTTGTCCAGCAACCACGAGATCGCGATCGCCGCGTCGTTGTAGACGCAGAACCCGGACGCCCAGTCGGCCATCGCGTGGTGCATGCCGCCCCCGATGCTCACCGCCCGCCGGGTGCGCCCGGCGGCGACCTCGCGGGCGGCGGCGAGCGTGCCCCCGGCCAGGATCGCGCTCGCCTCGTGCATGTGCGGGAAGATCGGATTGTCCTCGCTGCCGAGTCCGTGCGGGGCGGCCTCCCCCTCGGCGCGCGCGTCCGCGAGGCCCTGCGCGGGGCCTTCCCCGGCGGCCTTGACGGCCGCGACGTACCCGGGGGTGTGGACCCGCAACAGGTCCGCGTCGCTCGCCGGGTCGGGGGCGACGATCTCGGCGCCCTCGATCAGCCCCAGCCCCCGGGCCAGGGACATGGTCAGGTCCAGGCGGGTGGGATTCATCGGGTGGTCCGCACTCCACCGATAGTTCAGATAGTCCGGGCTCCACACGACGACGCCGTCGGCGCCGCGATGCGGGGTGAGAGGAGGGGACTTGTCGGCCATGAGGTCACGCTACTGGCGCTCGGTGGGAAGGCGCGAGCGGCGCACGGCGTTGTACACCACGTGCCGCGTGTGGTGTGAGTCGCACGCTCAGCGCGTGTGGCAACGATTCGTCGGATCCCCCCGGTAGAATCACCGCGAACGAAGGGGCGTGAGCGTGAAGGATCTGGTCGACACCACGGAGATGTACCTCCGGACGATTTACGACCTTGAAGAAGAAGGCGTTGTGCCACTGCGGGCCCGGATCGCAGAGCGACTCGAGCAGAGTGGCCCGACCGTCAGCCAGACCGTGGCCCGCATGGAGCGGGACGGACTGCTGCTTGTCGCCGGTGACCGGCACCTGGAACTGACCGAGAAGGGCCGCGATCTCGCGGTCGCGGTGATGCGCAAGCACCGGCTCGCCGAGCGGTTGCTGGTCGACGTGATCGGCCTCGAGTGGGATCAGGTGCATGCGGAGGCGTGCCGCTGGGAGCACGTGATGAGCGAGGAGGTGGAGCGCCGTCTGGTGAAGGTGCTCAACAACCCGACGACCTCCCCGTACGGCAACCCGATCCCGGGTCTCGCGCAGCTCGGCCTGGATGCCGACGAGGGCGCCGAGACACTGATCCGGCTCACCGAGGTGCCGCCGGGTCAGCCCACAGCGGTGGTGGTGCGCAGGCTCGCCGAGCACGTGCAGTCGGACCCCGAGATCATCGGACAGCTGCGCGATGCGGGCGTGGTGCCCAATGCCCGCGTGACGGTCGAGACCCACCCGGATTCGGTGACGATCACCGTCCCGGGTCACGAGGGTGTCGATCTGCCCGCGGAGATGGCGCACGCCGTCCAGGTCAAGCAGGTCTGATTCCAGGTGCGACTTCTGGTCACCGGCGGTGCCGGTTACGTGGGCAGTGTGTGCGCGACCGTGTTGCTCGAACGCGGTCACGATGTGGTCGTCGTCGACGACCTGTCGACCGGTAACGCCGACGCGGTCCCGGTCGGCGCCGAGTTCGTCGAGGGCGATGTCGCGACCGCGGCGGCACAGGTGCTCAGCCGCGATCCCGGGTTCGACGGCGTGCTGCATTTCGCGGCACAGTCGCTGGTCGGGGAGTCGGTGCTCGAACCGGCCAAGTACTGGCAGGGCAACGTGGTCACGACGTTGGCGCTGTTGGAGGCGATGCGGGCGTCGGGCACCCCGCGGTTGGTGTTCTCGTCGACGGCGGCCACCTACGGGGAACCGGACCGCACCCCGATCACCGAGGACGATCCGACGCGGCCGACCAATCCGTACGGCGCCACGAAACTGGCGATCGACCACGCGATCACCTCGTACTCGAACGCCTACGGTCTGGCCGCGACGAGCCTGCGCTACTTCAACGTCGCGGGCGCGTACCGGGGCGCGGGCGAGAACCGGGTGGTGGAAACGCATCTCATCCCCCTGGTGCTCCAGGTGGCATTGGGCCAGCGCGAGAAGATATCGGTGTTCGGCACCGACTGGCCGACGCCCGACGGCACCGCGGTGCGCGACTACATCCACGTCCTCGACCTCGCGGACGCGCACCTGCTCGCGCTCGACCACGCCACCGCCGGAACGCATTCCGTCTACAACCTCGGCAGCGGCGCGGGTTTCAGTGTGCGCGAGGTGATCACGGCGTGCCGGCGGGTGACGGGTCTTCCGATCGCGTCGGAGGACGCACCCCGGCGTGCCGGCGACCCGGCGGTCCTGGTCGCGTCGAGCGAGAAGGCGATCGCCGAACTCGGGTGGAAGCCGCAGCACACCGACCTCGACGAGATCGTCTCGGACGCCTGGGCCTATCTCCAGGCTCTCGGCGATCGTTCGCACGCCGCAGGGCGGAGCTGACAGACACCGCACGGGCCGCGCACACCGGCCCGTGCGGTGCCGTATCTCGCGATCCCGACCGCGCCGCGAGCCGACGTGCGATGCTGCACTCCGTTCGTGAGCCGTCGACGGCTCCCTGTCGATGCGCGTGAGCAAAGGACGGATCTGCTGTGGCGGTGCACCTCCGGGTTGTGCGTGCAGGGCGCGCGAGGCGTTCACTGTTCGCCCTCGTCACCGCACTCCTCCTGATTCCGGCGCCGCTCGCCGCGGCCACCACCGGTTCCGCCGATTCCGGCAGTACGCCGGCACTGGGCAGTTCCTCCGGCTCGGTCGCCGACAGCGGGCTCGATCGGGCCGAGAATCCGGACTGGATGGGCGGGCTTCCCGACGACGTCGGGTTGTCGGAGCTGTCGCTGCCCGGAACCCACGACACGATGGCGATGGGGGCGTCGGTGTTCGCCCTCACCCAGGACCACGATCTCCCGACCCAGTTGCGGGCCGGAATCCGGGTCCTCGACGTTCGGACCCGCCATTTCCGGGACGTGTTCCCGATCCATCACGGGGTCGAGTACCTGCACACCAACTTCACGAATGTCGTTGTGCAGGTGACGGATTTCCTGCGCGATCACCCGACCGAGGCCGTCGTGATGAGACTCAAGGAGGAGTACACGGCAGCCGAGAACACCCGCGGTTACGAGGACACGTTGAACTGGTACATCGACGAGAATCCCGAGACGCGTGACCGGCTCCGGCAACACCTGTGGCATGCTCCCGCCGGAAGTGGTTTCCCGGCTCTCGGTGCGGTGCGCGGCAAGATCGTCGTGATCCAGGACTTCCCGGGCTCGGCCTCGTACGGTCCGCGCTGGGGCGGCGCAGGCACCGACATCCAGGACACCTACGAGCTCGCCGGACTCGGCGAGGTCGACCGCAAGTGGGAACTGGTGCGGGGGCAGTTCGAGCGGGCCGCGTCCGGCTCTCCGGCCACCTTCTTCGTCAACCACCTCAGCGCAACCGGAAATCCGGTCGCACTCGCGACGGGGACCGTTCCGGTCACCGTGGCGCGGGGCGGGCCCGGTGTCATCGGGATCCTCGACCACACGGAGGCCTTCCTCACCGCGAATCCGGCAGGGCGGACCGGCGCGGTGATGGCCGACTTCCCCACGGCCGATCTGGTGGACGCGCTGGTGTCCCGGAACTTCCGGTAGTCCCTCCGCCGCCACTCGCGCTCACGCGGCCGGCGGCAGGGTCACGCCGAGGGTCCGGGCGACGTCGCGGCCGGTCCGGGCGAGGTCGACGATCACGTCCGGACGAATACCGCCGTGCAGGGCGTCGTCGAGGAGCCCGGCGAGGCGATGCCCGGGGTCTGCGTCGAGGGCGGCGGTGAGGGCCACCCCGGCGAGTGGTCCGTCACCGCGGGCGTAGGCGCTGAACCCGAGCAGCGCGGCCGGTTCGGCGCGGGCGGGCCCGGACAGTGCCCGGGCCATGACGATCCATGCCCGTTCGGCGGCATCGGCGAGTTCGGTGACCGCGAGCGCGAGCACCGAGTCGCGCACGGCCGGTGCCTCCAGAGCGACGGCGATCGCGGCGACCCCCTCGTCGGAGAGGGCTCCGTCGGAGGAGGCGATGCGCGCGAGCACGTCTTCGAGCGTGGAGCGGACGGACCGCGGCCGCGCCCGCGACGTCGGATGCCGGGCCAATGCCAGGAGGCGTGCGAGGCGGTCCCGGTCCGCGCGCGGGCGCGGCTCGAGGATTCGTTCGAGTTCGAGCCGCGACGCGCGAATCGGGCGGCCGCGGATCACCTGGGCCACGGCCACCGCCGACGCGGTCGGGTCGGGAACGGTGCCGTGGCGCGGATCTCCGAGCAGACCCCACCACTGCGCACCGGTTTCGATGCCGGTGACCGCGTGAGCGCCGGCCAGCGCGACGCCGACCTCGGCGAGGGACGCGGAGAGGAGGTCGACGAGGGCGTGGTGCAGGTCGTGGATCGGACCGTCGCCGTGCGCTCGATCGTCGACGACCACGACGATCACGGAGGCGGCGCCGGCTCGTTCGCACAGCGCCGCGAGACGGTCCACGGACAGGCGGTCGCAGTTCGAGGCGGTGCCCGTGAGGTCGTGTCGCATCACGGCCTGCACCGTCGCCGGGACGCCTCCCAGGCAGATCACCACGAGGGAGCGGTGCGGCCGGAAACCGAGCAGCGCGGGGACGGCGGCGATCAGGTCTGCGGGGTCGCTGAGGTGAACCCGTCCGTGCGGACTGTTCGGGTACATGGTTGCCATGCACGAACCGTCCCCGACGGCCGCGACGCCAACCGGTCCGCGATGGCCGAATTCGCCCGGCCTGTGGACGGATTCGCGTGCCGTCCCCAATCCCGCGCGCGCGGCTTTACTTCGCGGCCGCGTTGACCTTCTGGACCGCCTCGGTGAACAGCAGGTCGAGCGTCGCCGAATCGGGGGCGCCGTCCCCGAACGACATGTAGGTGGCGGAGATCCGCACGTCGTCGACCTGAGCGAAGAGCCGCAGCATCGACTGGGTCACCGACTGGTCGCCATTGCCGGAGGAGACGGTCTGCCGCAGGGCGAGGGTGTCGTCGGCGTTCAGCGGCGGGGCGGGCAGCACGACGGTGGTGACCTTCGCGGACGCCCCGTTCTTCGTGGTGGTCACCTCGAGACACCGGTCGATCTCGGCGGCGCGGTCCGACAGGGGCGCGTCGACGCGGGTCAGCTCGATGGAGATGGTGGCCCGGGCGGCGTTGTCGGTGCCGACGACCAGGGCGGTGGCGTCGGGACCGAAGTTCTGCGGCGGAGGCTTGCAGCCGGCAGGGTCCACCTTCGCACCGGCGGGGATCCCGTCGAGGTCGGCGGCGGCCTGCTCGACCGCCTGTTCCGGCAGCATGATCGCCTGGTACGGCTGCGGAAAGTTCTCGGGCGTCAAGAGCATCGACGACAGCGGCGCCGCGATCCGATCGGTCGACGCGCCGCCGGCCTTCGGGGCGGCGGTGCCTCCGGAGACGACGGCGGCTCCCCCGACCGGTTCCGCAACCCCCGAGACGTTCGACGAGCACCCGGCGACGGCGAGGGTGACGGCGGCGGCTCCGGCCACCAGGATTCGGCGTGTCACGACAAGGTCCTCTCGGCGATCGCGGGCGTGTGCCCCAACTCTGCCAGCTCGACGACCGGTCGCCGCCGAAGGCCACGGCGCGTCCGCCGACAGCGAACACCGAAACCGGCAACGAACAGGGAATGATGTGCCCGCCCGTCACGTTGATCGAGGCGAGTGTGGGCGCGAGACCCGGGGGTGACGCGCCCCGCCGACCGGTAAGGGACACTGGTCGACAACGAAGACGCGAAGGGGTTGTGAACGATGGACGAGCAGTCGGGCATGTACGAGCTGGAGTTCCCGGCCCCGGTGGTGTCTGCCAACGACGGCCGCGGCCCGGTCCTGGTGCACGGGCTGGAAGGGTTCTCCGACGCCGGTCACGCGGTGAAGCTCGCCACGACCCACCTCCGCGAGAGCCTCGAGACCGAACTCGTCGCCTCGTTCGCCGTGGACGAGCTGATCGACTACCGGTCGCGCAGGCCGACGATGACGTTCAAGTCGAACCACTTCACGGACTACGACGCCCCGGAACTGAATCTCTATGCCGTCAAGGACACCGAGGGCATCCCGTTCCTGCTGCTGGCCGGCATGGAACCGGACCTCAAGTGGGAGCGCTTCACCACCGCGGTGCGGCTGCTGGCCGAACAGCTCGGCGTGCGCCGCACCATCGGGCTGAACGCGATCCCGATGGCGGTCCCGCACACCCGCCCCCTCGGCGTGACTGCGCACTCGGCGAACCCGGACCTGATCGGTGAGAACCAGGGCTGGCCGGGCGACCTGCGCATCCCCGGGAGCGCGTCGTCGCTGCTCGAACTCCGGATGTCCCAGCACGGGCACGAGTCGATGGGGTACTCGGTGCACGTTCCGCACTACCTGGCGCAGGCCGACTACCCGGCGGCCGCGGAGACCCTGCTCGAACACGTCGGCGAGGCCGGCGAGCTGACGCTGCCGCTGGCGGCGCTCGGCGAGGCCGCCGCACGGGTCCGAGAGCAGGTCGACGCCCAGGTCACGGGGAACGAAGAGGTCGAGTCCGTGGTGCGCGCGCTGGAACGCCAGTACGACACGTACGTGACCGCGCAGGAACAGCAGTCCAGCCTGCTGGCAACCGACAGCGAACTGCCCAGCGGCGACGAACTCGGTGCCGAGTTCGAGCGCTTCCTCGCCCAACTCGACGGCAACGACGAGGGGCCCGGCCTCGGGGACGGGCCCGGCGGGCGCGACCTGTAAATCCGTTTTACAGTTATCCGGCGCACAGAGGAGTTCATCTATACGATCGTCCAAATCATCGCTCGGTAGGTCGGCCAACGAAACACCCTGTTGTCAGGGGTACGGAGCCGACGAACGACAGGAGTGACCCATGGGCGGAGACCGAACCCGCGCATTGCGTCCGGTGCCCGACACCGAACCCCGCCTCGCGTTCCGGACCATTCACGGATACCGGCGTGCGTTCCGGATGGCCGGCAGCGGGCCGGCGCTGCTCCTGATCCACGGCATCGGTGACAACTCGGCCACGTGGAACGAGGTCATCCCTCACCTGGCGAAGAACTTCACCGTGATCGCGCCGGATCTGCTTGGCCACGGGCGTTCCGACAAGCCGCGCGCCGACTACTCGATCGCCGCGTACGCCAACGGCATGCGGGACCTGCTGACGGTCCTCGGGTTCGACCGGGCGACGGTGGTCGGTCACTCGCTCGGCGGCGGCGTCGCCCTGCAGTTCGCGTACCAGTTCCCGCAGATGATCGAACGCCTCGTGGTGGTCTCCCCGGGCGGCGTCACCAAGGACGTCAACCCGGCGCTGCGGTTCGCGGCCCTCCCGATCGCCAACGAGGCGCTGCGCCTGCTGCAGATCCCCGGGGCACTCACGCTGGTCGGGGCGCTCGGCCAGGTGGCGGACCACCTGTATCGGGGACCGTTCAAGGGCGCCGCGCTCTTCCACGACACACCCGACCTGGTCCGGGTGCTGCGCGACCTGCCCGACCCCACCGCCCGGGAGGCGTTCCTGCGCACCCTGCGGGCCGTCGTCGACTGGCGCGGTCAGGTCGTCACCATGCTCGACCGCTGTTACCTGACCGCCGACCTGCCCGTCCAGATCATCTGGGGCGACCGCGACGCCGTCATCCCGGTCAGTCACGCCCACCTCGCACACTCCGCGCTCCCCCACTCCCGCCTGGAGATCTTCCCCGGCAGCGGGCACTTCCCGTTCCACGACGACCCGATCCGGTTCCTGCGCGTGATCGAGGACTTCGTCGCCACCACCCGGCCGATGGAATTCGACCACGACAGGTGGAGGCAGATGCTCGCGGACGGGGTCGGCGAATCGCAGATCACCGGTCCCAGCGCGACCCGCGAGGCGGTTCTCGACGCGATGGGCGCCGACGAACGCAGCGCCACCTGACACCAGGGCACCCCGGGTCCACCTTCTCGAATAGCCTGTATCGGTGCTGCTCTCCGATCTGGTCCCCGACTCCCCCGATGCCGACTCCCTCTTCGACGCCTTTGCCGGCTGGGCATCGGAGCGTGGGCTGACGCTGTATCCCGCGCAGGAGGAGTCGCTGATCGAGATCGTCTCGGGCGCGAACGTCATCCTGTCCACCCCGACCGGGTCGGGCAAGTCGATGGTCGCGATCGGTGCGCACTTCGCCGCGCTCGCGGACGGCAGGCGCACCTTCTACACCGCGCCGATCAAGGCTCTGGTGAGCGAGAAGTTCTTCGCGCTGTGCGAAGTGTTCGGCGCCGAGAACGTCGGCATGATGACCGGCGACGCGTCGGTGAACTCGTCGGCGCCGATCGTGTGCGCGACCGCGGAGATCGTCGCGAACCTGGCGCTGCGGCAGGGCGCGGACTCGGACATCGGTCAGGTCGTGATGGACGAGTTCCACTACTACTCCGAACCGGACCGTGGCTGGGCGTGGCAGGTGCCGCTGATCGAACTGCCGAACGCCCAGTTCCTGCTGATGTCCGCGACCCTCGGCGACGTGTCGTTCTTCTCGGACGACCTCACCCGCCGCACCGGCCGGCCCACCACGGTGGTCGGGGGCACCGAAAGGCCGGTGCCGCTGACCTTCTCGTACGCGAGGACGCCGATCGGCGAGACGATCGAGGAACTGGTCACCACGCACCAGGCGCCGGTGTACGTCGTGCACTTCACGCAGGCCGCCGCCCTCGAACGCGCGCAGGCGTTGACGAGCGTCAACATGTGCAGCAAGGAGGAGAAGGCCGCGATCGCCGACGCGATCGGCGGATTCCGGTTCACCACGGGCTTCGGCAAGACGCTGTCTCGGTTGGTCCGGCACGGCATCGGCGTGCACCACGCGGGCATGCTGCCGAAGTACCGGCGCCTGATCGAACGGCTCGCGCAGGACGGCCTGCTCAAGGTCATCTGCGGCACCGACACCCTCGGCGTCGGCATCAACGTCCCGATCCGCACCGTCCTGATGACCGGGCTGACGAAGTTCGACGGCACCCGCACCCGGCACCTGCGTGCGCGCGAGTTCCATCAGATCGCCGGCCGCGCCGGCCGCGCCGGGTTCGACACCATGGGCACCGTCGTGGTTCAGGCGCCCGAGCACGAGATCGAGAACCACCGCCTCGTCCTCAAGGCCGGTGACGATCCGAAGAAGCTCAAGAAGATTCAGCGCAAGAAGCCGCCGGAGGGCTTCGTCTCGTGGGGTGAGCCGACGTTCGAACGTCTCGTCGCCGCCTCCCCGGAGCAGCTCACCTCCCGGTTCCGGGTGTCGAACTCGATGCTGCTCAACGTGATCGCCCGGCCCGGCAACTGTTTCACCGCGATGCGACACCTGCTCGAGGACAACCACGAGGCGCGGCCGCAGCAGCGCAAGCACATCCGTCGCGCGATCGCCCTCTACCGCGGCCTGCTGCAGGCCGGGATCGTCGAGCAGCTGGACGAGCCGGACGAGAACGGCTCGTGGGCGCGGCTGACCGTCGACCTGCAGCGCGACTTCGCGCTCAACCAGCCGCTGTCACCGTTCGCGCTCGCGGCCATCGAACTGCTCGACGTCGATTCCGTCACCTACGCGCTCGACGTGGTGTCGGTGATCGAGTCCACCCTCGACGACCCGCGGCAGATCCTGATGGCGCAGCAGCACGCCGCCCGCGGTGAGGCCGTGCAGCAGATGAAGGCCGACGGCATCGAGTACGAGGAGCGGATGGAACTCCTCGAGGACATCACCTGGCCGAAGCCGCTCGAGGAGCTGCTGTACCCGGCGTTCGAGACGTACCGGGGCGGGCACCCGTGGGTGTCGGAGTTCGCGCTGTCCCCGAAGTCGGTGGTGCGGGACATGATCGAGAAGACCATGACCTTCGCCGAACTCGTCAGCCACTACGGCCTCGCCCGGTCCGAGGGCCTGGTGCTGCGCTACCTCGCCGACGCGTACCGCGCTCTGCGGCAGACGGTCCCCGATTCCGCACGCACCGAGGAGTTCGAGGACATCGTCGAGTGGCTCGGCGAGCTGATCCGCCAGGTCGACTCGTCGCTGCTCGACGAGTGGGAGCAGCTCACCAACCCGGGTGTCGAGTCCGACGACCAGCAGGTCGCGTTCGGTGCAGACATCCCGCGCCCGGTCACGGCCAATGTCCGCGCGTTCACCGTCATGGTCCGCAATGCGATGTTCAAGCGAGTGGAGCTGGCGTCCCGCCACCGATGGGACCTGCTGGCCGAGCTGGGTGACGGGCTCGAGGAGCAGGACTGGTCGGAGCTGATGGAGCTGTACTTCGACGAGTACGACGAGATCGGCACCGGCCCCGACGCCCGTGGCCCGCAACTGTTCACGGTGTCGCGGGAGGCCGAGCTGTGGCGCGTGCGGCAGACCCTCGCCGACCCGAACGGCGATCACGGCTGGGCCCTTGTCGGCGAGGTCAACCTCGCCGAATCCGACGCCGCAGGCGAGGTCGTCTTCGACGAGTTCGAAGTGATCGAGGGGTGAGGGGAGTTTCACTCCGCACGAAGAGGGGGAATGTCATGTCGGGGGTTCTGCGACCACCGCATCCGCCGCGGCGGGTACCGATACTCGGTGACGTGCTCGGGCTCGACCCGGTACGGCCGATGCAGAAGACCGCGCGGATGCTCGATCTGCTCGGGCCGATCTACCAGCGCCGCATCCTGGGTCTGCGTCTGACGTTCGTCGGCGGGGCCGACCTCGCGGCCGAGGTGAACGACGATTCCGTGTGGCAGAAGGCGGTCGCACGACCGCTGCAGTTGCTGCGCCCCATCGTCTCGGACGGGTTGTTCACCGCCTACAACGACGAACCCAACTGGGCGAAGGCGCATGCGATCCTCGCACCGGCGTTCACCCAGGCCGCGATGCGCTCCTATCACGACACGATGGTCGACGTCGTCGACGAGATGTGCGCGGCGTGGGACTCGGCCCCCGGTGATCTCGACGTGGCGGCCGAGATGACGAAACTGACACTCGAGACGATCGGCCGCTGCGGGTTCGGTTACCGCTTCGGCTCGTTCGACCGCGCCGACCTCGACCCGTTCGTCCAGGCGATGAACCGTGCGCTCGGGTACGTGCAGAAGCAGGGTGTCCCCGTGCCCGGACGTGCCCTGTACGACCGCGTCACGGGCCGCGCTCGCGACCACCGCGGCGACATCGAGCACATGTTCACGGTCGTCGACGATGTCGTCGCGGACCGGCAGGCCCGGCCCCACGACGAGCCCCACGACCTGCTCGACCTGATGCTCGCCACGCGGGACCCGGCGACCGGAGAGCGCCTCGACGCCGTCAACATGCGCAACCAGATCCTCACGTTCCTCGTCGCCGGACACGAAACCAGCTCGTCCGCATTGGCTTTCGCGCTGTACCTGCTCGCGCGGCATCCGGAGGAGGCGGCTCGGGCGCGCGCGGAGGTCGACGCGCTGTGGGCTGCGCCGATGTCGGCGCAGCCCGGCATCCCCGTCCGGTTCGAGGAGGTGGCGAAGCTCCGGGCCGTCCGCCGGGTTCTCGACGAGACGCTGCGGCTGTGGCCGACGGCTCCCGGGTACTTCCGGGAAGCCAAGCAGGACACCGTCCTCGGCGGCCGCTACCCCTTCGAGAAGGGGCAGATGCTGATGGTGGTGTTGCAGCGGGTCCATCGCGATCCGGCGGTGTGGGGTGACGACGCCGGCGAGTTCCGGCCGGACCGGTTCCTGCCGGAGCAGGTCCGCGCGCGGCCCGGCCACGGGTACAAGCCGTTCGGCACCGGAATCCGGGCATGCATCGGCAGGCAGTTCGCATACCACGAAATGATTCTCGCGCTCGCCACCATCCTGCACCGCTACGAATTCACAGCCGACCCCGCCTACACCCTCGACGTGCGCGAACAGCTGACGTTCAAGCCGGAGGGGTTCCGGATGGCGGTCACCCGCCGCGTGGGATCGAAGTCCGCACACGCTCGGTGAGGGGCGTTCCGTCAGTTCGTCGACGGGAAGAAGAGAACCTGCCCGACGCGGATCAGGTTCGGGTCGGGAATCAGATTCGCGGCCGCGACGAGGGCCACCTTGGTGTCGAGGTCGCCGGGACCGTACGTTTCCAGCGCGAGTTGCGACAGGGTGTCACCAGCGACCACGGTGTGCCGTCCGTTCAGCCGAGGCTGGATCAGCACGGTCCCCAGGGGTGGTTCGTCCTCGAGGTGATTGGCGATGGAGATGATCGGCCACAGATTCGCCTCGCCGTACCAGCGAAGCGCCAGGTCCTGGAGCGTCTCGCCGGCGACCAGGGTGTGGTGCCCGACATCACCCAGGTCGGGGATGAGCAGCCACTCGCCCACCCTGATGTCCCTCTGCGCGGCGTGATTGGCGATCTCGATCACGCCGCGCATGGCGGTGTCGTGGGAGAACTTCGCGGCCAGCCCGGATTTGGTGTCACCGGCCACCACCCGGTGCCGGTAGGTGACATACGGGACAACGAGCTCCTGGCCGACCAGGATCAGGTCGGGGTCCTGCAGGTGGTTGGCCACCGCGATCACCCGGAACAGCCGAGCATCGCCGTAGTACCTCTCGGCCAGCGTCGAGAGCGTGTCTCCCTGGACTACCTCGTGCTTCGCCATCATGGCGGATCCTTCCGCGTCGGGAAGCCGTCCCGCCCGGGCGGACCGGCCGAGGTGACCGGTTCGGGCGGTGCTTCGCTTCGTGTGCGCCCATCAGCAGGACCGACGCTAGGTCGCGCTCGACGGTCTGACACGAGTAGCGGACTACCCGACTGCGCATGCGACCCGATCAGTTCGGGCCGTAGTCGCCCTTCGGTCCGTAGTCACCCTTTGGTCCGTAGTCGCCCTTCGGGCCGTAGTTGCCGCTCGGCCCGTAGTCGCCCTGCGGACCGTAGCCGCCGCTCGGGCCGATCTCGTCGTCGGCCTCGGGCGCGGGTGCGGGTGCGGGTGCGGGTGCGGCAGGACTCTGGGTCTGGGTCGGCTGCGTCGGCGCCTCGGTCACGACGGGTGCGGCGGACTGCTGTCGCGGCGCCGGCTGTGCTGCGACGGGTTCGGGCTCCGGTTCCGGGGTCGCGGCCGCGGCGGTGGTCGGGACGAGTCCGGGCAGAGCGCCGGCGATCACCAGGTCGGCGGCGAAGTCGGTGCCGGACTGCGCGCCCTGGACGACTGCGGAGTCACCGACCTCGAGATCACCGAGGGTGTCGCCCTTCAGTGTGATGATGCGCGTCGTGCCGGTGGTGCCGACGGTGACCTTGGTGCCGTCCGCGGTCTTGAGAACGAACGTGTTGCCCGCGATCGTGTCGACGGTGCCGGACGCCGCGAGGAACTGTCCTGGTCCCGGTACCGGAGCGGCAGCGGTGGTCGTCGGAACGACGGTGGTTGCCGCGACCGGCGTCGCGGTCTCGGTGTCCGACCCGTTCGAGCCCACGAGGTAACCCGCGAACGCGCCGATCACCAGGGCGGCGACGGAGGCTCCGGCGGCGATCGCCTTCCCCCGTCGGCCCGAGCCGGTGCCCGGTTCGGGGGTCGGCGAGGGAACCTGAGCCGGGTCCACACGCGGGATGATGACGGTTGGATCCGAACTCATGTCATGCGGGTTCGACACGCGTGGCGCTCCTCATCAGCAGTGGTGACGTCCAAATCAGGCGTGTCCGGGTGCTCCCCCGGACACCGATCAGCCCATCGCGTTCGCGTCGCCACGCGTTACGCGGTGCCGCCTTCAGTCCTGCGGGTGCAGGATCGGCTTGGCATTGCGCTGCTTGCGGTTCGACGCCTCCCGCTGCGCCATCTGCTGCTCGCGAATCCGCTTCTCGTCCTTGCGGACCTCGACCAGGTTCGCGCGCTCGGCGACCAGCCAGTCCGGCTGGTCACCGAGCAGGGCATCGATCTGCTCGGTGGTCAGGGCCTCGGTGACGCCGCCACGGACGAGTCCGGCGATCGAGACGCCGAGCTTGGCGGCGACCACGTTCTTCGGGTGCGGGCCGTTGGCGCGCAGGTCCTGCAGCCACTGCGGCGGGTTGGTGCGCAGTTCCGCAAGCTGCTCCCGGGACACGGCACCCTCCCGGAAGTCGGCGGGGGTGGCCTCGAGGTACACGTCCAGCTTCTTCGCGGCGGTGGCCGGCTTCATCGTCTGGGGTGTCTTCTGCGCACTCATGGGTCCAGCCTATCGAGCGCCGTCACGACCGCGGCGGCCCGGTAGCCTGGCGGAATGACCGAGCCCGCCGTACCCACTCCGTTCCGGCTCGCGTACGTGCCCGGCGTCACCCCGGCCAAGTGGGTGCGCATCTGGGGCGAACGCCTGCCCGATGTCCCCCTGGAGCTGGTCACCGTGACCGCCGCCGAGGCCCCGGACCTGCTGCGTTCGGGCGGCGCGGACGCCGGGCTGGTGCGTCTGCCCGTCGATCGCGACGGTCTGAGTGTGATCGCTCTCTACGAGGAGACCCCGGTGGTCGTGGTGCCGAAGGACCATGTGATCACCGCCGCCGACGAGGTCTCCGCGGTGGATCTGGCCGATGAGATCCTGCTGCACCCGCACGACGATGTGCTCGAGTGGCCGACCCGGCCGGGCACCGCCGCGCAGCACCGTCCCGACACGACGGCCGAGGGTGTCGAACTCGTCGCGGCCGGTGTCGGCGTGCTGGTGGTGCCGCAGTCCCTGGCGCGGCTGCATCATCGCAAGGACCTGACCTACCGGACCGTCACCGACGCCCCGGTCTCCCCGGTCGCCCTGGCCTGGCCTGCCGACCGGACCACCGAGCTCGTCGAGGAGTTCGTCGGCATCGTGCGTGGGCGCAGCGCCAACTCGTCTCGCGGCCGCGGCGCCGACGAACCGGCACCCAAACGCACCGCGTCGCAGAAGGCGGCCGCCAAACGAGCGGCCCGTGTCGAGGCGGGCAAGGTGCCGGTCCAGCGAAACACCAAGGGCGGCAAGGGAAAGCCCGCCGCCAAACGCGGCAGGCGCTGACGCGCCTGTGCGCGCTCGTGGTGACGGGAGCCACCACGAGCGCGACAGGCAGCGCAGCTGCTTACACGGACAGGATCATGGCGATACCCTGGCCGCCACCGCCGCACAGTGCGGCCGCGCCCTTGCCGCCACCGGCGGCCTTGAGCGAATGCGCCAGGGACAGGGCGATTCGCGCGCCGGACATACCGACCGGGTGTCCGACCGCGATCGCGCCGCCGTGGATGTTGACCTTGTCGGCGTCGACACCGAGCTGGCGCATCGACGCAATGGAGACACCGGCGAACGCCTCGTTGATCTCGAACAGGTCCAGATCGGCGACGGTGGTCTCGCCGTCGCGCTTGAGCGCGGCCTCGATCGCGTTGGCGGGCTGGTGCAGCAGCGAGGTGTCCGGGCCGGCGACCAGCGCATGCGCGCGGATCTCGGCGAGCCACTCGATGCCGCGGGCCTCGGCGAGGTCCTTGCGCATCACGACCACCGCGGCCGCGCCGTCGGACAGCTGCGAGGAGGCGCCGGCGGTGATGGTGCCGTCCTTCGCGAACGCCGGGCGCAGCTTGCCGAGCGAGTCGACGGTGGTCTCGGCGCGGATGCCCTCGTCGACGGCGACCGTGACGGTGCCCTTGCGGGAGGCGATCTCCACCGGGGCGATCTCGGCCGCGAATGCACCGGACTCCGTCGCCTCCGCCGCGAGGCGGTGCGAGCGGGCCGCGAACTCGTCCTGCTCGGCGCGGGAGATGTTCTCCGACGCCTGGTAGCGCTCGGTGGAAGCACCCATGGAGATGCCGTCGAACGCACAGGTCAGCGCGTCCCGGTCGAGAGCGTCCTCGAATCCGGTGGAGCCGTACTTGAGGCCCTGCCGGGCGCCGCGCACCAGGTACGGGGCGTTCGTCATCGATTCCATGCCGCCGGCCACGACGACGTCGGCGGCTCCGGTCGCGATCAACCGGTCGGCCTGCATGATCGCCTCGAGCCCGGACAGGCAGAGGTTGTTGACGGTGGTCGCGGGCACGGTCATCGGCAGCCCCGCCGCGACCGCCGCTTGACGCGCCGGGTTCGGGCCGACGCCGGCCTGGACGACGGTGCCCATGACCACGGCGTCGACGCCGTCGGTCCCGACGCCTGCGCGCTCGATCGCGGCGGCGATCGCCCGCCCGCCGAGGTCCGCCGCCGTCAGCGACGCCAACGCGCCCGACAGCTTGCCGATCGGGGTCCGGGCCCCCGCCACGATGACACTGGTGCTCACGCCTGTCTCTCCTTCAACTGTCGGGTCGTGACGCCGTCGCCGTTACGCGACGGACATCCTGATCGGTGGCCTGCGGGCCCGGGTACGGGAGGTCGCAGGCCGCGTTCGACGATCTTCCCACCCGGATTCTTCGCCACCACGCGCAGGACCGCTCGTTCGGCCGCTCCCGACCCGGGGACCGGCGTCGGCGGAGCACTCGGGGCGGTCCGGCGGGAACCGGACGAGCGGCCGGCTCACGGACGCAGGGCCACACCGGCGGGAGCGACGGAACGGACGATGTCGGCGAGCCGACTGTATGCCTCCACGCGAGTGCTCGACGCCCGGAACACCAGCCCGATCGTGCGGCCCGGCACGGGCGCGGCGAACCGCGCGGTGGCGAGGTCCCCTCGCGCGGTCTCCACCTCGACCGCCGATTCCGGCACCAGAGTCACTCCGAGACCGCCGGCGACGCACTGCACGACGGTGGTCAGCGACGTGGCTCGGGTGTCACCGGCAATCGGGTGCGCATTCACCGAGCGGCACAGGTCGAGGGTCTGGTCCCGCAGGCAGTGCCCCTCGTCGAGCAGCAGCAGGGCCAGCTCGTCGAGGACTCCGGGCGCGAGGTCCATGCGCCCCGCCAACCGGTGACCTCGGGGCACCACGACGACGAAATCCTCGTCGTACAAGGGTATTTCAACCATCCCGGAGGCCTCCGACGGCAACGCGAGCATTGCCACGTCCAGCACGCCGCCGCGCAGCGCCTCCAGCAGCCGCGCGGTTTGGTCCTCGACGACCTGCGGGGTGACGGCGGGAAGCTCACTGCTCAGCGCGGGCAGCAACGCCGGAAGCACATAGGGCGCGACGGTGGGGATCAGCCCGATTCGCAACGGACCCGACAGGGCGTGGCCGACTCCGGCAGCCGTGGCGACGAATCCGTCGGCGGCGTCGAGGATCTGCTTGGCCTGAGGCAGCAGGGCCGCGCCCGCGGCGGTGACGAGCACGCGGCGGGTACTGCGCTCGATCAGCTGCACACCGAGGCCGGACTCCAGCGCGGCGAGGGCCTGCGACAGTGTGGGCTGACTCACGCCGAGGCGGGTTGCCGCAGTGCCGAAGTGGCGATACTCGGCGACCGCGACGAACGCACGCAGCTGCGCGAGGGTGGGCTGATACGTCTGATCGGACACGCCTATCAGTGTACCGAAACCTATCGCCGTTACCTCTCGGTCGGTTTCGCGCCGCCGCCGGCACCCGGGACACGTTCCTCCAGGCCGAGGGCGCCGGCGAAGCACGACCGGGACGACCGTCCGGTCCGTGTCGCCACCGAGGTGCGCGCACGGAGATCGTTACTCGAAGGGCACCTTTCGCCACTCGGTACGGCGGTATCGTTTGACGATGAGCATTCAGGTAGAAGTCGTCCGGGTGTTCACCGATCACGATGGGCGCCATGGTAATCCGCTCGGCATCGTCGACGCGGCCCAGGTGCCGCCGCCGGACCGGCAACGGCTGGCGACGAAGCTCGGGTTCAGCGAAACCGTCTTCGTCGATCTACCCCAGCCGAACGCGGAGGCGACGACCGCCCAGATCTTCACCCCCGCAACCGAACTCCCCTTCGCCGGACACCCCACGGTCGGCGTGTCCTGGTGGCTGACCGAGCAGGGACTGCGGGTCGACACCCTGGAAGTCCCCGCCGGCCCCGTCGCGACGCACACCAGCGACGGCGTCACCTGGGTCCGGGCGAAGGCGGACTGGGCGCCGGAGTTCACGCTGCACTGCAAACCCGACAGCGCGGCCGTACATGCCGTCGACGCGACGTCGTTCACCGACGGCCACCACTACGTGTGGGCATGGGCGGGCGAAGGCGCCATCGCGGCGCGGATGTTCGCCCCGGACTTCGGGGTCCCCGAGGACGAGGCGACCGGCGCCGCGGCCATCCGGATCACCGACCACCTCCGGCGCAACCTGCACATCACCCAGGGACGCGGGTCGAAGATCCTCACCCGCCTGACCCCGAACGGCTGGATCGAGGTCGGCGGCCTGGTGCAACGCGACCGCCCGGTGACCGTCTGAGACGGTGACCGGGCGGCGCAGCGGCAACACCGCGTCAGGACAGGGCGAGCACCTGTCCGGGGAAGATCAGGTCGATGTTCGACACCTGCTTGGCGAACACCGACAGGTCGACACCGTGATCGGCGGCGATCCGCGACAGGGTGTCCCCGGCCTGGACGACGTAGCTCGACGCGCCGAGGGTCTGCACCGGGGCGGACTCGGCGATCTGGGTGGCGACCTCCTGAACAGGGGTCTGCGCGGGGGCCGGAGCGACCGGCTCGGCGATGTCGGAGACACCGGCGGTCAGGTACTGACCGCACACGGGCCACGCACCGACACCCTGTCCGGCGAGGACGTTCTCCGCGACCCGGATCTGCTCGGCCTTGCTGGCGTGGTTCGCCTGACCAGAGCCGCCGTACGCCTCCCAGGTGCTCTGCGTGAACTGCAGGCCGCCGTAGAAGCCGTTACCGGTGTTGGTGGACCAGTTGCCGCTGCTTTCGCAGTTCGCGACGCCGTCCCAGTTGTGGGTGGCAGCCGAGGCGGTGCCTGCGCTCAGCGCCATCGGGACGGCGGCGAGAGCAGCGGTGGCGGCGACGGCGCCGAGGGCGCGCTTGGGGGTGAAGCGAGTCATTCGGATGAATCCTCTCCTTGCCGCCGGCGTGACGGGCCCGGGCCGCACTCGCGGTGCACCCTGAGCGGTTCGTCGTCCCACTCCTGTCCCGGGGAAGTTGGTGGCGTCCGGCCCGCGGGACAGGATCGAGCGGTAGCGGGTCGGCGGTAGCCCGGTTGTTTCGAGCTGAAACGACCGTAGGCGATGATCACGAGATGGTCACGAGCGGCGTGTTGCGTGATGGCACAACACAATTACTGGTATAGAACGGCGTCCCCGCAGGGCATCACGCGGTTCCGACCGGAAACAAACCAGAAGGTTTTCGTCGCACATGTGACAACCGACACGACGAAACAGTGGCGCCGGTCACAGAACGAGTCGGGTTCGACATCGAAATCCGGCGTAAGAATCACGCCCGGGCGACTGTCAAACTCCCGACATTTCCGGCCGACCGGGCCGCCGCGTCCCGTGGGCCCACGTCGGCCGGCCGGGTCGGATCAGGCTTTCGGCGCGCGCCCGGCCGCCAGATCCGCCTCACTGAGCAGAACCGCGATCTCGTCCCCCAGCCGCACCCCGTCGGCGAGCGGCAACCGATCCCCGCTCCAGAACCTCCCGGGGTCGTACCAGTTGGTCTTACGGCGACCGGTCAGCAGTCCCATCGACTCGTAGGTCTGCGCGACGACCTCGGCGCAGTAGGCGCTCTCGAGCCCGGCCATCTGCTCCTGCCTCCGCCTACGCAGCACGGGCAGCCGGCCACCGAACCACCGCGAGGCGAGCTTCGCGGTGGAAGGGAACGGGGCACCGTTGAGTCGGGCGATGACGCGCAACAGCTCGTCCTCCTGG
This sequence comes from Rhodococcus sp. NPDC003322, assembly GCF_053589555.1. NCBI lineage: Bacteria > Bacillati > Actinomycetota > Actinomycetes > Mycobacteriales > Nocardiaceae > Rhodococcus > Rhodococcus sp. NPDC003322. The sequence continues at coordinate 667,047 of NZ_JBSFSC010000003.1, read as the reverse complement.
TCCCGGGTCACCGGCGACTCCAGCTGACGCAGCCATCCACGCTGGCCGTACTTCGCGCCCCACACCTGCACCGCCGCCCGCAGGTCGTGCAGCTGCACCCCACGCTGGTATCGCCCCGTCCACATGTCCTGCAGGGAGTGCCCCAGCTCGGCGTGCCACATCAGCGGCGGCATGTCGTCGAGGACCACCGACATGCCCACGTGATTGACCGGACTGTTGGTCAGGGTCTGGATCGCACGGTCGGCGCCGGACTGCCCCCGGAAGATCCAGATGTCCCCGGTGCGGGTGGCATCCACCGCCACGTCGAGGCTCACCTGGGATTCGTGCATTCGCCGACTCATCCCCCTAGGTTAGAGCGATGCGACTGCAACCAAGGCACCTGTGGAAGGTCGTCGGTCTCGCCGGTGTCGTGGGCGTCGCCGCGACCGGGGCACTCACCGTGCGCTCCGAACGCAAGCGGCGCGCATACACCCCCGACGAGGTCCGGGCACAGCTGCACACCCGGTACGCGCAGGCGACCTCCGACGCCGAGCAGCGCCCCAAGGTCGACCTCGCGCCGGTCGAACCCACTCTGCGCCAACGCCTCCGGCGCCTCGCCGCCCGCGCGCGGTTCTGGCGGTAGCAACCACCGAAACCGCGCACGGGCGGCGTAGTCATCTAACCGAGGGCCGCGCGGACCCCGGCCGCCATCTCGGCGACCTGCTCGTCGCTCATCACGAACGAGGGCGAGAACTGCATCGCCCCCACTCCGGCCGCGCGGCCCGAGATGCCGTGTTCGCGAAGAGTTTTCACGAACGGCAGCGCCTCCGCCGGGTCCGCCAGCTGGACGGCGGCGACGGCGCCGAGTCCGCTGCGCACCTCCTGCACGCGCGGGTGGTCGGCGAGCGGAGCCAGGTGCTCGTGCAGCGACCGTTCCAGGCGCGCCGATTCAGCGAGCAGGTTCTCCCGCTCGATGATCTCGAGATTGGCCAGCGCGGCAGCGGCCGCACCGGCGTGGCCGCCGTACGTGTAGCCGTGCCGCCACCACACCCCGCCGCCGAAGAACGGCTCGGCGACGCGCGGAGCGATGAACACCGCACCCATCGGGACGTAGCCCGACGTCAGGCCCTTCGCCGTGGTGATCATGTCCGGCTGCAGGTCGAATCGGGTGGACGCGAACCAGGATCCGCCGATCCGGCCGAATCCGGTGACCACCTCGTCGACCACGAACAGGATGTCGTGGTCGCGGCAGATCTCGCGGACCTCGGCGAGATAGCCCTCCGGCGGCAGGTAGATCCCGCCTGCGCCGATGATCGGCTCACAGAAGAACGCCGCGATGGCCTCCGCGCCCTCCCGCTCGATCAGCTCCAGCAGGCTCTTGGCGTTGTCCCACTCCACCGTTCGGGTGTCGGGCATCAGCTCGCCGTACCCTTCCCGGTTCACCGGGATCCCGGCGAGCGCGGTGCCGGCGACGTGCATGCCGTGGTAGGCCTTCTGCCGGCCGACGACGATCCGCTTGCCCGGCTTGCCGACCTCGTTCCAGTAGCGGCGGGCCAGCTTCGCAGCGGTGTCCACCGAGTCGGATCCGCCGGAGGTGAAGAAGATCTTGCTGCCGGGTACCGGGGCGATCTCGGCGAGCTTGTCCGCGAGCGCGACCGTCGTCTCCGGTGCGAAGTCCCCGAAGTTCGAGAAGTGCGCCACCGTCGACAGCTGCTTCGCGACCGCGTCCGCGATCTCCGTGCGCCCGTGCCCGACGTTGGTGAACCACAGTCCCGCGGTCGCGTCCAGGTAGCGGGTGCCGTTCTCGTCCCAGATGTACGCGCCCTCACCACGACTGACGACGAACGCGCCGTCGCGTTGAACCGCGCCCATGTCGGCGAAACCGTGCCAGAGCGAACCGCTCATTCCTCGACCTTCCTCTCGACACCGGTGCCGGGTGCCTCGTGTGTGCCCTCACCGTATCGCCACCGGCGGGCGGCGCGCCCGGCGACATTCACGGCCAGACAGATCAGCACGAAGGCTCCGATCAGGACCACCAACCCGATCGTCATCTGCAGATAGCCCTGTGTCCGGGGATCGATGAACGGATACGGGTACCAGTCGGCGATCGGGCCGCGTACGAGCGTGTACACGCCGTACAGGACCGGGAACCACAGCCACGTCATCGCCTGGCCGTCACTGATCCGCATCCGCGGCGGGTTGACCACCCAATCCACGATCAGCACCAACGGCAGCACCCGATGCACGATGTCGTTGGTCCACTGACCCTGCATGCCGACGTCGATGTTCGAGAGCAGGATCGCGTACACGATTCCGGTGATGACCATGTAGACGGTGACCGCACCCCGGAACGACTGCCAGGCGCGGCCGGGCGGATCCGCCGCCGCGCCGATCAGCAGCACGACCACCGCGAGCACGTTGCTCAGCACGGTGAAGTAGCTGAAGTAGTTGAACCAACTGAAGTCGTCGCCACTGTTCAAGGGAATCCACATCAGGGCGAGAAGCCCCAGCGCGGCGAAGGCCAGGCGCAGCACGCGAGCGACCGGGTGCGTCCCGGCGGTGGCCTGAAGGTCTGCACTCATGGCCAGATAGTCGCACGCGCGGCGGACACGCGGCCGGATCGACTCGACGCCACGCGGGATCGACGGCCTCGGCTTCGATACCCTGGCCTGAGCATGTCCACCACATCTCCTGCCGCGCAGCCCGGCCCCTCCCGTCGCGACATCAAGCGACAGCTGGGCGACCTGACCCTCCGTGACGAGTACCGCCTGCGGCGGCGTCTCGATCGCGCCCGCTCGGCCGAGCAACTCGACGCGGTCGCCACCGAGGTCGCCACCGCCCGGGCAAGGATCGCCACCCGTCGCTCCCGTGTCCCGCGGACCAGCTATCCGGAGGCACTGCCCGTCAGTGCCCGCCGCGACGACATCGCCGCCGCCATCGAGGCGCACCAGGTCGTGATCGTCGCCGGCGAGACGGGCTCCGGCAAGACCACCCAGATTCCGAAGATCTGTCTCGATCTCGGGCGCGGCATCCGCGGCCTGATCGGGCACACCCAACCTCGCCGCCTCGCCGCCCGCACGGTCGCCGAGCGGATCGCGGAGGAACTGGACACCGAGCTCGGGGACGCGGTCGGCTACACCGTCCGGTTCACCGACCAGGTGTCCGACGGCACGCTCGTCAAACTGATGACCGACGGCATCCTGCTCGCCGAGATCCAGCGCGACCGGCTGCTGCGCCGCTACGACACGCTGATCATCGACGAGGCGCACGAACGCAGCCTGAACATCGACTTCATCCTCGGCTACCTCAAGCAGCTGCTCCCCCGCCGTCCCGACCTGAAGGTGATCATCACCTCGGCGACGATCGACCCGGAGCGGTTCGCGGAGCACTTCGCGGTCGACGGGGTACCCGCCCCGATCGTCGAGGTCTCCGGCCGAACCTTTCCCGTCGAGATGCGGTACCGCCCGCTGACCGTGCACGTCGGCGAGCAGACGATCGACCGGGATCCGGTGGACGCGGTCGGCGAGGCCGTCGAGGAGCTGATGGCCGAGGGCGACGGGGACATCCTGGTGTTCCTGTCCGGCGAGCGGGAGATCCGCGACACCGCGGACGCGTTGCGGGACCGCAGGATCCGCGGCCTGGACATCCTGCCGCTGTACGCACGACTGTCCGCAGCCGAGCAGCACCGGGTGTTCGAGAAGCACAGCGGACGACGAGTCGTCCTGTCCACCAACGTCGCCGAGACGTCGCTGACGGTGCCCGGCATCCGCTACGTCGTCGATCCGGGAACCGCCCGCATCTCCCGGTACTCGGTGCGCACCAAGGTGCAGCGGCTGCCGATCGAGGAGATCTCGCAGGCGTCGGCCCGGCAGCGGGCCGGACGCTGCGGCCGTGTCGCAGACGGCATCTGCATCCGGCTGTACTCGGAGGAGGACTTCGAGTCCCGCCCCGAATTCACCGAACCGGAGATCCTGCGCACCAACCTGGCGTCGGTCGTGCTGCAGATGACGGCACTCGGACTCGGCGACATCGAGGCGTTCCCGTTCGTCGAGAAGCCCGATCCGCGGGCCGTGCGCGACGGTGTCGCGCTGCTCGAGGAACTGGGCGCCCTGGTGCCGGCTCGCAAGGACGCGCCCGCCGAACTGACGCCGGTCGGACGCGAGCTGGCGCAGATCCCGGTCGACCCGCGCATGGCTCGGATGCTCGCGCAGGCCAACCACACCGGCTGCCTGCGCGAGATGCTGGTGATCGTCTCGGCGCTGTCGATCCAGGACGTACGCGAACGCCCGGCCGAGCACCAGCAGGCCGCGGACGAGAAGCACGCCCGGTTCACGGTCGCCGGGTCGGACTTCCTGGCGTACACGAAGCTGTGGGAGTACCTGCGCACCCAACGCAGAGAGCTCTCCTCCAACCAGTTCCGGAAGATGTGCAAGGCCGAGTACCTGCACTGGCTGCGGATCCGCGAGTGGCAGGACCTGCACGGTCAGCTGTCGCAGATCACCCGCTCCCTCGGCTGGTCCGTCGCCGACACGGAAGCCTCCCCCGACTCCGTGCACCAGGCGCTGCTCGCGGGACTCCTCTCGCACATCGGGTTGCGCGAGGGCGAGAAGAAGGACTTCCTCGGTGCCCGCGGCGCCCGGTTCGCGATCTTCCCGGGCTCGTCGCTGTTCAAGAAGCCCCCGCGCTGGGTGATGGCCGCCGAACTGGTCGAGACGTCACGCCTGTGGGGGCGGATGGCCGCCGGGATCGAGCCGGAATGGGCCGAGAAGATGGCCCCGCATCTCGTCAAGCGCACCTACTCCGAGCCGCACTGGTCCACGAAACGGGCCTGCGCCATGGCGTACGAGCGGGTCACCCTGTACGGCATCCCGCTGGTCGCCAAGCGCGCGGTCACCTACTCGGCGATCGACCCCGAGGCGTCCCGCGAACTGTTCATCCGGCACGCGCTGGTGCAGGGCGAGTGGCAGACGCAGCACAAGTTCTTCCATGCCAACCGGGCCCTGCTGGACGACGTCGAGGAGATGGAGACCAGGGCCCGCCGGCGCGACATCCTCGTCGACGACGAGGCGCTGTTCGAGTTCTACGACCAGCGCATCGGCTCGGAAGCGGTGTCCGCCCGGCACTTCGACACCTGGTGGAAGAAGGCGCGACGGGACGACCCCGACCTGCTGACGTTCACCGCCGCGAACGTCGTCAACCCCGAGGCCACCACCGTTCTGGGCGGCGACTACCCGAACACCTGGCGCCAGGGTGACATCTCGTTCCCGCTGACCTACCAGTTCGAACCCGGAACCGAGTACGACGGCGTCACGGCACGCATTCCGGTCGCGCTGCTCGCACAGGTACGCAATGTCGGGTTCGAGTGGCTGGTGCCCGGAATGCGCGAGGACCTGGTCACCGCGTTGATCAAGACGTTGCCGAAGTCGTTGCGCCGCACCGTCGTCCCGGCACCGGACTACGCGCGGGCGGCTCTGTCCGTGGTCAAGCCCCGGACCGAGCCGTTGACCGTCGCGATCGCCAGGGAGCTGACCCGGATGGCGGGTGCCCCGATCACCCCGGCGGACTTCGACCTCACCGCCGTTCCGGACCACCTGCGCATGACCTTTGCGGCCGTCGACCCGGGCGGCAAGGTCCTCGGCCGCAGCAAGAGCCTCGACGACCTGCGGGCCGGTCAGGCACCCCGCGTCGCCGCGGCGGTGTCGAAGGCGGCCGCGACCACCGAACGGGCCGCCGCCACGGTGTGGACATCGGAGACCCTGGGAACCGTGCCGGACACCGTCACCCGCACACTCGGTGGCCAGAAGGTGGTCGGCTATCCCGCGCTGGTCCCCGAGTCGGGCGGTGTCGCCGTTCGGGTGCTGGCGACCCCGGCTGCCCAGCGCCGCGCCATGCGGGAGGGCACCCGGGCACTGCTGCTCGCCGCGGTCCCGACCCCGACGAAGTCCGCGATCGGCGGACTCGGCACCCGGGATCGACTGGCGCTGAGTCAGAATCCGCACGGCAGCGTCGACGCCCTGGTCGAGGACTGTCGGACCTGTGCGGTGGACGCGCTGATCGAGCGTCACGGCGGACCGCCCCGCACCCCCGAGGGCTTCGAGACCCTGCAGCGGGCAGTGCGCGCCGAATTGTCCCGCGAGGTGGCGGTCCTGGTACGTCTCGTCGTCCCGATCCTGTCACGAGCACAGCAGCTTCGGGTCCTGCTCGACGGCGCGCGGGGCGATGCCGCCGACGACGTCCGTGAGCAGGTCGACGCACTCGTGTACCCGGGTTTCGTCACCGACACCGGCGCCACGCGGCTACGCGAGCTGCCCCGCTACCTCGACGCCGCGATCGTGCGACTCGAAGCCCTCCCCGGGTCGGCAGTGCGGGACCGGCAGAACCTCACCGTGCTGGACGCCGTGTTCGACGAGTACGGCAAGCTACTCGCCCGCCTCGATCCGCGCCGGCACCACGATCCGGACGTCGACGCGATCCGCTGGATGATCGAGGAACTACGGGTGGGATTGTTCGCGCAATCCCTGGGCACGCCGTACCCGGTGTCGGACAAGAGGATCCGCAAGGCGATGGCCGCGATCGGCAAGTAGGCGCCGCAGGGCGGCCCGGCAGGCGAACACCGGGACGCATCCGGGCGAATTCCGACCCGACCCCGATCCGCGGGAATCGGATCTAGGAGACGTCCTGCTTCTCCGACGCCCCCGCCTCGGACCGGCCCTCTGCCGCGGCCCTGGCGGACTCCTCCCGGTGCACCCGCAGGTCCTGGATCTCGCGCTCGAAATCCTCGGCGGACGAGAAGGATCGGTACACCGACGCGAACCGGAGATACGCGACCTCGTCGAGGTCGCGTAGCGGTCCAAGGATCGCGAGGCCGATCTCGTTGCTCGGGATCTCCGCGGACCCGCCGGCCCGCACCGCTTCCTCGACCTTCTGCGCCAACTGATAGAGCGCGTCGTCTGCGACGTCGCGACCCTGGCAGGCACGCCGCACACCGCGAACGACCTTCTCACGGCTGAACGGTTCGGTCACCCCACTGCGTTTGACCACGGACATGACCGCGGTCTCGACGGTGGTGAACCGACGCCCACACTCGGGGCAGGACCGGCGACGACGGATCGCCTGCCCCTCGTCCGCCTCCCGCGAGTCGACGACGCGCGAATCGGGATGCCGGCAGAACGGGCAATGCATGGCGAATCCTTCGTCTGAACCGTGCCGGCGGTCGCGCGACCCGGGAAACCCGAGGAAGTCATGCGTCCCCAGCAGTCCGGGCCCGTGCGATCCACTGGATGTGGTGGGGCCAACAAGGTTCGACAATACCGTCGCCTCGCTCTCGGCTGCGCGGTTCCCCTCCTCAGCCCGCCGACGACACCGGCACGATCAGCGACTGACCCGGATACAAGCCGGACCCGGACAAGGCGTTCAGTTCAGCGATTCGCGCCACCACCTGCTCGACCGCTCCACCCGGCACCACCCGCTCGGCCACGTCGCCGAGGGACTCGCCGGCACGTACCTGCACCACCTCGGTCCGGTCCGGCACCGAGTCGCCCGCCGTCCACTGCGCGAGACCGAAGAACCCGAACACCACCAGGGTCGCCGCCAGCGCGGCCACCACCATGGCACCCCACCCGACCTCCTGCCCGGTGCGGGCGTGCGGGACCCGAGAGACCGGAACCCCGGCCGCCCCGTACGACAGCGGCCGACCGCCCGGCCGACGCGTGTCGACGGACCGCCGGGTGCCGTGCCGAGGTCGCGGTGCCCGCTCGTTCTCCCGACGCTCGGCCACCCGGCGGGTGCCCGCCTCCCACCGGCGGGACCCCGGCCGGTCGCCGCCCGCAACGCCGTCGATGTCAATCGCAACGCTCATGAGAATCTCCGCCTGTCTGCCTGGTACTCCAGGTACCCCTGAACTGGTACTTCAGGCACCTCTGGACTGGAACGTCAGGTACCTCTGATCTGGAACTTCAGGTACCTCTGGAAGGAACTCCAGGTACCTCTGGGTCAATACGTCAGAACAATCCACATGTCGTTCGATCACCCGTTCGAAAGAACGCATGTTCGAATTTCTACCACGCGCCTCCGGCAAAGTCCCGCATTCTTCGCGGGAATGTCGAACAGATGTTTGATAAGCACGGGATTTGCGTCTAGATTCGTGTCAGAAGCCACAACACGCCCACGCGTCACACCCGACCCGCTCAGCCACACCACGCGCACCACAGGCACCACCAGCTCCACAAGCTCCACAGGCACCACAAGCAGCACCCACCGGCACCGGGCCCGACCGCATGGGCCCACCAGGACACACCGACGCGCACGACATCGAGGAGGCCCTTCATGAAGGACGACAGCTCCCGCGAAGGTTCGGCGGCCAGCGCAGGCCGACCCGACCCGACGGCGGGGCTAACGGACCGGCAGCGCCGTGTGCTGGAGGTGATCCGTTCGTCGGTCAGCGAACGCGGCTACCCGCCCAGCATCCGAGAGATCGGCGACGCGGTCGGGTTGACGTCGACGTCCTCAGTGGCCCACCAGTTGCGCACCCTCGAACGCAAGGGCTTCCTGCGCCGCGATCCGAATCGTCCTCGCGCGGTGGACGTACGCGGCCTCGACGAACCGGTGCCTGCCGCCGGCCACCGGGCCGGGTCCGAGCAGTCCACCGCGGGTGCCGAGTCCGAGTCCGAGGCCCCGAAGCCGGCCTTCGTGCCGGTCCTCGGGCGCATCGCCGCGGGTGGGCCGATCCTCGCGGAGGAGGCGGTCGAAGACGTCTTCCCCCTGCCCCGGGAGCTCGTCGGCCAGGGCTCACTGTTCCTGCTCAAGGTGGTCGGCGAATCGATGATCGACGCCGCGATCTGTGACGGCGACTGGGTCGTCGTGCGGCAGCAGTCGGTGGCGGAGAACGGCGACATCGTCGCCGCAATGATCGACGGCGAGGCGACCGTGAAGACGTTCAAGCGCACCAAGGGTGAGGTGTGGCTGATGCCGCACAACGAGCTGTTCGAGCCGATTCCCGGCAACGACGCGCAGATCCTCGGCAAGGTCGTCACGGTGATGCGCAAGATCTGAGTGGGCCGAAAGCCATCGGGGCCGTGACGAATGTCCGTCACGGCCCCGATGGTGCCCCTCACACAGGTCTCGCGGTCTACAGGTTGAGCCCCCGGCCGATGATCTCCTTCATGATCTCGGTGGTGCCGCCGTAGATGGTTTGCACCCGGGAATCCATGTACGCCTTGGCGATCGGGTACTCCCGCATGTAGCCGTAGCCACCGTGCAGCTGCAGGCAGCGGTCGATCAGCTCGACCTGCTTCTCGGTGGTCCACCACTTGGCCATGGCGGCCTCCTGGACGGTGAGCTTGCCCTCGTTGAGCAGTTCGATGGACTTGTCCACGAAGACCCGGGCGATCTGGGTCTGCGTCGCGAGGTCGGCGAGCTCGAACCGGGTGTTCTGGAAACTGCCGATCGACTTTCCGAACGCCTTCCGGTCACGGCAGTACTGGATCGTCGACTCGAGCACCGACTCCATTGCGGCCGCCGCAACCACGGCGATCGAGAGGCGTTCCTGCGGCAGGTTCTTCATCAGGTAGATGAAACCCATCCCCTCCTCGCCGAGCAGGTTCGCCGCGGGCACCCGCACATCGGTGAAGCTCAGCTCGGCGGTGTCCTGCGCCTTGAGACCGATCTTGTCGAGGTTCCGGCCCCGTTCGAAGCCGTCCATGCCGCGTTCGACGACCAGCAGGGAGAACCCCTGCGCACCCTTTTCCGGGTCGGTCTGCGCAACGACGACGACCAGGTCGGCGTTAATGCCGTTGGTGATGAACGTCTTGGAGCCGTTCAGGATCCAGTGGTCGCCGTCCTTGACCGCACGGGTCTTGATGCCCTGCAGGTCCGATCCGGTACCGGGCTCGGTCATCGCGATCGCGGTGATGATCTCACCCGAACAGAACCCGGGCAGCCAGCGTCGCTTCTGCTCCTCGGTGGTCAGGTCCATCAGGTACGGCGCGACGACATCGTTGTGCAGCATGAAGCCGATGCCGCTGAAGCCGCGGCGAGTGGTCTCTTCGGTGATGATGGCGTTGTAGCGGAAATCGTGAACCCCGCCGCCGCCGAACTCCTCCGGCACCGCCATGCCGAGGAAACCCTGCTCGCCGGCCTTCTTCCAGACCTCGCGGTCGACGATGTTCTGTTCCTCCCACGCATCGTGGTGGGGCGCGACCTCGAGGTCGAGGAATTTGCGGTAGGACTCGCGGAAGAGTTCGTGCTCGGGCTCGAAGAGAGTGCGTTCCATGCGCCCAGGCTAGGGCTCGACCCGGTGCGGGTCGATGACCCGAACGAGCAGAAACTGTGACCGACACGACACTTCTCGCACCCTGGTGCCACCGGCCTCCCACCACACGGGTTCGTGTCGTGGTGGCTCGCGAACGCGACTCCACCGCAGGTCCTCACGCAGTCGGCGCACCGCCGCCGGCCGACGCCGGCGGCGGCCGCCGCATGTCACCGCTGAATTGCCTTGACCTCCAGGAACTCCTCGAGCCCGTACACACCTGCCTCGCGGCCGTTGCCGGACTGCTTGTAACCACCGAACGGCGCGTTGACGTTGAAGGCGCCGTCGTTGATCTGCACCTGTCCGGCACGGATCCGGCGAGCCACCTTCTCCGCGCGCTCCCGGGATCCGGACCAGACCGCTCCGGCCAGACCGTAGTCGGTGTCGTTGGCCAGTCGGATCGCGTCCTCCTCGCTGTCGTACGCCTCGATCGCGAGCACCGGTCCGAAGATCTCCTCGCGGTGGATCGTCATGTCCGGGGTGACGTCCGAGAACACCGTCGGCCGTACGAAGGCACCGGGCGCATCGGTGTCGGTCGCACCGCCGGTCACGACGCGGGCGCCCTCGTCGATCGCGGTTCGGATGTAGCCGAGCACCCGCTGCTGCTGGGCACGCGAGGACAGCGGACCGACCGCGATCCCCTCGTCCGCGGGGTCCCCGACCGGCAGCGCCTCGGCACTCGCCTTCGCCAGTGCCTCGACCTCGGCGAGCCGGTCGCGCGGCACCAGCATGCGGGTGAGCGCAGTGCACGTCTGACCCGAGTTCATCATCATCGCCCGAACGGACGACGGGACGGCCGTCGCGAGGTCGGTGTCGTCGAGGATGACGTTCGGGCTCTTGCCGCCGAGTTCGAGCGAGACCTTCTTGAGGTTCCCGGCGGCCACCTCGGACACGCGCCGCCCCGCCCGGGTCGACCCGGTGAAGCTGACGATGTCGACATCGTCGTGGGCGGCGATCGCCTCGCCGACCTCGGCACCCGAACCGAACACGATGTTGAAGACACCCGGGGGGAAGCCGACCTCGTCGATGATCTCGGTGAGGATGATCGCGCACAGCGGGGTGACCTCGCTGGGCTTGACGACGACGGTGTTCCCGGCGGCGAGACCGTACGCGGCCTTCAGCGCGATCTGGTGCAGCGGATAGTTCCACGGCGTGATCGCTCCGAGCACACCGAACGGTTCGCGGGCGATCGTGGATCCGCGGTACTCGCTCTCGAACCGGTAGTCGCGCACGATGTTCGCGGACTCGGCGAAGCTGTTGATCGGCAGCGGAATCTGAATCGCCCGGGACACCGCGATCGGGCATCCCATCTCGGTGGAGATCGTGCGGGCAATCTCCTCCGCACGCTCGACCAGCTTGCCTGCGACGGCGGCGAGGAGATCGGCGCGCTGCGCCACCGGCGTCGCGGCCCAGGCCGGGAACGCGGCCCGGGCGGCCGCGACGGCGTCGTCGACGTCTGCGCGGGTGCCCGCGACGACCTCGGCGATCACCTCGTCGTTGGCCGGATTCGTCACGGGGATCCGCGTCGTTCCGCTCGAGACGGTCCACTTGCCGTCGATGTAGTTCTTGTCGTGGATCTGCATCGGGAGGTGCTCCGGCTTCTCTGCGTCTGTACTGGGGGGTGGCGGCCGATCGGGGCTCGGCCCTCGTCGGAACTCGGTGGTCGCCGAGCTCAGCGGTCGTCGGACTCAGCGGTCGTCGTCCGAGTAGACGACGATGCCGCGCAGGTTCTTGCCGTCGAACATGTCCTGGTAGCCCTGATTGATGTCCTCGAGGCGGTACCGGGTGGTGACGAGTTCGTCGAGCTTGAGCTGCCCCGTGCGGTAGAGGTCGAGCAGCTTGGGTATCTGGGTGCGGGGTCCGACGCCGCCGAAGATCGCGCCCTGCACACGCTTCTGCAGCAGAGTCAGCTCGAACAGGTTGAGATCGACCGTCGACTGACTGAAGTCACCCATGCCGGTGACGACCACCTGGCCGCCCTTCCCGGTCAGGCTCAGAGCCTGCTGAATGTGTTCGCCCTTGATCTCACCGACGGTGATGATCGAGACCTGCGCCATTGCGCCCCAGGTGAGTTCGGGCAGCTCGGCGGCCGCTTCCGCGACGGAGGCGTAGGTGTGGGTGGCCCCGAACTCGAGTGCCTTCTTGCGCTTGAAGTCCACGGGATCGATCGCGATCACGAAGCGTGCACCGGCGAACCTGGCGCCCTGGACCGCGTTGATGCCGACACCGCCGACGCCCATCACGACCACGGTGTCCCCGGGTCGGGTGTTGCCGATCTCCGTCGCCGACCCCCAGCCGGTGGACACGCCGCACCCGAGGAGAGCCGCGGTCTCCAGCGGGATGTCCTTCTCGATCTTGACGACCGATGCCTGGCTGACCGTCACGTAGGGCGCGAAGGTGCCGAGCAGGCACATCTGGATCACCGGCCGGCCGTCCCTGGTGACGCGGAAGGTCTTGTCCGCGATGGACTGTCCGGTCAGCAGCCCGGCGCCTTCGTCGCACAGGTTCTGCAGACCGGTCGCGCACGACGGGCAGGTGCCACACGCCGGGATGAACGCGAGCACGACGTGGTCGCCCTCCTCGATCCCGCTGACGCCCGGCCCGACCTTGGTGACCACACCGGCACCCTCGTGGCCGCCGAGGACGGGCATGAACGGCACCGGACTGCTTCCGGCCACCACGTGCGCGTCCGAGTGACACAGCCCCGATGCGGCGAGCCTCACCTGTACCTCACCGGCGACCGGATCCCCCAACTCGACCTCGGAGATCTTCCAGGGTGCACCGACTTCCTCGACGACCGCAGCCTTGACCTTCATGCAACGCCTCCGTTCGATTGTGACTTGGCTCACCTGTTCGACACCGTAGAGCGCGCACTCCGAATCGGCCAGGACAGTCGAGGCCACAACGCGACCGTTCCGGCCACCAACCCCCGATTCGGCCTCGTTGACGGAGCGACCACGGTCGGTGAAACTGGCGGAATGATCCCCGGGGCCGCCGTCCGGCGCGAACTCTCACCGGAACCGGCGCAGGCCTCGAACAGGGTGATCGCGGCCATCACCGACCCGTGGGACCACCCACGCACCGTGGTGTCCGTCGCGATCATGTGCGAATGGGCCCACGCCAAGGGCATTCCGGTCGAGACGCTGCTGCGGGGCACGCGAATCGATGCGGCGGCGCTCACCGACCCCGAAATCCTCGTCGAGGCGTGCCAGGAGGTGGCGGTGATCCGGAACCTGGTGGCCGCGATGGGCAACCGGCCCGGCGTCGGCGTCGAACTGGGCCGGCTCTACCGCCTGACCGCGTACGGCTACCTCGGATTCCTCTTCACCGCATCCGCGTCCGCGCGCGAGACCGTCGAACGCGGCCTCCACTTCGCGCTGCTCACGTTCGCGTTCACCACGATGACGGCCCGGATCGACGCCGACGACCGCTACGTGCTGACCCTCGAGGCGGACGACGTGCCCGAGGACATCCGGCGGTTCCTCGTCGAACGCGACATGGCCGCCGTCCTGCAGATCCACCGGGACATCTTCCCCGGCCGCGACCAGGTGCCGCTGCGCGAGATCCGGCTCGCCACAGACGAACCCGGCTCCACCGCGGTGTACGACGACTACTTCCGCGTGCCGGTCACCTTCGGGCACCCACGCAGCGAGGTGGTCCTGGACGCGGCGTATCTCGACCAGGTCCCACCGATGGCGAACACCCACACCACACAACTGCTGGTCGCGCAGTGCGAGCGGATCCGCGCCGAACGACTGCACCACACAGGCGTGGCCGCGCGGGTGCGCGCACACCTGCTCGACCGGTCGTCACTGGACCTGACGCTCGAGGACGTGGCCGGTGACCGAGTGCGCGGGTGAGGTGCCGTCAGCGGCGCCACCTGGCCAGCGCCCGCATCAGCGGGTAGCCGACGAGGATGCCCACCGAACCCCAGGCGATGCCACCGAGTTCGACGGACCCGATCGACAGGGTCAGGTCGCCGATCCCGGCCACCAGCGCGGCCGCCACCACGGTCAGATTCACCGGATCGGTGAAGTCGACCTTCGCGTCGGACCAGATCCGCACACCGAGGATGCCGATCAGGCCGTACAGCACCAGCGTCGCGCCGCCGATCACGCCGTCGGGCACGGTGAACACCAGGGCACCGAACTTCGGCGAGAACGCGAGGACCACCGCGGTCGCCGCGGCGACCCAGTACGCGGCGGTCGAGTAGACGCGCGTCGCGGCCATCACGCCGATGTTCTCGGCGTAGGTCGTCGTGCCCGATCCGCCGCCTGCCCCGGCGAGGGTGGTCGCGAGGCCGTCCGCGAACAACGCGTCACCGGCAATCGAGTCGAGGTTGCGTCCGGTCATCGCGGAGACCGCCTTGACGTGACCGACGTTCTCGGCGATCAGGACGATCACGACGGGCAACGCGAGCGCGATCACCGACCAGCGGAACTCCGGTCCGTGCAGGTGCGGAACGCCGATCCACGCCGCCTCCCGCAACGCGTCCACCCTGTCCTCCGCGAGGCCCCCGGTGACCGCGGCGAACACCCAGCCGATCACCACGCCCGCAAGAATGCCGAGCCTGCCGAGCAGTCCGGGACCGATCGCGGTGACGACGAGGACCGCGACCAGCGTGACGGCGGCGATCAGCGGCTGGGCCTCGAAGGACCCGACCGCCGCCGGGGCCAGGTTCAGGCCGATCAGCATGACCACGGCTCCGGTCACGATCGGCGGCATCACCGCGTCGAGCACGCGTGCTCCTGCGAGCTTCACCGCCAGGCCGACGAGCATCAGCACCACGCCGACGGACATGACCGCTCCGAGCTGGGCGGCGGGCCCGTCCGCGGCGGCGGCGGTGAGCGGGGCGATGAACGCGAACGACGACCCCAGGTAGCTGGGCACCCGTCCGCGGGTGATCAGCAGGAACAGCGCGGTGCCGATGCCCGAGAACAGAAGCGTCGTGGTGACCGGGAACCCGGTGATCGTCGGCACCAGCAGCGTCGCCCCGAACATGGCGATCACGTGCTGCATCCCGATGCCCACCGTTCGGGGCCAACTGAGTCGTTCGTCGGGCGCGACAACGGCTCCGTCGGTGATCGTCTTGCCATCTCCGTGCAGGCTCCACCCCAGTCCGGCGGTGCGTGCGGGGGCCGTTTCTCGCTTGGTCACGACGCAAATTCTGTCACGGGGCGATAACCGAGAAACGGCCAGGTCGACGGCGGACACGCCGTGCGTCGTGGGCAAAGGACGAACCGCTGCGGCAGGTCCACGGCCCGGCTAGCGTTGTCGCGTCCACACCCGGCGCCTGCGGGGTCCGAGCGTTCCGAGGAGTTTCATGACCATTCGTGACACGGTGGGGAGTGTCGGCGAACATGAACTGCAGCGCGAGTACGGCACCGTCGAACGCGCGGCACGGTTCTATTCCGATCAGGTCCTCGCACACCTGAACCCGGAGATGATCGAGTTCACGTGCCGCCAGGAGATGATGTTCGTCGCGACCTCGGATGCGCGGGGGGAATGCGATTCGTCGTTTCGCGCGGGAGCACCGGGATTCATCCATGTCATCGACGCGCACACCCTGGCCTATCCCGAGTACCGCGGCAACGGGGTGATGGCCAGCCTCGGCAACATTCGGGAGAATCCCCACGTCGGCATCCTGATGATCGACTTCGTGCGCGACCTCATCGGCCTGCACGTCAACGGCCGCGCCCGCATCGTCGACGATCCGGAGTTGCGTGCACAGGTGCCCGACCTTCCCGAAGACCACACCGGTGGACGCGCCCCCGAACTCTGGGTGGTCGTCGACGTGGAGGAGGCGTACATCCACTGCCGCAAGCACATACCGCAGATGGCACCGGTGGCACGGACACGGGACTGGGGCACCGACGACACCCGCCGCAAGGGCGGCGACTACTTCGACGCGAAGGCCACCAGCGCCGAGATCCCTCGGGTCACACCGGCGGCGTCGGCCTGACGTCCGCGACGCCGGTCGGTCGCCGCGGTCGCCGACCGGAGGGTCAGCTGCCGAACGACGGTGCGGGCGGCGTGCCGTCGAAGAGTTCCCGCACGAACGGCACGGTGTCGGCCAGGGACGCGGCCATGGTGCCGCTGTGGTCCGTCGGGTAGGTCTTGAACGTCACCGGCTCCCCGTTACGGGCGAGCGTGGCGCCGAGCTGCAGCGTCGAGGGCATGATGATGTCGGTGTCCCGCAGGCCCTGACCGATGAAGAACGGCTGGTCGTAGCCCGTTTCGGGAATGCCCATGTAGTCGGTGAGCAGTCCGTGCACGTTCGGGATCGACGAGAGCGGCTTCACGAACAACGACCCGAGCACCAGGCCGCGCACCGACTCCTCGAACGGCCCGATGCACTCGGTCTCGGCCCTCGCCATCCATGACCTGCCCTCGTCGCTGAGCAGCGACGGGATGCTCGCCTCGGGGTGCGCGGCGTTCAGGCCCGCGAGGATGTAGAGCGCGTACGCGGTGAGGCCTGCGGGCAGCGCGACCGGCGGCACCCCCGGCCCGGCGAGCGCGACGATGTTCTCGATGTAGGCGGGCACGCCGGTCCCGACCGCGCCGCGGTAGTCCAGCGTGGGCCCGCCGAATTCGGTGGCGTGGCGCGCGGTCGTGATGGCGGCGCCGCCACCCTGCGACTGGCCGATGGTCACCCACCTGTTCGACAGGCCGGGCTGTGCGTTGCGGCCGGCCTTGACCATGTCCACGACGCTGTGCGCCTCGGCCTTGCCGTCCAGGTAGGGCATCGTGCCGGGTGTGCCGAGGCCGGCGTAGTCGCTGGCGACGATCGCGTAGCCCTGGGACAGCCAGGTCCCCAGGTAGGCGAAGTCGCGGTCGCGGGCAGCCGGTCCCGCCACCGACGGTGCGCAGTCGTCACCGAGTCCGACGGTGCCGTGCGCCCACGAGATCACCGGCCAGCCACCCTCGGGCACCGGCCCGGCGGGCAGGAAGACGGCGCCGGTGCTGAGCGCGGGCTCACCGTTCGCGCCGGTGGTCCAGTAGGTGAGCTTCTCCGCGTGGGCGGTTCCGGGGTACCAGAGATCCTGCGGTAGCGCGGCCGTCGAGGTGACGGTGCCGGGCGCGGCGGCCTCCGGCACGGCGTGGGCGGGCGCGGCGCCGAACAGCGCGGCGGCGACCGCGAGCGTGAGGCCGAGGGCACGAGCGCGGGTGGATCCGGTCACGATTGCTCCTTCTCGCGGCGGGGCCGTCACCGGACGCGACCGGCACCAGGGTCACCCGGCATTCGGTCAGGCGACTGTCCAGGACAGTAGCTCGTCCGCAGGCCAGGTGTTCACGATCCGGTCCGCCGGCACTCCGCAGGCCTGCGCGCGCTCGCAGCCGTAACCCTGGAAGTCCAGTTGGCCGGGCGCGTGCGCGTCGGTGTCGATCGCGAACAGGCAGCCGCGTTCGAGGGCGAGCCGGATCAGCCGCGACGGCGGGTCGCGGCGTTCGGGACGGCTGTTGATCTCGACGGCGGTGTCGAACCGACTGCACGCCTCGAACACCACCTCCGCGTTGAACGTGGACTCGCGCCGGGTACCCCGCCCGCCCTCGACGAGCCGGCCGGTGCAGTGCCCGAGCACGTCGACGAGCGGATTCGCGACCGCCCGCACCATCCGCCGGGTCATCGCGTCGGACTCCATCGCCAACTTCGAGTGCACGCTCGCGACCACGACGTCCAGCTCGGCGAGCAGGTCCGGATCCTGGTCGAGGCTGCCGTCGTCGAGGATGTCGACCTCGATCCCGGTCAGGATCCGGAACGGGGCGAGCTCCGCGTTGAGTTCGGTGACGACGTCGAGTTGGCGGCGCAGCCGCTCGGCGGTCAGCCCGTTGGCGACGGTCAACCGCGGCGAGTGGTCGGTCAGCGCGCAGTAGTCGTGCCCGATCAGGGCGGCACGATGCATCATCTCGGCGATCGGGCTGCCTCCGTCCGACCAGTCGGAGTGGGTGTGCAGGTCGCCGCGAAGCGCGGCGAGCAGCTCGCGGCCGCCCTCCCCGATCTGCTTGGCGGCGTTCTCGACCTCGGTGAGGTACGCCGGCACCTGCCCGGACCACGCCTGCGCGATCACCGCCGCCGTCTTCGGCCCGATGCCGGAGAGGGCCGTCCAGGTGTCCGTGCGGCCGAGCCGGTCCCGCTGCTGCGGAGACAGCTCCTCGACGATGTCCGCCGCGCGGCGGTAGGCCCGCACCCGGTGCGTCTCCGCCCGCCCGCGTTCGAGCCAGTACGCGATCTCCCGCAACGCCTCGACGGGGTCCATGCCGTCCATCCTGTGGCATCGCCGGCCCGACTGCCACCGCGCCGAGCCGGTCCGGCAGAACATTGCCGCGCGGTGGTTCAGGAGTCGGCGACCAGGTGGGTACGAGCCGCGATCCAGCCCAGTTCGCCTGCGAAGGCCGGCGCCCACACGTCACCGCTGTGCGGACCCGGCAGTTCGTAGTAGCGCACGTCCAGGCCCGCAGCCCGGGCCGCGGCGTACATGCGGCGCTGCTGCGGTCCGTACTCGTCGTCGTCCGCACCCGCCACGAACACCCCCGCGATGTCCGGAGCCGCGCCTCGTCCCAGCTCGTCCCGGGCGCTGACCGCCGCGAACGCGGACTCGTCGCCGCCGAAGGTCGCGGCAACCGTCTCCGCGTGGTCGCCGAGGGACGGTTCGTCCTGCCCGGAGATGTCGAGGAAGGTCGGGTAGACGTCGGGCCGGTTGACGGCCAGCTGCACCGAGCAGGTGCCACCGTAGGAGTAGCCCCCGATCGCCCACGACCGGGGGTCGGCACTGACCTGCAGCTGCGTGTGCGCCCATTCCGGAACGTCGACCGCGAGGTAGGTTTCGACGTTGCCGAGCCGTGAGTCCAGGCACAGGGGTAGCGCGTCGTCGCCGCCTAGCGCGTCGGGCACGATCACCACCGGCGCCAGCCCGTCGTGGGCCGCCGCGAATGCGGACACCGTCTCGGCCAACGCCATGTCGAGCCAGTCCTCGGGTCGGCCGGGGTTACCGGCGACGAGCACCAGCACCGGCAGCAGCGGCCGCGGCGAGTCCAGGTATGCCGGCGGCAGGTAGACGAGCGCGGGCCGGGCCGCGAAACCGGAACGCCCGCCGGGGATCTGCGCGTGCGTGAGCAGTCCGTCCCGGGCGGCGCGCAGCGGCGGCTTCCAGACCCGCGACACCGGGGTACCTGCCTGCACCCGCTGCTGCGGTCCGGGCACCTCACCGAAATCGACGTAGCGCACCGCCGCCGGCGCGCGGTGGCCAAGCAGTGAACCCGCGGTCGGGTAACGCCCGCTGTCCCGGTTCACCACCGCGACCGCGGACCCCGCCAGTGTCACGGCCGCAAGAGCCGCCACCGCAGTCACCAGGACTCGACGTGAGCCGGCGGACACCGCCGTCGCGACCGCCACGCACATCCCGGTGACACCCAGCACGACCGCTGTGACCCCGACACCGCTGAGCTGCAACGGAAGTGGACGGCCGGCCGCCCACACCGCGGACAGCACCATCACCACGCCCAGAGGGGCCGCGACGGCGGCGCGGCGCAGTTCCCGCCGCGGCAACCGGCGCGCGAGCCCGAGGAGCGCAAGGACCGCAAACGTAGCGGCGACCGTGACGGCAACCGTGGCCGTCGGGCCGATCAGCGACAGCCGCGACAGCGACCGCAGCAGGACGTGAGTGTCGGGCACCGCGCCAGTATCCGCCGGTCGGTGCCCCGAAACGAATCGGACAGCGGACGATTCGGGCAGGTGGGACGAACCGCAGCGGACCCGGTTTCGGGTTCAGGCTCCTCGGCGGGCCCGGTACAACACGGCGGCTCCGAGCGTGGCGGCGCCGACCCCGACGCCCGCCGCAACCACCGCGCCGGTGTTCGTGCCGCCCGCGCTCGCCGCGACCGGCTGCGCGACCGGCTGCATGAGGGGCTGCACTGCGGGCAGCGGCACCAGCGCGGTCGCCCCGCGCAGTATCTGGATCGGAGGCAGCGCACCGCCGTTCGACTCGGACGCGCTGAGCAGGTCGCCGTCCGGCGTGAACGCGATCGCCTCGCCCTGCGGCTGGTTCGGCATCGGGACGCGCACCGGCGTCGCGGTTGTCAGCGCGGCCACGATGTCGCCGTCGGGCGCCGGGTAGAGGTAGATGTCGGTGTAGGTGCGGACCGCGACGACCCGACCGTCGGCGCTGACCGCGCCGCCGGTGATCAGGATCGACCCCGCGACCGGCATCGGGCTGCCGGGTGTGTCGGTGGGCGCGTAGGCGAGCTGTCCGACGCGCTCCAGCGGCGCCGGTCCCGGACCGAGCTGGTCGAGGGTGGCGCCGCCGGCCGGGCGGTAGATCCCGCTGGCCGCGAGCACCTCCTTGGTGACGATCACCGGCCGGCCGTCCCTGCCGACGAGCAGCGTCTCCGCATCGTGCGGGCCGTCGGGGTACGTGAGCAGGTGCATGGCACCGGCGCCGGTTGCAGGGTCCACGTCGGTCAGCGACACCTGCTGGCGCACCTTGTTGTTGTCGCCGGTGTCCGAGAGCCACAGCCGACCGTCGGACAGGGCCATGTCCTCGACGTCGACCGGGGTGGGTGGCACCGGCACCGTGTCGATGACCTGGCACTGGTTGTCGAGCACCCACACCCTGTCGTCGGTGCCACTGTCACCGATCGCATGGATCCTGTCGCCGGTGGCAGCCAGACCGGATATCTCGGAGAGGCCGGACTCGGTTGGCGTACACAGCGTCTCGAACGTCGCGTCGACGGCGTCGGACCCCGTCGACGATCCGGTCGAGCCGCCCGAACCCTGGGCGGTGGCCGGGGCCGCCGTCAGGATCGCCGACCCCACCACCGTCAGCGCGAGCGCCGCCATCCGTCTCCGCACCGCGGCGTTCGATCCGGTCATCCTCGAGTTCTCCTCAGCGTCGCGGGGTTCCGACGGCGGTGCCGTCGCGGTACTCACGCGGCGCTGTGACGGAACTGTTCCAGGGCGGAGGCCAGCGCCGGCGGCACCTTCGCCTGGATCAGTGTGCCCTCCACCTCGTGGGTTGAGCCGAGAATTCGCCCATCCGAGTGAATTCGGGCCACCAGATCGCCGCGCGTGTACGGCACGAGGACCTCGACCTCCACCTCCGGCGGACTCACCAGGTTCGCGAGGGTGGCCCGCAGATCCTCGATGCCCTCCCCCGTCCGGGCGGAGACGAACCGCGCGCCCGGCAGGAGGCCGCGCAGCTGGGTGAGGGTGATCGGGTCGGCGGCGTCGATCTTGTTGACCACAAGCAGTTCCGGCGGTGCCGGGGCGTCCGATTCCCGCAGGACCTCGGTGATGACCTCCCGGACCGCCTTGATCTGATCGGTCGGCAGCGGATCGGAACCGTCGACGACGTGCAGCAGCAGGTCGGCGTCCGCCACCTCCTCCAACGTCGACCGGAACGCCTCGACCAGCTGGGTCGGCAGGTGGCGGACGAATCCGACGGTGTCGGTCAGCACGTACTCGCGGCCGTCCGGGAACTCTGCCTTGCGGGTCGTCGGATCCAGGGTCGCGAACAGCGCGTCCTGTACCAGGACGCCGGCGCCGGTCAGGGCGTTGAGCAGACTCGACTTGCCCGCGTTGGTGTATCCGACGATCGCGACCGACGGGATGTCGCTGCGCAGCCGCCGGGTGCGCTTGGTGTCGCGGGCACCCTTCATCTCCTTGATCTCGCGGCGCAGCTTCGCCATCCGCTCACGGATCCGCCGCCGATCGGTCTCGATCTTCGTCTCGCCCGGCCCGCGCGTTCCCACGCCGCCGTCCTTGCCGGCGCGGCCGCCCGCCTGTCGCGACATCGACTCGCCCCAGCCGCGCAGCCGCGGCAGCATGTACTGCATCTGCGCCAGCGCGACCTGCGCCTTGCCTTCGCTGGACGTGGCGTGCTGGGCGAAGATGTCGAGAATCAGGGCGGTGCGGTCGATCACCTTGACCTTGACGACCTTCTCCAGCGCATTGAGCTGAGCGGGAGTGAGCTCGCCGTCGGCGATGACGGTGTCGGCGCCGGTCGCGAGAACCACCTCGCGCAGTTCACCGGCCTTGCCCGACCCGATGTACGTGGCCGCGTCCGGCTTGTCGCGGCGCTGGACGAGGCCTTCGAGGACCTCCGATCCGGCGGTCTCCGCGAGAGCGGCGAGTTCGGCCATGCTGGCCTCGGCCTGGGTGGCGGTGCCGGAGGTCCAGACCCCCACCAGCACCACCCGTTCGAGGCGCAGCTGCCGGTACTCGACCTCGGTGACATCGGTGAGCTCGGTGGACAGGCCCGACACTCGGCGAAGCGCGCTGCGCTCGTCGAGCTGCATCTCACCCACCGACGGATCGTGGCCGGAAACACCGGCGGGCCGATCATCGTGGTGGTCGGTGTCGTGAGTCATTTCGTCTGAATTCGTCATACCCCGCCATCGTCCCACGGACGGCCCCCGCGGTGCATCCGCATTACCCGCCGAGAGACGACCACCAGGTCTCGTCCAGGCTGCCGGAGGCGACCAGGACCGACGGCCCCCGCAGGGTCGCCTTGCCCGACTTGACGGCGACACGCACCTCGCCGCCGGGTACCCGGACCTCGACCTCGCCCTCGGACCTGCCTGCGGCGCGCAGCGCCGCGGCCGCCGCGGCGACGGTTCCGGTGCCGCAGGAACGGGTCTCCCCCACCCCGCGCTCGTACACCCGCATGTCCACGGCGCCGTCGGCGAGCGCGGTGAGGATCTCGATGTTCACGCCGTGCTCGAAGAAGTCGGCGTCGAAGTCGGGGGCGACCGTCAGGTCGAGTGCCGCCAGCGACTCGGCGGTCAGGTCCTCGGCCACGCACGCCAGGTGCGGGTTCCCGACGTCGATGCCGAGACCGCTGAACTCGGTGCCCGCGACCGTGGCGGTGGAGGTCCCGAGTTCCTTGACCACGCCCATGTCGACGGTCACGTCGGCGGTCGCGCCGTCGAGGCCGTGCACCACGACCGGGCGCGCACCTGCCCGGGATCCGACGACGAACTCGTCGGCGAGTTCGAGCCCTGACGCGCGCAGGAAGTGCGCGAACACCCGGACCCCGTTGCCGCACATCTCGGCGATCGACCCGTCGGCATTGCGGTAGTCCATGAACCAGTCGTCCACGCCGACACCCTTCGGCAGGGCGTCCAGCACCCCGGCCTCCTTCAGCACGCCCGCCCGCGCGACCCGCAGCAACCCGTCGGCGCCGAGCCCGCTGCGTCGGTCGCAGAGCGTCGACACCCGCGCCTCGGTCAGGTCGATCGTCGCCTCCAGGTCGGGCAGCAGGACGAAGTCGTTCTCCGTCCCGTGGCCCTTGCTGAACTGCATGGCGGCCGTGCGACCCACGCCGGGCATCGTCGCCGCCGCCCCGAACAGGCTCATCCGCGCAGCCAGGTGATCGGCGATGTTCATCGGGTGCCCCCCACCGCGGTCATCCGCTGTCGCGTGACCTCGTACAGGCACACCGCACCGGCCGACGGCGCGCCGAGGGAACTCGCGGCACCACCGATCGGAATGCTGACGGTGACGTCGCAGGCGCCGCGCCAGGCGGCGCTCATGCCACGGGTCTCGTTACCGATCACCAGGATCGTTCCACCTCTCAGGTCGTGGTCGGCGATCGTGACAGCGCCGTGCTCGTCGGTGCCCACGATCTGCATCTCCATCTTCTGGCGGCCGCGGAAGGCGACCACTTCGTCGGGGTCGGCGGCGGTGAACACCGGCATTGCGAACAACGAACCGGTGGACGCGCGCACGCACTGCGGGTCGAACGGGTCCGTGGCGTGCCCGGTGACCACCACCGCGTCCGCCCCGAACGCGTCGGCGCTGCGGATCAGAGTACCCAGGTTGCCGGGCGACGACGGCCGGTCGAACACCACCAGTAGCGGCGCCCGCTCACCGCGGCGCAATGTCAGCGCCGACAGCGGTCGCGTCCGGGTTTTCGCGACCGCGATCAGCTCCGGCGCCGACTCCGACCTCTCACCCAGTTCGGCAAGCAGTTCGCCCGCGACGCCGACCGTCTCACCCGACCACCGCTCGAGGGCGCCGCGGGCCCATTCGGACAGCGGCGGGCCGTCGACGCGGAACAGCAGCGTCTCGACGGGCCACTCGTGGTCGAGTGCCAGGGTCAGCGGCCGGACGCCCTGGATCAGGAACCGGCCTGCCTTGGTCCGCTTCGCCCGGGTGGTCAGGTACGACTGCCACTGCTGGAACCGGGCATTGCGCACCGTCACCCGGGGCTGCCCACCCGGCGTCCGGCGCGCCGTCTTCTTCGTCACTGATCCTCCACGACCGATTGTTCATCCACGCTCGACAACTCCTCCACGACGGGCGGTGCCTCCACGACGGGCGGTGCCTGCACGACGGTCAGGGCCGCGTCGACCAGGTCCGGCCTCGCCGCGTCCAGCCACCGCACGCGCTGGTCCCGCCGGAACCACGACCGCTGCCTGCGCACGTACCGGCGGGTGCCGATCAGGGTGCGCATCCGGGCCTCGTCGAGGTCGTACTCGCCGTCGAACGCCGCGAGTACCTGCGCGTAGCCGATCGCCCGCGGCGCGGTGACCCCCTCCCGCAGGCCTGCCGCGACAAGCGTCTCGACCTCCTCGACGAGTCCCGACTCGAACATCAGCCGGGTCCGCAGCTCGATCCGCTCGTCGAGCTCGGCGGTGTCCCGGTCGACTCCGATCACGCGCGTCCCCCACCGCGGCTCCCCGATCGTGGGGGCCGACGCGGCGAACGGGCGCCCGGTCAGCTCGACCACCTCGAGGGCGCGCACCATCCGGCGGCCGTCGGTGGGCAGGATCGTCGCGGCGGCCTGTGGGTCGACCCGCGTCAGTTCCGCGTGCACGCCCGCCACCCCCCGCTCGGCGAGCACCGCCTCCCACTTCGCGCGGACCTGCGGGTCGGTCGCCGGGAACGCCCAGTCGTCGAGCAGCGACTGCACGTACATCATCGACCCGCCCACGATCACCGGCACCGCGCCGCGGGCCAGGATCGCCTCGACGTCGGCGCGGGCGGACTGCTGGTACCGCGCGACCGTGGCGGTCTCGGTGACGTCGAGGACGTCGAGCTGGTGGTGCGGGATGCCCCGCCGCTCGGCGACCGGCAGCTTGGCCGTGCCGATGTCCATGCCCCGGTACTGCTGCATCGCATCGATGTTGACGATCTCGCCGCCGAGCCGCTGCGCGAGGGCGAGCCCGAGATCGGACTTTCCGGTCGCGGTCGGACCGACGACCGCGATCGGCCTCGAGGTGTCGGTCACGGCAGCCACAGCCCCACGTGGTAGCCGACGCCGTACGGGGCGCCCTGGTAGTCGGTGCGGCACTTCCTCGGCGTGCCGCCGAACAGCGCGGCCAGGACCTGCCAGGCGGGGCGGCCGGCGATGCCGAGATCGGCACAGGCGACGGGGTCCAGCTGGGCGAGGTACTCGACGTCGCCCTCCGCGAGCGCGTGATCGAGCTCGGCCTGCGCGACGGGCGCGCGGTCGTCGTAGGCGCCGGGCGCCTTCGGGGTCAGCGTGTTCGCACCGTCGGCGACGACCAGGACAGCGCGCGGGCGCGGGTCGGCGTCCAGCTGCTTCCGCAACCGGGCACCGAGTTGGGCGCAGTACACCGGAGACGTGTCGGGGGCGACCAGGATCGTCTCGATCTCGGTGCCCGGCGCCCCTGGATTTGCCGAGCGGACGGCCCCGCGCAGCCAGCCGGCGATCAGCGCGGCGAGCGGCAGATTCGGATCGGCGACGCCCTGCTCGCCGGCCGCCCCCAGGGCCACCCGCACGTCGGCGCCGTACCCGCGGAAGGTGCCGCGTGCCGCGGCGGGAACCTCGGCCTCCGTGGCTCCGACCCCGATCGCGGTCCACGTCGGAGCGAGTCCGGCCAGCTCACCGGCGACATCGAGGGTGGCGGCACGCAGGTCGGCGGTCTCCGTCGCCGCCGCGCCCGCGAGTTCGGGAATCAGCAGGGGCGGGGAGGAGACCAGGGCTGCGGCGGTGAACACACCGGCCAACGGTAGTCGCCACCCGTCACGGTTCCACCACCAGATCCGTCCTTTGCGCGCACGCCGCATCCCGCGCAATCCCTACTCTCGCGGTCCAAGCTGTTTCAATGGTCCTGACACCTTGTTCCGGGTTGAATGGGACCAGCGCGCGCAGACGTGAGGATCGGCGTGCGACGAACGAGGCAGCGGCAGCCGTGACGCGCGGCAGAGATGAGGAGTCATGACCGACAGCAGCGCACCCAAGCCCGGCGCCCCGAAGCCGGGCGCTCCCAAGCCGGGCGCCCCCAAGCCGGGCGCCGCGAAACCCGGTCCCGCGAAACCCGCTGCCCCCGCCGCCGTGCACGCACCGGCGGTGACGCCGCCGAGCGATCCGAGCCGATTCGGACGCGTCGACGAGGACGGCACCGCCTGGGTCACGACCGCGGACGGCGAGCGCCAGATCGGGTCGTGGCAGGCCGGCGACGCCGCCGAGGGGCTGGCCCACTTCGGCCGCCGCTACGACGACCTGGCCACCGAGGTGAGCCTGCTCGAAGCCCGCCTGACCTCCGGCTCCGGCGACGCGCGCCGGACCCGCACCGCGGCGGCCGCGCTGGCCGAGTCCCTCCCGACCGCGGCCGTCATCGGCGACATCGACGCCCTGGCCAAGCGCCTGGACGCCGTCATCGCCGGCTCTCAGGAGGCCGCCGAGGCGGAGAAGGCCGAACGCGAACACGAACGCGAGGAGCACACCCACCGCAAGGAGGAACTGGCCGCCGAGGCCGAGCGGATCGGCGCCGAATCCACCCAGTGGAAGGCCGCAGGCGACCGGCTCCGCGAGATCCTCGAGGAGTGGAAGTCCATCCGCGGTGTCGACCGCAAGCTCGACGACGCGCTGTGGAAGCGGTACTCGAAGGCCCGTGAGGCGTTCAACCGCCGGCGCGGCGCCCACTTCGCCGAACTCGACCGCGAGCGCGCCGCGGCGAAGACCCGCAAGGAAGAACTCTGCGAACGCGCCGAGGAGCTGAAGGACTCGACCGACTGGGGTCCGACCGCATCCGCGTTCCGCGATCTGCTCACCGAGTGGAAGGCCGCCGGACGCGCACCGCGCGAGGCGGACGACGCGCTGTGGAAGCGGTTCAAGGCGGCACAGGACGTGTTCTTCGGCAACCGCAACGCCGCCGCGTCCGAGCGGGACGCCGAGTTCGAGGAGAACGCCACCGCCAAGGAGGCACTGCTCGGCAGCGTCCACATCGACCCGGCCAAGGACCTCGACGGCGCCCGCGCCGCCCTGCGGGACCTGCAGGAGAAGTGGGACGAGATCGGCAAGGTCCCCCGCGAGAAGATGCACGATCTCGAAGGCCGGCTGCACGCCATCGAGAAGAAGGTCCGCGACGCCGCCGACTCGCAGTGGCGGCGCACCGACCCGGAGGCGATGGCACGTGCCGCCCAGTTCCGGGAGCGAGTCGCGCAGTTCGAGGAGCAGGCCGCGAAGGCCACCGCGGCAGGCAAGACGAAGGATGCCGAGAAGGCTCTCGCCCAGGCCCAGCAGTGGCGGGAATGGGCCGACGCCGCCGAGGGCGCCGTCAGCGACCGATAGACGGCACCGCCGTCCGTGAGTGAATCTCGCCCCGGTCGGGTGGGCCCCCTGGGGAGAGATTCACTCACCGGCGCGGCAGCTCGGAATCCACCCAGCGGACGCCCGCCGGGACGAGTTCCGACGCGCCGGCGGTGAGTTCCGCGACTGCGGCCGCCAGGTGCTCGGGATCCCGGGTCGCGAGAGTGAAGGTGACCCTGGCGCCGTACTCGGTGTCGACAACCGCAACCCCGCGCCCCCGCAGGTCCGCCTCGACCCGGCCCGCGGTGTCGTGGCCGACCTCGAGGGACAGCAGTTCGAGGCGTTCCCGGCTCAGCCACCGTGACGACCCGGCAGCCGCGTCGACCGCGGCGGCCACTGCACCCGAGTAGGCACGCACAAGCCCGCCCGCGCCGAGCTTGATCCCGCCGAAGTAGCGCGTCACGACCACCCCGACGTCCACCAGCTCCCGAGCCCGGAGCACCTGGAGCATCGGCACCCCGGCCGTGCCACCGGGTTCGCCGTCGTCACCCGACCGCTCGGCCCGATCCGACTGCTCGTTGCCCGTGACGTAGGCCCAGCAGTGATGCCGCGCGTCGGGATACAGGCGCCGCTGATCCTCCAGGAAGTCCTGCGCCTCGGCCGGGCTGTCGACACGCCGCAGCGCCGCGATGAAGCGGGAATGCCTGACCTCGGTCTCCACGACCACGTCGGCTCCCGCGGGCAGGGTGAAAGGCACGATTCGACTCCCTCGAGCCCGACGTCACTCCCGCCCGGGGACCGTCAGCGATCCCCCCAGATGAGGTTGTTCTGGTCACCCTCCGCGGTCTTGCGACGCCGTTCCTCCTCGGCCGCCAGCTGGAGCGCGGTGCGCTGCCACACCACGTGCACCCAGTGGAAGGTCAACACCATGATCAGGACCCACCCGAGAATCAGGCCGATGCCGGGCCCACCACCGGGTGAGGAGGCGTCGAGGGTCTGCCGGGACCAGATCGCCAGCATGCCGAACACGCTGGCCACCGCCGATCCGGCGACCGAGATCCACGCCAGGACCCAGCGCCGGGTCACCAGCGCGAGCATGCCGAACACGATCCCGAACACCAGCGTCAGCCAGACGAACACCCGCGACGGGAGGGCGATGTCCTCGGCCAGGGCGGCGTCGTTGCCGACCAGGACGTCCCAGCCCTTCGCTCCCCCGGTGTGCGGCAACGCGAACGTCGCCATCAACGCGAGGATGCCGACCGCGACGACGAGGGCCCGCATGCCGGGGTCGATCTCGCGCGCCACCTTCTTCTCGGCGGCGTCGATGTCCTTGCGGTACTGCTCGATGGGGTCGGGCTCGTTGTTGCTCATGCTCCACATCCGGTCACGGTCGGCAGCGGCGCGGGCGCGCCGATCTGCGGGAGTCCCAGGCCGACCCCGATCGGCGGGGTCTTCGGGGTGATGCCGCGTTCGTGCGAGTCGCCGGCCCGGGTCCGCCGGTGGCCGAGCACCGGACCGTCGGCGATCAGGTGGTGCGGCGCGGCGCCGGTGACGACGGTGGTGATCACGTCGCCGGGACGGACCTGCCCGTCCAGCCGGCCCTCGGGACGGAAGTGCACCAGCCTGCCGTCGCGGGCGCGACCGCTCATCCGCAGCGTCTCCGCGTTCTTGCGGCCCTCACCGGCGGCGACCAGCAGCTCGACCTCGACACCGACCAGCTTCTGGTTCTCCTCGAGGGTGATCTGCTCCTGCAACTCGATCAGCCGGTCGTAGCGTTCCTGCACGACCTCCTTCGGGAGCTGCTCGTCCATCTCCGCGGCCGGGGTCCCGGGACGCTTGGAGTACTGGAAGGTGAAGGCGCTGGTGAACCGCGCCTGCCTGACGACGTCGAGGGTGGCCTGGAAGTCCTCCTCGGTTTCGCCTGGGAAGCCGACGATGATGTCGGTGGTGATCGCGGCGTGCGGCATGGCCGCACGGACCTTCTCGATGATGCCGAGGAACTTCGTGCTGCGGTACGACCGCCGCATCGCCTTCAGGACACGGTCCGAGCCGGACTGCAGCGGCATGTGCAGCTGCGGGCACACGTTCGGGGTGGCGGCCATTGCCTCGATCACGTCGTCGGTGAACTCCGCGGGATGCGGAGACGTGAACCGGACCCGCTCGAGGCCCTCGATGTCGCCGCAGGCGCGCAGCAGCTTCGCGAACGCGCCTCGGTCCCGCGGCGCTTCCGGGTCGGCGAACGAGACGCCGTAGGCGTTGACGTTCTGACCGAGCAGGGTCACCTCCAGCACGCCCTCGTCCACCAGGGCCTGTACCTCGGCGAGGATGTCGCCGGGCCGGCGATCCACCTCCTTGCCGCGCAGCGCAGGCACGATGCAGAACGTGCAGGTGTTGTTGCAGCCGACGGAGATCGACACCCAGCCGGCGTAGGCGGATTCCCGCTTGGCGGGAAGGGTCGACGGGAACGCCTCGAGCGAGTCCAGGATCTCGACCTCGGCCTGCTGGTTGTGCCGCGCCCGGTCGAGCAGGGCGGGCAGCGATCCGATGTTGTGGGTACCGAATACCACGTCCACCCACGGCGCCTTCTTGACCACGGTGTCGCGGTCCTTCTGGGCCAGGCAGCCACCGACGGCGATCTGCATGCCCGGGTGCGCGTCCTTCGTCGGGCGCAGGTGACCGAGGGTGCCGTACAGCTTGTTGTCGGCGTTCTCCCGGACGGCGCAGGTGTTGAACACCAGCAGGTCGGGGTCGGTGCCGGGCACGGCCTTGGTGTAGCCGGCGTCCTCGAGCAGACCGGACAGCCGCTCCGAGTCGTGCACGTTCATCTGGCAGCCGAAGGTGCGGACCTCGTAGCTACGGGGTGCTGTCGAGGTCTCGGGGTCGATCGTGTCCACCCCACCAGGGTACGGCCTGACCGGGAGCACCCCTCACCGCGTCCGGAACCGCCTCGACCACCCCGGTCGGCATCGCCGCCGCCCCGGTCCGGACCGCCTCGGCCGCGAGGCTGGGCAGACCCGCCAGCCGGCGGTGCATCGCGGTGGCGATCCGTTGCCCCTGCAGCTTCGCCCGGTCCGCGACCGGCCCGGTGTACAGCTCGTCGACCGCCTCGCGCCAGAGCAGCAGCCAGCGGTCGAAATGCGCGCCGTCGAACGGGTGCCGTTCGTACGCCTGCCGGTGGATCCGGAACAGACTGCCCCGGTACGTGCCTGCGGAGAACAGGATCGTTTCCCAGAAGTCGCACATCACGGGCAGGTGCGACTCGAGTCCCTGTTCGCGCACCTCCGTGAACGGTTCCGCGAGCAACTCGTCGACCAGGGCGCGGCCGTAGAAGCGGCGGAGCAGCACGTCGATCTCGGCGCGGGTCGTGAGGTCACCGGCCACGGGCGTCGCCCTTCCCCGGACCGCGGCGTGCACCGGCACCGGACACCACCGCTCGACCGCCGCCACCGGACGCTCAGAGCGGATTCCACCATTTGACGAATGCAACGTACAGGTTGGTCGGGAAGAACATCTCCCAGTCCAGTCCGTAGTACGGCAGGTCGGGCAGATTGCCTTGCATGGCGGGTCTCCTGTCTCAGTCGGCGGAGCCGGCGGCGACCTCGGCGACCGCGGTCGACCCGTGGGCGCGCCCGGCGTGGGCCTCGGCGCGCATCCGGTCGACCATGTGCGGGTAGTGCAGCTCGAACGCCGGTCGCTCGGAGCGGATCCGGGGCAGTTCGGTGAAGTTGTGCCGCGGCGGCGGGCAGGACGTGGCCCATTCGAGCGAGTTGCCGAAGCCCCACGGGTCGTCGACCGTGACGACCTCGCCGTAGCGGTAGCTCTTGAAGACGTTCCACAGGAACGGCAGCGTCGAGGCCCCGAGGATGAACGCGCCGATCGTGGAGACTTCGTTGAGTGTGGTGAACCCGTCGGAGGGCAGGTAGTCCGCGTAGCGACGCGGCATGCCCTCGGCGCCGAGCCAGTGCTGCACCAGGAAGGTGGTGTGGAAGCCGATGAACGTGAGCCAGAAGTGCCACCGGCCGAGCCGCTCGTCCAGCATCCGCCCGGTGATCTTCGGGAACCAGAAGTAGATGCCGGCGTAGGTGGCGAACACGATGGTGCCGAAGAGCACGTAGTGGAAGTGCGCGACCACGAAGTACGAGTCGGTGACGTGGAAGTCGAGCGGCGGGCTGGCGAGCACGACGCCCGACAGACCGCCGAAGAGGAAGGTCACGATGAAGCCGACCGAGAACAGCATCGGCGTCTCGAATGTCAGCTGGCCGCGCCACATGGTGCCGATCCAGTTGAAGAACTTCACGCCGGTCGGGATGGCGATCAGGAAGGTCATGAACGAGAAGAACGGCAGCAGCACCGCGCCGGTGGCGTACATGTGATGCGCCCACACCGCCATCGACAGGGCGGCGATCGACATCGTCGCGAACACCATCCCGCTGTATCCGAAGAGGGGCTTGCGGCTGAACACCGGGATCACCTCGGTGATGATGCCGAAGAAGGGCAGCGCGACGATGTACACCTCGGGATGACCGAAGAACCAGAACAGGTGCTGCCACAACATGTTTCCGCCGTTGGCGGGATCGAACACGTGCGCACCGAGGTGTCGGTCGGCGAACACTCCCATCAGTGCGGCCGTGAGGATCGGGAACGCGAGCAGCACCAGGATCATCGTGATGAGGATGTTCCAGGTGAAGATCGGCAACCGGAACATCGTCATCCCGGGGGCCCGCAGGCACACCACCGTGGTGATCATGTTCACGCCACCGAGGATCGTGCCGACACCGGCGACCGCCAGACCCATGATCCACATGTCGGCGCCGACACCGGGCGCGTGCACGGCGTCGGTGAGCGGACTGTAGGCGGTCCAGCCGAAGTCGGCGGCGCCACCGGGGGTGACGAAACCGGCCATCGCGATGAGGGCCCCGAACAGGTACAGCCAGTAGCTCAGCGCGTTCAACCGCGGGAACGCGACGTCCGGCGCGCCGATCTGCAGCGGCAGGATGTAGTTGGCGAAGCCGAACACGATCGGCGTCGCGTACAGCAGCAGCATCACCGTGCCGTGCATGGTGAACAGCTGGTTGAACTGCTCGTTCGACAGGAACTGCATCCCCGGCACCGCGAGCTCCGCGCGCATCAGCAGGGCCATCAGACCGCCGGCGAGGAAGAACGCGAACGACGTGACCAGGTACAGCACCCCGAGCATCTTCGGGTCGGTCGTGGTGACCATCCGGTAGACGTACGAGCCCTTGGGCCCGAGCCGCGCCGGGAACGGCCGGGACGCCTCGAGGTTCGGCTTCGGGGACACCGCGGTCATGCCGGCCACCCCGATCCGCGGCCCTGGTGGATCTGGTCGATCTCGGCGTTCGCGTACGTCATGGAGCCCCCTCGGCAGGCTTTGTTCGTATTCGAACCAGTAAACACCCGTCGCAACGACTCGCGACGGGTTCCGTGAGGGATCGCAGGATCGGGCGTCGATTCGTTGCCTTGGTAAAAGTTCCATTACGCCGACCGGCCGAGTCGACACAAAGACTGGGGTTCGTCCAGCCCAGCACCTAGGGTCCATCACTATGACGAACGCGGGCGTATCGGGCGCGGGCGCGCCGACCGCCATCTCCCCGACGATGATCTCGATGACCGGGGTGCAGAAGCACTTCGGCGACCTGCACGTTCTCCGCGACATCAACCTCGACGTCCCCACCGGCCAGGTGGTGATCGTGGTCGGGCCCTCCGGGTCCGGGAAGTCGACGCTGTGCCGCACGATCAACCGGCTCGAACCCGTCGACGAGGGCACCATCGCGGTGGACGGCCGGGAACTGCCCGCCGAGGGCAGGGCGCTGGCCGCGTTGCGCGCCGACGTCGGGATGGTGTTCCAGTCGTTCAACCTGTTCGCGCACAAGACGATCCTGGAGAACGTCATGCTCGCCCCGGTGAAGGTGCGGAAGATGAGCAAGACCGACGCCAGGGCCCGGGCCGTGGAGCTGCTCGACCGGGTCGGGATCGGCAACCAGGCCGACAAGTACCCCGCACAGCTGTCGGGCGGTCAGCAGCAGCGGGTGGCGATCGCCCGCGCGCTGGCGATGAACCCCAAGGTGATGCTGTTCGACGAGCCGACCTCCGCGCTCGATCCCGAGATGGTCAGCGAGGTCCTCGACGTGATGACCAACCTCGCGAAGGAGGGCATGACGATGCTCGTGGTCACCCACGAGATGGGGTTCGCACGCAAGGCCGGCGACCGGGTGCTGTTCATGGCCGACGGCCAGATCGTCGAGGACACCGACCCGGACACCTTCTTCACCGCACCGAAATCGCCACGCGCCAAGGACTTCCTCGGGAAGATCCTCGGCCACTGACCACACTGACCACCGCCGAAATTCCACTGCTCGACCCGAAGGAGAGGAACACATGAGGATCACCCGCGCGCTACGAGTCGGGGTCGGAGTGCTCGCCGTCGCCGTCGTCGCGACCGCCTGTGGCGGCGACGAGGAGAAGAGCGCCAGCCAGAGCGCCGAATCGGGAACGCTCACGGTCGGCATCAAGTTCGACCAGCCCGGTCTCGGGCTGCGCAACCCCGACGGCACGTTCAGCGGTTTCGACGTCGACGTCGCCACCTATGTGGCGGGCAAGCTCGGCGTCGAGCCGTCCGGGATCACCTTCAAGGAGTCCCCGTCCGCGCAGCGCGAGACGCTGATCCAGAACGGCGAGGTCGACTACGTGGTGGCGACCTACTCGATCACCGACGCCCGCAAGGAGAAGGTCGACTTCGCCGGCCCGTACCTGACCACCGGGCAGTCGCTGCTGGTGCGCTCCGACAACACCGACATCACCGGCCCCGAGTCGCTGAACGGCGGCAAGAAGCTGTGCTCGGTGACCGGCTCCACCCCGGCGCAGAAGGTCAAGGACACCTACGCCAACGAGGTGCAGCTGCAGGAGTTCGACACCTACTCCGCGTGCGTCGAGGCGCTGCGCAACGGTGCCGTGGACGCGGTGACCACCGACGCGATCATCCTGGCCGGCTACGCCGCCCAGTATCCCGGCCAGCTCAAGGTCGTCGGCGACCAGTTCACCACCGAGAACTACGGCGTCGGACTGGCCAAGGGTGACGACGAGACCCGCGCCAAGATCAACGACGCCATCGAGGCGATGATCGCCGACGGCTCCTGGCAGGCGGCGCTGGAGAAGAACGTCGGACCGTCCGGCTACCCGATCCCCGCGCCCCCCACCGTCAACCGCTACTGACCACCCGACGGCCGCGGACCCGGGCGAGATGCCCGGGCCGCGGCCGTCGCCGCCGCACCCGGGAGTGACGTGGACCTGCTCAGCAAGTACGGGGATCAGCTGATCTCCGCGTTCTGGACGACGATCGAACTGACCGCGCTGTCCGCGGTCGGCGCACTCGTCATCGGCACGGTGCTCGCCGCGATGCGGGTCTCCCCCGTCCCGGTGGCCCGCTGGCTCGGCACGGCCTACGTGACCGTCTTCCGCAACACCCCGCTGACGCTGATCATCCTCTTCTGCTCGTTCGGCCTGTACCAGACGATGGGTGTGCGGCTGGCCCCGGAGAACTCTCCGACCTCGCTGGTGGACAACAACTTCCGACTCGCCGTCCTCGGACTGGCCGTGTACACGGCGGCCTTCGTGTGCGAGTCGCTCCGCGCAGGCATCAACACGGTGCACGTCGGCCAGGCCGAGGCGGGCCGGTCGCTGGGCCTGACGTTCGGGCAGAACCTGCGGTTGATCGTGCTGCCGCAGGCCTTCCGGACGGTGATCGCCCCGCTCGGCAGTGTCCTGATCGCGCTGACCAAGAACACCACGATCGCGTCGGTGATCGGAGTGGCGGAGGCGTCGCTGCTGATGAAGACCATGATCGAGAACGAGGCGGCGATCTTCGTGGTCGGCGGGATCTTCGCGCTTGGCTTCGTGATCCTGACCCTGCCCATGGGTCTGCTGTTCGGCTATCTCGGCAAGCGGATGGAGGTGGCACGGTGACCCGGGCGACAGCAACCCCTCAGGCGACCGTCCTCTACGACGCCCCAGGACCCCGCGCCCGCACGCTCCACCGGCTCGCCTCGGTGGCCGTGGCGGCGCTCCTCGTCGCCGTCGGCTATCTGGTGTACCGGGCGCTCGACGCCAAGGGCCAGTTGACGGCGGAGAAGTGGAGTCCGTTCACCGAGACGACGTCCTGGACGACATACCTCCTCCCGGGCATCCGCGGCACGCTCACCGCCGCGGCCATCTCGATCGTGCTCGCATTGATCCTCGGTGTGCTCCTCGGCGTCGGCCGACTGTCGGACCACCGGATCGTCCGGACGGTGTGCGGTTTCGTCGTCGAACTGTTCCGCGCCATCCCGGTGCTGATCCTGATGATCTTCGCCTATCAGGTGTTCGCCGACTACCAGGTGTTCAAGGCGAAGTACCTGGCGCTCGCCGCGGTGGTGACGGGTCTGACGCTCTACAACGGCTCGGTGATCGCCGAGATCGTGCGCGCCGGGATCACCTCCCTCCCGCGGGGGCAGACCGAGGCCGCGAAGGCTCTCGGGATGCGCAAGGGCCTGATCACACGCACGATTCTGCTGCCGCAGGCGATCACGACGATGCTGCCGGCGATCATCTCCCAGATGGTGGTGGCGCTGAAGGACTCCGCGCTCGGCTACCTGATCGGCTACGTCGAGGTCGTGCGATCCGGCCAGCAACTGGGCGCGTTCTACGGCAACTACCTGCCGTCGCTCCTGGTGGTCGCGGCGATCATGATCGTGCTCAACTCGGCCCTGTCCGCGCTCGCGACGTACGTCGAGAAGCGTCTGCGCGGCGGCAAGAAGGGCCGCCCGGCGGTCGCGCCACCGGTACCGCCCGCCGCACCGGGCATGGACATGGTGTGACGGCCGCGTCGACCCGGGCGACGCGCCAACCTCAGCGGTCGTCCAAACC
The DNA here is from genome assembly GCF_053589555.1 of Rhodococcus sp. NPDC003322. Classification (NCBI taxonomy): domain Bacteria; kingdom Bacillati; phylum Actinomycetota; class Actinomycetes; order Mycobacteriales; family Nocardiaceae; genus Rhodococcus; species Rhodococcus sp. NPDC003322. Next base: position 630,345 of record NZ_JBSFSC010000003.1, on the reverse strand, counting down.
CTCGGTGTCCGAGCCGGCCTGCGCGAGCTCGGTCTTCACCACGTCGAAGCACATGCCTTGCGGGTAGCCGCGCCGCGCCAGCATCGACACCAGCCGGCGCACCAGACGGTCGCGTTCGCTGCTGCGTCCGCCCGGACCGTCCACCTCGAAGTCCAGGGACGCGGTCCGCAGCTTCCGGCGCACCAGTTCGGCGGCGCGTTCGCGTTCGTCGTCGCCGTCGATCTGATCGAGAGCGACCGCCGCGACATCGGGGGCAACGCCCTTGGTGCGCAGTTCCATCGCCAGCGCACGCCTGCCCTTGCCGGAGTACGTGTGCCGTGAGTGCACCCACTGGGAGGCGAACGCGGCGTCGTCAACCAACCCGACCTCGGTGAGCCGGTCCAGGACCCGCACGATCACCTCGGCGTCGAAACCCTTGTCCGTCAACTTCTTCGACAGTTCCGCACGACTGCGCGCGCGGTCCGTCAGGAGGCGCAGGCACAGATCCTTGGCCTGCGCCTCCTGCTCGGCCGGTGAGCGGGAGGCGACGTCGCCGGCCCGCCGTGAGTCGCCGTCACCGGTCCGCCTGCGGGACCTCCGCGGGCGGTCGTCCGGTTCCACGGTGGATCTCCTAGAAGTCGACGGGCGCGTCGTCGCCGCCCTCCGCGGTCACGTCGGCACCGATGCCCAGCTTCTCTTTGATCTTCTTCTCGATCTCGTCACGGATGTCGGTGTTCTCCAGCAGGAACTTCCGGGCATTCTCCTTGCCCTGCCCGAGCTGGTCGCCCTCGTAGGTGAACCAGGAGCCCGACTTACGAATGAAGCCGTGCTCGACGCCCATGTCGATCAGCGACCCCTCCTTGGAGATGCCCTGACCGTAGAGGATGTCGAACTCGGCCTGCTTGAACGGCGGCGACACCTTGTTCTTGACGACCTTGACGCGGGTGCGGTTACCGACCGCGTCGCCGCCGTCCTTGAGGGTCTCGATGCGGCGCACGTCCAGGCGCACCGAGGAGTAGAACTTGAGCGCCTTACCACCGGTGGTGGTCTCCGGGGAGCCGAACATCACGCCGATCTTCTCGCGCAGCTGGTTGATGAAGATCGCGGTGGTGCCCGAGTTGTTCAGCGCACCGGTCATCTTGCGCAGCGCCTGGCTCATCAGGCGGGCCTGCAGACCGACGTGGCTGTCACCCATCTCGCCCTCGATCTCGGCGCGCGGCACCAGCGCGGCCACCGAGTCGACGACGATGATGTCGAGTGCGCCGGAGCGGATCAGCATGTCCGCGATCTCGAGGGCCTGCTCACCGGTGTCCGGCTGCGAGACCAGGAGCGCGTCGGTGTCGACACCGAGCTTGCGGGCGTACTCCGGATCGAGTGCGTGCTCGGCGTCGATGAACGCGGCGATGCCGCCGGCGGCCTGCGCGTTGGCGACCGCGTGCAGTGCGACGGTCGTCTTACCCGAGGACTCCGGGCCGTAGATCTCGACGACGCGACCGCGGGGCAGACCACCGATGCCGAGTGCGACGTCGAGGGCGATGGAACCGGTGGGGATCACCGAGATGGGCTGGCGAGCCTCCTCGCCGAGACGCATCACCGAACCCTTGCCGAAGTTCTTGTCGATCTGCGCCAGTGCGAGCTCGAGCGCCTTGTCGCGATCGTGTGCCTGCGGTGCCATCGGTTCTCCTTAGTCAACGACTGGTGTTCGGTCAGCACTCGTGATCCGAGCGGTTCTTCTTGATGCCGTCACCGTAGACGGGGGCACCGACAAACTTTGCCGACGCGACCTGACGAGCACCCCCCAAGCATAGGCGAACACCTGTTCGAGTCAACGGGCCGGGCGGCGTGTCGGCCGCGTCCGGGCACCTACCAGCGATTGCGGGGCACGTCGAACTCGGCGCACAGCGCGCGCCACACCTCCCGCGGCTCGCGACCGTCCTCGATCGCCTGGGCCGCGGTCTTTCCGCCCAGGCTGAGCAGCACGTGATCCACCAGCAGGGATTCGCCGTAGAGACGGCCGAACTCGCCGTGCACCAGTTCGTTGAACTCGGTCAGTCGCACGACTTCACGGTAGCCGACGGCCGCGAACCCTCGGGGCCGAGACCGTCAGGGCAGCGACAGCCCCGCCCCGGCCGCCGCCCGGCACACCGCCACCGGATCCTCGACGTCGCCGGCGGTCCGCGCGGCCTCCCGCGCCGCCTCCCCGAACGACGGCTCGTCGAGCATCCGCAGCACCGCCTCCCGAAGCGCGTCGGCGGTCAGCGGGCGCACCACCAGGGCACTGCCCTGCCGGGCCGCCCGGTTCGCCAGCTCCCACTGGTCACCGCCGCCCGGCACGGTCACCGCGGGAACCCCGGCCAGGAGCGTCTTCGCCAGCATGCCGTGGCCGCCGCCGCACACCACCACCGACGAATCGGCCAGCAGCGCGTCCTGCCTTCCGAGGCCCGCCCGCGCCCAGGACGGCAGGTCGGCAGGTGGGGCGTCGAGCATCGACGCCACCACCCGCACCCCGGTGCCGTCGAGCGCGGTCAGCGCGGTCTCGAGCATGCCCTCGGCACCCGTGTGCGCGGTCGACGGCGCGATCGTCACCAGCGGACCGTCCCCGGGCGGCAGCCCGAGGAGATCAGTCGTCGGCTCCCACAGCAGAGGGCCGACGACGTGCGCATGTTCGGGCCAGTCCGGCCGCGGCACCTCCAGCGCGGGCACGGTCGCGATCAGCCGGGCCACCGGGCCCGGATCCTGCGCGGGCAACCCGACCCCGACGCGCGCCTCGGACCGCTGGCGCAGGCCCTGCTTGATGGACCGGGCGGTGGCCGCCCGCATCAAGGCGTCGCGTGCGCGTCCGCGCAGGCCCTCCCCAGGCGCGAGGCCGCTGCCGATCGGCGGCAGTCCCTTCGACGGGAGGTACAGCGGATGCGGGGACAACTCCACCCAGGGCACGTCGAGTCGCTCGGCGGCCATGCCGCCACCGGCGGTGAGGATGTCCGAGACCACCAGTTCCGGCAGCATCGCGCTCAGGTCCGGCAGGATCTCGGTGGAGATGTATGCCGCCCGGGAATGGATCCGCGCGCCTGCGTCGAGGTCGTCGTCCTCGGGCCGCGGCGCCAGCCCCTTGAGCTTGCGCACCGAGATCCCGGCCCCCCGCGCCGCATCGAGCCATCGATCTCCGGTGAACAGCACCGGATCATCCCCCGCGGCAATCAGTTTCAGACACAGAGCGATGGCGGGAATGGCATGACCGGGATCAGGTCCGGCGACGACTGCGACGCGCATCCGACCAGGGTGCCACAGTGCCGGTCCGGCGGAGCCGATCCGGCGTGACCGGTCGCTCGGTGGCGCGCCTCGAGCCCGACGGCGTCCCGGAGCCGCGTCGCCGCGTCCCGCAACTCCGGATCGCTCGCTCCGGCGGAGTCCATCAACGCGGCCAGCGCCTCCGCGACCACGTCGAGCTGCTCCTGCGACGTCTCGTTCGCCCGCCGACTCGCATTCGCCAACAGCACCACCAGCAACAACGTGAACATGCTCGTAACCGTGTGGATCACTCTCTGCCAGGCCTTCAGGTCAGTCCACCACGGCAGGCTGACCAGCCAGAGAAGGACGACCCCGAGACCACCTTCCGCCCACCGTGTGGTCGGGAGATCACTCAGCCGGCCACCAGCGGGCCGAGGGTACGGCCGGCCAATTCCACGATCCCCGGTTCGGCCCCGTTGAGGACGAGATTGATCACGATCCCGTCGACGCCGCGGTCCAGGACCCGGGTCTGGATCTGCTCGGCCACCTCGTCCGGGTCGCCGACGAACTGCCGGTCGGTGGCGGCGGCGCGCGCCGCGTCGTCCAGGGTGTCGAGGTCGACTCCGCGGGAGAGCAGGAACTCGCGCTGCAGCTGCCGGGCGCGGTCGCCGCTCTCGTCGACGATGACGGACGCGAGGTAGCTGGTCTCGAGGGTGGAGCGGTCCCGGCCGGCCTCCTCGCACCGCTGCGCGAGGGCGTCGAGCTTGCGTGGCAGTTCCGTGGTGTTGCAGATGATGTTCAGGTGATCGGCGTACCGGGCCGCGTATCCGAACGTCCTGCGTTCGCCGCCACCACCGAGGAGTACCGGCAGGTCGTTGCGGATCCGGGGCTCGTTGATCGCGCTCTCGGTGCGGTACCAGGCGCCCTCGACGGTGGGACGCTGCCCGCGCAGCATCGGCACGATGATCTCGAGCGCTTCACCGAGCCGGTCCATGCGCTCGGCGACGGTGCCGAACTCGTAGCCGAACTGGCGGTGCTCCAGCTCGAACCACCCGGCACCGATCCCGAGCACCGCGCGACCCCCGCTCACCACGTCCAAGGTGGTGACGGTCTTGGCGAGCATCGGCGGGTTCCGGTAGGTGTTGCCGGTGACCAGCGCCGACAGCTTGATGTCGGTGGTGGCCATCGCCAGCCCCGACAGCGCCGTGTACGCCTCGAGCATCGGCTCGTCGGGCTCGCCGATCCCCGGCAGTTGGTAGAAGTGGTCCATCACGAACGCGGTGTCGAAGCCCGCCGCCTCGGCCTCGCGGGCCTGTGCGACGACGGTCGGGAACAGTTCCCGGACCGGGGTTCCGTAGCTGAAGTTGGGCATCTGGTATCCGAGCCGAATGCTCATGGCGCCCAACGCTACGCCGCGCAGCCGCCTCGCGGGCACCGATCGGGCGAGCGGCCGAAAGTGGCAACAACCTTCACCCCAGGGTCACTGGCGGCCGACCCGGGCGGGACCGATCCTGGGGTCGACGACTTCCCGGCACGAATGTCGCAGCACGAATTTTGCAGCACGAACTTCTGGGGGACCCGAGGTGGACAACGATGACCGGTACCGATCGAGGCTCGAACGGAGAGGTCGGCCTCGACGCCGCGTGTGGCACCCGCGGCGAGACGGCAATGCAGGACGAGCTGGGGACCTCCTTCCGCGCCGAACGCTTCTATTCGCGCCAGATGTGCAGCCGCCTGAACCCCGCGATGATCGAGTTCGTCGGGCGGATGGATCTGCTGTTCATCGGGACCGCGGCGGCCGACGGGTCGTGTGACGTGTCGATGCGGGCCGGACCGCCGGGATTCGTCCGGGTCTTCTCCCCCGACCTGATCGGCTATCCCGAGTACCAGGGCAACGGGGTGATGGCGAGCCTGGGCAACATCGTCGAGAACCCGCACATCGGCCTGTTCATGGCGGACTTCGTCACCGACCTGATCGGCCTGCACGTCAACGGCGCCGCACTCGTCGTCCCCGACGACCAGGTGCGCCTCACGCATCCGGACCTCCCGCCGGAACAGGTGCGCGGGCGTCGCGCCGAGCGCTGGGTCCTCGTTCACGTCGAGGAGGCGTACATCCACTGCCGCAAGCACATACCGAAGATGATCCCGGCCGACCGCGCCCGCGATCGGGGCACCCACAACCCCGAGCGCAGCGGCGGCGACTACTTCGGTGTCGCCGCCGCCCGCGGGCGGCCTCGATGACCCGCTAGAACTCCATCCCGGCGTCGGCACCCATCTGCATCGTGGTGTTCGCGCCGTCGAGGCTCTCGCGGATGATGTCGGCATGCCCGGCGTGCTGCGCGGTCTCCCGCAGGATGTGCATCAGGATCTTCCGCCCGCTCCACCACTCCCGTTCGGGTGACCACGGCGCGGTCGGCAGGGGCACCGGCAGGTCCAGGTCGACGTCCCGGATGGCGGCCTCGGTCTCCCGGGCGGCGACCGCGTAGTCGGCGAGCAGGGTTTCGAGCGTCTCGTCGGGGCCGACGGTCCACGACTGCATCCCGGCCGCCATGTCGAACTCGGCGGTCTCGTCCCGCGAGGTCATCGTGTGGACCCAGCCCCGCTCGGTTCCGGTGACGTGCTTGAGAAGCGCAATGAGCGTCAGTTCACTTGCCGTCGACCGGGTACGCGCACCGGCGTCGTCGAGGCCACGAAAGGTGATCAGGAACGTGCGGCGCTGCTCGGTGAGCAGGTCGAGGATGTCGGACTTCGCGGCGTTCTGGGAATCGGTGGTCATGGCGGTCGCTCTCCCGGGAGGTCGGTGCAGCCTTGTCGAACCGGACCCGCCCCACGCTACGTCGGGCCTCCGACAGATACCGGGTCGGCAGGACTCCGAGTTCGCAGGACTCCGAGCCTGCCGGACGCCGGGTCAGCCGAGCGCTTCGCTCGCCGCGTCGAGGGCGCGTGCCCGGTCGGCGGGAACGAGACCGATGCGGGTACGGCGGTCCAGCAGGTCGCCGACGTCGAGGGCGCCCTCGTGCCCGACGGCGAAGGCGAGTTCCGCGCGGGTGACGTCGAGGCCGTCCGCGACCGGTGTGAGGTCACCGGCCTCTGCGACGGCCGCCGACTCGGCGCCGTACCGGGCGACCAGCGAGGCCGGCAGTCCCGTCGGGGCAGGTCCGGCCCCGACGACCGGAAGGTTCGTCGTCACACAGGACCCGGCCGCGAGGCCACCCGCCCGGATCGCGGCGTCGACGGCATCCTGCGCCATCTTCCGGTAGGTGGTCAGCTTGCCGCCCACGACGCTCACGACGCCGTTGCCCGACGTCAGGACGGCGTGATTGCGGGACAGGTCGGCGGTGGCGCCGTCGCCGGTGTCGAGCAGCGGACGCAGGCCCGCGTAGCTCGCGAGCACGTCGGCGCGGGTCAGGTCGCCACCGAGCGCGGTGTTGACGGTTGTCAACAGGAAGTCGATCTCGGCGTCGGTGGCGACCGGCACGTCGGGAATCTCCCCCGGCGCCGCCTCGTCGGTCAAGCCGAGGTACACCCGCCCGAGCTGCGCGGGCAGGGCGAACACGAAGCGGTTCGTCTCGCCCGGGATCGGCACGGTCAGCGCCGCCGTCGGGTTGCCGAGCCGCTCGGCCGCCAGCACCAGGTGGGTGCCGCGGCTGGGCTTGAGCGTGATGTCGGGGTCGACCTGCCCGGCCCACACCCCGGCGGCGTTGACCACGGCCCGTGCCCGGACGGTGAGTTCCTCCCCGGTCAGTTCGTCGCGCAGGCGCGCGGAATCGCCGGTGACGTCATGCGCGGCGACCCGGGTCAGGATCTTCGCGCCGTGACCGGCGGCGGTACGGGCGATCGCGACGACCAGACGGGCATCGTCGACCAACTGGCCGTCGTAGGCGAGCAGTCCCCCGCGCAACCCCTCGCGGCGCACCGCAGGCGCCAGCGCGATCGCGGCGGCGGCCCCGATGCGACGCGACCGCGGCAGCACCGAGGCCGGGGTGCGCGCCGTCGCGCGCAATGCGTCACCGGCGAGGAAACCGGTACGCACCAACGCCTTCTCGAACCGGCCGACGGACGGCAGCAGCGGCACCAGCTGCGGCAACGCCCGGATCAGGTGTGGCGCCGTGCGGGTCATCAGGATGCCGCGTTCGACGGCACTCTCCCGCGCGATACCGACATTGCCGGTCGCCAGGTAGCGCAGCCCGCCGTGCGCGAGCTTCGAACTCCACCGGCTGGTGCCGAAGGCGAGGTCGCGGCGTTCGACGAGGACGGTCCGCAACCCTCGGGACGCGGCGTCGAGCGCGACCCCGACCCCGGTGATGCCGCCACCGATCACCAGGACGTCGATCGGGTCGCCGTCCCCGAGTCCGACGAGCTCCCGGGTGCGGCGGGTGGCATTGAGTGCGGTCGGCGCATGAGCGTGCAAGTTGGGCTCCTTGTTCCGGGTCCCGGAGTTCCGGGACTCAGACGGGCGGTGGGGTCAGATAGGAATCGACGGCGGTGGAAAGCTCCGCGATCAGCATCTCGGGCGCCAGCAGTTCGGCGACCATGCCTGCGGACTGAACGGCGGACTGCGTCATCAGCAGCACCATGGTGGCGATGACGGACGGATCGCCCGCGCGGATCGAACCGTCCACCTGACCGGCCGCGACGACCGGGACGAGGTGGTCGATGATGGCGCGCTGGCTGGCGCCGAGCCGGTCGACGATGTAGGGAATCAGCAGTTCGGGGTCGGACCGCAGGATCTTCACGAACAGCGGGTGGGTGCGCACGGTCTCGGCCGCCACCGCCACTGCGCGCACCAACTGCTCGCGTACCGGTCCGTCCTGCGGGATCAGCGGGATCGCCGACCCGATCTCGCGCGTCAGCAGGTCCCCGACCACCGCGCGGGTGTCCGGCCAACGCCGGTAGACGGTCGGCCGGCTGACGCCGGCCCGCCGGGCAATCTCCGCGAGCGTGGTGCGGCGCACGCCGAACTCGAGCACACAGGTTCGCGCCGCGTCGAGGATCTGGTCGTCGACGCTGCGCTGGGGTTCGAGACCGCGCGGACGGTCCAGTTCACCGCTCACGGTTTCATCGTTACGGATAGACATCGTGTGTAACACTGTAACGCATGACCGACTTCACAGCGCCCGGATCGTTCGAGCGTCCGGCGACCGAGGCACCGACGATGGAGTGGGACGCCTGGGGACTCGACGCGTTCCGCAAACAGCTCTCCCCTCAGGTCCTGTCCCTGCTCGGCACCGCACTAGGGGTCGGTGCGCAGCAGGCTGCTCCCCCCGTCGAATCCGAGGTCACCCTGCGTCCGAGCACGCTGACCGACACGCACCGGGCCGCGCTCGACGAACTCGTGGGCGCGGATCACGTCCGCACCGACGAGGGCGCCCGCCTCCGGCACGCCGGCGGCAAGTCCACCCCGGACCTGCTGCGCCGCAAGGACACCCACGCACAGGATGCCCCCGACGCGGTGGTGCTCCCCGGGTCCCACGAGCAGGTCCTCACGCTGCTGCGGTGGTGCACGGAGAACGCGGTCGCGGTGGTCCCGTTCGGCGGCGGCACGAGCGTCGTCGGCGGCGTCGATCCGGTACGAGGACGATTCGGCACGGTCCTCGCCCTCGACCTACGCCGCATGAACGCCCTCGTCGACCTCGACCCGGTGTCCGGGATCGCGGTCCTGCAGGCCGGACTGACCGGACCGCAGGCCGAGGAACTGCTCGGCGCGCACGGATTCTCGCTCGGCCACTTCCCGCAGAGCTACCAGTTCGCCACCATCGGCGGCTTCGCGGCCACCCGATCGTCGGGGCAGGCGTCCGCCGGATACGGCCGCTTCGACGACATGGTCCAGCGCCTGCGCGTCGCCACCCCGACCGGCACGCTCGACCTCGGCCGCGGTCCCGCCTCCGCCGCCGGACCCGACCTGCGCGAACTGTTCGTCGGCTCGGAGGGCACCTTCGGCGTCATCACCGACGTCACGGTCCGGGTTCATCCCACGCCCGCGACCACCTCGTACCGGGCCTGGTCGTTCCCCGATTTCGAGACCGGGGCGAACGCGCTGCGCACCGTCATCCAGACCGGCGCCGCCCCCACCGTGATGCGTCTGTCCGACGAGGCCGAGACCGGCATCAACCTGGCCCTCGCCGGGGACATCGGCGGCGACAGCCCCACCTCGGGCTGCCTGGCGATCACCACGTTCGAGGGCACAGAGGCGCACGTGCGGGCCCGCTCCGAGGAGGCTGGCGCACTGCTGGCCGCGGCCGGCGGCACCGACCTCGGCGACGGCCCGGCCCGCGCGTGGGAGCACGGCCGCTTCGACGCGCCGTACCAGCGCGACGCCCTGCTGAACGCCGGCGCGATCGTCGAGACCCTCGAGACCGCGACCCACTGGTCCAACCTGACGAACCTGCGGACGGCGGTCACTGCCGCGCTCACCGAATCCCTTGCCGCGCAGGGCACCCCACCGCTGGTGATGTGCCACATCTCGCACACCTACGCCACCGGCGCCTCGCTGTACTTCACGATCGTGTGCGCGCAGACAAGCGATCCGCTGCCCCAGTGGGAGGCGGCGAAGCGGGCGGCCGGGGATGCGATCGTGTCCGCGGGCGGCACCATCACCCACCACCACGCCGTCGGGCGCGACCACCGGCCGTGGATGACCGACGAGATCGGCGAACTCGGCGCGAGCGTGCTGCGAGCAGTCAAGGACGCAATCGACCCCGCCGGGATCCTCAACCCTGGAAAGCTGATCCCATGAATTCGGTGACGGTGCTCACCAATCCGCACGCCGGCGGCGGGCACCCGCACGAGGTGACCGCTGCCGCGACGGCGCGCCTGCGCGAGCGCGGACTCGACGTCACCACGATCGAGGGTCGCACGCCTGAGGAGGCGCTGGCGTTGACGCGCGCCGCCGTCGCCTCCGGCACCGACGCCCTCGTCGCGGTGGGTGGGGACGGGCTGGTGAACATCGCCTGGCAGGCGCTGGCAGGCACCGAGGTCCCGCTTGGCATCGTGCCGGGCGGCACCGGCAACGACCACGCCCGGCTGTTCCGCGTGCCGATGGACGACCCGGCTGCGGCGGCGGACGTCGTGGTGGACGGCGAGGTCGCCGAGGTCGACCTGGGTCGGGCCCTCCTCGGTGACTCTGGCGTGCACTGGTTCGGCACGGTGCTGTGCAGCGGCTTCGACTCGCTGGTGACCGAGCGGGCGAACCGGATGACGTGGCCGCGCGGCCCGATGCGCTACAACCTGGCGATGCTCGCCGAGTTGGCGAGCCTCCGGGCGATCGGGTACCGGATCGTCCTCGACGACCGCACCCTCGAAGTGGACGCGGCGATGGTGTCGGTCGGCAACGGCACCTCGTACGGCGGCGGCATGCTGATCGCGCCCGGCGCCAGCGTCACCGACGGGCTGTTCGACGTGGTCGTGGTGTCACCGGGCAGCCGGCTCAAGCTGGTGCGCCTGTTCCCCACCGTCTACAAGGGCACCCACGTGAACCTCGACGAGGTGCAGGTGTACCGCTCCCGGCGCGTCCGGCTGGAGGCTCACATCCCGGGTCGCTCCGCGGGCTCCGCTCCCACCGGGATCGTCGCGTACGCCGACGGGGAACGGATCGCGCCACTGCCCCTCGACATCGAGACGGTGCCGCGGGCCGGTCGAGCCATCGTGGGCGCGCCGATCGGCTGACATCCTGCGGGGCCGGCGGTCAGAACGAGTACAGCTCGAACCCGACCGCCCGCTCCGCGGGGAACCCGACCTTCGGGCCGGTCGCCATCTCGATCTGCGCCGCGGCCTGCTCGGCGACCGGGGTGTCGCTCAGTGCAGCGAGGTAGCGGGCGTGCTCGGACAGCGAGGCCACGGCCCGGTCGACCGTGTCCGTCACGTCGACGGCATGGGTGACGCCGACCATCACGTTGACCGCGACCCAGCGCACGCCCGTCCAGCGGGGCTCGGTCAGGTCGGGGAAGATCCACTCGTTGGCGGCATCGGACACCGCGTCGAGGGCGGCCTGCCCGACCGCCCGGTGGTCGGCGCTGTTTCGCATCCCCGGCGCCCACGTCTCGTGGTGGTTCAGCGTCACCACGAACTCGGGGCGGTAGCGCCGGATCGCCGCGGCCAGCGACCTGCGCAGCGCGAGACCGTACTCGAGGCGGCCGTCCGGATGCCCGAGGAACTCGACCTCGCTCACGCCGACCACGGCGGCCGATCGGCGTTCCTCCGCCTCGCGCAGCGGTGCGCACTCGGCCGGCGCGAGTCCCTCGATTCCCGCCTCGCCGCTGGTGGCGAGAACATAGCGAATGTCCTTGCCCTGCTTCGTCCACCGCGCGACGGCGGCCGCGCAGCCGTACTCGATGTCGTCGGGGTGCGCGACGATGACCACACCGCGCTGCCAGTCCTCGGGGATCGCTTCTGTGCCGGCCGATTCCATGTCCTTCAGGATGCCTGTTCCGCCGCCGACTCGCGTGCCACGGCGCGCAGGTCCGCCACCCACACCAGCAGGCCGACGATCGCGAGGACCAGGCCGAGCAGGCACACCCCGGGCCAGCCTGCCGACGCCCACGCGAGCGATCCGAGCGCGGAGCCGGTGGCCGCGCCGATGAAGTACGCCGTCATGTAGACGGAGGTCACGCGGGCGCGGGCGTGCGGCGCGAGGGTGTAGATCACGCTCTGATTGCTCACGTGCACGCTCTGCAACGCCATGTCCGCGACGAGCATGGCGGCCAGAAATGCCGGCAGGCTGTGGCCGCCGAGCGCGAACAGCCCCCAAGACGCACACAGCAGCACCGCTCCGGTCCCCGTGGTGGCCTGCACGAATCCGCGGTCGGCGAGGCGTCCGGCCGCATTCGCCATCAGAGCGCCGGCGACGCCGGCCAGGCCGACCAGTCCGATCGCGGCATCGTCGAAACCGAAGCTGTCACCCGAGAGCAGGAACGCCATCGTCGCGAACACGACACCGACGGACGCGAACGCGACCCCGCCGAGCACGCTGCGGATCCGCAGGCGCGGCTCGTCCCGGATCAGTCGCCCCATCGAGACCAGAATCCCGCGGTAACCGAGGCCGAGATCCTCCCTGGAGGGCGGCAGCGCACGCCACAACGCGAGCGCGATTACCACCATCAGCACCGCCGACACCCGGTACACCGTCTGCCAGCCGCCGAGCCCGGACAGCAGCCCCGCGACGCTGCGGGCGAGGAGGATGCCGACGAGCAGACCGCTCATCACCGTGCCGACCGCGGTGGCGCGGCGCTCCGGCGCGGCGAGGGTGGCGGCGAACGGCACCAGCACCTGCGCGGCCACCGAGAAGAGCCCGGCGGCCGCGGTCCCGACCATCAGCCAGCCGATCGACGGCGCGAACCCGCTGACCGCCTGCCCGGCGGCCGCGAGCAGCATCAGGCCGACGCTGAGTGCGCGCCGGTCCAGCAGGTCGCCGAGCGGGACCAGGAACAGCAGGCCGATTCCGTAGGACACCTGCGCGACGGTGACGGTGACCGCCGCCGTCGACTGACTGACGCCCAGCGCATCCGCGATCGAGTCCAGCAGTGGCTGGTTGAAGTAGTTGCCGCCCGCACACAGGCCGGTCGCGACCGCCATGAGGAGCAACAGCGGCCGGGACAGTCCGGTCGAGACAGAGGTGGAGGTCGTGGTCACTCGCTCGATTCTTGGCCCGCACGAAGCATCTGTCTAACATCTGAATCAGATGCTGTTGATCGTTAAAAGTGATGAGAGAGTGATTCGGTGGAGTTCCGCCAGCTCAGATACGCGCTCGCCGTGGCCGAGGAACGACACTTCACCCGCGCCGCGCAACGCCTTCATGTGGCCCAGTCCGCACTCAGTCACCAGGTCGCTGCCCTCGAATCCGAACTCGGCGCCCGCCTGTTCGACCGCACCAGCCGCCGGGTGACGCTCACGCCCGCCGGCGAGGACTTCGTGCTGCACGCCCGCGAGGTTCTCGCCGCGACCGAACGATTGCGGGCCGGAGTGGCGAGCACCACCGACACCGTCGCGGGCGTACTCCGGATCGGCACGATCTCCACACTGACCCAACTGGACCTGCCCGCGCTGGTCCGCGAGTACCGCGACCGCCATCCGGGCGTGTCCGTCCAACTCGTCCCCGCGATGAGCGAAGCCATCGCCGCCCAGGTCGATTCGGGCGACCTCGACCTCGGCTTCATCGGCCTCTGGCACACCCGCCCGCAGGCGGGACTCGACGCGGTCGCACTCGGCACCGAGCGACTGACCGCCGTCGTCTCGGACGAGCACCCGTGGTCCGGACGAGCCCGGATCACCCTGCTCGACCTCGCCACCGAACCGAGCATCGACTTCCCCGCCGGGACCGGTGCCCGCAGGCAGAGCGACGACGCGTTCACCGCAGCGGGACTGCCACGCCGAGTGGTCGCCGAGGCCGGCTCTGCGGACCTCGTCGCAGAGCTGACCCGCGCCGGCGTCGGGATCGGGATACTGCCCGAGTCCTATGCCCGCGGTTCCGGGCTGCGACTGCTCCCCATCGCCGATGCCCCGATCCGCACGGTCCACCTGGTCACCAACCCGCGCCTGCTGACACCGATTGCACGAGCGTTCGTCGATCTCGCCTGCCTGCATCTGACCGACCCCGAATCCTCGTGACGGCCCGGTCCTCGCGACGTCAGATCCTCGTGACGTCGCTCGAGTCCTTGTCCGAGAACGCCTTGACCAACAGGTAGACACCGAACACGACCGCGCTGACCGCGAGGATCCAGAACAGTCCCTTCACGAGCACCCCGACCAGCGCCAGGGCAACCCACACCAGCGCCACCACGCCGACAATCTTCCAGAACACGTCGGTCCTCCGTTCCATCCGGCGGAACACCACGACTTGGTGGTCCGTTGCCATCCAGCCTGACACGTCGCGAGCTACATATCACCAGCTCAACGGCAAGATCAGGGAAAGATCAGGGTGATCCCCCATGCCCTGCCCACCTCCCGGCGGGGTGGAGGGCGACCACCGTGTGAGCGGCCTGACATAAGCTCGACCGGTCCCCGTCCTGCAAGGAGCTCTGCACCGTCGTGTCCTCCCGAATCTCCGGCGCCTCCCCGCTGACCGCGCGCGACCTCGCCCAGGTCGCCGTCTTCGCGGCGCTGATCATCGCGCTCGGCCTGCCCGGCACCATCACCATCGGCACCTCGGGGGTTCCGATCACCCTGCAGAGCCTCGGCGTGATGGCCGCCGGCGCACTGCTCGGGGCGCGCAAGGGCACGCTCGCCGTGCTCACGGTCATCGCGGTCGGCCTGGCCCTGCCGGTCCTCGCCGGCGGCCGGACCTCACTGACCGCGGTGGCCAGCCCGACCGCGGGCTTCCTGATCGGCTGGATCCCGACCGCGGCGGTCATCGGCTGGCTGACGGTCAAGGCGCTGCCGCGCTACAACGTGATTCTCGGGACGCTGATCAACCTGCTCGGTGGCATCGTTGTGCTGTACGCGTTCGGCATTGCCGGAATGCTGCTACGCACCGATCTCACCTTCTGGGCGGCACTGTCCGCGAACGCCACCTTCCTTCCGGGCGACGCGGTCAAGGCCGTTGTTGCGGCTGTGGTCGCGGCCCAGGTGCACCGCGCGTATCCCGCGCTGCTCACCGATCGGCGAGTGTCCACGGCACCCGCGGTCGACCCGGCCTGACCTCGCTCCCACGCACCCGATGAGCGAGATCCGTTTCCAGTCAGTCGCGCACCACTACGGGGAGCGCGCGGTGCTCGCGGGCGTCGACCTGACCCTGACGGAATCCCGGATCGGGGTCGTCGGCGCCAACGGCAGCGGCAAGTCGACGCTCGCCCGGATGGTCAACGGGCTGGTCGTGCCCAGCGTCGGGAAGGTCACCGTCGACGGCCTGGACACCGCCAGGGACGGGCGCAAGGTGCGCCGCAAGGTCGGGTTCGTGTTCACCGACCCGGACCACCAGATCATCATGCCGACCGTGGCCGAGGACATCGCGTTCTCCCTCAAGAAGTCGGGACTGTCGGCCGCCGAGCGCGATTCCCGTGTCACCGAGGTGCTGGACCGGTTCGGCCTGGCCGGTCACGCCGACCACCCCACCCACCTGCTGTCCGGCGGTCAGAAGCAGCTCCTTGCGCTCGCGGCGATCATGGTCACCGACCCCGAGGTGATCGTCGCGGACGAACCGACGACCCTGCTGGACCTGCGCAACACCCGGCTGGTCGCCGAGACTTTCGCGGCACTGCCGCAGCAGCTGATCGCGGTGACCCATCACCTCGACCTGCTCCACGACTTCGACCGGGTGATCGTCGTCGACTCGGGTGGTGTCGCCGCCGACGGCTCCCCCGCCGAGGCGATCGGCTTCTACCGGCGGCTCGTCGGATGACGACGCTCGGCCTGTACCGGCCCGGCCACTCGGTTCTGTACCGGCTGCCGGCCGGGGCGAAACTGGCCGGGCTGATGCTGGTCCTCATCGCGCTCGCGGTGACGGTCCGGGCGCCGTGGCATCTCGTCCCGGCCGCGGCCGTCGTCGTCTCGGGGTACGCCATCGCCCGGATCCCGCCGCGCGTCGCGCTCGCCCAGCTGCGTCCGGTGCTCTGGATGCTCGCGTTCATCGCGGCCTTCCAGGTGGTGTTCACCGGGTGGCGCCGGGCGCTCGTGGTGTGCGGGGTACTGCTGCTGTCGGTCGCGGTCGCCGCGCTCGTGTCGCTGACCACGCGAGTCCTGGACATGCTCGACGCCCTGCACCGGGTCCTGGGCCCGCTGCGCCGATTCGGCGTCAATCCCGATCGGGTCGGTCTCGTGCTGGCGATGACGATCCGCTGCATCCCCCTGCTCGCCGGCCTGGTGGCCGAGGTGACCGAGGCACGCCGGGCCCGCGGGCTCGGCTTCTCGCTGCGCGCGCTCGCGGTGCCCGTCGTGATCGGTGCGTTGCGGACCGCGGACGCGATGGGCGAAGCCCTCGCCGCCCGCGGCGTCGACGACTGACGCGACCCTGCCCCTGACCCCGCGAGTACCGGCGGCGCGGGCAGGGACGGAGCCGGAGAGCGTCCCGTGCCGTCACCAGGTCCACGACACGCGAGAGCCCGCCCCGGAAGGTTCCGGGGCGGGCTCTCGCGGCTACGGTGAGTGGCTACTGCGCGGCCGGGCCTGCGGCATCCGGCTTGGCGGCAGGCGTCTTCGGCGCGACGGCAGGGGTCGCGGTGCCTGCAGCGGGGGTGGCGGCACCGCCGGCGGGCAGCGCGTCGCCCTTCATCGAGGCACGGATCTGCTCGAGGCGGCTGTGGCCGGCCATCTGGACGCTGGCCTGCTGAACCTCCATCATCCGGCCCTGGACGGAGTTCTGGGCCAGCTCGGCCGAGCCGAGGGCATCCGCGTAGCGACGTTCGATCTTGTCGCGCACGGCGTCCAGGCTCGGCGTGTTGCCGGGCGCGGACAGCGTGGCGTCCATGGACCGCAGCGAATCGCTGACCTTCTCCTGCATCTTCGCCTGCTCGAGCTGGCTGAGCAGCTTGGTGCGCTCGGCGACCTTGGCCTGCAGCGCCATCGCGTTCTGCTCGACGGCCTTCTTGGCCTGCGCAGCCGCCTGCAGCGACTGGTCGTGCAGCGCCTTGAGGTCCTCGACGGACTGCTCGGCGGTGACCAGCTGCGCGGCGAACGCTTCGGCCGCGTTGGTGTACTGGATGGCCTTCTCCGTGTCGCCCGCGGTCTGAGCCTGGTCGGCGAGGGTCACGGCCTGGCGAGCGTTGGCGTTGAGCTTCTCGACCTCGTCGAGCTGGCGGCTGAGCTTCATCTCCAGCTGACGCTGGTTGCCGATGACGGACGCGGCCTGCTGCGAGAGCGCCTGGTGCTGACGCTGCGCGTCCTCGATTGCCTGCTGAATCTGAACCTTCGGGTCCGCCTTCTCGTCGATCTTCGAGTTGAAGAGCGCCATCAGGTACTTCCAGGCCTTGACGAACGGGTTTGCCATTGGTTTGATCCTGCCTCCATCTGATGCCGCGTCATCCGCGACCCGGTGCGCGACCGTCGCCCACCGGACTAGCGCCACTGCCCTCACCTGGTGCTCGAGCGAGCCACCACGCGCGTGAATCCGGTGGCTCGATGTCGAATCTACAGCGATCCGCGGCCATCGCACGCCATCCGCGCCGTACCGGAACCGACAGACCGAAACCGGACGGATCGGACGACGTGCACGCCCTCCGCGGTCAGCCCACGGCCGACGCCGTTTCCTCGCTCAGGCCGCGGCCAAGGCCGTGGCCGACGGCGCCGGAATCACCATTCGGGTGTCCTCGTCGATGCGCGGGGCTGCAGACGGCACCGCCTCTCGAACCGCCGGGGACTGCTCCGCCTCGGGCGAGGCGGTCCGTGTGCGATCCATCACGGCGTCCGACAGTGTCTCGCTCACTTCGTGGAGCACCTCTGCCAGCGGAACGTCGAGCGCGTCACAGATGGCCGCGAGCAGCTCGCTCGATGCCTCCTTGCGGCCCCGTTCCACCTCGGAGAGGTAACCCAGGCTGACCCGCGCCGAGCTTGACACCTCGCGCAGGGTGCGGCTCTGGGCCACCCTCGTGCGCCGAAGACTGTCCCCGAGCGCTTCTCGCAACAACACGGTCATCTGGCACCTCCTTCGTCTGCACCCGACGGTTGATACGACGAGTCCTGTTGATTCAACGTGTCGTCGTGTCGAGTTGGTTCCCGACCCTATCCCGCCGACCCCGAGCGCACGCGACCGAGGACGTCGGACAGGGCCTCGATCACCGCCCCGCGCCGGATATCCCAGCGATTTCCCGGCAACGTCAGTTGCCGAACCCGGACCCCGTCCCGGCCTGCGACGCCGACGAACACCGTCCCGACCTGCTTGCCGTCCTGCGGATCCGGTCCCGCCACCCCGGTCAGCCCCACACCCCAGTCGGCGCCGCACCGGGCCGCGGCACCCGTGGCCAGTTCGGCGGCCGTGCTCGCGGCGACGGGGCCGTCCGACGCGAGCGTCGCCGGGGACACGCCGGCCAGGTCCGCCTTGAGTTCGGTGGCATACACGATCAAGCCCCCACGCAGCACGACGCTGGCACCGGGTACCCCGGCGATGGTCGCGGCGAGCAGTCCGGCGGTGAGCGATTCGGCGGTGGCGACCGTCTGCCGTCGACCGGTCAGCTCCGCCACCAGTGCCGGGGCGTCGGTGCCCGTGGTCAGCGGATCGGTCACTGCGCGGGATGGTGCGAGTGCACCCCTGCGCGCAACCGAATCGACTGCACGACGTAGTCGAGTCCGGTGACGACGGTCAGGGCCACCGCCAATCCCATCACGACGGCCGCGGCGCTCGCCCAGGCACCGGACAGCGGGAGCAGGTACATCCCGATCGCCAGGGCCTGTACCAGAGTCTTGAGCTTGCCGCCTCGGCTGGCGGGGATCACACCGTGCCGCAGCACCGCGAATCGGAGAACGGTGATGCCGATCTCTCTCGCGGCGATGATCCCAGTTACCCACCAGCTCAGATCGCCGAGTATCGAAAGGCCGACGAGGGCCGCACCGATCAGCGCCTTGTCCGCGATCGGGTCGGCGAGCTTGCCGAAATCGGTCACCAGGCCGTACTTGCGGGCCAGCTGACCGTCGATCCGGTCGGTGATCGCCGCGACCGCGAACACGACCGTCGCCGCGATCCGCCACGCGGTCTCGTGCCCGTCGCCGACGAACAACACCACCAGAAACACCGGAACGAGCACGATACGCAGCACCGTCAGCACATTCGCTATGTTCAGCAGCGGCACCGGGCGACCGGCGACGGTCTCGGGGAGGTCAGTCGACGGCATCGAAGCGCCGTTCGACTCCCATTGCTGCGCGGTCATCTCCCCACCCCCCGAGGGTCGCGTCGAAGGCGCATCCCCGAGGCGTCATCGAGGCGGGCGGAGGCAAGGCGGGACGGCACATGGCTCAGAATATCGTTTCATGCCCCGACTACTGTGCACCCCATGACTTCAGGCCCCAGCAAATTCGTACTGGGCACGCCGGCGGTACGTCGCGCGCGCACTTCCGACATCCCGGACATCAAGCGCCTGATCGACGTCTACGCCGGCCGCATCCTGCTGGAGAAGAACCTCGTGACGCTGTACGAGGCGGTCCAGGAGTTCTGGGTCGCCGAGCTCGACGGTGAGATCGTGGGTTGCGGCGCGCTGCACGTGCTGTGGGCTGACCTGGGCGAGATCCGCACGGTGGCAGTGGATCCGAAGGTCAAGGGCCGCGGTGTCGGCCACCTGGTCGTCGCCCGTCTGGTCGAGATGGCGCGCGAACTGGAACTCGAGCGGGTCTTCGTCCTCACGTTCGAGGTCTCCTTCTTCGGCCGGCACGGGTTCGTCGAGATCGAGGGCACGCCCGTCACCGCCGAGGTGTACGCCGAGATGTGCCGGTCCTACGACACCGGTGTCGCCGAGTTCCTCGACCTGAGCTATGTCAAACCGAACACACTCGGCAACACCCGCATGTTGCTGACCCTCTGATTTCCTTCCCACCGCGCCGTTCACCGCCCCGAGAGAAAGCGAGCCCTTCGTGCCCGTCATCGCCGTCGAATACACCTACAGTGCTTCCACTGCCGCAGCGCGGGACGCACTCCGTCCCGATCATCGGGGCTGGCTGGCCGGTCTGGTGGAGTCGGGCACGGTCCTGAGCACCGGGCCCTACGCCGACGGTAGCGGCGCGTTGATCCTCGTGTCCGCCGCCGACGCGGAAGCCGCCCGCACCCTGTTCGAGAACGACCCGTTCGGCCGGGCCGGTCTCGTCGAGGCCGCCCGGTTCACCGAGTGGACCCCCGTGATGGGCGCATTCACCGCCAGGTGACTCTTCGGTAGCAAAGTTGGAACGGTCCGCGTATTTCTCGACGCCGAAGCGTCTGACGGAATACTCTCAGCACACCCGCGTTCGGCCGGAAATTCCGTACCGATCGTTCTGTGTTTGCAGACCGCGGTATCCGACGGAGCCGGGCGGGGTGGAGATGTCCCGGGCGTTCTCGTGTCGGTCGTAGTAGGAAGCGAGTCCCGATGCCATACATCGCCGTCGAGTACGTCTACCGCGACGGCTCGGTACCCGACCGTGACATACACCGCCCCGCCCACCTCGTATGGCTGGCCGAGCTGGTCAAACAGGGTCACGTCCTCACGGCCGGCCCCTACCTGGACGACAGCGGCGCTCTGCTGCTGCTGGAGGTCCCGGATGTGAAGGCGGCCGAGAAACTGCTCTCCGACGACCCGTTCACCCACGCCGGCATCGTCATCGACGCGCGCTACACCGAGTGGAAGCCCGTCATGGGGACCTTCACCCCACCGGTGTAGCGCGCCGCCGAAGTGCGTCGAGCGATCAGGCGGAGGCCTTCTCGGCCTGGTCGCCACGGGTCTTGAGCAGGCTGGCCACGGTGGTGACGATCAGAACACCGACGATGAAGATCAGTGAGAACGCGATGCTGACCTCGGGCACGCTGACGTGCTCGCCACCGTTGATGAACGGCAAGGTGTTCTCGTGCAGCGCGTGCAGCACAAGCTTCACACCGATGAACGCGAGAATGATCGACAGGCCGTAGGACAGGTACACCAGCCGTTCGAGCAGGCCGCCGATGAGGAAGAACAGCTGCCGCAGGCCCATCAGCGCGAACGCGTTGGCGGTGAAGACGATGTACGGCTCCTTGGTGAGTCCGTAGATGGCCGGGATCGAGTCGAGCGCGAACAGGATGTCCGTGAAGCCGATTGCGACCAGGGCGAGCAGGAGCGGAGTGACGAATCGCCTGCCGTCGATCTTGGTGACCAGCTTGTCGCCGTCGTACTCCTCGGTGGTCGGCACGACCTTCCGCACCAGCGAGACGATCCGATTCTCCCGCTCCTCCTCGGCCTCGGCCTCGTTCCCGTGGTCCTTGACCAGCTTGATCGCGGTGTACACGAGGAAGAAGCCGAACAGGTAGAAGACCCAGCTGTAGGCGTTGATCGCCGCGGCGCCGACCGCGATGAAGGCGCCGCGCAGGACCAGGGCCATCACGATGCCCCACAACAGCACCTTCTGCTGGTACTCACGGGGCACCGCGAAGCTCGACATGATGATCACGAAGACGAACAGGTTGTCCACCGAGAGCGCCTTCTCGGTGATGTACCCGGCGAAGTACTCGCCGCCTGCCCCGGTTCCCCACTGCCACATGACGAACAGCCCGAACAGGATCGCGATGCCGATGTAGACGGCAGACCAGAAGCCGGATTCACGCAGGGTGGGTGCGTGCGGTGTCCGCACGTGGGCGAAGAAGTCGAAGACGAACAGGCCCAGGATCACCAAGCAGGTGATGATCCAGACCAGTGGTGTGATGTGCACGCGCAAACCTCCGGGGTCGGTGAAGACACCGGAGGTCTCTCCCGCCGTCCGTCACCCGGTGGACACGCGCCGCGCGCCGCCGGAACGTCCGACCGACAACCCCGGAGCGGCGACGGCGCCGTTCGTGTTGACGAGGTTGCCACGGATCACGGGGATACTCCCCTCCAAAGCCTCCCCATTCAATCACAACGACCACGCCTCACCACCAACGACCAGGTCAGTCGTCGGATGCGGATTCGTCCGGGTCCCCACCCCGGATCGACCACAGCAGCCCGTCCAGCTCGTCCGGCTTGATCAGCACCTCGCGCGCCTTCGATCCCTCGCTGGGGCCGACGACGCCGCGGGTCTCCATCAGGTCCATCAGTCGTCCGGCCTTCGCGAACCCGACGCGCAGCTTTCGCTGCAGCATCGAGGTGGACCCGAACTGACTGGTGACCACCAGTTCGACGGCCTGGAGCAGGACGTCCATGTCGTCGCCGATGTCGGGGTCGACGTCCTTCTTCTCCGCGGCCTTGGCCGTGGTGACGCCCTCGGTGTACTCGGGTTCGGCCTGGTTCTTGGTGAAGTCGACGACGGCCGCGATCTCCTCGTCGGTGATGAACGCGCCCTGCATGCGGGTCGGCTTGCCCGCACCCATCGGCAGGAACAGCCCGTCACCCATGCCGATCAGCTTCTCGGCGCCCGGCTGATCGAGGATGACCCGCGAGTCGGTCAGCGAGGAGGTCGCGAACGCGAGCCGGGACGGCACGTTCGTCTTGATCAGACCGGTGACGACGTCGACCGACGGGCGCTGGGTGGCCAGCACCAGGTGGATG
The DNA here is from genome assembly GCF_053589555.1 of Rhodococcus sp. NPDC003322. Lineage (NCBI taxonomy): Bacteria > Bacillati > Actinomycetota > Actinomycetes > Mycobacteriales > Nocardiaceae > Rhodococcus > Rhodococcus sp. NPDC003322. The sequence goes on along the minus strand of NZ_JBSFSC010000003.1, from coordinate 608,041 downwards.
CCGGCGGCGCGGGCCTTCTGGGTGATCCGGACGATCGCCTCCTCGACGTCGCGCGGCGCGGTCATCATCAGGTCGGCGAGCTCGTCGACGATCGCGAGGATGTACGGGTACGGCCGGTACACCCGCTCACTGCCCAGCGGCGCGGTGATCTCCCCGGACCTGACCTTCTTGTTGAAGTCGTCGATGTGCCGGACCTTGTTGGCCTGCATGTCCTGGTACCGCTGTTCCATCTCCTCGACGAGCCAGGCGAGCGCGGCGGCCGCCTTCTTCGGCTGGGTGATGATGGGCGTGATCAGGTGCGGGATGCCCTCGTAGGGCGTCAACTCGACCATCTTCGGGTCGATCAGGATCATCCGGACCTCGTCCGGCGTCGCGCGCTGCAGCAGCGACACCAGCATCGAGTTGACGAAGCTGGACTTACCGGAGCCGGTGGAGCCGGCGACCAGCAGGTGCGGCATCTTCGCGAGGTTTGCGCTGACGAAGTCGCCCTCGATGTCCTTGCCGAGGCCGATGACCAGCGGGTGATGATCCTTGCGGGTGCTCGGCGCGGCGAGCACGTCGGCGAGTCGGACCATCTCGCGATCGGTGTTGGGCACCTCGATACCGACCGCGGACTTGCCGGGGATCGGTGCCAGCAGCCGCACGTTGTCGGTGGCGACGGCGTACGCGATGTTCCGGGCGAGCGCGGTGATCTTCTCGACCTTCACGCCGGGGCCGAGTTCGACCTCGTAGCGGGTGACGGTCGGGCCTCTGGTGTAGCCGGTGACCGCGGCGTCGATCTTGAACTGCTCGAGCACCTCGGTGATGGCGTCGATCATCGCCTGGTTCGCGGAACTGCCGGTCTTCGGCGGATCGCCCTCGATCAGCAGGTTCGCCGGAGGCAGGGTGTAGTCGCCCTCGATCACCCGTTCCGGGATCAGCATCTCCGGTTCGTCGTCGGGCTTCGGCGCCGGCGGTGCGGGCTTGACCTGCGGCTTCGCCTTCGGCTTGGGTTTGGGCGGGGCCGGGGCCGCCGTCGCGGCGGCCTCGAGGTCCGGATCGCGGACGAGCACTTCCGTCGGCGCGTATCCCTCGTCGAGCGGGTAGTTCGTGGCCGGATCGGTGGCGACCGGATGGTCGTCGAAGCGGGCGTACCCGGACGCGTTGACCCCGGCGGGCCGGCCGCTGTCCCCGCCGGCGGGCCGGCCGTCGTCGACCGGGTAGCCGTCCGCGTCGAACAGGGACGGGTCGTAGTCGGCCTCGTTGCGGCGGCGCGTGGGGCGCAGGTTGCGCAGCCCCTTGAGGTAGTCGGGTTCGTGGTCGCCGTACTCCGAGACGGCCTCGTCGTCGTAGGCGTCCCCTTCGCCGTCGTACGGTTCGTAATCGTCGTCGTGCCGTGACGCGCCGACCAGTGAGCGCAGCCGACCGGGCACCTCGCGGACGGTGGTCCCGGTCAGCAGCAGCACACCGAAACCCATCGCGAGCAGCAGCAACGGCACCGACAGCCAGAAAGTCACTCCGTCGGTGAGCGGCCCGCCCGCGATGTAACCGATCATGCCGGCGCCGTTTGCCCGACCGTCGGCGTCGCGGGGTTCGCCGCTGATCACGTGGTACACGCCGAGCGCGGGTACCGCGATGAGCAGGGAGCCGAGCACCAGGCGTGGACGGATTTCCGGATTCGGCTCGGTCCGCATCAGGATCACCGCGACCACGACACCGATCACCGGCAGCATCGCGGCGCCGCCGCCGAACAGCGCGCGGATCCCGGTCTCGATCCAGCCGCCGACGGGTCCGCCGGCCGAGAACCACATCGCGGCGGCGATCACGGCACTGACCGCGATCAGGCCGAGCGCGATCCCGTCGCGGCGGTGCCCGTGCTCGATGTCCGCGGCACGGCCCACAGTTCGGGTGGTGGCCCCGACTCCGCGGGCCATCAGCGTCCAGCCGCGACCGAGACCGGCGCCGACGGTCTGCAACGCGCCGCCGGACTTGCGGGCGGCGGGACGACGGTTCGCGGGCCGGGGTGCGGTGGCCTTGCGCGGGGTGCTGACGGTCTTGGTGGTTCGACTGCGCGGCTTGGCGCCCCCGCTCTTCGACGCCCCACCCTTCGCGGCCCCGCCCTTCGAGCCCGGGGAGGACGAGCCACCGGACGACCCACCGCGCGCGGTCGACCGCGGGGTGCTCGTGGTGGATCGGGTTCCGGACTTACCAGCCATGATGGTCAGGCTAGTCGCTTCGGCCCCATCGGGACCATCCGCAACACCCGCAACAGGGGTGTCAGACGCCCCGCGGCATCGCCCGGACCGCAGCGACCGCCTGGTCCGGGCCGTCGAACGCGACTCGGACCGCGTCCCGCCCGAACGCGTACAGCGCCAGCTCGGCGGGGGTGCCGGTCAGGGTCACCTCGTCCGCGCCGGCGGCCTTCCGCGGGACCACCCGGCGCCCCTGCCCGGCGTCGATGACGACGGTGCAGGGCGCCTTTCGGAACGCCATCCTGCCCATCCGCCTCGCGAGCGCCCACAGTGCGGCGTCCCAGTCCGCCCCCAGGTCACGAGGCTCCCAGTCGCCGCCGGCCCGCCGGACGTCCTCGTGGTGCACGAACATCTCCCCCAGGTTCGCCTGGGCGTCGACGAGCCACAACGGCGACCAGACCGGTGGACCCGCGCGCACCAGCTCGAGCAGCTCGGGGTACGGGCGCCGCGCGAGTTCGGCCTGCACCTTCGCGGTGTATCCGGCCAGGGGCGCGATCATGATCCCGGGGGACGCGTCGAGGCGCCGTTCCCGGAGCACCAGATGCGCGGCGAGGTCGCGGGTGGTCCAGTCCCCGCACAGGGTCGGGGCGTCGGGTCCGACCGCGGTCATCGTCTCCACCAGGGCGTGGCGTTCGTCACGGGCGAGGCTCATGCCGCGCACGCTACCGCTCCCCGCGCGTCGGCGAGGAAGTCGGCGCCGATAGCGTGCCGAGAATGTCCGCCGCCGAAATGATCGTCATCGCGCTGGCCGGGTTCTGTGCCGGCGGCATCAATGCGATCGTCGGATCCGGGACGCTGGTCACATTCCCGACGCTCGTGGCGTTCGGCTATCCCCCGGTGGTCGCAACGATGTCGAACGCGGTCGGACTCGTGGCGGGCGGTGTCTCCGGAACCTGGGGCTACCGGCGGGAACTGGGCGGCCAGTGGGATCGGCTGCGCTGGCAGATCCCGGCCTCGCTGCTCGGCGCACTGCTCGGTTCGTGGTTGCTGCTGCGACTGCCGGACGAGGCGTTCGTGACGATCGTGCCGATCCTGCTGATCGGGGCGCTGATCCTGGTGGTGACGGGGCCGCGGATCCAGGCGTGGGCGCGTTCCCGGGCGGAGGCGGCGGGCCGCACCGCCGACCACGTGGGCACCGGCCGCATGATCGCGCTCACCGCGGGCACGTTCGCGGTCGGCGTGTACGGCGGCTACTTCACCGCGGCGCAGGGCATCCTGCTGATCGGGGTGATGGGTGCGCTGCTGCCCGAGTCGATGCAGCGGATGAACGCGGCGAAGAACCTGCTGGCGCTGCTGGTGAATGTCGTCGCGGCGACGACGTACACGCTGGTCGCGTTCGACCGGATCGACTGGGCCGCGGCCGGCCTGATCGCGGCGGGATCGCTGGTCGGCGGGTCCGTCGGCGCCCGCTACGGCCGGCGACTGTCCCCCAACGCACTGCGTGCCGCGATCGTGACGCTCGGCCTGATCGGACTGTGGCGGCTGCTCGCCTGACGGCGCCGGTCACGCGAAACACGTTCGGCCCCCGGCGAAACCGGGGGCCGAACGCGGTGAAGGCTCCTACACGCCGATGACGGTCGGAACGATCATCGGACGACGCCGGTACTTGTCTGCGACCCAGCGGCCGACGACCCGGCGCACGGCCTGCGCGATCCGGTGGGTGTCGGTGATGCCCTCCCCCGCGAGGCGGGCCAGTTCGGATTCGACGAGTACCGCCGCCTCCTTGAGTGCGGCCGGGTCGTCGGAGAATCCGCGACCGGACACCTGCGGGGTGCTCACGGCCTTGCCGGTGAGCTCGTCGACGGCGAGGGAGATCGAGATGAAGCCGCCCTCGCCGAGGATCAGCCGGTCCGACAGCGTGGAGTCGCCGACATCGCCGACCGAGTTGCCGTCGACGTACACGTGCCCGACCGGGACGCGACCGACGATCTCGGCGAGCCCGTCGACCATGTCGACGACGACGCCGTCCTCGGCGAGCACGATCCGGTCCTCCGGCACGCCGGTCGCGGCGGCCAGGGCGGCGTTGGCGCGCAGGTGCCGCCACTCGCCGTGCACCGGCATGGCGTTGGTCGGCCGGACCGCGTTGTACAGGTACAGCAGCTCGCCTGCGGACGCGTGCCCGGAGACGTGGACCTTGGCGTTCTGCTGGGTGACGACGGTCGCGCCGCGCTTGGCGAGCCCGTTGACGACCGCGAACACCGAGTTCTCGTTGCCGGGAATGAGCGACGACGCCAGCACCACGAGGTCGTTGGCGCGGATGTTGATCTGCCGGTGCTCGCCGCGTGCCATCCGCGACAGCGCGGACAGCGGTTCGCCCTGCGAGCCGGTGGAGATCAGGACGAGCCGGTCGTCGGGCAGGTTGGCGGCGGTGTCGATGTCGACGACCACGCCGTCCGGCACCGACAGGTAGCCGAGATCCTGCGCGATCTGCATGTTGCGGACCATCGAGCGTCCGACGAACGCGATCCGGCGGTTGTAGCGGACCGCAACGTCGACGACCTGCTGGATCCGGTGCACGTGGCTCGCGAACGAGGCGACGATGACCCGCTGCTTGGCCTTCCCGATGACTCCGTCGAGGACCCCACCGATCTCACGTTCGGGGGTGACGAATCCGGGCACCTCGGCGTTGGTCGAGTCCACCAGGAACAGGTCGACGCCCTCGTCCCCGAGCCGGGAGAACCCGGCGAGGTCGGTGAGCCTGCCGTCGAGCGGCAGCTGGTCGAGCTTGATGTCACCGGTGTGCAGCGCGACGCCGGCGGAGGTCTTGATCGCGACCGCGATCGCGTCGGGGATCGAGTGGTTGACGGCGAAGTACTCGCACTCGAACGGCCCGTGCGTGGTCATCTGACCCTCGACGACCTCGATGAGGTTCGGCCGCTGGCGGTGTTCGCGGCACTTCGCCGCGACCAGGGCGAGGGTGAACTTGGAGCCGATCACCGGCACGTCCGGCCGCAGGCGGAGCAGGAACGGCACCGCACCGATGTGGTCCTCGTGACCGTGGGTGAGGACGACGGCCTCGACGTCGTCCATCCGGTCCTCGATGTGCGCGAAGTCCGGAAGGATCAGGTCGACGCCCGGCTGCTGGTCCTCTGGGAACAGCACACCGCAGTCCACGATGAGCAGCTTGCCCTGGTGCTCGAAGACGGTCATGTTGCGACCGATCTCGCCGATACCGCCGAGCGCGACGACCCGGAGCCCGTTGTGGGGCGCCTTGGGGGGCAGGCCGAGCCGTTCGGTCGGGTCGACACCGACGATGCCGTCGGGGCGGCCCTTCGGCTGCCGCGGCGCCTTGCCGCCACCCTGCGACCGGCGCCGGCGCGGGGCCTTCTCCTGGCCCGCCTTCTCCTGGCCCGCCTTCTCCCGGGGCGCGGCCTCGGCCTTGGCCGGCGCGGTCTTCTTCGCCGCGGCCTTCTTCGCCTTCGCGGGCGCGGCCTTCTCGGCCGCCGCGGGGGCTTCCGTCTCCGGAGCGGCGCTCACGGGCTGCTGTTCGGGCGCGACGGGCGGGGTGCTCGGCGGACCGGCCTGACGACGTGCGCTGCGACGGCGCACCGGGCGGGTCACGACAGCGCCCCAGCGGCACGGAGGTCGGCGGCCAGCACCTCGACCTGGTCGGGTGTCGGCGGCACCTGCGGCAGGCGCGGATCACCGACCTCGATGCCCTGCAGGCGCAGGCCCGCCTTCGAGGCGCTGACGCCACCGAGTCGGCCGACCGACCGGATCACGGGGAGCAGGCCGGCGTTGATCTCACGGGCTCGCACGATGTCACCCGCCTGGTACGCGGCGAGCAGCTCGCGCAGCCGTCCGGGCACGAGATGCCCGATGACGCTGACGAATCCGACGGCACCGACCGACAACCACGGCAGGTTGAGCGGGTCGTCGCCCGAGTAGAACTCGAGGTCGGTGTTGGCGATCAGTTCGGCCCCGGCGGCGAGATCACCCTTGGCGTCCTTGACCGCCTTGATCCGGGGATGCTCGGCGAGCCGGTAGATCGTCTCGGTGGCGATCGGCACCACCGAGCGCGGCGGAATGTCGTAGAGCATCACCGGCAGATCGGTGGCGTCGGCGACGGCGGTGAAGTGGGCGAGCAACCCGGACTGCGGCGGCTTCGAGTAGTAGGGGGTGACGACGAGCAGGCCGTGCGCGCCGGCCTTCGCGGCGTCGCGGGCGAGTTCGACACTGTGCGCGGTGTCGTTGCTGCCCGCGCCGGCGACGATCTTCGCGCGGTGGCCCACGGCGTCGATCACCGCGCGCATCAGTTCGAGCTTCTCGGACTCGGTGGTGGTCGGCGATTCGCCGGTGGTGCCCGCGAGAACCAGACCGTCGCATCCGCCGTCGACGAGATGGGTGGCCAGCCGCACACCCGCATCCACGTCCAGCTTCCCGTCGGCTGTGAACGGGGTCACCATCGCGGTCAGGACGGTGCCGAACGGGCGCTCGACTGGTGCGGATTCAGCATGGGTCATGGTTGTCAAGGTTACCCGGTGACGCCGCCCACTCCGCACACCGTGCGGACCCGACCCGCGGCACCCCGTCAGGCGCCGGTGCCGAACTCGCCGACCGCCACCTCGGTGCCGTCGGGAAGTTCCGCAATACCGAAGTCGCCGAACACGTTTGGTGCTACCGCAGACAGCTGACGCAGGCACTCGACCGCGACTTTCCGGATCTCGACGTCCGCGTGCTCGGTGGCACGCATCGCGATGAAGTGCCGCCACGCCCGGTAGTTGCCGGTCACGACCAGCCGGGTCTCGGTGGCATTGGGCAGCACCGAGCGGGCCGCCTGCCGGGCCTGCCGTCCGCGCAGTGAGCCGTTGGGCACGTGCGCGAGTTTGCCGTCGAGCGCCTCGAGGAGTTCACCGTAGGCGGCGCGACTGGCCTCCGTCGCGGCCTCGAACAGGGCCTCGAGTTCGGGATCGCCTGCGATGGCGGGCGGCACGACGACCTTGGCGTCCCGCTCGGACACCGACCGCTGCGACAGCTGGGAGTAGGACAGGTGCCGGTGCCGGATCAGTTCGTGGGTGCAGGACCGCGAGATGCCGGTGATGTAGAAGCTGACGCTGCCGTGTTCGAGGACCGACTCGTGCCCGACCTCGAGCAGGTGCCGCAGGTAGCCGGCGTTGGTGGCGGTCCGCGGGTTGGGCTTGTTCCAGCTCTGGTAACAGGCGCGTCCGGCGAACTCGACGAGGGCCTCGCCGCCGTCCGCGTCCGTCTCCCACGGCACGTCGTCGGGCGCGAAGAACTCCGTCTTCGCGATGAGCTGCACCTTCAGGGACACCGCTTGCCGCACCGCACTCCCACCTTCCGCAGACCCGTCTGCCACCTGCACGATAGGCGGTCCCGGCCCCGCCCCTCGCCGCGGATCCGGCTCCCGGTCCCGCGCCGCCTTCGGCGGGCGCGGGACCATCGGGCGATCCAACGACAACGGTAGGCGTGCCTATACGTCCGATCCGACGTACGGCCCGAGCAGAAGGAGAGCCCGCATCCACCAGATTTGGTCGACCACCGTGCTGATATCGCTGTTCTGCATATCTCTCCTCGAATCGACATGTCCCGCCCTGATCGAGCGGCGGACGAAGTATGCACATGCACTCCGGGCCTCGACCGGGCTTCCGATGACAATTTCCGGAACGCGGGCGGCACGCTCGCCCGAGCGGCACTCCGGACGACCGGGCAGTCGCTCACCCGATGAATGCGCAAAATCCCACATTCTGGTGGCACGGCGGGTGTAGACATCGGAACGAGCGTCCAACCGATCTCGCCACAGAGGAGCCCGCGTGACCACCAGTCGTCTGCTTCGCGTCACCGCCACCTTCGCCGCAGCCACCGCCCTGTTCGTCGGCGGCGGCTCGTCGGCGGCAATCGCCGCACCGGTTTCCATCGCCGACCAGGTCGACTTCGACCGCTCGCTGCACCTGGACGGGGCGAAGAACGCCCGCGACGTCGGCGGCTATGTGACGGCGGACGGCAAGACGGTGAAGACCGGGCTGGTGTACCGGACGGATGCGCTGAGCAGTCTGAGCGTGGCGGACCTGACGAAGCTGCAGTCCCTGAACGTGAAGGTGGTCGACGACCTGCGCACGGTCTACGAGCGGACCATCCAGCCGGACAAGGTCCCGGCCGGCGCGACCGCGAACTGGTACGACGTGCTCGGCGGTTCGCCGATCACCACACTGGTGGACCTGAAGTCGGCGTATGTCGCGTTCATCGACGGACCCGGCGCGAACGAGGCGTTCGGTGCGGTGCTGCGCGACATCCGCGACACCGACGGCGCGGTGCTCTACCACTGCAGTGCGGGCAAGGACCGGACCGGATGGACCACGGCGGTGCTGCTGACCATCCTCGGCGTCGACCGGGCGACCGTGAACGAGGACTTCATGCTGTCGAACGTCTACCGCGGCACGGACGGCACCGGCAGCACGGGGTCGATCGACGGCGTGCAGCAGAGCTGGCTGGACACCTCGTTCGCGATCGCGGAGGAGCGCTACGGCAGCTTCGACGCCTATGTGCGCCAGGGACTCGGTCTGACGGATGCCGATATCGCCGCGCTGAAGGCGAAACTCCTCTCCTGACGTCACCATGGCGCCACATTTGCCGCCGAATTTCCTTGACTGACGTCAGTCATGACGTCAGGATGATGTCATGGAGCTGTCGAACTACACCCAGACCCTGCGTCGCGATCTGACCGCAGCCGCGGCCCTCGGCGACGAGAACACCCGACGCATCGCGGAGGCCCTCGCCGACGCCGCGGAGAACTCGGCCCGCCTCATGCTGATCAGCGCGCTTTCCGACCTCGCCACCGAGGTCTCGACCGCGCTCGGCGACCGTGCCGTGCACGTGCGCCTGACCGGCACCGAGGCGAGCGTCGAGGTCACCGGCGCCGAGCGGGCCACGGAGACCGACCGGGCCACCGAGACCGACCGGGCCACGGAGTCGGGGCAGGCGCCCCGGACGGAGACCGGGACGCCGCCGCGGTCGTCGGACTTCGACGACCTCGGCGGCGACATCTCCCGGGTGACACTGCGACTGGTCGAGCAGGTGAAGGCGCGCGCCGAGGAGGCCGCCGCACAGAACGGGGTGTCACTGAACTCGTGGGTGGCGCAGGCCGTGCAGGGGGCACTGAGCGATCAGATGCGCCGCAGCCGGGAGAACACGAGGTTCGGCCTGTAACTGACCCACCGGTAAGGTCGTGTCGCCCGGTGGCGATCTTCTCCGGTAGTGATCTACTGACGACTCAGGTTGTCACAGCAAGCGCGAAGGGGTGGGTCATGGCAGTGTCCGGGTCCAAGGAGTTCGAAGTCGATGCCGATCCGTCGACGGTGATGGCGGCGCTCGTAGCAGTCGAGCGGCTGCCCGAGTGGTCGTCGGCGCACAAGTCGGTGACCGTCGAGAGCACCCACCCCGACGGTCGGCCGAACCGGGTGCGGATGACCGTTTCGGTGGTCGGCATCACCGACGAGCAGGTCGTCGACTACACCTTCGAGGGCGACGAGAAGTTGGCGTGGACACTGGTGTCGGGCACCCAGCAGAAGCAGCAGGACGGCAGCTACGTCCTGACCTCGAACGGCAACGGCGGCACCCACGTTCAGTTCTCTCTGACCGTCGATCCGAGGATTCCGGTGCCCGGCTTCCTGGTGAAGAAGGCCCAGAAGATGGCGCTGGACACCGCCTCCAAGGGCCTGACCAAGTTCCTCGAGGGCTGACCCGGGCCGGGGACCGACGCCGCGGCGGTGAGCGCACCGAAGCAGACCACCGGGCCTGACACACGTCGGGCCCGGTGGTCGTGGCGCGACACCGCCGTCGTCGGTGCGATCGTCGCGCTGGGGATCGGCGCCGCATGGGCACTGCCCCACGACAGCACCGACTCGACGGCACCGGAGTACGTCACCGAACCTGTCGCGTATCCGGTCGACATCCCGGGCTGCGACGAGGTGCTACCCCCGCCGCCACCCGTGACCGCGGCGAGCTGGCGCATGTACGGCGCGTCGTACGGCTACGACGACCCGGACTTCACCTGGCTCACCGCGGCCAAGGCGACGGCGATGACCGAGGCACTCCTCGGCACCCTCCCGACGGACGTCGAGGTCCGGTTCGACGCACCATCTCGAATGTTGCTGTTCCAGCCGATCTTTCGGATCAACACCGACACCCTCCCCGACCACGTCGACCCCGACGACGTGACCGGCAAGAGCGACGCCAGGGGAATCGTGGTCCGGGGCGGCCACACCGGGACCCTGTACGCCGCGGTCCGGACCTGGGACCGTCCGCCACCGCCGTGCGTGGCGGGTGAGCTGGACGAGCGGCGTCTCCTCCCCGACGGCACCGTCGTCGATGTCCGGGACACCTGGTCCGAGCTCCGCGGTGTGCGCACCCTGGCCGCCGTCGCGACGGCCTACCCGCCGGACGGCTCACGCGTCATCGTCACGGTCGACGACGAGGACGGCGACGCGCACAGCGGCGCCCTGCCCCTGACCGTCGACGAGCTGGCCTCGATCGCCGCCGACCCCGGATTGCGCACCACCACACCGGTTCCCGCCGGCACCGCCGCGGCGCGGATGGGCTGCGGCGCGGGACAGAATCGGCAGGGCCGTCCGCTGACCCGCGCCGACGTGGACCGGCTCGGCGTCGCGCTCGACACCGCCTGGGCCGCCCTCGGCCCGATGCCCTCGCCCCCGGACCGTCCCCTCGGATCGGTCGAGCTCACCGACTCCACCCGCACGTCGGTGTGCACGGAGGTGACGCTGCCTGGCGCCACCGGCGACTCGCGTCTCCGGGTCACCATCGCACCGGCACTGTCACCCGACACACCCCCGGCGGGCGACCTCCGCCCGGACGGCACCCGGGTGCACGTCACCGACGAGTACGGCACGACCTACGTGACCGTGGCCCGCCCGTCGGGCACCACGGTCATCTTCAGCGTCGACCTCCTCGGCGCCGCCCCGACGGTCGACCAGCTGATCGCCCTGGCGACCTCGCTGGGCCTGGACCTCTAGCCGCCGGGCAGAATCGGATGTGCCCCTCGGGGCACTCACGATCCGATCGACCCCGGAGGTATCCGAAATGAGCGAGCACGACACCGGCTACGACGCGGGACTGGAAGTGCGGCGTGCGGTGATGAGCGACGAGTTCGTCGACCGTGCCCTCGACCGCAGCCGGGGCACCGACTCGGAGGCCCTCCAGCATCACGTCACCGCCACGGTGTGGGGCGGGGTGTGGACCCGCCCCGGTCTGGAGCGGCGGGATCGCAGCCTGCTGAACATCGGGATGCTGATCGCGCTGCGGGCGCACGAGGAGCTCGAGGGGCACGTGCGGGGCGCGCTGGCGAACGGCCTGACCCGCACCGAGATCACCGAGGCCGTGATCCATTCGTCCGGCTACTGCGGCGCCCCGGCGGCACTGTCGGCGATGAAGGTGGTGCAGCGGGTGCTCGACGCCGAGCTCGGACCGCTCTCCGACCAGGGCTGACGCCGGGCCGCGCTCACACCCGGACCCCGCTCACACCCGGGCCGCGAGCGCGGCGGCGAGGTCGCCCCGCTCCCCCACGACGACGTCGGACAGGCCGAGCCAGTCCGCCATCGCGCGCAGTTCGGCCGCGAGCGCGTCCGCGACCTCGCCCGGGGGCTGCCCGGGCTCGACGAATGCTCCGGGCACCCGCAGCGCGTCGGCGGCCCGGTCGGCCTTGAGGTCCACGCGCGCGACCAGCTCGCCGCCGTACAGGAACGGGAACACGTAGTACCCGTGGACCCGTTTGTGGGCGGGCGTGTAGATCTCGATCCGGTAGCGGAACCCGAAGATCCGTTCGGTGCGTGGGCGGCAGAACACCAGCGGATCGAACGGGCTCAGCAGCGCGGTGCCGGTCGCGCGTCGCGGCGTGTGGGCGTCGGCGTGCCGGTAGCCGGGCGCGTCCCAGCCACGCACGGAGACCGGGATCAGCGTGCCCTCGTCGACCAGGTCGGCGACCGCGGTGCGGCACTGTGCCGCCGAAAGCCGGTAGTAGTCCCGCAGATCGGCCTCGGTGCCGACCCCGAGCGCCGCCGCCGAGCGCCGGACCAGCTCGCGGACGGCGTCGGATTCCTCGACGCGGACGGCGAGGACCGCGGCGGGCAGCACCCGATCGGCGAGGTCGTAGTGCCGGGCGAACGCGACCCGGCGGTCGACCGACAGGGCGCCGGCGGCGAAGAGTTGTTCGCAGACGACCTTGGTGTCGCTGCGACCCCACCACGTCCGGCCGCCCCCGGGCGGCGTGATCCGCAGGTGCCCTTCGACGTCCCCGGCCGTCGCCGCACCGACCTCGGCGATCGCGTCGAGCACGTCCCTGGCGAGCGTGGGATTCCGCTCGAGGACACGGCGCTCCCCCGCCCACCGACCGGCGGCGTAGTCCCGCATGCGCCAGCGCAGCAGCGGCCAGTCCTCGATCGGGATCAGCGCCGCCTCGTGCGCCCAGTACTCGACGAGCGCACGGGGTTTGGCGACGGTGTGCCGCCAGGCCGCCGAGTCGAGCAGGTCGCGGTCGTACCTGCCGACGCGACTGAACACCGGCATGTAGTGCGCGCGGACCGCGACCGAGACGGAATCCAGCTGCAGCAGCCCGGTCCGCCCGACGACCTTCAGCACCTGCCGACGCGTCGCCGTCCCCGCCGGCCTGCGGTCGGCGAAGCCCTGCGCGGCCAGCGCGGTCCGGCGCGCCGCGGCCGCAGTCATCGTCAGCATGCCGTCCACCCTGCCACCGACCACCGACACCGCCCTGCCGCTACCATCCCGCGGGTGCGCATCGCGATTTCGATCACCGCAGCCGTCCTGGCCCTGACCGCCCTGGGGTGCTCGGCGTCGGTGGAGGGCACCGCCACCGCGGACCCGTTCATCCCGACCCTCCGCAACCCGGATCCGTCGACCGGCATCGACGGGATCGTCGTCGTGGAGCCGCCGGTCGGGCTGCACGTGCTCCCGACACAGCGCGTGGCCTACGACATGGTGCCGCCGGTCGGCGGACCGCACGACGCGACGTGGGCGGCCTGCAACGGCGTCGTGTACGACACCCCGGTGCGGACCGAGAACATCGTGCACTCGCTCGAGCACGGCGCCGTGTGGATCGCGTACGACCCGGACCGGATCCGCGGCGACGACCGCAGCCGCCTCGCGGCGCGGGTGGACGGGAACAGCTACCTACTGATGTCCCCGTATCCCGGACTGCCGGAACCGATTTCGTTGCAGTCGTGGGGCCACCAGCTCGCGTTGGGCGACGCCGACGACCGCCGCATCGACCTGTTCGTCTCGGCCCTCCGGCTGAACCCGAACACCTTTCCCGAACCCGGGGCGACCTGCTCCACGCTGCCGGGACGATTCGACCCCGACAACCCGCCGCCGTTCGATCCGTCCCCGGTCGATCCCGCGGACCCGAACACCGTCCCGGTGCGGTGACCCGCACCCGGGGCAGGGGCACCTCGGCCCGCGCGGGTCAGCACGCGCCGCGGTAGGCGGCGACGATCGGGGCCAGTTCGGCCGGGGTCGAGCCGTGCAGGATGACGCCGTCGCAGCCGAGGTCGAACTGATGGCGGATCGCGTCGACGCACTGCGCGGGTGTGCCGGTGGCCGCGGGGGCCAGCCACTCGTCGGGCAGCAGGCCGGCCGCGTGCTCCAGCTGGTCGGTGGTGCCGACGATGTCGAGGCCCCCGACGCTGCTGATCACCGGGTCGGACAGGAACCTTTGCAGCGCGACCGGATCCCAGCCGTTGGTGTCGACGAGCAATTGGCCGTATCCCTGCAGGTAGGTGCCCAGCCGTCCGACGGTCTTGCGCAGTACGTCCACGGGAGCGATGTGATCACCGACGGTGGCGAGGCAGGCCCAGACCTTCACGTTGTCGGGGTCCCGCCCCGCCTCCTCGGCAGCGGACTTGACGAGGTCGACGCAGCGGCTGGTGGTCTCGTCGGTGAAGTAGGTGTGCAGGACCACGTCGTCGAAGAGCCTGCCGCCGAGCTTGAGGGTCTCGGGTCCGAAGGCCACGATCCCCAGTGGGAGGTACTCGTCGAGTTCTGAGTCGAGGTACAGCACCGGGTAGCGGCCGGACGGTCCGTCGTGACCGACGATCGTCTCGCCGCGGAAGAGCCTGCGCATCAGGAGCGCGAAGTCGGCCATCTGGGCGGTGGTGATCGGCGGGATTCCGTACGCGCCCTGCAGCACCGCGACACCGCGACCGATGCCGAGGGTGAAACGTCCGTCGGTGAGGTCACGCAGTGTCCGCGTCATGCCCGCGGTCACCATCGGGTGCCGGGTGTTGTGGTTGGTGGCGGCGGTGCACAGGCGGACGCTGGTGCTGGCCGCGGCCGCGGCCCCGGCGAAGGCACCGATCTCCTTCTTGTTGTACCTCTCAGAAAGGAAGGCCGTGCCGAGCCCGAGACGTTCGGCGTCCGCCACCTCGTCGAGAACGTCTCGCGCCGAACGGGGCTGGCCGCCGAGCAGGTAACAGCCGAGTTCGTCCAGTGTCCGCGTCACGCCTGCTCCCGGATCAGGTCGAGGGAGCCGAGGTCGCGGATCGCCGCGCAGCCCCGCTCCAGCATCGTCACGATCATGTCGTCACCACGGTCGGTGGCCGCGGAGAACGCGAAGCCGAGCGTGGTGATCATCGGTATCTGCAGCACGGCGACGCGGTAATCGCGCCAACACTCGTCGAGGCCGTATCCCTCGACACCGTGTTCGAGGAGTGCGCGGTGGTACACCTCCACGAGCTCGCGCTCGCAGTCGGCTCGCGTGCTGGGCGCGAAGCTGGTCCCCACGAAGTATGCGAGGTCGCGCGCAGGCAGGCCGACGGCGAGGGTCTGCCAGTCCACGACGCCGATCCGTTCGCCGTCCGGATGGAAGAGCAGGTTGTCGAGCCTGAAGTCGCCGTGGAGGATCGCGAACCGCTCCACGTCGCGCAGCAGCCAGGCGCCGATCAGGTCCGCCGATTCACGCAAGGTGCGAACGTCCGCCTCACCGAGGCGTCCACCGAGGCGCTCGATCGTGGTGTCGGCCGCCACCCGGCAGACCTCGCCGAGGCCGGCGGCGGTGTCCTCACCCGGCCTCGGCATCACGGTGCCGGTGAAGTCCGTCCAGCGCGGGTCGCACCACCCCGGGCCGTGCAGGCCGGCCAGTGCCGTCACCGCCAGCCGGGCCTCGGTCATGCCGCAGCCGCGTAGTTGGTCCCCCTGGACGGCAGGCGAGAGGTCCTCCAGAAGGAGTACGAAATCTCTTCCACCGTCGTCTGTTTCGCAGTAGAAGCACCGCGGGACCGGCATCCGGACCGACGCCGCGACCTGGGTGTAGAAGGCGTGCTCCGACCGGTAGCCGAGTGCCACTCGGTCACGCACCGAGTCGTCCTGGGACGGAAGCTTCAGAACGAACGTGTCCGGGAGGTCCGACGCGCGTCGGTACCGCACGGTCAGTCGGTACGTGGCCGCCGTCTGTCCGGTTCCGACCGGTTCGAGGTCGAATCCCTCGACCGCCACCCGCGCGTCGGTGTCGGAAAGTACGCGCTGAAGCCAGTCCGTGGTCACGTCCGCAGGCGATCCGGGCAGTGCGGCCGCACCGAAGCCTCCGCACATCGGGCCCCTCCATCCGCCGCGCGGTACAGACCAGAACTCGGCACATCCAGGGCACGACCATACATCCATGCACGCCCTGTATGGCCGGATTCGCGGACTTCGACCCGGCCTCCGGCCGCCCCGAAAGGGCGTCCTCGGGCCCGGACCGGTCCGGCGGTCAGCGCCCGCGCCAGGCCCCCGATTCAGCCCGCGAGCGTGACCGCGACGGCGACACCGAGCTCGTAGCGCCGCTCATTCCCCCATCAGACCCGCAGCCACGGTCGCCCCCAGCTCCCAGCACGCCTCGATGTCGGCCTTGCTCGGCTTCCCGGACACCACGACGTCCGCAGCCGCCCTCACCCATCCGAGGCCGGTGGTGATCGAGTCCACCGCGCGTTCGGCGCCCTCCGTTCCCTCGTTCCCGTGGAGGTACAGCCCGAAGGGCCGTCCGCGCGTGGAATCGAGGATCGGGTAGTAACACACGTCGAACGCGTGCTTGAGGGCACCGCTGATGTAGCCGAGGTTGGCTGGTGATCCGAGGAGGTAGCCGTCCGCTTCCAGCATGTCCGACGGTGTCACCGCGAGCGCTGCCCGCCGGACGACCTCCACGCCCTCGATCTCCGGCGCGGTCGCGCCGGAGACGACCGCCTCGAACATCGCCTGCATGAACGGCGACGGCGTGTGGTGGACGATCAGCAGACGCGGCATTTCTCCGGTACCCCGTAATCTCTTGAATTGGTGCTCGAACTCCCGGACAGCCGCCCGGACCATCCCGGTGCGCCGCTAGTTCGCTCCGCGCTCGGCCGCTTCGAGCGCCACCGCGCGACGCATCGTCTCGCGCGCCCGCGAGCGGTCGCCGGCGAAGTCGTAGGCGCGGGCCAGCCGGTAGGTGGTGAGCCAGCTGTCGGGGTCGGCCTCCCACTCCGTCTGCACCTGCGCGAACAGCGCGTCCGCGGCGTCCCGCTGGATCCGCCCGGAGGGCATCCTCGGCAGATCGGAGACGTCGAGGTCGCGGCCCTCGTCGCGGGCCCGGGCCACCAGATGCTGGTGCTGGAAGCCGGAACGCACCGTCGAGTAGACCATCCAGACGCCGATGAACGGGAGGACCAGTACCGCAATGCCGAGTACGACGGGGACGGCGCCACCGTCCTGGATCAGGGCGATGCCACGCTGACCGAGCAGCACGAAGTAGAAGGCCAGCGCGACGACGATCGCCGCGATCGCCACGAGGACCTTGGTCGAGGTGCCCTTCACAGGTCCAGCAGGGGGTCGATGCCGACGGTGAGGCCGGGACGGCCCGCGATCTCGCGGACACCGAGCAGCACGCCCGGCACGAACGAGTTGCGGTCGATGGAGTCGTGCCGGATCGTCAGGGTCTCGCCCTGGGTGCCGAGCAGCACCTCCTGGTGCGCGACCAGTCCGGCCAGGCGCACCGAGTGCACCCGGACCCCGTCGACATCCGCGCCTCGGGCGCCGTCGAGTTCGGTGGTGGTCGCGTCGGGGCTCGGTCCCCGCCCGGCCTCGGCGCGGGCTGCGGCGATCAGCGCCGCGGTGCGGTAGGCGGTGCCGGACGGCGCGTCCAGCTTGTTCGGATGGTGCAGTTCGATGACCTCGACGGAGTCGAAGAACCGCGCGGCCTGCTGCGCGAACCGCATCGACAGCACCGCGCCGATCGCGAAGTTCGGAGCGATCAGCACGCCGACCTCGGGCTGCTCGGTCAGCCAGCGCTGCACCTGCGCGAGGCGGTCCTCGTCGAAGCCGGTGGTGCCGACGACGGCGTGGATCCGGTTCGCGACGAGGAACTCCAGGTTGCCCATCACCACGTCGGGGTTGGTGAAGTCGACGACCACCTGGGTGCGGGTGTCGACGAACGTCTCGATCGGATCGCCCGCGTCGACCTGCGCCACCAGTTCCAGGTCGGGAGCCGCCTCGACGGCCTCGCAGATGGTACGGCCGACCTTGCCCCTGGCACCCAGGACACCGACCCGAATCACCGTCACTTGACCCTCACTCCATCCGATCGTCTTGCACGTCCAGGCAAGCCTACGCAATCGACTCCGGCCCCCGGCGGGCGGACAATGGACGGGCGGAACCTAGGTGAGGAAGTGATCGCAATGCCTTCCGACATGATGTCCTGGTGGCATCAGTTCATGATGTGGATGCATCACATGGGCATGCCCATGATGCCCGGCATGCCGATGATGCCCGGGATGCCGATGATGCCCGGGATGTGACATCGGGCGGGGGCTGAATCGTCGACCCGCCCACGGGCCGCGCACGGTGGCACGATGTCGGGGTGCGAACGCTCTTCGACCCCGCCGGCACCGCCCCGCACCGGATGTACCAGCTACTCACCGCGTCGGTGGTGCCGCGGCCCGTCGCGTGGGTCTCCACACGCGCGGCCGACGGCACCCCGAACCTGGCGCCCTACAGCTTCTTCACCGTCGCCAGCGCGAATCCTCCTGTCGTGCAGTTCACCTCGGTGACCCGCAAGGACAGCCTCCGCAACATCGAGGCGACGGGCGAGTTCGTGGTGAACCTGGCGCCGGCGCACCTGATCGAGCAGGTCAACGCGAGCTCGGCGATGTTCGACGCCGCGGTCGACGAATTCGACACGGTCGGCGTCACCGCCGAGCCGAGCGAGCGGGTGGCGGCGCCGCGGGTGGCGGAGTCCCCCATCGCGATCGAATGCGAACTCTTCCGGGTGATCGAGGTCGGCGACAGTTTCGTGGTGATGGGATCGGTGCGCGCAATCTCCGTGCGCACCGAGACGCTCGCCGGGGACGGCTTGCCCGACTTCGCGGCGATCGCGCCGGTCAGCCGTCTCGGCCGGATCCAGTGGGGACTGCCGCCGCAGGTCAGGGAGATCCCGCGGCCCGGGCGCCCGGCGGCCCGCTGACTCCGCCGTCCCCGGGCGAGAGGAGGCACGCTACTCGCTGGCTACTCGACTTCGGTCATTCCGGCGTTCCCGACGACCACCCGTGGTTAGGCTGCCCGGCCACGAGACGAAAGGAACCGCCACATGAATGCATCCGTGAGAGTGACCGCGGCCCTGGCCGTGGCAGCGGGATCGATCTTCGCGTTGTCCAGCGCACCCGCCGTCGCCGAAACCGCCGACGAGGGGCAGCGCACCGGCCCGGTGCAGTTCTGGGCGAAGGACCTGGGCAACTGTAAGGCCGAGTTCAACATCGAGAACCAGACGAACGTGACCACCTACACGATCGACTGGCGCATCGACGACGAGGTTCCCGAGGGACGCGACATCGGCGTCGGATTCCCGGTCTGGCGGACCGGCACGCCGAACATGGCCTCGAAGGCGGAGTCGCCGACGTGGCCCGACGAGGTTCCGGAGAACACCGTCGAGAACCGCACCATGGTCTCCGACCGGGCGCCGGTGCTTGCCACCTACGTCCAGGACCTGAAGAACCTCAACGGCGCCTGGAACCCGGCGCTGCCGAACCCGGACGCCGACACGCACAAGATCGACTACCGGATGGTGCTCGGGCCGCCCGGGAACAACGGGCAGACCCCGACCGAGACCCCCGAGTGGATCGGCGACCGGCAGTGGCACTCGATCACCGTCACCGGCTGCAATCCCTCCACCGGCGGTGGCGGTTCGGCCGACTTCGGGTCACTCGATCTCGGTGGCCTGCTGGGACTCTTCGCGTCCTGATCGGGCACCCCCGGACCGTCGGCGGTGGGCCACCCACCACACCAGGGCCAGGCCCACCGCGACGCCGACGACATCGGCGAGCCAGTCCCAGATCGATCCGCTGCGATGGATCGGCAGCAGCGCCTGCAGCGCCTCCGACACCGCGGCGTACAGCGCGCCGCCGAGCAGCACCCACCCGGCCCGGAACCCGGCGTACCGCGCGGCGACCGCGAGGGCCAGGAACATCAGCAGGTGCGTGACCTTGTCGCTGTTCGGCGGCCCACTCGGCACCGTCGACCCCGGCGAGAACAACATGACCAGGGTGATCACCAGGACGACGAAGAACGGAATCGCCCGGCGTGACCCCAGTTTCGCGAGCATCAGACGATCCCGCGCACCACGGCGGGCAGGTCCCGCGCCCGCTTGTAGGGTCCGACCACGGACGCCGCGAACGGCCGGGTCAGCAGCATCGCCGCGACCTCCCGCACCTCCTCGGTGGTGACGGCGTCGATCCGCCGCAACGTCTCGGTGATGGTGCGGTGGCTGCCGTAGTTCAGTTCCTGGCGGCCGATCCGGTGCATCCGCGAACCCGAATCCTCCAGCCCGAGCACCATTCCCCCGCGGATCGAGCCCTTCGCGCGGGCGCACTCGGCATCGGTGATGCCGTTCGAGGCGACCTGCGCGAGCACCTCCCGGATCAGGGTGGTGACATCCGCGAGGTTCTCCGGCTGGCAGCCCGCGTACACCGAGAACGCCCCCGTGTCGGCGAACGTGTCGACGCTCGAGTAGACCGAGTACGCCAGGCCGCGTTCCTCCCGGATCTCCTGGAACAGCCGCGAGGACAGCCCGCCGCCGACCGCGGTGTTGAGCACCGACAGCGCCCACCGGTGGCCCTCGTGCCGGCCCAGGCCACGCACGCCGACGCAGAGGTGGGCCTGCTCGCTGTCCCGCCGCAGCACGCTGAGCGCAGGCGCCGAACGCGGCCGCAGCCTGCCCTCCCGCCGTGGGGCGGGAACGGCGCCGTCGGTCAGGTGGCCGCCGAACGCCCGGCGCACCAGCTCGACGGTCTCGTCGTGATCGACGTTGCCCGCGACGGCCACCACCATCCGCTCCGGCGTGTACCGGCGGACATGGAACGAGTGCAGCTGGGTGCGCGTCATCGCCTCGATCGACTCGGTGGACCCGATCACCGGCCGGCCGACGGGATGATCGCCGAACAGGGCGGTGAGGAACTCGTCGCCGAGCAGGTCCTCGGGGTCGTCGTCGCGCATCGCGATCTCCTCGAGCACCACCTGGCGCTCGATGTCGACGTCCGCGGACCGGCACTTCCCGCGCAGCACCACGTCGCTGACGATGTCGATCGCCAACGGCAGGTCCTCGTCGAGGACGTGCGCGTAGAAGCAGGTGTGCTCGCGGGAGGTGAACGCGTTCAGCTCCCCACCGATCCCGTCGACCACCTGCGCGATGTCGAGCGCGCTGCGGGTGGGGGTTGCCTTGAACAGCAGGTGCTCGAGGAAGTGCGCCGCGCCGGCGACGGACGCCTGCTCGTCGCGCGAACCCACCCCCACCCAGACGCCGACGGACGCCGAGCGCACGCCGGGCATGTGTTCGGTCACCACCCGCAGCCCCCCGGGCAGCACCGTGCGACGCACGGTGGACCGCGGCGTGCGGGTTCGTTTCCTCGGGATCGTGGTGGTGCGACTGCGAGCTGTGGTGGCCATGTAGTGGTTCAGCGGTCCTCGGGAGAAAGTCCGGACGTAGAAGTCCAAACAGTACAGCCGCGTCCACCTCCGTCCGAAGGCGGCGCCGTCACCAGCCGCGCCGGTGCGGCTCCGAGCCGACGAGTTCCCCCGGGCGTGCGCCCTCGCGGCTGCGATACACGATGTACGGCCGGAACAGGTACGCGAACGGCGCACTGAAGGCGTGCACGAGCCGGGTGAACGGCCACAGCGCGAACAGGACCAGCGCGATCGTGACGTGGATGTGGAACGACAGCGGCGCCTCCGCCATCAGGTCGCCCCGCGGCTGCAGGATCCAGATCGACCGGAACCACGGCGAGACGGTCTCGCGGTAGTTGTGGGCCTCGTTTCCTTCGAAGGCGCCGATCATCGTGGTCGCGAGCCCGGCGACGATCGCGGCGACGAGCAGGGCGTACATGACCTTGTCGTTGAGGGTGGTGGCGGTGAACACCGGGCCGGTCGTCCGACGCCGGTAGATCAGCAGTGCCACGCCGACCAGGGTGGCGAGGCCGGCGATGACGCCGGGTATCGCCGCACCCCAGTGGTACATGTGCTCACCGATGCCGATCGCCTCGGTCCAGGACTCGGGGATGACGAGGCCGATGACGTGGCCGAGGATCACCACCAGGATGCCGAAGTGGAACAGCGGACTCGCGATCCGCAGCAGCCGGTTCTCGTAGAGCTGGGAGGAGCGGGTGGTCCAGCCGAACTTGTCGTACCGGTATCGCCACCAGGTGCCGACGACCAGGATCGCGAGCGTCACGTACGGGACGACGTCCCAGTAGATCTCCCCGGCGGACATGTCAGTGCGCTCCTTCCGGTCGCGGCGAATCACCCGGTTGTCGCCTCGGCGGCACGGTCAGCGTGAACGGCTGCAGGCCGACCGCCTCGGCGGGCGGACCGGCCAGCGCCAGGTCCCGGGCCCGTCTCCGGTCCGGTTCGGTCGCCGGGGGCAGCGTCGCGGCGACCGCGCCGAGCACGTCCGCGTACGGCGACCCCGACTCGCGAAGCGCGAGGTGCAGCATGTCGATCGCGGCCCGGTTCGCCGCCAGCAACCGGCCCCCGATGTCGGGGTCGACGGTGGCGGCGAACTCGAGCACCACGGCGAGGTGGTCGGCGGACTCCCCGGTCGGCGGCTCCGCGCCCGCCTCCCGGTAGGCGCGGGCGAAGTTCAGGATCGCCGACCCGCGGTTGCGGGTGTC
Organism: Rhodococcus sp. NPDC003322; assembly: GCF_053589555.1. Lineage (NCBI taxonomy): Bacteria > Bacillati > Actinomycetota > Actinomycetes > Mycobacteriales > Nocardiaceae > Rhodococcus > Rhodococcus sp. NPDC003322. The sequence continues at coordinate 585,666 of NZ_JBSFSC010000003.1, read as the reverse complement.
CCCGTCGGTCCAGTAGGTCAGCAACAGCGTGGTCCGGCGGCGCAGGTCGAAGGTGTCGACGTACGCGGTGGCCGCCTCGAGCGGGGGCCGCTCCCGCAGGTGCCGGGCGAGCGCGGCGAGCGGGTCCGCGAGCTCACCGGGCAGGTGGGCGAGCAGCGCGTCGACGGCGGCGAGCCGGTCGTCCTGGCCGTCGTCCGGGTAGGCCAGCAGCAACGACGACGCCTGCCACACCAACCGGTGCCGCTGCACCAGCCGAGCGTTCCCCGAGGAGGTCGGGCGGCGTAGCAGTTTCATCGCACGGTTCCCTTCACCGCCGGGTCCCCTCGCCCGGGAACATGCCGTCCGGCACACCCTTGCCGTCCCAGTTCAGCAGGTTCACCCGCGACGGGTTGCTCGCGTTCGCGCCCATCGCCTCGCTGGTCTGCCGTTGCCGCAGCGCGTGGAACGTCTCCACCGCCACCGGGACCGGACCGCCACTCGCCTCCCCGAACGGCCCCGATCCCTGGTCGTACAGGCCGGGACCGCCCTCGAAGTCGAGCGCGCATTCCGTGACGGTCTCTTCCAGCCCGTGTGCCTCCTCGGCATAGGCGGACGGAATCACATACCGCTCTTCGTATTTCGCGAGTGCGAGCAGCCGGTACATCGCGTACATCTGTTCCTCGGTCATTCCGACCGCTGCCGGGATGTGTTCCTGCGGGAGCCGTCCGAGGTTGATGTCACGCATGTACGAGCGCATCGCCGCGAGCCTGCGCAGCACCCCGGCGACCACCTCGGTGTCCCCGGCAGCGAGCAGTTCGGCCAGGTACTCGATCGGAATCCGCAGCGATTCCAATGCGCCGAAGAGGTTGCCCAGGTCCTCGCCGTCGTGACCGTCGCGGCTGACGGCGTCGACGACCGGTGACAGCGGGGGCACGTACCAGACCATCGGCATGGTCCGGAACTCCGGATGCAGCGGCAGCGCGACCCGGAACTCCTTGATCAGCGCGTGGATCGGCGACCGCTGTGCCGCCTCGATCCAGGTGTCCGGGATGCCTGCGGCGTGCGCGGCGGCGACCACGTGCGGATCGTTCGGATCGAGCAGGGTGTCCAGCTGCGCCTCGTACAGATCCTTGTCGTCCGTCACCGATGCCGCCTCGAGCACCCGGTCGACGTCGTAGAGGATCAGCCCGATGTAGCGCAGCCGCCCGACGCAGGTCTCCGCGCACACCGTCGGCAGGCCCACCTCGACGCGCGGATAGCAGAACGTGCACTTCTCGGCCTTGCCGGTCTTGTGGTTGAAATACACCTTCTTGTACGGACATCCGGACACGCACATCCGCCAGCCGCGGCACTTGTCCTGGTCGACGAGCACGATGCCGTCCTCGGACCGCTTGTACATCGCCCCGGACGGGCAGGACGCGACGCAGGCCGGGTTCAGGCAGTGCTCGCAGATCCGGGGCAGGTAGAACATGAAGGTCTGCTCGAGTTCGAGTGTGACCTGATCGGAGACCTTCTTCAGGACCGGGTCGTCGGCGAGGATCTCCGGTGACCCGCCGAGGTTGTCGTCCCAGTTCGCCGACCACTCCACCTTCATCGGCTTGCCGGTGATCAGGCTGCGGGGCGGAGCCACCGGCATCTGATCACCGAGCGGCGCGTTGGTGAGATTCTCGTAGTCGTAGGTCCACGGCTCGTAGTAGTCCGAGATCTCCGGGAGCTTCGGGTTCGAGAAGATCCGCGACAGCTTCTTGAGCCGGCCGCCGTCGCGCAGACGCAGCCGCCCCCTCGAGTCCCGCACCCAGCCACCGCGCCACCGATCCTGGTCCTCGTAGGTGCGCGGATAGCCCTGCCCCGGCCGGGTTTCGACATTGTTGAACCACACGTACTCGGTGCCGGATCGGTTCGTCCATGCCTGCTTGCACGTCACCGAGCAGGTGTGGCAGCCGATGCACTTGTCGAGGTTCATCACCATCGCGAGCTGTGCCATGACCTTCATGTCAGTACGTCACCTCCTGGCTGCGGCGGCGGACCACCGTCACCTCGTCGCGCTGGTTGCCGGTCGGGCCGAGATAGTTGAACGCCCACGACGTCTGGGCGTAGCCGCCGGCCAGGTGCGTCGGCTTGATCAGCAGCCGGGTCAGTGAGTTGTGGATGCCGCCCCGGTTGCCGGTGGTCTCGGTTCGGGGCACGTCGATCGTGCGTTCCTGGGCGTGGTGCACGTACACCACTCCCTCGGGCATGCGGTGTGAGACGACGGCCCGGCACACCACCACGCCGTTGCGATTCACGGCCTCGACCCAGTCGTTGTCATGGACCGAGATCTTCGCCGCGTCCGTCGGGCTCATCCACATGGTCGGTCCGCCCCGGGACAGCGACAACATGAACAGGTTGTCCTGGTACTCGGAGTGGATGGACCACTTGCTGTGCGGGGTCAGATAGCGCACCGTCAGGCCGATCCCCTCCCGCACCTCACCGATGTGCGGCTCGTCGAACAGGCGCGCCATGTCCAGTGGCGGCCGGTAGATCGGCAACTGTTCGCCGAGTTCCTCCATCCAGTCGTGGTCGAGGAAGAAGTGCATCCGTCCGGTCAGGGTGTGGAACGGCTTGAGTTCCTCGATGTTCACCGTGAACGGCGCGTACCGGCGACCGCCGGTCTCGCTGCCCGACCACTCCGGGCTGGTGATCACCGGCACCGGCCGGGCCTGGGTGTCGGCGAACGTGATCCGGCGTTCCTCGCTGCCCTCGGCCAGGTGCACCAGTTGGCGGCCGGTGCGCTGTTCGAGCTGTCGGAACCCCTCCACCGCGAGCCGCCCGTTGGAGGTGCCGGACAACCGCAGCACCGCTTCGCACATCTTCTCCGCGGTGTCGAGTGCCGGACGTCCCGCCGCCGCACCGGAACTCATCACGCCGTGCTGCGCGGCCAGTTCGGCGACCTCCCGGTCGGGATGGAACGTCACCCCCTTGGTCACCAGGCCGACCTTCTCGACCAGCGGGCCGAGGGCGGACCACTTCTCGGCGATGGCGGTGTAGTCCCGTTCCACCACCACCAGCGGTCCCATCGTCCGGCCGGGCACGGGCACCTCCCCGGTGGTGCGCCAATCCGATTCGGTGCCACCGGGATACGCCATCGCGCCGGGGGTGTCGTGCTGCAGGGTGCCCAGGACGACGTCCGTGCGGGTGCCCAGATGCGTCCGGGCCTGCGCGGAGAACGCCCGAGCGATCGCCGCGAACGCCTCGAAGTCCGACTTCGTCTCCCACGGCGGGTCGATGGCCGCGGTGAACGCGTGGAGGTAGGGGTGCATGTCGGTGCTGGACAGGTCCGGCTTCTCGTACCAGGTGGCCGCCGGCAGCACCACGTCGGACAGCAGGGTCGTGGACGTCATCCGGAAGTCGATCGACATCACCAGGTCCAGCTTGCCTTCGGGTGTCTCGTCCACCCATTCGACGCCGGTTGGCCGCAACTCCTCCCGGGTCGGAGTCGCCTGCAGGTTCGACGTGGTGCCGAGCAGGTGTTTGAGGAAGTACTCGTTTCCCTTGCTCGACGAGCCGAGCAGGTTCGCGCGCCAGATGCTCAGCACCCGCGGCCAGTTGCGCGGGTTGTCGGGGTCGGTGACGGCCAGGTTCAGCTCGCCGGACGCCAGTTGCTCGGTGACGTGCGCGGCGACGTCCTTGCCGACGGCCGCCGCCTCGTCGGCCAGGTCGAGGCTGGAGCGGTCGAACTGCGGGTAGAAGGGCGTCCAGCCCATCGCGACCGCGGAAGCCATCACGTCCATCGTGTGCCGCCCGGCGAATCGGCCGCGGCCGGTGGGGCTGGCCAGGGCGTCGGCGCGGTAGCCGTCGTAGCGCCACTGGTCGGTGTGCGCGTACCAGTAGGAGGTGCCCGCCATCTGACGCGGGGGCCTGCTCCAGTCGGTGCCCATCGCGACGGTCGCCCACCCGGTGACCGGCCGGCACTTCTCCTGGCCCACGTAGTGCGCCCAGCCACCGCCGTTGCGGCCCATCGACCCCGTCAGCAGCAGCAGGCTCAGGATGGCCCGGTAGGTGGCGTCGCCGTGGAACCACTGGCAGATGCCGGCGCCCATGATGATCATCGACCGGCCCCCGGACTCGACCGCGTTGGTCGCGAACTCGCGCGCGATCCGGATCACCTGTGCCGCGGACACTCCCGTGATCGGTTCCTGCCACGCCGGCGTGTACGGCGACGTGTGGTCGTCGTAGCCGGTCGGCCACTGTCCGGGCAGGCCCGGTCGCGCCACCCCGTACTGGGCGAGCATCAGGTCGAACACCGTGCACACGCGGTGCCCCGCCACGGTGCGGACCGGTACGCCGCGTTCGACGGTCTCGCCGCGGCCGTCGACGGTGTCGAAGCGCGGGAACGTCACCGTCGCGACCTCGCTCTGCTGCGCGTGGGCGACGGTCAGGGACGGGACCAGGTCGCCGAGGTCGAGGTTCCACTTGCCGACACCCTCGTCCCCGAACCGGAACCCGAGCGATCCGTGCGGCACGGCGGGCGCGTCGGTGGCCCCGTCGACGATCACCGGCTTGAAGGCGGCGTTCTCGACGCTCTCCCCCAGATCCGCTGCGGTGACCGTCTTTCCGGGGACGAGCCGCCCGTCGCGTTCCTCGAGCTTGATCAGGAACGGCAGGTCCGTGTAGCGGCGCACGTAGTCGACGAAGAACGGCTCCCGCGCCTTGACGAAGAACTCGGACAGGATCACGTGCCCCATCGCCATCGCCATCGCGCCGTCGGTGCCCGCCGCACACGGCATCCACTCGTCGGCGAACTTGGTGTTGTCGGCGTAGTCCGGGCTGACGGCGACCACCTTGGTGCCGCGGTAGCGGACCTCCGCCATCCAGTGCGCATCCGGTGTCCGGGTGACGGGGACGTTCGAGCCCCACATCAGCAGGTAGCTCGCGTCCCACCAGTCCCCCGACTCCGGGACGTCGGTCTGGTCCCCGAACACCTGCGGCGACGCAACGGGCAGGTCGGCGTACCAGTCGTAGAACGAGGTCATGACCCCTCCGAGCAGTTCGACGAACCGGGAACCGGCCGCGAACGAGATCATCGACATCGCCGGGATGGGCGAGAACCCGGCGATCCGGTCCGGGCCGTACTCCTTGACGGTGTGCACGTGCGCGGCCGCGATCATCTCCGTCGCCTCGTCCCAGTTCACCCGGACCAGGCCGCCCTTGCCGCGGGCCCGCTGGTACCGCCTGCGCCGTTCCGGATCGTTCTGGATCTCCGCCCACGCCAGCACCGGGTCCTTCAGGCGGGCCTTCGCCTCCCGGTACATCTCGACGAGGACGCCGCGCGCGTACGGGTACCGCACGCGGGTCGGCGAATAGGTGTACCAGGAGAAGGCCGCACCACGCGGGCAGCCCCGCGGCTCGTACTCCGGCCGGTCGGGACCGACGGACGGGTAGTCGGTTTCCTGGGTCTCCCAGGTGATGATTCCGTCCTTGACGTAGATCTTCCACGAGCACGATCCGGTGCAGTTCACGCCATGGGTGGAACGAACGACCTTGTCGTGGCTCCACCGGTCGCGGTAGAAGATGTCGCCTTCCCGGCCGCCCTCGCGGCTGACGGTCCGGCGGTCCGCCGAGAACGTGCCGGGAGTGAAGAATCGGCCGCTGCGCAGCAGCACGTCCTCCACCGCACCTCCGGTGCTCGACCCGCTGGACGTCACGTCGCCTCCTCTGTGCCGTCGGCGCCCACTGCCTCCGGCACCGCCGCTGATTCTCGAATCGTGCGTCTATCCCGCTGTCGTGCTTGCCTTCTCGGGTTCCCGGGCGTGCAGCTTGAGCGCGGTGTACAGGAAGGCGGCTCCGGCGGTCACCGCCAGCAGCAGCAGTCCCACGGTGTAGTTGTTGTCCTCTTCGTTGTAGGTCGCGCCCATCACGAGCGGCGGGAAGTAGCCGCCGAGGCCGCCCGCCGCGGCGACGATTCCGGTGACACTGCCGACGCTCTTCGCCGGTGACCGCCGTGCCACCCACGCGAACACGCCGCCGGTCCCGATGCCGAGGAAGATCGCCAGGGAGATGAAGGTGACCGCCGCCCAGAAGTCCGGCGGGGGCTGGAACGTCGCCACCACCGCCAGGGCCGCGGTGCCCGCGAGGGACACCAGCACGACCCACTTCGGTGCGATCCGGTCCGACAGCGATCCGCCGATCGGACGGGCGATCACCGCGGCCAGCGCGAACGCGGCGGTACGCGTGCCCGCGTCGACCGCCGAGAAGTCGTAGATCGTCTTGATGTACGTCGGAAGGTAGTTGCTGAACGCCACGAAGCCGCCGAACACGATCGCGTAGAGGAACGACATCTCCCATGTCACACCGAGTTTCGCGGCGGCGGTGAGCTTGGGGACCACCGGTTCCTCGTTCGGCGTGAACGCCGGCGAGTCCTTCATCAGCACCACGCAGAGGCACGCGGTGGCCGCGAGCGCGACGGCGACGATGACGTGGGTCGGAACCAGCCCGAACCAGCGCACGAATCGAGGGGTGAAGAACGCCGACAGGGCCGTGCCCACCATCCCGGCCCCGAACACGCCGGTGGCGAAGCCGTGCCTGCTCGCCTCGTACCAGGACTTCGCGAACGGGATGCCGATCGCGAACACCGTGCCCGCCACGCCGAGGAGGAACCCGGACACCAGCAGCATCACGTACGAGTCGGCCTCGGCGGAGAACCCGACGGCGAGCACGGGAACGATGGAGGCGAGCGCGACGAAGATGAACAGCGCCCGACCGCCGAAGCGATCCGTGAGCGGTCCGGTGACGATCCGGCCGAGTGATCCGACCAGGATGGGCGTCGCGACCAGCATCGACGCCTGCGAGCTGCTCAGTTCCAGCCGGTCGGCGTAGGTGGTGGACATCGGGCCGATCATGTTCCAGGCCCAGAAACAGATGGTCGACGTCCAGGTCGCGAGAACCAAGTTCCGGGCCTGGGCGGACTTGTCGAAAACAGGAGCACCTGTGTTCACGCGTTCAGCAAACCACCGCTCTCAGCGGTTCGCAGCGCGAAACAGTCACCTCGAAGGCAACTTTCCGGTCACGGCGCCGGAAACGCCGGGTGCCCCCGACCGCACGCGGTCGGGGGCACCCGAGGGTACTGCGAAGGCGACTGCTACGCGTCGGCGTCCTTCTCGGCCGGCGCCTCGGCGGCGTCGTCCTCGACGGGAACCAGCGAGATCTTGCCGCGGTTGTCGATGTCCGCGATCTCGACCCGGATCTTGCTTCCGACGTTCACGACGTCCTCGACCTTGCTGATGCGCTTGCCGTTGCCCAGCTTCGAGATGTGCACCAGTCCGTCGCGGCCCGGGAGCAGCGAGACGAACGCGCCGAAGGCGGTGGTCTTGACGACCGTGCCGAGGAAGCGCTCGCCCACCTTGGGCAGCTGCGGGTTGGCGATGGCGTTGATCTTGTCGATCGCGGCCTGCGCGGACGGGCCGTCCGCGGCACCGACGTACACCGTGCCGTCATCCTCGATGGAGATGTTGGCGCCGGTCTCCTCGGTGATCGAGTTGATCATCTTGCCCTTGGGGCCGATGACCTCGCCGATCTTGTCCACGGGCACCTTGATGGTGGTGATCCGCGGCGCGAACGGGCTCATCTCGTCCGGGGTGTCGATGGCCTCGGCCATGACCTCGAGGATCGTGGTCCGGGCGTCGTGCGCCTGCGACAGCGCGCCGGCGAGGACCTGCGACGGGATGCCGTCCAGCTTGGTGTCGAGCTGAAGCGCCGTCACGAACTCCTTGGTGCCCGCGACCTTGAAGTCCATGTCGCCGAAGGCATCCTCGGCACCGAGGATGTCGGTCAGCGCCACGTAGCGGGTCTCGCCGTCGACCTCGTCGGAGACCAGGCCCATCGCGATGCCTGCCACCGGAGCCTTCAGCGGCACACCGGCGTTGAGCAGCGACAGGGTCGAGGCGCACACCGAACCCATCGAGGTGGAACCGTTGGAGCCCAACGCCTCCGAGACCTGACGGATCGCGTACGGGAACTCTTCCTGGCTCGGCAGCACCGGCACCAGGGCGCGCTCGGCGAGGGCGCCGTGGCCGATCTCGCGACGCTTCGGCGAACCCACGCGGCCCGTCTCACCGGTCGAGTACGGCGGGAAGTTGTAGTGATGCATGTAGCGCTTGCTGGTCTCCGGGCCGAGCGAGTCGACCTGCTGCGCCATCTTGACCATGTCGAGGGTGGTCACGCCCATGATCTGGGTCTCGCCACGCTCGAACAGTGCGGAGCCGTGCGCCCGCGGGATGACCGCGACCTCGGCCGAGAGCGACCGGATGTCGGTGATGCCGCGGCCGTCGATCCGGAAGTGGTCCTTGAGGATCCGCTGCCGGACCAGCTTCTTGGTCAGCGAGCGGAACGCCGCGCCGATCTCCTTCTCGCGACCCTCGAACTTCGGGGCGACCTGCTCGAGCACCTCGAGCTTGACCTCGTCGGTCTTGTCGTCGCGCTCCTGCTTGCCTGCGATGGTCAGCGCGGCCGAGAGCTTCTCGGTGGCGGCGGCCTCGACGGCGGCGTAGACGTCGTCCTGGTAGGCCGGGAACACCGGGTAGTCACCGGTCGGCTTCGAGGACACGGTGGCGAGGGCCTGCTGCGCCTCGCACAGGCGGGCGATGAACGGCTTGGCGGCCTCGAGGCCCTGGGCGACGATCGCCTCGGTCGGTGCCTGCGCACCGCCGTCGATCAGCGCGATGACGTTGTCGGTGGCCTCGGCCTCGACCATCATGATGGCGACGTCACCGGACTCGACGACGCGGCCCGCGACAACCATGTCGAAGACGGCGTTCTCGAGCTGCTGGACGGTCGGGAACGCGACCCACTGGCCGGCCTTGTTCTCGTCCGAGGTGATCAGCGCGACGCGCACGCCACCGACCGGGCCGGAGAACGGCAGGCCTGCGATCTGCGTGGACGCGGACGCGGCGTTGATCGCCACGACGTCGTAGAGATCCTTCGGGTCGAGGCTCAGGACCGTCACGACGACCTGGATCTCGTTGCGCAGGCCGTCGACGAACGACGGGCGCAGCGGCCGGTCGATCAGGCGGCAGGTCAGGATCGCGTCGGTGGAGGGGCGGCCCTCACGACGGAAGAACGAGCCCGGGATGCGGCCCGCGGCGTACATGCGCTCCTCGACGTCCACCGTCAGCGGGAAGAAGTCGAAGTGCTCCTTGGGCTGCTTGCTGGCCGTGGTGGCCGACAGCAGCATGGTCTCGTCGTCCAGGTACGCGACGACGGCGCCGGCGGCCTGCTGCGCGAGGCGACCGGTCTCGAAACGAATGGTGCGGGTGCCGAAGCTCCCGTTGTCGATGACGGCGGTGGATTCGAACACGCCCTCGTCGACCTCGACTGCGGTGTTGGTGGTCATCTTTTCTCTTCTCTTCCCTCTCGTCTTCGCCGTGTCCGCATGGTCGTCGCCACCCTCCTGGCGGCGACGACGCACCTGCCGGGTGCGTTCGCGTCCCCCGTTCGGGGGCGAGCCGAACCCTTCGCGCGGAGGCGGCCGTCGATCGAAGCCAATCGCAGATCGTCCGCCTTGGGACGATCGTCCGAGTGGCCACTACCGAAGACCGACTGCCACGTCTGCAGGTACGTACGGCGGGATCCCTCGTGGATCCGGTGGTTCGTCGATGGAACCGTGTCCGTCGGGCGGCCCGATTGTTCTTTCGCCACCCGACAAACACCGGTAGCCAACGAGGTCAGTCTATGCACTCGCCTCGTTGGCTACCGGGATGTTCGCGTCCGCGCGGTCCGTCGTGTCTCGGGACCGCGCGATGCGTCGAAATCTCTTATCGACGCAGACCCAGACGCTCGATGAGCGAACGGTAACGCGCGATGTCGACCTTCTGGACGTACTTGAGCAGACGACGACGGCGTCCGACCAGCAGCAGCAGGCCGCGGCGGGAGTGGTGATCGTGCTTGTGCGTCTTGAGGTGCTCGGTGAGATCGACGATCCGCTTGGTCAGCAGCGCAACCTGCGCCTCCGGCGAACCGGTGTCGGTCTCGTGCAGTCCGTACTCGGAGAGGACGGCCTTCTTCTGTTCGGTGGTCAGCGCCACTGTCACTCCTGTTACTGATGTCTGCGCGACGAAAACCCGGGCAACGGCGTAGCTGCCCGGAGCCAGGGTGGCGTGGCCGCCGCAAACCGCAGCACACACCGAGAGAAGATCCTACCAGCCGGTTCGGGCGCGCCCGACCGGCCTCACCCGTGCACGTCGACGCGAGCGAGCAGGTCGCGGGTTTCGTCCACGTCCCGGCCCATCTGCGCGATCAGCGCCTCGATCGAGTCGAACTTCTCCATGCCGCGCAGGCGCCGGACGAAGTCGACGGCGACGTGCTGTCCGTACAGGTCCGGGGCCGCGTCCAGCACGAACGCCTCGACCGTGCGGGCACGGCCGGAGAACGTCGGGTTGGTGCCGACCGAGACCGCGGCCTTGTAGGCGACGCCCGGCGGCAGCGAACCCTCGACGGGATCCTGGGCGAGCACCGTGAACCACGCGGCGTAGACGCCGTCGGCGGGGATGGCCGCGTGCTCCGGCGGCGCGATGTTCGCCGTCGGGAAGCCGAGATCACGGCCGCGGCGCTCGCCGTGCACGACGACGCCCTCGACGCGGTGCGGCCGACCCAGCGCCTCCGCGGCGGCCGCCACGTCGCCCGCGTCGACGCAGGAGCGGATGTATGTGGACGAGAAGGTGACGGTGTGCTCGGCGAGCAGGTTCACCCCGTCGACGGCGAAGCCGAAGCGGGTACCGATGTCGCGCAGCATCGGCACCGTTCCTGCCGCCTTGCGACCGAAGGTGAAGTTCTCCCCGACCACGACCTCGGCCACGTGCAACCGCTCGACGAGAATCTCGTGGGCGTATTGCTCGGGGCTGAGCTTCATGAACTCCGTGGTGAACGGGATGACGCAGAACACGTCGATCCCGAGCGACTCGGCCAGTTCCGCCCGGCGTCGCAGGGTGGTCAGCTGTCCCGGGTGACTGCCGGGCCGTACCACCTCCATCGGATGCGGATCGAAAGTCATGAGCACACTGGGGATTCCGCGTTCGCTGGCCGCTTTGACCGCCCGACTGATCAGCTGCGCGTGCCCACGATGCACACCGTCGAACACACCGATCGTGAGTACGCAGCGGCCCCAGTCGGCTGGAACGTCGTCGAGCCCTCGCCATCTCTGCACGCCTGGAAGCCTACGACCCGTCGCGACCACCGTCACGTTCGGCACCACCCCACGAGTGTCGAGGTGCCGCACCAGGTGCGCATTGCCTAAGCTCAGTTCCGTGGGTGAGCGTAGAAGCGGATCAGACGGGTCGACCAGCGGGGTCGCCCCCACGGCGGGCCGCGGCCTGACGCTGACGACGGTCGCGCAGGACTATCTCAAGGTGATCTGGACGGCCGGCGAGTGGTCGGGCGAGCAGGTGTCGACCAAGATGCTCGCCGAGCGGATCGGGGTGTCGGCGTCGACCGTCTCCGAGGCGATCCGCAAACTGTCCGACCAGGGCCTGGTCGACCATGCCCGCTACGGGTCGATCTCGCTGACCGACGCCGGTCGCGCCGCGGCGGTGGCGATGGTGCGCAGGCACCGTCTGATCGAGACGTATCTCGTCGGCGAGCTCGGGTACGGCTGGGACGAGGTGCACGACGAGGCCGAGGTGCTCGAGCACGCCGTCTCCGACCTGATGATCGCTCGGATCGACGCCAAGCTCGGTCACCCCGAACGCGATCCGCACGGCGATCCGATTCCAGCGGCGGACGGCACCATCCCCACCCCGCCGGCACGCCAGCTGAGCGACTTCACCGACGGCGAGTCCGGTGTCGTCGCACGGATCTCCGATTCCGACCCGGCGATGCTGCGGTACTTCGACACCGTCGGGATCTGCCTGGACCTGACGATCACCGTGCTGCAGCGGCGCGACTTCGCAGGCACCGTCTCGGTCCGACTCGGCGACGGAGACGCGGTCGAACTGGGAAACCCTGCCGCGGAAGCGATCTGGCTCGTGGAGAGCTGAGCCCTCGCGAGGGCCGGTCGGCCCGCGCGAGTCCGCGGCGGGCCTACAGGCCGCGCAGTGTCGCCGGTCGCACCACCATCACCGAGCTGGCCCGCCGGCCGCGTTCCTGCAGCAGTGCGATGGTGTGTCCGGTCGGGTCGATCGCGGCGTAGGTGCCCGGGATACCGATCGGGTCGAGCCAGCGGCCCTGGCTGATCGACTCGGCCTCGTCCGCCGAGATCTGCCGGTGCGCGAACGCCGTCTGGCACGCCTGGTCGATGTCGAGGCTGACGGCCGGAGCCTCGGCCAACTGCTCCAGGGTGCGGGCGTGGTCGAGGGTGAACGGTCCCACCCGGGTCCGGCGCAGCGCGGTCAGGTGTCCGCCGACACCGAGGGCGGCACCCAGGTCGCGGGCGAGCGCTCGGACGTACGTGCCGGACGAGCATTCGACCTCGACGTCCAGGTCCACGAACGTGTCCAGTCGTCGCGTCGCCGTCACATCGAACCGGTCCACGGTCACGGGCCGGGCCTCGAGCTCGAAGTCCTCGCCCTCACGGACCAGTTTGTGGGCCCGCTGCCCGTCCACCTTGATCGCACTGACCCGCGTCGGCACCTGGGAGATCTTCCCGGTCAGGGTCGCGATCACCGCGGCGATCTGCTCGTCGGTCACCGCGGAGGCGTCCGCGTCGGCCAGCACCTCCCCCTCCGCATCGTCGGTGGTGGTGGACTGTCCGAGCCGGATCGTCGCCGAGTACGCCTTCGTCGTCAGCGACAGCAGGCCGAGCAATTTCGTGGCCCGCTCGACGCCGAGTACGAGCACGCCGGTGGCCATCGGGTCGAGGGTGCCCGCGTGCCCGACCTTGCGGGTGTGCAGGATCTTCCGGCAGCGGGCGACGACGTCGTGACTGGTCATGCCCGCGTCCTTGTCGACGATCAACAACCCGGCGCCGTGCAGGCCGGAGGACGGGGGGCGGTGAGCAGACACGGTTTTCGAGACTACTGGACGGTGATCGCGGCGATCACCAGGCCGCCGTCCACCAGCCAGCGGCCGTCGAACGAGGACAGCGGCGGGCCGTCCGTCGTCTCCCCTGACACCAGCAGATCCGAGTGGAAGGTGCCGGTGACGCCGTCGGACCCGGCACCGGCGCCGTCCAGCTCGAACGTGATGTGTGCGTCCTCGAACCCGAGCCACCTGTGGGTGAGCGGGAACCACGCCTTGTAGGTGGCCTCCTTCGCGCAGAACAGCAGCCGGTCCCAGTGCACGTCGGCGCCGTCGGGTGTCCCGCCGGCGAGCCAGTCCCGTTCGGCGGGCAGGCTGACCGCGTCGAGGACGCCGTCGGGCAGCGGTCCGTGCGGCTCGGCGTCGATCCCCACCGACCGCACGGCCATCGAGTAGCCGAGCACCGCCCCGCGGTAGCCGTCACAGTGCGTCAGGCTGCCGACGACACCGCGCGGGAACAGCGGAACACCCCTCTCCCCCTTGAGGATCGGTGCCGGGTCGACCCCGAGCTTGCCCATCGCCTGCCGGGCACAGTGCCGGACACTGACGAACTCGCGGCGACGCTTGTCCACTGCCCGCGCGATGAGTGCCGCCTCGCTCGGGTGCGGCACCAGTTCCGGCGGGTCGGAGAACAGTTCGGCGTACTCGACACCGGTCGGGAGAATCTTCTCGATCACGCGCGCGCCGCCCTCATTCGTTCCATCTCGGCTTCCTGTTCGGGGGTGACCTTGAAGTGTCCGCCCCACTTGTTGAGCGTGCCCGGCGCGTACTCGGGCACCGGGAGGATCTGCCGCAGCAGCCTCTCGGGCAGACCGCGCCGCTGCCATTCGCGCGGGTAGCCCAGCGAGACCTCCTCGAACCTGACCCCGTCGTACCAGGTGGTGCGCGGAATGTGCAGGTGCCCGTAGACGCTGCAGATCGCGTTGTACCGGGTGTGCCAGTCCGCGGTGTGCTCGGTGCCGCACCACAGCGAGAACTCCGGGTAGAACAGCACCCGCGTGGGTTCCCGCACCAAGGGGAAGTGGTTGATCAGCACGGTCGGAATCGACAGGTCCAGCGCGTCGAGGCGGGCTCGGGTGGACTCCAATCGCGCCGCGCACCACGCGTCACGGGTGGCGTACGGCTCGGACCCGAGCAGGAACTCGTCGGTGGCGACGACGTTCTTCTCGCGGGCGAACTCGAGTGCCTCCTCCTTCGTCGACGTGCCCTCGGGCCGAAAGGTGTAGTCGTAGAGGAGGAACATCGGCACCAGAGTCGCTGGGCCGCCCTCCCCCTCCCACACCGGATACGGGTCCTCCGGGGTGACCACACCGAGTTCCCGGCACATCGTCACCAGGTAGTCGTAGCGGGCGGCGCCGTGGATCTGCACCGGATCCTTCGCGGTGGTCCACAGTTCGTGGTTACCCGGCACCCAGATGACCTTCTCGAACCGCCCCCGCAACGTCTTGAGCGCCCAGGCGATGTCGTCGGTCTTCTCCGAGACGTCACCGGCCAGGATCAACCAGTCCTGCGGGGACTCCGGGTACAGCTCCTCCGTGACGGGACGATTTCCGCGGTGCCCGACATGAATGTCGCTCACCGCCCACAACTTGCGTGTCACGCTCACTACCTTCCCACCTGATCTTCGGTTCCGGATCCGAGCTGAAGGTCGGCACCGCCGACGGCCCAGCGCCCCGAAGCCGTCCGCCACACGACGGCGAGCATCCGTAGCACCATGAACACCGTCAGCCCCGTCCAGATTCCTGCCAGCCCCCAGTCGTACACGAGCGACAACCAGATCGGTGGCAGAAAACCGACGACCGCGCAGGCCAGGGTGGCGGTCCGCAGGAAGGCCGCGTCGCCGGCACCGAGGAGCACCCCGTCGAGGGCGAACACCACGCCCGCGACGGGCATGATCGCCACGAAGAACCACCAGATCACCCGCGTCTGGTCCTGGACGTCCGCATCCGGGGTGAACAGGGTCGGGATGATCTGGTGGCCGAGCGCGAATACCGCCGCGAGCACCAGCGCGAAGATCGTCGACCAGCCGGTCAGCCGGCGCGCGAGTCCCCTGGCACCGGCGACCCGACCGGCTCCGAGGGCGGCACCGACCAGGGTTTGCGCGGCGATCGCCAGCGAGTCGAGGGTCAGCGCGACGAGATTCCACAACTGCAGCACCACCTGGTGCGCGGCGACGGCGGCCGCACCGAACCGGGACGCCACCGCAGCCGCCGACAGGAAGCAGGCCTGGAACGCGAGACTGCGCAGGATCAGGTCCCGGCCGAGCACGACCTGCGCACGCATCACCGAGGACCGCGGTCGCAGCGGCACTCCGGACCGCGCCAGCGCCAGCACGAAGCACGTCGCCGTCACCACCTGGCCGACCACGTTCGCCACCGCCGATCCGACCAGTTCCAGCCGGGGCGCCCCGAGCAATCCGTGTACGAGAACCGGGCACAGCACCGCGGACAGGGCGAGCCCTGCGAGGACGAACCGCAACGGACGCATCGTGTTCTGCACACCGCGCATCCAGCCGTTCCCGGCCATCGCGATCAGGATCAGCGGCGCCCCGAACACCGCGACCCGCAACCAGGCCACCGCCTCCGTCGCAATGTCGTCGCCACCGGCGATCAGCGTCGTCACCGGCCGGGCCAGCACCTGCACGGCCACGACGATCGCGATCCCGATCGCGGCGGCGAGGAACGTCGCCTGCACACCTTCCTCGACCGCACCCCGCTCGTCACCCGCACCGTGTAACCGGGACGCCCGGGCGGTGGTGCCGTAGGACAGGAACGTCAGCTGGGTGCTGACCTGCGCGAGGATGAGACCTCCGACCGCCAGACCCGCCAGCGCGAGTGCGTTCAGGTGACCGACGACGGCAATGTCGAAAAGCAGGTACAGGGGCTCGGCGGCCAGGACCCCGAGCGCGGGCAGGGCAAGTCCGAGGATCCGCCTGGCCGAAGGCCGGTCGTCGACCCGGTCGGGGTCGGTGCCGATGGCGTCAGCCAACGGTCGAGAGCAGGTCGGCGACGACGGCGTCCGCGTCACCGTGCGCGGTGTAGCCGGACGCGAACCGGTGCCCGCCGCCGCCGAGCCGGGCGGCGACCTCGGACACGTCGATCGCCGACTTCGACCGCAGCGACACCGACCACACGCCGGGTTCGTTCTCCTTGAGCACCGAGGCGACCTCGGCCTGCGCGGTCGTGCGCACGATGTCGATGACGGACTCGATCTCCTCGGCGCCCATCCCGGCGGTGTCCGCGTACCGGACCAGCGCGTAGACCAGGCCGCGACCACCGGCGGCGTCGGGGAGCAGTTGCGCCGATCCGAGGACCGACGACAGCATCGGCAGCCAGCCGAACGGATGGGTGTCGAGCAGCCGCCGGGTGATGGCCGCGGAGTCGATGCCGGTGTCGATCAGCCGCTCCGCGAGCGCGTGCGTGCCGGGCTGCACCCAGCGGAACGACCCGGTGTCGGTGACCAGACCGGCAAACAGGCAGTGCGCGATGTCCCGGTCGATCGCCACCCCCCACTGGTCGAACAGCCGGGTCAGGACGGCCGCGGTCGCCTCCGCCGTCTCGTCGATCAGGTTGTGCCTGCCGTACCGGGTGTTCGACCGATGATGGTCGATGACCAGCGTCTCGCGGGCGGTGTCCAGCCGCGCACCGAGGCGACCGAGGCGCCCACGGCTGCCGCAGTCCACCGTGACCACCAGGTCCACCTCGTCGGCCACCTGGTCCGGCGGCACGAGCAGATTCACCCCGGGCAGGGTGCGCATCGACTCCGGCAGCACGGCCGGATGTGCGAACGACACCTGCACCGGTGTGCCGCGGCGATCCAATGCCAACGCCAGCGCCAGCCCGCTGCCGATGGTGTCCGCGTCCGGTTGGACGTGACAGAGCACCGTCACCGAGGTGGCCTCCGACAGCAGCACGACTGCGGTCTCGAGGTCGATGTCTCCACCGGGTTCCTGCACGTGCGAGGTCTGCGCGGTCACGGTCATCGCCGGGCCCTAGTCGGCGTCGTCCGCGCGGTCGTCTTCGACCGGCTTCGGCTCCTTGTAGGGGTCCGACTCACCGGCGTGCGAAGCCCCCTCACGGGCCTTCGCGACTTCGTCGTCCGCGGCGCGCGCCCGGGCGAGCAGTTCCTCCATGTGCCGCGCCGCATCGGGGACGGTGTCGGCGACGAACGTCAGTGTCGGGGTGAACCGAACCCCGGTTCCCGCCCCGACCTTCGACCGCAGCACTCCGGTCGCCTTCGCGAGGCCGGCGGCCGCGCCCTCGAAGTCCGGCTCACTGTCGAGGTCCACGCCCCGCACGGTGTAGTACACGGTCGCATCGTGCAGATCGGCGGTCACCTTCGCGTCGGTGATGGTGACGTAGTCGAGCCGCGGATCCTTGATCTCGTGGTCGATCGCCGACGCCACGATCGTCGAGATGCGCTTGGCGAGCTTTCGTGCCCGCGCCGGGTCTGCCATGACCGAAGTCCCTTCTCACACGACGGCACGTGCCGCCCACATCACCCGACGGTAGTGCCGCCGTTCATACCACCCGACGGCGGTGCCGTCGGTACTGCTGCCGACGGCGGTGCCGTCGGTTCTTCCATCGATATACACCCGGGAACCGGTTTCAGTCCTCCGGACCGAACATCCTTCGACGCACGGACAGCAACTGCAGCTCGGGGCGCGCCGCGACCGTACGTTCGCAGGTGTCGAGGATCTCGTTGAGGTGCTTGACGTCCGCGCTGGCCACCGCCACCCCGATCGCGGCGCGCCGGTGATGATCGTGTTCCCCGGTCTCCGCCACCGACACCCCGTATCGGGCGAGCGCGGCGATGACGGGCTTG
Source organism: Rhodococcus sp. NPDC003322 (assembly GCF_053589555.1). Lineage (NCBI taxonomy): Bacteria > Bacillati > Actinomycetota > Actinomycetes > Mycobacteriales > Nocardiaceae > Rhodococcus > Rhodococcus sp. NPDC003322. The sequence continues at coordinate 567,879 of NZ_JBSFSC010000003.1, read as the reverse complement.
ACCACCGAACGCTTCTCCTTCAGCGAGCGGATGTCGCCGAGGAGGATGTCCAGTTCGAGCGCGCCGAGATACAAGCAGCCTCCTGGGGGATCGGGTGCGGCGGGTGTCCCGCGGGCCGCACCGGCCCGCGGGACACCCGTGCCACCACTAGTCGCGCGGCTTCTCGCGCAGCTCGTACGCCTCGATCACGTCACCGACCTTGATGTCGCTGTAGGTGACGGTCAGACCGCACTCGTAACCCTCGCGCACCTCGGTGGCATCGTCCTTCTCCCGCTTGAGCGAGGAGATGGTGATCGTCTCCGCGACAACCACGTTGTCACGCAGCAGGCGCGCCTTCGCGTTGCGCCGCATGATGCCGGAGGTGACCAGGCAGCCCGCGATGTTGCCGACCTTCGAGGACCGGAACATGGCACGGATCTCCGCCTTGCCGAGCTCGACCTCTTCGTAGACCGGCTTGAGCATGCCCTTGAGGGCCTTCTCGATCTCGTCGATGGCCTGGTAGATCACCGAGTAGTACCGGATGTCGACGCCCTCGCGGTTGGCGAGTTCGGTCGCCTTGCCCTCCGCGCGGACGTTGAAGCCGATGATGATCGCGTTCGACGCCGACGCCAGGTTGACGTTGGTCTCGGTGATGCCACCGACACCGCGGTCGATGACCCGCAGCTGCACCTCGTCGTCGATCTCGATCCCGAGCAGCGCCTCCTCGAGGGCCTCCACGGTGCCGGAGTTGTCGCCCTTGAGGATGAGGTTGAGCTCGTTGTGCTCCTTGAGCGCGGCATCCAGATCCTCGAGGCTGATCCGCTTGCGGCTGCGTGCAGCGAGCGCGTTGCGCTTGCGTGCATTGCGCCGGTCCGCGATCTGCCGGGCGATCCGGTCCTCGTCGACGACCAGCAGGTTGTCACCCGCGCCGGGCACCGACGTGAAGCCGATGACCTGCACCGGACGCGACGGCAGGGCCTCGAGCACGTCCTCGCCGTACTCGTCGACCATGCGCCGGACGCGACCGTAGGCGTCGCCGGCGACGATCGAGTCGCCGACCCGCAGGGTGCCGCGCTGGATGAGCACGGTCGCCACCGGGCCACGGCCGCGGTCGAGGTGCGCCTCGATGGCGACACCCTGGGCGTCCATGTCCGGGTTGGCACGCAGGTCGAGCGAGGCGTCCGCGGTGAGCAGGACCGCCTCGAGCAGCTGCTCGATGTTGGTGCCCTGCTTGGCGGAGATGTCGACGAACATGGTGTCGCCGCCGTACTCCTCTGCCACCAGGCCGTACTCGGTGAGCTGACCGCGGATCTTCGCCGGGTCGGCGCCCTCCTTGTCGATCTTGTTGACCGCGACCACGATCGGCACGTCGGCCGCCTGGGCGTGGTTGATCGCCTCGACCGTCTGCGGCATGACGCCGTCGTCGGCCGCGACGACCAGGATCGCGATGTCGGTGGCCTTCGCACCACGGGCACGCATGGCGGTGAACGCCTCGTGACCCGGGGTGTCGATGAACGTCACCAGTCGCTCGACGCCGTCCAGCTCGGTCAGCACCTGGTAGGCACCGATGTGCTGGGTGATGCCGCCGGCCTCGCCCTCGCGGACGTTGGCCTTGCGGATGGTGTCGAGCAGTCGGGTCTTGCCGTGGTCGACGTGACCCATGACGGTGACCACCGGCGGACGCTGTTCGAGGTCCTCCTCGCCACCTTCGTCCTCGCCGTAGGTGAGGTCGAACGACTCGAGCAGCTCGCGGTCCTCGTCCTCCGGGCTGACGACCTGGACGACGTAGTTCATCTCGCCGCCGAGCAGCTCGAGGGTCTCGTCGTTGACGGACTGCGTCGCGGTGACCATCTCACCGAGGTTGAACAGCGCCTGGACCAGGGCCGACGGGTTGACGTCGATCTTCTCGGCGAAGTCCGACAGGGACGCGCCGCGGGCGAGCCGGATGGTCTCGCCGTTGCCGCGCGGCAGCCGCACGCCGCCGACGGCGGGCGCCTGCATCGAGTCGTACTCTTGCCGCTTCTGACGCTTCGACTTGCGGCCACGCCGGGGCGCGCCGCCGGGACGACCGAACGCACCGGCCGCAGCACCACGCTGGCCGGGACGACCGCCGCCGCCACCGGGACGACCGCGGAAACCGCCCGCGGGAGCTCCACCGGGAGCACCTGCACCGCCGGCACCGGGGGCGCCGCCACCGCGGTAGCCGCCGCCACCGCCGCCGGGGCGTCCACCCGGACCGCCGGGACGCCCACCACCGGGGCGACCGGCACCGGGGGCCGGACGGGACGAGCGTGCGGGCATGGCACCCGGGTTCGGGCGCGGGGGCATCGAGCCGGGGCTCGGACGCGGGCCACCCTGGCCGGGGGCCGGACGCGGGCCACCGGGGCCCGCCTGGGGACGCGGCGCGCCGGGAACCGGACGCGGACCGGCCTGGCCGGGACCCGGACGCGGGCCGCCGGGCCGCGGCGCCGGACGCGGTGCCGGACGCTCGGCGGGGGCCGACGAGTACGGGTTGTTGCCCACGCGCGGCGCCTTCGGACCGGGCTTGGGGCCCGGAGCCGCAGGACGGGGTGCGGGGGCGGCGCTGGCGGCGGGAGCCGCCGGAGCCGGAGCTGCCGGAGCCGGGGCAGCCGGCTTCGGGCCCGGGGTGGGCGGCTTCGGTGCGGCCGGGATCGGCGCCGCGGCGGCCGGAGCCGGTGCGGCCGGTGCCGGAGCGGCGGGGGCCGCTGCAGCGGGGGCGGCCGGAGCCGGTGCGGCCGGCTTCGGGCCGGGACGGGGTCCGCCGGGCTTGGCGGTGGTGGCCGGCTTCGCGGCCTCCGGGCGCGCGGGAGCCGCGTCACCCTTGGCCGACGGGAACGATTCCCGCAGCCGTCGCGCAACCGGCGCCTCCACGGTGGAGGACGCCGACTTCACGAATTCGCCCTGCTCCTTGAGCCGAGCGAGAAGTTCCTTGCTGGTGACACCGAGTTCCTTGGCCAACTCGTGCACGCGGGCCTTGCCTGCCACTGCTCTCCTCTACTGAGAGGCCGAGCGTGGCGAAATGCCCGCACGACCTCGGGTTAACTCCGATGGACGATCATCGTTGGTGCTTCACGGTGTGCTCATGAGTGTGTTTGCCTGACTCTTCTCGAGAGATTGCCTGTGTTCCCGGGTACCGCTGTTCTGTACTGCATATTTGAGTACCGGGTTCACGAGGTACTGCTCTGTTGTGGATGCGGTTCGGTTGGGAGATCGGTACCGATCGCAAGATCCGTACCGATCGCGCGACCGAGGGCCGCCGTGTCCAGGCTTCCGGACACTCGCAGCGCTCTTCCGAACGCTCGACGCTTCTCCGCCTGACCCAGGCACCGCCGGTCGAGGTGCAACCATGCACCGCGGCCGGAAAGCCTGCGCCCCGGGTCGGGCACCACCACCCAGCCCTCCGGCTCGGTGGGTCGTGCCACGACCCTCAGCAGATCTGCGGCTGGCGCGAGCTGCCGACATCCGATGCACGTCCGCACCGGGTGACCGGGTCGCAGGCGCACGTCTGCCGAGAACTCATGCCGAGCCATTGACCACTCTACCGCTGTTGTCGACCGATATCCGCATGGCGTCCACTACACGCGCGTCGACGACGGTCCGGCGGGGGCGTCGGCGTCCGGAGCGGCGTCGCTGCGGATGTCGATCCGCCACCCCGTCAGCCGTGCAGCCAGGCGGGCGTTTTGCCCCTCCTTGCCGATGGCCAGCGACAGCTGGAAATCCGGCACGACGACGCGGGCAGCCCGGGCGTCGGCGTCGACGACTGTGACCGACACCACCTTCGACGGCGAGAGTGCGTTGCCGACGAACTTCGCCGGGTTCTCGTCGAAGTCGATGATGTCGATCTTCTCACCGGCCAGTTCGCTCATCACGTTGCGCACCCGCTGCCCCATCGGGCCGATGCAGGCGCCCTTCGCGTTCAGACCCGACACCCGCGACGCGACGGCGATCTTCGACCGGTGGCCGGCCTCACGGGCGACCGCGACGATCTCGACGGAGCCGTCGGCGATCTCCGGCACCTCGAGTGCGAACAGCTTCCGCACCAGGTTCGGGTGCGTCCGCGAGAGGGTGATCTGCGGTCCGCGCTGTCCCCGGGTGACGCCGACGACGTAGCACTTGATCCGCTCGCCGTGCTCGTACACCTCGCCGGGCACCTGCTCGGCCGCGGGCAGGATGCCCTCGGCGCCGGTGGCCTCGCTGCCGATCCGGACGACGACGACGCCGCGCGCGTTCGCGCGGGTGTCGCGCTGGATGACGCCGCCGACGATCTCACCCTCGTGCGTGGAGAACTCGCCGAAGCTCTTCTCGTTCTCCGCGTCGCGCAGCCGCTGGAGGATGACCTGACGGGCCGTGGTCGCGGCGATGCGGCCGAACCCCTCCGGGGTGTCGTCCCACTCCTCGCCGACCCGGTTGCCGTCGGCGTCGACCTCGTGCGCCATCACCCGCACCAGGCCGGACTTGGTGTCGACGTCGATTCGCGCGTGCGGCTGGTGACCCTCGGTGTGCCGGTATGCGGTCAGCAGCGCGCTCTTGATGGTCTCGATGATCGTGTCGACCGAGATGCCCTTGTCGTCCTCGATCGCTCGCAGCGCCGACATTTCGATATGCACTTGTCTATCCCTCCGCCTGGATTTCGTCGTCTGTCTCGTCGAGGTCTGTCTCGTCGATCTCGCCCGGGACCGCGCGGCCGGCGGCCACACCACCCGCCAATTCGAGTTCCTTCGCGTTCGGCGCCGAGAACTCCACCTGCACCACGGCTTTCACGACGTCCGCGAGTGCGATCTCGCGGACCTCCGGGCCTCCCTTGGCCGGGACGACGAGGGCGACCACGCCATCGCCGAGCACGCCGACCCGGGCCAGCAGCTTCTCGTCGCCGATGTCGACCCGCACCCGGCGACCCTGCGCCCGGCGCCAGTGCCGCGGCTCGGTCAGCGGGCGGTCGACGCCCGGGGAGGTCACCTCGAGGGTGTAGGGGGATTCGCCGAATTCGGACTCGCCGTCGAGCCGGTCCGAGATCAGCCGACTCAGGTCGGCGACGTCGTCGAGCGCGAGCCCGGCGTCGCTGTCGACCATCACCCGAACCACACTGCGGCTGCCGGCCTTCGTGACCGTCACGTCCTCCAGGTCGTAGCCCTGACGGGGCACGAGATCGGAGAGAAGCTCGATCACCCTCTCCCTCGACGGAACCGGCATCAGTAGAGCTCCTCGTTCAGTTGTGGTCGGATCACAAGTCGTCGGCACCGGGATTGCGCGTTTCGCTCACCTCGGGGCGCGAAGATCTAGAATAACGCGCATTCGACGGCTCGGTGACCAAGCCGCCCCTGCCGCCGTATGCCCGCAACGCCTGACAAGATGAGCGGCGTGCCCGCAGCCCCCAACCTCACTCCGCCGCCCGGCGTGAACCCACCTTCGTCGTACGCACTGTCCCGACGCGCCGCCCTGAAGGTCGGTGCACTTGCCCTCGGACTCGCCACCGTCGTGACCGCGGCGGGGTGTGCGAGCACCGACGACGACCGGACCGACGAGCCGGATCCGCTGACGACCGCGCTCGACGCGGCCCGCCGCGATGCCACGGCCGCCGCTGCCGCGGCCGCGGTGGCACCGGAGCGGGCCGGTGCCCTCGCGGTGATCGCCGCCGAGCGCACCGCCCACGGGGACGCACTGGCCGCCGAGATCGCCCGCGCCGCGGGTCAGGACCCGGCCACCGCCACCGCGACCTCCTCGGCGCCGCCGAGCGCGACCCCGTCGGCACCGGCGACGGTCGACGACTTGCGAGCGATGCTCGCCGAATCCCAGCGTGGCGCAGCCACTCTCGCTCGCCGACTGGACGGCCACCGGGCCGGCCTGCTCGGCTCGATCAGCGCGGCCGTCGCCGCGCAGCAGGCGGTGATGTTGCTGTGACCTCCCCCACCACCTCGGCGACGGCGAAGCTCGGACCCGAGCAGCAGGCCCTCGTCGACGCTCTGCGTGCCGAGCATGCCGCCGTGTTCGCGTACGGCATCGTGGCCGCGTACTCGAACCCGACCCGGGCCGCCCAGGTCGCGGCCGACACCGCCGCCCACCGGGCCCGACGGGACGCGACGATCGACGCACTCTCCGCCGCCGCCGTCACCGCACCGGGCGGCGAACCTGGCTACACCCTCCCGTTCCCGGTCACCGACCCGACCGCCGCCCTCCAGCTGGCGGTGCAGGTCGAGGTCGACGCCGCGGTGGCATGGCGGTCGGTGATCGAACGCGCGCAGTCCGAACCGACCCGCGCGAGCGCCGTCGACGCGTTGACCGAGTCGGCGGTGCGGGCCGCGAACTGGCGGGCCGTGCTCGGCGTCGCTCCCCCGACCGTCGCCTTCCCCGGCCAGCCGTAGTTCGGTCAGGGCACGTCAGGTCCCCTTGACGTTGAGGATCTGCCGCAGTTCGTGCACGACCCGGACCAGGTCGCGGGCGTCGGACATGACGGTCTCGATGTCCTTGTAGGCATCCGGGATCTCGTCGATGAACTCGGCGCTGTCGCGGTACTCGATGCCGACCATCCGCGCCCGCAGGTCGGCGCGGGTGAACCGGCGCTTGGCCTCGGTGCGGGAGAAGCGCCTGCCGGCACCGTGCGGGGCGGAGCACAGGCCATCGGCGTTGCCGAGGCCCTCGACGACGTACGAGTGGGTGCCCATCGATCCGGGAATGACGGCGCGGACTCCGACGTGCGCATCGACCGCTCCCTTGCGGGTGAGCCACACCTGTTCGCCGCCGTGGGTCTCCTGCCGGGTGTAGTTGTGATGGCAGTTCGTGCGTTCCGTCTCGCGATGATCCGGCGTGCCCATCCACCGCGCGAAGACGGCACCGAACCGGTCCATCATCTCGGCGCGGTTCAGGTAGGCGAAGCGCTGCGCCCAGTGCAGGTCGGCCAGGTACCGATCGAACTCGGCGGTACCCTCGGTCAGGTAGGCGAGGTCCCGGTTGGGCAGGTCGACGTGTCGGTGCGCGCACGCCTGCTGGGCGACGCGGATGTGGTGCTGGGCGATCCGGTTGCCCACTCCCCTGCTTCCGCTGTGCAGGAACAGCCACACCCGATCCGACTCGTCGAGGCACAGTTCTATGAAGTGGTTTCCACCCCCGAGGGATCCGAGTTGCTGCCGCCACTTCGGGGAGTGCGCGAGATCGACGCCGTCGGCGGCCGCCCGGGATTCGAGTTCCGCGATCCGCGGGGCCGTGAAGTCCCACTGGTGGGTGTCGCGGTTGTAGTGACCGGGCGAGAGGGGGATGGCCGATTCGACGGACTTGCGCAGCGCGCCCAGCCCGACGCCGGTGACGGCGATCCGGCGCTCGACGTCCTTCATCGTGAACGCGGTACGGACGGCGATCATGCCGCAGCCGATGTCGACGCCGACGGCGGCGGGCATCACGGCCCCGCGGGTCGGGATGACGGTGCCGACGGCGCTTCCCTTGCCGCTGTGCGCATCCGGCATCAGAGCGACGTGCGGATGGATGAACGGCATGGCGGCGGTCTGCCGGGCCTGCGCGAGTGTGGATTCCTCGAGCTGGGATGCCCAGCTCATCAGTGTGGGACCCACCCGGGTCGGGGGCATGGGTGACAACTCCTCGATTTCGGTGATGGCACCCCACGACGGCGGCGCCGTCAGGTCGTGGCGACGGCGGCGCCGTCGGTCGTGTCGAATACGGGGTGTACCTCGACCCTGTCACGGTCGGGGCACACCCCGCATCAGTTTTTTCACCCGCGGGTGCGGCCCGGCATCATCAGCGCGGCGAGCACCGCGACGCCCACGGACGCGGCGCCGACGAGCAGTGCGGGTTGCAGCGCGTCGGTGTATCCGGTCGGGGTGAGGGCGCCCCCCTGCCCGAGGAACACGGCGGTGAGGACGGCGACACCGAGCGCGACCCCGACTTCCCGGATCGTGGAGTTCACCGAACTGGCGGTGGCGTGGTCGTCGTCCGGCATGTCCGCGAGGACGGCGGTCGCGCTCGGCGCGAAGGTCAGGCCCATGCCGATGCCCGCCATGGCCAGGGCCGGCACGATCGTCGGGTACTGCGTCCCCGGCTCGATGATCGACGCCATCCAGACCAGGGATGCCGCCTGCAGGGTCAGACCCGCCACCAGCAGTGTCCGCAGCCCGAGCCGGGGCGCGAGGAGGCCGGCGATCGGGGCGACGACCATCGGCGCCGCCGTCCAGGGCAGGGTCCGCAGGCCGGCCTCGAAGGGTGTGTAGCCCATGACGATCTGGAGGTACTGCGAGAGCAGGAACACCGCACCGAACATGCCGAGGGTGAACGTCAGGCCGATCACGTTGGCGACGGTGAAGCTCCGGGAGCGGAACATCCGCATCGGCATCACCGGACTGTCGGTGCGGAGCTCGCGAATCACGAACGCGGACAAGGCGGTCACCGCGACAGCAAGGGTGCCGAGCACGGTCACCGAGGTCCACCCGTCGTCGTTGCCGTGCACGATCCCCCAGACCGCGAGGAAGACTCCCGCGCCCGCGAGCGCCACACCCGGCAGGTCCAGCGATTGCCGCCTCCCGCGCGACTCCCCGAGCGCGTACAGGGCGAGCGGCACGGCGATCACCGCGACCGGCACGTTGATCCAGAAGATCGCCTGCCAGGAGACACCGTCGACGACGGCGCCGCCGACCACCGGGCCGAGCGCAACACCGAGACCGGACACCCCGCCCCAGACCCCGATCGCGAGTGCCCGCTTCGCCGCGGGTACGGCGCCGGCGAGCAGGGCAAGCGAGAGCGGCATGATCGCCGCCGCACCGACACCCTGCACGGCGCGGGCCGCGATCAGCATCCCCGCCGTCGTGGACAGTGCGGACGCGACCGAGGCCACCGCGAAAATTGTTATGCCGTACACGAACACGCGCCTGCGCCCCCAGCGGTCGCCGAGCCCGGCGGCGGACAGCATCAATGTCGCGAACGCCAGGGTGTAGGCGTTGAGGAACCACTGCAGTTGCCCGACCGAGGCGCCGAGGTCGGCCCTGACCACGGGCAGCGCGCTCGTCATCACCAGGTTGTCGAGCGTGGCCATGAACATGGGCAGCGAGGCGGCGAGCATCGCGAGCCAGATCGGGACCCGCCGGCCGGGAACGGCCTCGGGTGCGGCGCCGGACGGCGCGAGTTGGTCTGTGGTTGCGGTCATCACTTCTCCTCGAACGGAGTTCACAGTGGACTCGATATGTCGGTGGACTCGGTATGTCGCATTTCCGAGCTTTGTAAGCATCGAATGATTACTTATCTGCCACGAAGCTAAGGTATCGGGTGATAACCTGTCAACATGTCTGCGACGAACGGTTCCCGCCCGGCCACGCGGATGAATGCCGCCGATCGTCGTGAGCTCGTCCTCGCGGCCGCCACCACCGCTTTCGCCCGCGGCGGCTGGTCCGGGACCAGCACCGACGCCGTCGCCAAACTCGCCGGGGTGTCGCAGCCGTACGTGGTGCGCATGTTCGGCACCAAGGCGGAACTGTTCCGAGAGGTGTTCGCGCGCGCACTGACCAAGATCGTCGAGGCCTTCGACGCCGAACTGGACCGGATCGACGCCGACCCCGATGCACCCTCGGCCGACACCGACGAGTACTGGACCCGACTCGGCTCCGCCTACGGCGACCTGGTTTCCGACGGCGACATGCTGCTGGTGATGATGCACGGCTTCTCCGCGGGCGGAACCCCGGAGATCGGCGCCCAGGCGCGCGCAGCCATGTCGCGGATCTACACGCAGATCCGAACGCGCACCGGATGTACGCCGGAGAAGGCGCGCGAGTTCATCGCGAACGGCATGCTGCTCAACGTCCTGCTCGCGATGCGAGCTCCCGAGCACGTCGACGAGGAGCCCGGGCTCGCGGAACTGTCCCGGTGCGCATTCGGCGACACCCTGCACGCCGCGCTCGGCGCCGGGGACCCGGCCCTCGACTGAGCCGGACCTGGCAACTCGCCTCCTCGGCGCGTGCACGGACGGCGACCCGGACTCATCGAATCGGCCCGGCACCCGTGCCGCCGTCGTCGGTCCGAGTGAGCCGACCACGTCCACCCGGTACCGCAACCACGTGAGCGACAGATCCGTTCGGAACGGTCGGTATGCGGGACACCCTCCGGCCTGCCGCCTGGTCGAATGTCCAAGTGGCGAACGGGATTCCAAGTCGGTACAACTGGTGGCGGCGATCGTTTTCGTGATCTTTGAAGAATTGTGACTGTGACTGCCACACGTACATGTGCGAAGGCCACATGTTCCATTCACCCCCCACGGGGAAGCCAGAGGAGCACGAAAGGGATGTCCGTTTCCGACAGCGATGTGCTGTTCCAGACTCTGACGGAGTCCGCCCGGCGACTGTCCTTCGATCCGAGGGATCCGCTCGTGTGCGACGCCGATCCGGCGGACGACCGGCGTCATGGAATGACGCCCGAGTGGTCGCCGTTGTTCGGGACCCCATTGTGGGCGGAGATGTCCGAGGCCGAACGGGTTCGACTCACCCGGACCGAAGTCGGGCAGTTCCTCGGTGTGGCCATCTGGCTGGAGGTCGGCCTGCAGGTGGCGCTGCTGCGGGCGAGCCACAGTGCAGACCCGTCACGTCCGGACGTCAAGTTCCTTCTGAACGAGTGCGCGGACGAAAATCTGCATTCGTTGATGTTCGTCAATGTCGTCGACGCCATCGGATCCCGCTTCCATCCACGCGATCGCATCCTGGACTTCTTCGGATGGGTGTTCCGGCACTTCGTATGGGGCGAAGTGGCATATGGCGTCGTGCTCGCCGGCGAAGAGATCTTCGACGTCATGCAACGCGACTGGATGACCGACGAGGACGTCGCCGCACCCATCCGCCGCACCTCGTACATCCACGTCGTCGAGGAGTCCAGGCACATGGCCTTCGCCCGGCGGCAGATCCGGGATCGGCTGGTGGGAATCTCGCGGTTGCGGCGGTTCGTCAGCACCCTGGCCCTCGCGGGCGGCACCCATCTCATCGCGCGGACGCTGGTCAATCGACGCGTGTACGAGGATCTCGGCCTCGACTGGAAGGTCGTGAAGGCGAACATCGACGCAAACGAGCATCACCGGATGATGTTCCGCAAAGCAGCCGAGCCGTTCATCGAGTTCCTCAGCAGAGAAGGGTTGCTGAATCCAGGCGCGCGATGGATCTATCGAAAGTCGAACCTTCTCTGATCACGCAGGAGTCATCGTGACCCACGTCATCCTGGGGCATTGCTGCAAAGACGCCTCATGCGTGCGGGTGTGCCCGCAGAACTGCATCCATCCGGTTCCCGGCGAACCGGATTTCGAGACGGCCGAGACGTTGTTCATCGATCCGGGCTCGTGCATCGATTGCACCGCCTGCGTCGAGGCCTGCCCGGCGTCGGCGATCAAACCCGAATGGGCGCTGACCGTCGTCGAGCGTCCGAACGCCGCTCGTAACAGGGAGTTCTACGCTCGGAGCTCGGCAACCACGAGGACACAGCGGCGGCGCACCACATTCGATCGACCGCTGGGCCGTCCGGGCGACGGGATCACGGTCGCCGTCGTCGGCTCGGGGCCTGCCGCGATGTACACGGTGCGCGAACTCCTCCGCCGGTCGACGTCGATTCGCGTCACCGTCTACGAGCAGTACGACACGATCGGTGGCCTGCTGCACCGGGGAGTCTCACGCGATCACGTCGGCGTGCGCGAGATGATTCGGCTGTTCGACGTTCCCTTCGGGGACGACCGTGTCACCGTCGTCGCCAACACCGAGGTCGGCGTCGACATCTCGGTCGACGAACTCCGCGCGAGGTTCGACGCGGTGGTCCTCGCCTGCGGCGCCTCGCAGCCGCGCCGACCCGGGTCCGTCGCCGGCCACGGCGTGACCGTCGGCACCGACGACGGCATTCACCAGGCGATCGACATCCTGGTGGCCGAAAACTGCGAGGAGTCCGGTTTCCGCCCGCCGACTCCCCTCGGGGCGACCTGCCTCGTGGTCGGCGCGGGGAACGTTGCCTTCGACGTCGTCCGGTGGGCGGCGAACTCCCGCGCCCGCGGTCCGGCCGACGGGCGGATCAACCAGGTGGTCGTCCTGTCGCGCTCGGCCCCCGACCGTGCGTCGTTCACGCCGTCCGCGTTCCACGAACTGCGGGACCTCGCCGAAACCGAGCTGCTGATCGACAGCGCGGGCTCCGCGCCGAGCCCCGACGCCGACGACGCGCTCGTGCGCGACCTCGCGCGGCTCCCCGTCACCGATCTGAGCTCGACCGACCTCGACGCCGCGACTGCGTCCGCCGACGGCACCGGCGTCCGTCTGCGCGTCGTGTTGTCATTCGGGCAAGAGGTTGCCGGCGTGCGCCGGGACGCGGCCGGCGGCGTCACCGTCACGACGGAGACCGGGCGTACCTTCCGCGCCGACTCCGCGATCTGCGCCACCGGATTCACCACCAAGCCCATCGATGGGATCCCCCTCGACGCGCGTGGTGCCGTCCCCAACGATCGCGGCCGGGTGATCTCGTACGAGACCGGGGCACCCCTCCACAACCTGTACGTCGTCGGCTGGGCCAAACGCGGGGCGCGCGGTGGCGTCGGCGACAACCGCCTCTGCGCAAGCGAAACCGTCGACCAGTTGGCCCGTGCCGTGGCTGCGCGCGTCTGACAACGAGCGATCGGGATTCGCCTTCCGCTCTTCGGCGCGGGGTCCGACCGAGCGCAGGTCAGCCGGCCGGGATCACCGCCGCGACCGGTCGCGCCCCCGCCAGCATCGCCGCCACCGTCTCGCCGCAGCTGCCCGGCTCGGCGGCGTCCAGGCAGTAATGGGACGGTGTCCGGGCGCCCGTCGCCAGGTCGCGGGCCCAGGTCCCGGCGAAGTCCCGCAGCCGCGCCGTCTGGACCGGGTCGGGCGCACACGCGGCGCCGGCGATGCCGATCAGGTCGGTGTCCTCCCCCTCTGCGTCGATGTGGCAGCTGCCCCCGGTGGGACGGCCGGCCTCCACCTCCGCCCAGAGCAACTGGACACCGACGAAGCCCGCGCCGAGCGAGGCCAGCGCCCCGAACGAGTTGCCGAACAGGTTCACCAGGCTCGGCCGGGCCGCGATCGACAGCACCGGACGCGTCCCGGACGCCGACACCGCCCGGACCGCAGCGGTGAAGCCCTCCGCGGCGACCGGATCGAACAGCACCGCCCCGGCGAGGTCCGGATAGCCCCGCTCGACCAGGCCCGCGCCCACGAGCGCGGCGAAGTGCCCACCCGCGGAATGACCACCGACGATGTACCGCTGTGGAAGCGGCGCGCCGTTCGGCGGCACCAGCGACCGCTCCGCCAGTGCGTCCGCGAACGCTGTGGCCAGGGCCGGATTGCCCGCCGTCATGTCCTCGTCCAGGCACACGACCATCAGGCCCTGCCCGGCGATCGTCTCGGCGGTACCGTGCAGGTTCGCGCAGTTGCGCCCGAATCCGTGTTCGACGAGCATCAGCGCGCTCGCCGGGCCGCTCGGCAGGTACCACAGCACGTCGCGCGTGGATCCGGCCAGTTCGACCGTGGCCTCGACACAGGTTGCCTCCGGTCCGGCGGTCGCACACCCTTCCTGCGACGAGGACGGGAACGAGGACGACTGGGCACCGCCGACCGCGGGCGCGTGAGCCATGACGGCAGTCGACAGCGCGGCGGCCAGGACGGCGCGACGGATTACGGACGACCGGGACAAGGCGACTCCTGACCTGTGACGAGGACACGCGCGGACCTCGCCCGGCGCTCCCCCGTGGACCATGAACACGAAAGTGGTGCCCGCACAGTACTTCCTGAGCGTGGTCACCCGCACCGTCATCCGACGACCGGAGCCGGGTCGCGGGTTCGCTCGGGACAGGACTCGACGCAGGCAACGCGGTCGGCGCAGGCCGCCGCCCGGTTCCGTGTCACTGGGCGGGAGAACCGCCCCCGTGTGACGGCCGACACTCTAGTGTCGGGGTGGTGACGAACAGCATGGAGACAGACCTCTCGCGTCGCCTCGAACGAATCGAACAGGTCGAGGCGATCAAGGCGCTCAAACACCGGTACTGGCGCGCGTGCGACGCGAAGGATCCGAAGACGTTCCGCGACTGCTTCATTCGCCGTGGCGCGCGCATCGACTACGGCCGCCTCGGCGCGTTCGACGACGCGGACCCGATGGCGGAGATCTTCACGAAGGTCGCACTGCACACCGTCGACGGCAAGCACGTCATCTTCGACATGCATCACGGGATGCACCCCGAGATCACGGTCACCGGCGACGGCACCGCGACCGGCCGGTGGACGCTGCGGTTCCGCCAGCTCAACCTCATGGACAACACCGAGAAGCTGATGACCGGCGAGTACAACGACGAGTACGTCCTCGAGGACGGCGAGTGGAAGATGTCGAAGTGCCACTTCACCGAGACGTGGGCGATGGTCCGTCCGCTCCCGGCGGAGACCGTCGTCGTCGAGGGTGCGTTCGCGGAGGCGGCCTCGTGAGCGCGCCGGGCACGAACAGCGGGGTCGACCGGCGCGTCGCGCTGGTCACGGGCGCGAGCCGCAGTGTCGGCAAGGGCATCGCCCTCGCTCTCGGCTCGGACGGCTGGACGGTGTACGTCACCGCGCGCGGCGAGGTCGGGACCGGCGGCAAGCTCGACCGCACGGCCACCGAGGTCACCGAACGCGGCGGCCAGGGCATCGCGGTGCAGTGCGATCACAGCGACGACGCCCAGATCGAGAAGCTGTTCGCGCGGATCGCCGAGGAGCAGGGCGGGCGGCTGGACCTGCTGATCAACAATGTGTGGGCCGGCCCGTCCGACGGGTACGCGGGATTCTCGCAGCCGTTCTGGAAGCGCCCGGTCGACGACTGGGACAGCCTGATCGGGCTGGGGCTGCGCGCGCACTACGTCGCGAGCGTCGAAGCGGCGAAGCTGATGGTGCCCCGCGGCTCGGGGATCATCGGCAACATCTCCTCGTTCGGCACCCGCGGCTACCTGCACTCGGTGCTGTACGGCATGTCCAAGGCGGGACTGGACAAGATGGCGGCCGACATGGCCGTCGAACTCAAGGGCACCGGTGTCACCGCCCTCAGTTTCTGGCTCGGGCTGATCCGCAACGAGCGGATGGTCGCCAGCGGCATGAAGAGCTTCGAGGGCTTCTCCCTCGAGGACGCCGAGTCACCGGAGTTCGTCGGGCGCGTGATCGTCGCGCTGGCGAACGACCCGAACGTGGGTGACCGCAGCGGCCACACCCTCGTCACCGCGGAGACGGCGCTGGAGTACGGCGTCACCGATGTCACGGGCGGCCAACCGGTGTCGCACCGCGGCGCGTTCGGTGGTGGTCCCCTGTTCGGGCCCACGGGCTGAATCTGCCGGTCGGCTGGCGCGCACCGCCCACCACGGGGGACGATGAGTTCGTGACCACGGACGGTGTCGCGCTGGCCCGGCTGACCTCCTCGGACGGCCGGGGTGGGCAGACTGCGTGGGAGCTGTCACCCGATCGGCCCCGTGTCATCGTCGGACGCTCCACCGAAGCGGAACTGTCGCTCCCGGACGACGACGAGGTCTCACGGATCCACGCGGTGCTCGAGTACGTGGGCGGGCACTGGACGATCGTGGACGACGGGCTGTCCAGGAACGGGACCTATGTCAACGGCGACCGGATCACCGGGCGCCGTCGGCTGCGGCCCGGCGACAGCGTCCGGGTCGGGGGGACGGCCTTGACGTTCCAGGAGTTCGGCGGTGTCGCGGACGACGCGACGATGGTGGCCGGGTCGGCACCGAACGTGCGCGCCCTCACGCAGACGCAGCGGTCGGTGCTGGTCGCACTGTGCCGGCCGTACAAGCACGGCGTCTCGTTCTCGAATCCGGCGTCGAATCAGCAGATCGCGGAGGAACTGTTCCTCACCGTCGACACGGTCAAGGCGCACCTGCGGACGCTGTTCGGGAAGTTCGGGGTCGAGGACCTGCCGCAGAACCAGAAGCGGGTGGCGCTCGCCGAACGCGCCCTGCACAGCGGAATCGTCACCAGTCACGACCTGTGACCTCAACCGGCGGGAACGAGGCTGTCCCGACCTCCACCCACACGTGCGATCAGTCCGTCCAGCGCTGCTGCCACCTCCGCTGCCCGTTCGACGATCACCGAGTGACCGGCTCCGGTGATGCGCACCAGGTCCGCGCCGGGCAAACGGGCCACCAGTGCCTCCGAGTGCGTGAGCGGCGTCAGCACGTCCGCGGAGCCGCACACCACCACCGCGGGGATACCGGCCAGCGCGGCCACGGCCGCGGACTCGTCGAAATCCACGAACGACTTCAGGTAGCTCGACATCGTCACCACCGACGTCTCGCCCGCCATCGCCGCGACGACCGCGACCATCCTGGGGTCGGCGACGCGGCCGCGGGTGCCCGCGACACGGACCGCGGCGGCCCCGACCAGGCAACTCACCCGTTTCGAGCCGGCCGTGACGCGCGGCGCCCAGCGGACCGCGGCGTGGAAGGCACCGACCGCCGGGCTGCGCAACAGCCGCCCGAGTCCCGCATCGGCCAATCCGGCTGCGGCCGTTGAGATCAGCGCGACCCCGGCCACCCTGCCCCGCACCGAATCCGGTTGCTGGCGCACGTAGGTGAGCACGGTCATGCCGCCCATCGAGTGCCCGATCAACACCAGCGGGCCGGATGGTGCGACGGTGCTGATCACGGTGTCGAGGTCACGACCGAGTTGGTCGATCGTGTAGGTGCTCGCATCCGCGTGGCCGGACCGGCCGTGGCCGCGGTGGTCGTAGAACACCATCCGCACCCGGCCGCCCCAGGACGCTTCCAGCGCGTACCGCAACAGGTCCCAGGACCCGGACTGCATGCAGTGCCCGTGCAGGAACACCGCGGTGACGTCGGCATCGGCGGGACCGTATTCGTGGACCGCGATCGGGACTCCGTCGTCGGCGACCACGGTGGTGCGGCGGCCCTGTTCAGGGGTGGTGCTCGACATGACGTCCTCCCGTCCCGGTCTCGCATGTGCGGGCAATGGATGTATCGCCGCAGCTCGTCAGTTCCTTACATCGGAATCGTCAGAATCCGAGCGGCGAACCCGTACCGAGGTCGATGCCACCGAACCCGACTCCACCGGGCCCGGCGGTGAGGCCACCCGCGCCCAGGGGTCCGACGTTGACGCCGCCGAGCACGACGCCGCCCGGCCCGTTCTGCAGTGGTCCGGTGGCGCCCGGCGCGACTGCCGGCGCGGGCGGCCCCTCGGGAATCGGAGTGGCGGCGGCGAGGGCAGTGCCGCCCGACAGCAGGGTTGCGGTCACGGCGAGTCCGGCGAGCGTCCCGCGGACGGTGGTCGAGGTGGTGGTGAACATTGTGTGGTCCTTTCGTGGCGAGTGGTCGGGGGTCGGGGCCGGCGCTCCGGGTGGAGCACCGGCCCCGACGGGTTGGGCCGTTCCGGCCGTGTCGACTGGGCGGTTCCGGCCGTGTCAACTGGGCCGTTGCGGCCGTGGCATCAGCAGAAGGGCCAGTAGAAGGGGCAGTCCTGGACGTCCGTGGTGGTGGTCGTGGTGGTGTTGCCGCTGTTGTTGTTGCTGCCCGAGCTGTCCGCACCACCGGTGCCGCCGTTCGCGCTCCCACCATTGGCGTTCGCGCCGCCACTGTTCCCACCGGCACCGCCCGCACCGCCGTTACCGACCACCGGCCCCGACTGGTTACCGCTACCGATGTTGACGCCGCCGAGCACGACACCGCCGTTGTTGCCACCGGCACCACCGGCACCGCCCGCACCACCCGCGCCCGTGGTCGCCGTCCCGCCGTTTGCGCTGCCACCGTTCGCGGCACCGCCGTCAGCCGACGCGATGCCGGCGCCGCCGGCGACTGCGAAAGCGGCGATCGCCGCGGTGGCCAGAACTCGCTTGATGGTGTTCGACATTGTGTTCTCCTGGAAGATGATTGGGGGTTGGTCTTGCCTTCTGACATCAAGACTCCGCTCATCTGCCCCCCACCGACAGACACCCAAGGTGGCGTATCGGCCCCACCCCCCGACGCACCCGGCACCAACATCTCATCGCCGAAACCGGGACGCGGCAACGCCGACGGGCCCGGCACCAGAAGGTGCCGAGCCCGTCGCTCAGGTGGCGTCGAATTCCGCCGCGTCAGCAGAAGAACCAGACGAACCCGCAGTTGTCCTCGGTTGTCGTGGTCGTCGTGGTGGTGTTGCCGCTGTTGTTGTTGCTGCCCGAGCTGTCGGCACCACCGGTCCCGCCGTTCGCGCTCCCACCGTTGGCGTTCGCGCCGCCACTGTTCCCACCGGCACCGCCCGCACCGCCGTTACCGACCACCGGACCCGACTGGTTGCCGCTACCGATGTTGACGCCGCCGAGCACGACGCCACCGTTGTTGCCACCGGCACCACCGGCACCGCCCGCACCACCCGCGCCCGTGGTCGCCGTCCCGCCGTTTGCGCTGCCACCGTTCGCGGCACCGCCGTCAGCCGACGCGATGCCGGCGCCGCCGGCGACTGCGAAAGCGGCGATCGCCGCGGTGGCCAGAACTCGCTTGACGGTGTTCGACATTGTGTTCTCCTGGAAGATGATTGGGGGTTGGTCTTGCCTTCTGACATCAAGACTCCGCTCATCTGCCCCCCACCGACAGACACCCAAGGTGGAGTGTCGACCCCACCCCCACCCGTGTTCGTCCACGCGAGCGGCCC
The DNA here is from genome assembly GCF_053589555.1 of Rhodococcus sp. NPDC003322. Taxonomy (NCBI): domain Bacteria; kingdom Bacillati; phylum Actinomycetota; class Actinomycetes; order Mycobacteriales; family Nocardiaceae; genus Rhodococcus; species Rhodococcus sp. NPDC003322. Next base: position 549,247 of record NZ_JBSFSC010000003.1, on the reverse strand, counting down.
CGCAGGAACGCAGGCCGGCAGGCCCGGCACCAGAAGGTGCCGGGCCTGTCGGTAGGTGTCGCAGACGCAGGTACGTCAGCAGAAGAACCAGATGATGCCGCAGTTGTCCTCGGTTGTCGTGGTCGTCGTGGTGGTGTTGCCGCTGTTGTTGCCGCTGTTCGAGGTGTCGGCACCACCGGTCCCGCCGTTCGCGCTGCCACCGTTGGCATTGGCGCCGCCACTGTTGCCACCGGCGCCACCGGCGCCACCGTTACCGACGACCGGCCCCGTCTGGTTACCGCCTCCGATGTTGACGCCGCCGAGCACGACGCCACCGTTGTTGCCACCGGCACCACCGGCACCGCCGGCACCACCCGCGCCCGTGGTCGCCGAGCCGCCGTTTGCGCTGCCACCGTTCGCGGCACCGCCGTCAGCCGAGGCGATGCCGGCGCCGCCGGCGACTGCGAAAGCGGCGATCGCCGCGGTGGCCAGAACTCGCTTGATGGTGTTCGACATGGTGTTTCTCCTTGCTGGTGGTGGGGGTTGGTCTTGCTTGCTGACATCAAGACTCCGCCCACACAGCCGGCGTCGACAGACACCCAAGGTGGCGACTCACCCCACCCCTCGCACGAACACCGCGACCTACACGGGCGTCAACTCCGCGATGCGCCACTGACCGTCGACCAGGTCCAGACCCACCTCCACCCGACTGGTCGCGCTCGCGGGGGCCGGTTGCGCCGTGGACGTCGTGATCTGGTCCACAAACATCAGCAGCTGCGCGTGATCGTCTGTGCCACTGACGAATCCGACATCCACCACCCGAGCCCGGGTACTGATCCCCTGCTCCTTGGACTGCGGGGCAACGGTTTTCGTTGCGTAGTCGGTGAAGCGCTCCCGGAATCCTCCGGTGGCGGCCTGTGCGGCCCGGTCCAGATCCGCGTCGACGGTCGGCGAGTTGTAGCTCAGCACCGACTCGACCAGAGCAGGCCCCACGGCCACGGCGTCGGTCCGGACCGCTTCCCGCTCGGCGGCCGCACGGTTCGCCCACGACAGCGCCGTGAAGGCGACAACCATCGCGACAACCGCGAGGGCGGCGGTCACCAGCGCGATGCACCTTCCCTTCATGGCACGAACTCCACCTTCGACATCAGCAGCCGTCCGTCGACGCCGTCCACCGTCACCCGCAACCGGTAGCTGCGCGGCGCGGCGGTCGGGCTGTCGACGTTCGCGACCTGGGCGGATGCCGCGACGATCACCACCGCCGATCCATCCGTCTCCGACGCGAGGGCGGCGGAGTCGATGCGGCCGTCGGAGTTCACCGCCGCGTCCCGGATCGCGGTGGCCAGTCCCGCGTGTCCGTCGGCGAGTTCGTCGGCGAACTGCCCGGTACTCCGTTCGCGTAGTCGCGCGAGGTCGGCGTCCGCCGTGTCGGTGTGCACGTCGATCATTGCCAGCACACCCTCGGTGGCGGCGTCGACGCGCGCCTGCCGATGCGCGGCCAGGGACCGGTCCGCTAGCCACGTCGACCCGGCTGTCACGACTCCGGCGACCAACGCACCGGTCGCGGCGATCCCGATGAGGGACAGCAGGATCCGCAACCATCGCCGCCCGTGGGGCGCATCGTCACCGTCGGCGCCGCCGGTGTCGGTGATCGCCACGACGGCGTCGGGTCGCGCCGCGGTCACGGCCGTGGGCCCAGGAGTTGCTGCCATCCGGTGTCACCTCCCCCACCCGCCGCCGCGGGCGCCACCTCGGTGTGGACGTACTGCGTTCCGTCGGGCCCGGCGTACAACTCGTCGGGGGCGTTGGTGCCCGCGGGCACGAACGGTTCGTCGCTCTTGCAGATCGCGGGCGTCGGGGCGCGTTTGCCGGGTACGTCCATGCAGGGGATGTTCCGGGATCCGCGGACGGCGAACTTCGAGTCCTGCGGCACACTGCAGAACAGGTCCGGTGGGGTGTCGGGCACGCTCATGTCGGTCGGGTCCCGGCGCTGGTCGGCGGGAAGGTAGCCGGTGGAGCACGCGGCCGGGTCCTGTGCCTGCACATGGAAGTTGACGTACGCGGCGCCGTCGGCCTGCCCCTTCTGCACGACGGTCTCCTGCGCGGCCACGAGCGGAGGCAGGATCACCAGCACCTGCTCGATCGACGGATTGTAGGTGACCGCCACCTGGGCGGTACTGGTGAAGTTCGCGAGCAGCACCGGCAGCGTCGGTCGCAGGTCCTGGAACAGGGTGTCCGCCTCGGCGGCCGCCGCGGGCCCATTGTCGAGGATGCCGCGGACCGAGCCGTCCGCGACCGCGAGCTGCTCACTCAGATGCGCCACGTTCGCGGTCCACTGCCGGATCTGGTCGCCGGTGACGACCTGCGTGTCGAGCAGCGGCGCCAGATTTCGCACCAGGGTGGTCGCGGGAGTCGTTGCGGCCGAAGCCTGATCGACGAACGAAGTGGTGGAGTCGAGCAGGCGCGCCAGGTCCGGGCCCTTACCGGCGAACGCGGCCGCGGACTCGTCGATCACCGCGCGCAGCTTGTCCTGCGGGACGGTCGCGAGCATCGCCTTGGCCTGGTCGAGCACCGGACCGATCTCCTGCGGCACGGTCACCTGCGATGCCTCGATCACGTCCCCGTCGCTCAGGAAGGGACCCTCGGTGGTGCTCGGCTGCAGGTCCACGTACTGCTCGCCGATCGCCGAGACGCTACGCACCGCCACCGCGAGATCGAGGGTCGGCACGGGCGTCGAACTCTGCAGGGACAGCTCGGCCCGCACCGCGTCGGGGTCGAGGCGTACCTCGCGAACCTGTCCGATCGTGTCACCGCGATAGGTGACGTTCGCGTTGCGGTACAGCCCGCCCGCGTTCGGCATCTCGACGGTGACGGTGTAGCGACCGATCCCGAGGGTGGTCGGGATCCGCAGGTACGAGATCGCCGCCGCGGTCATCCCGATCACCGCGATGACCGCGAAGATCGTCAACTGCGTGCGAACCAGTTTGGTCAGGATCATCGGCCGCTGCCCTCCCCCTTCGGCGACTGCTGCTGCCCTGCGACCGCCGCCAGTGGCGCGGTCATCGGGTCGGCCACCGCGCCCGCGGAGACGGCCGTCGGCGGTCCCACCAGGGCGCCACCGGCAATGCTCTCCTGCAGGCGCGCGGCCGTGAGGTCCACCAGCACCCAGAGGTTGGTGTAGTCGCCCCGCATCGCCTGATCGAGGGTGACCTGCGGGAACGGGAAGGTGCTCAGACTGCCGAGGTTGTTGATCAGGTCCGGTCCCGCGGCCGCGATCTGCGCGAACGTCGGCTCCAGCGCGGCCAGATTGGCCTTCAGGTCGTCCCGGGTCCGGTTGACCAGTTCGGTTCCCACGTCACCGAACCGACCGACCGAACCGAGGGCCAACGTCAGCTCGGCACGCTGATCCGAGAGCACCTTCATCGCCGGGTCCAGGGTGTCGAGCGCACGACCGAGTACGTCGCGCTGCGACGCGATCTCGCCTGCGAACCCGTCGAGGTTCGCCATCGTGGTCACCATCGCGCCCCGCTGCCGGTCGAGGGTGTCGGCGAGGGTGTCCATCTGGGACAGCAGGTTCCGCGCCGAATCCTGTCGGCCGTCGAGTGCCTTGTTCAGTTCGGTGGTGATGGTCTGCACCTGCGCGAGCCCACCACCGTTGAGAACAACCGACAGCGCGGTCAGTGCCTCCTCGGTGGTCGGATACACCCCCGCCCGCTCCAGCGGAATCACCGAACCGTCGGCCAGCGTTCCCTCCGGCGGGACGTCGGTGGGCGGCGCAAGAGCGATGTGCTTGGACCCGAGCAGGCTGGTCTGACCGATCCGGGCGGTGGCGTTCGCCGGCAACTGCACCGAACCGTCCAGGGAGACGGTCACCTTCGCATGCCAGTCGGCGGTCTCGATCGCACTGATGCTGCCGACCGTGACGTCGCCGACCATCACCGGCGAGTTCGGGCTGATGGTGGTGACATCGGGCATCTCGATCACCACCGACCAGCTGCCCTCGCCGCGTCCCGCCGCGCCAGGCAGAGCGACGGAGTTGAGCCCGCTCCACTGACAGCCCGACAGCAGCAGCGCCCCCGTCAACGCGACGCCGCCCGCCGCCCACGCTCTGCCGATCATCGATTCCCCTTCCACGGTGCGAGGAGCCCGCCCAGGTCAGGCACCGGGACGGTCGGCATGGTCAGCGCAGGCATCGACGTCACGGTCGCCGCCGCGGTCGCCTGAGCGGCCAGCTTCAGCTGCGGCTCGCTGTAGACCAACTGATCCGGATGGGCACCGAGGGAACGGCTCGGGTTCAAGGTCAGGTCCGGATAGTTCGCCTTGACCGTGTTCAGCAGCGGGCCCAAATACTGGGCGCACAGCTCGGCGCCCTTCTCCGACGTCTCGTTCGCGACACCGGCGATCGCTCCGCAGATGAAGTTGATCGGATTGCCGACGTTCTGGAAGGCGGGCACACCGATCATCGAGCCGAGCGCAGGCCGGTAGATGTTGTAGTAGTTCGACAGCGCGGTCGGACCCAGGTGCAGGATCTTCTCGAGTCCGTCCCGCTTGTCGACCAGCACCTGCGACACGTCCGCCAGCTTCTGCACCTGGTCGGTGAGGCCGGTCCGGTTCTCCGCGACGAACCGCTGCACGTCGACGATTGCGGTGTCCAGGTCTCCGAGTGCCGGTGCCAGCTGGGTTCGACTGTCCGCCAACAGGCCCGACACCGACGCCAGTCGACCCTGGAACTGCACGATCTGCTCGTTGCTCGCGGCGAGCGCCGTGGTGAACGCCTGCAGTCCGCGGATGGTACCGAAGAGGTCGCCGCCGCTGTCGGACAGCGTGCTCATCGCCTGCGACAGCTCGACGACCGAGTTACCCAGTGCGGTTCCGTTGCCCTGCAACGCGGTTCCCGCGCCGTTGAGCAGGTTCGCGGCGGGACCCGGGTCACCGTCCTTGGGGCCGAGGGCGTCGGCCGCGCGCCCCAACTCGGCCTTGACCTGGTCCCACTCGACCGGGACCGCGGTGCGATCGACCCCGATGACCGCACCGTCGGCCAGCGCGGGCGCGTCGTCGTCGGTGACCGCCGGCGTCAACTGCACGAAACGCGCGGAGACCAGCGACTGCGCCACGATGACCGCCTTCGCGTCCACGGCGACGGGCACCGCCCGGTCCAGCTTCAGCTGCACCCGCATCCGCTCCCCGTCGGGGTCGATACCCGTGACGCGGCCGACGTCCACCCCGACCACCCGGACGTCGTCACCGACGTAGAGGCCGGTGGTGGAGGTGAAGTAGGCGGTCACCCGGTAGTAGCGAAGATGCGGCACCGCAAGGTAACCCGCGCCGACGAGCGCGGCGACGAGCACGAGCGCGGCCACCGCGAGGGCCGGCCTGCGCCAGGCGGCTGGGATGGTCGTCATTTGATCTCCGGGATGGGCAGCGGCGCGGGTGGCAACCCGAATCCCGCGTTGAGCAACGGCTGGGTGAACTGCCCTGGCAGCAGGTTCTGGATGTACGAGTAGTAGAAGGGTCCGCTGGCCACGGTGTCGCCGAGCGTGCCGACATAGGTGCCGAGCCCGTCGATGCCCTGGGACATGTTGTCCCTGTTCTTCTGCAGGATCCCGACCACGGTGTTGAGCTTGTCCAGGACCGGGGCCATCTGCGCCTCGTTGTCGTGTACCAGCCCACTGAGCTGGGTGGAGACGGCCGAGACGTTGGTGATCACCTCCGACAGCGCGGCCTGGCGCCGGTCCAGCTCCCCGAGCAGCGCGTTGCCGTCCACGAGCAGGGAATCGACCTGGGGGCCACGTTCGGCGAGGATGCCGGCGACGTTGTCGGCGTCGGAGAGCAGCGCCCGCAGCGTCTCGTCGCGCCGGTTCAGGCTGTCGGAGATGCGGGCGACACCGTCGAGCGCCGGCCGCAGGTTGGGGGCACTGTCCGCCATCACCTTTCCGACCTCGTCCAGCGACGCCGACAGCTGATCGAGGTCGATGTCCTCGACGGTGGTGGTCAGGTCACCGAGGACGTCGGGCAGCGAGTACGCCGAGCGGGTCCGATCGAGCGGTATCTGCCCCTCGACGGGTATCCGCCCCTCGCCCTGCAGGTCCAGGCTCACCGCCCGCTTGCCGAGGAGCGACATCGTGGTGATCGCCGCCGCGGTGCTCTCCCCCATGCCGACGGTCTCGTCGAGGCGGAAATCGACTCGTGCCCGGCCCTTCTCGACGTCGATGGCCTCGACGGTGCCGATCTTCACGCCGGCCGCGTTCACCTCGTCGCCTGCAGCGAGTCCGCTGGCGTCGACGAACACCGCGCTGTACCGGACACCGGACTTGAGGAACTGCAGGTTCTGGTACTGCAGAGCGGCCACCACGACCGCGGCGGTGACGGCCAGTCCGACCACACCCACCCGCACCGCCCGGTTCTCCGTCATGGTTCTCATCGCGGCGCACACCTCCCGGTCTTCTGCTCGATCAGGTTCACGGTCATCGGCTTGCCCTCGGCGCCGTCGACCTTCATCGCGATGCCGCACAGGTAGAAGTTGAAGAACGACCCGTAGGCGCCGATTCGCACGAGCTGGCGGTAGTTCGCCGGCATCGACTCGACGATCCGGTTCAGCTCGCCCTGCTGCTCGACCAGTGGATCGAGGGTCGCACCGAGCTGGGTGAGGGTTCCGGAGATGTCCGGCCGGGTGTCCGCGAGCAGGTCGGCGAACGTACCGGTCGCCGTGTTCACGCTCGACACCGCCGCGCCGATCAGTTCCCGGTCCGCGTCCAGGCCGCTGACGAGTTGCTGCAGGTGGTCGAGGGTGTCGCCGAACTGCCCGCCGCGTCCCCGTAGTTCCGCGAGGACGGCGTCGAGGTTGTCGATCACCCGGCCGATCAGTTCGTCCCGGTCCGCGAGAGTGTTCGTGATGGACCCGGTGTGCGCGAGCACCGAGGAGACGGTGCCCGACTGGCCCTGGAACACCTCCAGCAGCGACATCGACAGCTGGTTGACCTGATCCGGATCCAACGCCTGGAACAGCGGCTTGAACCCGCCGAGCAGCGCGTCGAGGTCGAGGGCAGGTGCGGTGCGTTCCACCGGGATCGTCTCCCCCGCTGCGAGCGGCTGTGCGCTGCCGGCACCACCGGGACTGTCGAGCAGTTCCAGGTACCGGTTCCCGACGAGGTCCTGGTAGCGGACCGCGGCCCTCGTCGCGATCGTCAGCGTGTTGCCGTCGTCGACGGTGAATTCCACGTCGGCGCGGTGGTCGCCGGCGAGCCGCACCGAGCTGACCGCGCCGACCGGCACGCCGGCGATGCGCACCTTGTCGCCGGGCTTGAGGCCCGACGCACTGGTGAACTCGGCGGCATGGGTGGTGGCGCCACCACTGCGCAGCTGGCCGAACACCAGGATCAGGCCCGCGTTGACGAGGAGCATGACCAGAACGAAGATGCCGAACTTGACCGCGTAGCCCTTGCGCAGGGCCGAACCGGCGCTCATCGGCCCGCCGTCCCGAACAGGTAGCTCATCAGATCCTTCGTGGTGTTCGACTGCCCGCCGCCCGGCTGCCGGTCCGGCGCGAAGGGGTTCACTCCGGTGTCGGTCACCAGGTAGGGGGCGTTGACGTTCGGGTCACGCAGTGGCAGACCCATGCAGTGCGGTCCGCCGGTCGCCGCGACTTTCGGCAGGTCGTCCGGGTAGTGGTAGGGCTCGGCACCGGGGACGAGGCTGATCGACATCTTCAGTCCGGGCTGGCCGTTGTAGGCGCCCCACCCGATGTGCTTGCTCTCCTCCAGACCGTGGAACATGCACGGAAACACCGGCGAATACTCCTCGAGCACGGCGGTGGTCGGCCGCATCAGGGACATCACCGCCGTTGCCGCGTCGGTGTTCTGCGCCAGGACCTCGCCCCCGGTGTTCGCCAGCCCGGTCACGTTCAGCAGCAGCAGACTCAGGTTCTTCTGCTGGTCCACGATTGTGTCGCCCGAGGTGGTCAGCGACTCCAGTGACCGCATGAGGTCCGGAGACACAGCCGCGTAGGTGTCGGTGACCGGAGGCAGCGAGGTCAGCGTCCGATCGAGCTCCGGGTAGGCGCCCGAGAACTCGACCAAGGACGAATCTGCCTGCGAGAGAGCGTTTCCGAGACGGTCACCCCGACCTTGCAGTGCGGTGGAGATGGCGCCGAGGGTGGCGTCGAGCTTCTCGGGCTGGACGGTGCGCAGCACCTCGGTCAGGTTCTCGAAGACCGTGTTCATCTCCACGGTCACGTGCGACGCGTCGATGGTGGCGCCGGCAGCCAGCCTGGCGTCGCTCGGCTCCGCCGGCGCGGACATGCTCACGAACTTGGCGCCGAATGCGGTGTTCGAGGTGATCTCGACCGCCACATTCGCGGGGATCGCGGCGAGCGCGTCCGGGTCGAGCAGCAGCGACAGTCGCGCGGTCGCATCGCTGTCCGGGGAGATCGACTCGACGGTCCCGACCGTCACCCCGGCCATCTTCACCCGGGCGCCGGGATCCATGACGAGTCCGGCGCGCTCGGCGACCACCGTGACCGGGACACGCTGCGTGAACGACTGATTGAACAGCGCGATCGCCAGGGTGACGACGCCGGCGACCGCGACGACCAGCGCCACCGCGGCCAGCTTGTATCCGTACCTGCGCACGTACCCCCCTAACCGGACAGATTGAAGTTGCCGGAGCCGCCGTAGATCGCGAGCGAGACGAGCAGCGTCACCGCGACCACGCAGATCAGGGACAGCCGTACGCCGCGACCGACCGCTGTGCCCACTCCGGACGGCCCACCGGCGGCGTTGAAGCCGTAATACGTGTGGATGAGCATCACGAGCATCGCCATCACCAGCACCTGAACGAACGACCACGCGACGTCGACCGGGTCGAGGAAGGTCGTGAAGTAGTGGTCGTACAGGCCCGAGGACTGCCCGAAGATGATCACGGTGGTGAAGCGACCGGCGAGGAACGAGGCGACCAGCGCCAGCGAGTACAGCGGGAGTATCGACAGCATGCCTGCGAGGACGCGGGTACTGACGACGTAGGGAATCGAGCTGATCGCCATCGACTCGAGCGCGTCGATCTCCTCACTGATCCGCATCGCGCCGAGCTGTGCGGTCGACCCGGCCCCGATGGTCGCGGACAGCCCGATTCCCGCGATCACCGGTGCCGCGATCCGCACGTTGATGAACGCGGAAAAGAATCCGGTCAGGGCCTCGACACCGATGTTGCCGAGCGAACTGAAGCCCTGGATCGCGATGGTGCCGCCCGAGGCCAGGGTCAGGAACCCCACGACGGCCACGGTGCCACCGATCAGGGCGAGCGCACCGGTGCCCATGCTGATCTCGGCGATCAGCCTCAGCACCTCCTTCGGATGCTTGCGCAGTGCCCACGGGATGAACCCGATGGCGCGGGCGAAGAACACGGCCTGGCGCCCGAGGTCGTCCATCGACCTCGACGCCCGGGCGACACGGGCCCGGGTGGGACCGAACTTTCCGGTCGGTGTGAGTGCCACGTGCGCCCCCTCTCAGCCCGCCGTCAGGCGGATGCCGACGGCGGTGACGATGGTGTTCACCACGAACAGGGCCATGAACGCGTAGACGACGGTCTCGTTGACCGCCTCACCCACGCCCTTCGGGCCTCCCCGGACGGTCAGGCCGCGGTAGCACGCGACGAGACCCGCGAGCAGTCCGAACAGTGCCGCCTTGACCATCGAGATGGCCACCTCCGGCAGGCCGGTGAGAAGTGTGATGCCGTCCGCGAACGCGCCCGGGTTGACGCCCTGCAGGAACACCGAGAACACGAAACCGCCGGCGATGCCGATCACGCACACCAGTCCGTTGAGAAGCAGCGCGACCACCGTCGACGCGACGACCCTCGGGATGACCAGGCGGTTGATCGGGTCGATGCCGAGCACCTCCATCGCGTCGATCTCCTCCCGGATGGTCCGGGACCCGAGGTCGGCGCAGATCGCGGTCGCGCCTGCGCCGGCCACGATGAGGACCGTCACGACCGGACCGACCTGTGTGACCGCACCGAGAGCGGCACCCGCACCGCTGAGGTCCGCGGCGCCGATCTCACGGAGCAGGATGTTGAGGGTGAAGCTCACCAGCACGGTGAACGGCACGGCGACCAGAACGGTCGGCACGATCGACACCCGCGCGATCATCCAGCTCTGTTCGAGGAACTCCTGGAGCTGGAAACGGGTCCGCACCAAGCCGACGGCGACATCCGCCGCCATCTTGTAGAACTCGCCGAGCCCCCGCAGTGCACCTCTCCCGAGTTCCCGCGTCGGCCCCCGCAACGCAACCGCGGCGCTGCGTCCCCCCGAACCCGCCGGCGCCGTCACGTTCAGTGCACCACGGGACACTGATCGGCGCCGGCCGGCGCCTTCGCCGACTGCGGGCAGCCGTAGTCGACCCGCAACTCCTTGATGCCGTTGATCCACCCTGACTGCAGCCGGACCGCATCGCCGAGTCTGGTGATGTCGGGCATGTGGTCGGCGATCGCGTTGAAGATCAGATCGATCTCCATCCGCGCGAGATTCGCACCGATGCAGTAGTGCGGACCGGTCCCGCCGAAGGCGAGATGCGGGTTGGGGTCACGCAGGATGTCGAAGGTGTTCGGGTTCTCGAACACCTCCTCGTCGAAGTTCGCCGACCCGTACAGCAGCACCACTCGCTGACCCTTCGCGATCGAGGTACCCGCGATCTCGGTGTCCAGCAACGCGGTGCGCTGCTGCGCGATGAGCGGTGACGCCCAGCGGATGATCTCGTCTGCAGCGGTCTTCGGCCGTTCCCGCTTGAACAGCTCCCACTGTTCGGGGTGCTCGAGAAACGCCATCAAGCCGAGAGTCGTTGCGTTTCGGGTTGTTTCGTTTCCGGCAACCGCGAGCATCACGACGAAGAACCCGAACTGTTCCGGAGTCAGGGCCTCGCCGTCGACGTCGGCCTGCACGAGGGCGGAGATGATGTCGTCGAGCGGTTCCGCCCGCCGAGCCTCCGCCAACTCGTACGCGTAGCCGAGGATCTGCGCCGAGGCCATCCGGGACTCGCCGGCCAGGGTCTCGTCGTCGTAACCGGTCATCTGATTGGACCACTCGAACAGCTGCTGCCGTGCCTCGGCGGGAACCCCGAGCAGCTCCGAGATCGCCTGCATCGGGAGCTCACTGGCGACCTCGTGCACGAAGTCACCGCTACCGCTCTCGACGGCCCCCGAGGCGATCCGATCGGCGCGTTCCTCGAGTTCGTCGCGCATGGACTCCACGGACCTCGGCGTGAACAGACGCGAGACCAGCTTGCGCAGTTTGGTGTGGTCGGGGGCGTCCTTGTTGATCAGGACGTGCTTGGTGACCTCGAGTTCCTCGGGTGAAATCGTGGCCTCGTGGCGGGGAATCGCGCCGTTCACGTTGGAGGAGAACTCGTCCGAACGCAGGGAGACGTCCCGGATGTCGGCGTGCCGCGAGACGACCCAGAAGCCGTCGTCCTGGAATCCGTCGATCCCGGGGTCCTTTGCGTTCCACCACACCGGCGCGTGCCGACGCAGCTTCGCGTACTCCTCGAACGGCATCCGCTCGCCGTGCAGTTGTGGGCTTGTGAAGTCGAAGCCTTCGGGCAGATCGAGGTCGATGTTGTCGGCCATTGCAGTGGACTCCTCGTAGGTCCGCGCCGAGCGCGGAGGTCTAGTCGATTCGGTGGTCTGGGTCGTTCGCCGTCGCGTGGGCCTTGGCCCAGCCGAAGTCGGGCTTGCCGCTCGGAGTTCGCACAACCTCCGCCGCGACCCAGAAGGTGCGGGGAATCTTGTAGCCGGCCAACTGGCTGCGCGAGTGCTTCTCGATGGATTCGAAGTCCAGCTCGACGCCGTCGCGGGCCCGCAACACCGCGGCGACCCGGTTACCCCACCGGTCGTCGGGAACGCCGATCACGATCGCGTCGTAGACGTCCGGGTGCGCCTTGACGACCGCCTCGACCTCCTCCGCGAAAACCTTCTCACCGCCGGTGTTGATCACCATGTTTCCGCGGCCGAGCAGGGTGATCGAACCGTCGTCCTCGATCCGGGCGCGGTCGCCGGTGACGACGGCGCGTTGAGTGGAGCTCGCGGAACTCCCGTCGGCGGAGCCCGTCACCGTGCGGAAGATCTCGGCGGATTTCGCGGGGTCGTTGTAGTAGCCGACCGGGATGTTGCCGAGCTTGGTGAGCCACCCCTCGCCGCCGGAGCCCGGCGGCAGGATGCGGCCGTCGTCGTCGACCACGACCGAGTACTTGTTGCCGCCGACCTTGGGGCCGCCGTGTTGCTCCACCCCCTTGGTGGCGAAACCGATACCGCCGAATCCTGTCTCGGAGGATCCGACCGAGTCGGAGATCATCAGGTTCGGCATCGCGTCGAAGAAGGCATCCTTGACCGACCCGGAGAACAACGCCGCACCGGATGCGAGCACCGCCAGGCTCGAGGTGTCCCGGTCCTGTTCGTGGAAGGTGTCGATCAGGGGCCTGCCCATCGCGTCTCCGGTGATCACCATGACCTGCGGCCGGTGGTCGGCGACCAACTCCCACACCCGGGCGGCGTCGAACTTCGGCTCCATGATCACGGTGTTGCCCGAGAAGAAGGCGTTGAAGGTCGGCATCAGGGCCGAGGTGTGGATCAGCGGCGGCAGCATCACCCACCGCATCGCCTCGCCCGCGGCCACACCGTTCCGGGACTGCTGGAACTCGTCGGCGATCGGCTCACCGGAATAGAAGTCGATGCCGCCGGCGAGCACCCGCCAGATGTCCTCGTGCCGCCAGACCACGCCCTTGGGCCTGCCGGTCGTGCCACCGGTGTAGAAGATGTAGTGGTCGTCGGGGCTGCGTTCCCCGAATCCCCTCTCGGGCGTGCTCTCCGCCAGGGCGTCGGTGAACGCGAGCGCGTCCGGAACCTGTGTCTCCTGCCCGGTCGCCAACTCGTCGGGAACCGAGATGAGGTGCCGGATCCGCGGTGCCGCGGGCAGCACCGCGGCGACGTTGTCCGCGAAACCCTGGTGGAACACCAGGGCCTCGAGGTCGGCGTTGTCGTAGAGGTACTGCAGCTCGTCGGCGGTGTACCGATAGTTCACGGTCAGCGGCACGGCGCGGAGCTTGAACGCCGCGATGATCGCGACCATCGTCTCGATCGAGTTGTGCATGTGGATGCCGATGTGGGCGCCCACGCCGAAACCGGTGTTCTCGAGGTGGTGGGCGAGCCGGTTGGCCCGCTCGTCGAGCTCACGGTAGGTCACCTCCTCGCCGGAGACGATCATCGCGAGGCGGTCGGGCATTGCGTCCACAGAGTGCTCGAACAGATCGGCGAACGTGTAGGCCATGCAAATGTCCTTTGCGAGTGTTCGGCCGCGCAGCTGACGTGGAGCGTCAGATTACATACAGCGGCAGGGGAATTCCGCGGTCTTCGAAAACAAAAGCGGCGCCGGTGCTGACCTTGGTGATCGCGACCTCGACGCATTCGCGAGCGGGCTCGTCGGTGGTGTCGACCACGACGAGCAGGCCCGAGGGTTCCTCGCCGACGACCCGGACGGTGAAGCGCGGGTTCACTCCGCGCACCAGCGCGTGCAGCGCCTCCAGGTGCTCGCCGTCGATCAGGGTCGGCCAGCCACCGTCCGCGTCCACCGGTCCGCCACGGCCGATCCAGAGTTCGAGCCGGTCACCGTCGAAACGAATCTCACTGTCCACGTACTGTTTCGGGTTGAACAGCGGATGCAGCGACAGCACCGTCGCCAGACTCTCGAGATCGTCGGACAGTCCGAGCGCGTCCCGGATCCGCTGCGCGGTGACGCCGGCGATACCGGTGAGCTGCTTGCGGGTGATCTCCAGCGCCTTGTCCTCGTCGGCCCGCTTGCGGACGGCGATCAGGAAGCCGAGCGCGAGCAGATGCTGCTGCAGGGACACCTCCTCGGCGATCCGCACCAGCGCCGACTGCGAGAAATCCGCGAACCGGACATCCGAGAGCAGTGGGCCCGAGTAGTCGTGGTTGCCCTCGCCGCTGATGTCGATCGGGCTCAGTTCCAGGCCGTTGGCGGCGGTGCGCCCGATCTGCTCGGTGTGCGACTCCATGACGGGCGGAACGTGCGCGTCGTCGATGATCACCGTCCACGCGCAGTGCGGGTGCCGGTCGGCGGGCCGCCGCGGCGGCCGGTGGATCGGCCGCACCTGCGCATGCGGGTTGGTCGCGAGTGCCGTCGCGTCGAAGGTCGGGTCCTCGATGTCGTGGCACATCGCGGTGACGTACTCGTCGCCGAGCGGCTCGACGTCCATCAGTGCCCCGCAGTGATCGAGCCAGAACTCCCCGTGCTGCGGGTCGTCCACCCGGTACCGGAAGTCCATGAACTGCGGCGGCGCCCCGATGTCGAGTTGCAGACCCTTGAAGATGGTCACCACGTCGTCGCCCTCGTACCGCAGCGCCTTCTGCATGCGCCGGGTGTACCAGGGACTCGACGCCTGCCATTCCTCGATCGCGACCTGCGCCATACCCTCGCGCCCGAATTCGACGATCAGGTGCGCCATGCCGGAGCGGTCGATGAGTTGGCCGGTCAGCAGCAGTTCCGGCACCAGGGTGGCGAGATCTGCACGCGAGAGCGCCGCGAACGAGCGCGCCGGCTCCGTCTCGGGACTCACCACAGCGGGACCGGGGCCTGGCCGACGGGGTACCAGCCCGGCAGCTTCTCGCCGGAGATGGATCGCTGGATCCGCGACTGCATACCCGCGGACAGCGCGTTGTTCTGGATCATCTCCATGAAGAGTGCGGAGACGTTGCCGAAGTCGAAGAAGTCGCGCTGCCAGGACCACTGGAAGTTGCCGCCGTACTTGAACCAGCTGCCGCCGATGCCGTACACGGAGTAGTTGGTGCCGTCCTCACGCTTGGCGTCGGAGACCTGGGTCCAGAGCCCGATCACGTCGCCGGTGCGGTCGTCGACGAGAACGTGCTTGTACTCGTACTCCCAGCCCTCGAGGCCCTGCATCTCGAGGCCCAGCGCCACCTCCCGGATCTCGTCCCGACCGACGGCCATGAAGTCCTGCTTCGGACCGTAGTTCCAGCCGTACGTCGCGTCCTCGGTGTAGAACTCGGCCAACGGCTTCCAGTCACCCTCGGCCTCGGCCTTCTTGTTCGCATCCAGCCAACGCTGCACCATCTCGTCGAGCTCGGCGCGATCGAATCCGGTCATCGGTTTCTTCTCCTTCGAAAAAGTGTGTGGGTGGGGCTGTGTGTGTGACGGCCGCCCGGCCGTCAGTCCTCCACGATCCGCAGCGCCTGGGTCGGGCAGTAACGGACCGCGTTCTCCACGTCGGGGCGCAACGACTCGGGCGGGTTCGCGTCGAGGATTTCGACCTTCCCCCGTTTGGGCACCGTGAACACGTCCGGCGCCTCCATCTCGCAGGCGGCGTGCCCCTGGCACAGGTCCAGGTCCGCCTCGACGCGCATGATCACGCCTCGCTCGTGCTGTGCGCGACGGGGCAGCCCGCGGGTGCAGCGGCGGCCGCACCGACGGCGGCCGCGCGGCTCGTGCGCCTGCGGTAGCGGACCGTGCACGGCTGCTGCAGCTGGACGACCATCTTGGAGTGGTCGTTGCGGTAGCTGTCCGCCGGCTGCGCCATCTCGAACTCGTAGTCCCGCAACAGCAACGAGAAGATCGCCTTGAGCTGCATCTGCGCGAAGGCCGCGCCGACGCAGCGGTGCCTGCCCGCCCCGAACGGGATCCAGGTCCACCGGTTGACGATGTCCTCCTGGTTCGGGTCGATGTAGCGGCCCGGATCGAAGTGGTCCGGATTCGGGAAGTCCTCGGGGATCCGGTTCGAGATCGCCGGGGTCGCGGCGACGAGATCGCCCTCGTTGATCGCGAACCCGCCGACCTCGAAGTCGCCGCGGGCGACGCGCAGCAGCAGGATCAGCGGCGGGTGCAGGCGGAGGGTCTCCTTGATCACGGCCTCGAGCACCGGGATCTGGCGTAGCGCGTGGAAGCTGATGTCCGCGCCGTCGGAGTACAGCTCGTCGAGCTCGGTCGTCACCGCCGCCATCGTCTCCGGGTGGCGAAGCAGTTCGATCAGCGACCACGCCGCGGTGCCGGAGGTGGTGTGGTGGCCGGCGAACATCATCGAGATGAAGATGCCGGTGATCTCGTCGGCGGAGAACCGGAGGTTGCCCTCCTCGTCCTTGATCGAGACCAGGACGTCGAGCATGTCCCGATCCTCCTTGCCCTGAGGCGGATTCGCGATCCGGCCGTCCATGATGCCCTGCACCAGCTCGACGAGGGCGACGCGCGCGGCGTCCCGGCGGCGGAAGCTCTCGATCGGCGCGTACGGGTCCACGAAGGCCAGCGCGTCGGTGCCCTGCTCGAGATCGTGGTACAGCTCGGCGAAGCGGCCGTCCAGCTCGTCCCGGAACTTCTTGCCGATCAGGCACGCCGAGGAGGTGTAGATGGTCAGCTCGGCGAAGAACTCGAGCAGGTCGATCTCGCCCTCGTCGCCCCACCGCGAGAGCATGTCCTCGACCTCGATGCCGATCGTGGTCGCGTGGCCCTTCATCTGCTCACCACGCAGCGCGGTGTTGTGCAGCATCTCCTTGCGGCGCTCCGGGCTGGCATCGAAGACGACACCCTCGCCGAACACCGGCTTCATGAACGGGTAGGCGGCCTGCTGATCGAGGTCCTCGTCGTCGGACCGGAAGAAGAATTCGTTGGCCTCGGCGCCCGAGAGCATCACCACGTCACGATCGACGAGCCGGAACACCCCGACATCGCCGCACTCCTCGCGAACCCGGCGCATCAGCGCGATCGGGTCGGTGCGCAGTTCCTCGAGGTGGCCGTGCTCGTGTTCGCCGCCGGACACCCGGGGCGGGAGTGGAAGCGTCATCAGTTCTTCTCCTCGGTGGAGTCGGTGCTCTCGGGGGTGGGACGGGGTGCCAGCGGGGCCTCCGGCTGCACCTCGACGAGCACGAGATGCGCTCCGCGCGGCGCGGTGACGACCGCGAGCACGGCATTGGCCATGTCGGAGGCGCGCAGCATGTAGCCGTGCCGCGCGAAGCCCCACTTGCTCCAGAGTTCGGCGACGGGGGCGAGGATCTCCGGGGTGGAGTCCATGCCCATCCCGGTGAAGGTCGGCCCGGGGCGGACGATCGAGGCCCGAATTCCGGTGCCCTCGAGTTCCATTCGCATCTGTCGGCCCATCGCCTCGAGGCCCGCCTTGGCGGCGTCGTAGGCGCCCATGCCCGGCCGCGGGCGGTCGGCGCAGTCCGACCCGATCAGCACGAAGTCGCCGCGCTGGCGCTCGCGCATGCCGGGCAGCACCCGGTGAGCCAGTCGCTGCGCGCCGACCAGGTGCACGTCGATCTGCTTGGAGAAGCGGAGCGGATCCATCTCGTCGGCCATGCCGAACTCGAGGTCGCCGGCACCGGAGACCACGATCTCGATCGGTCCGAGGGCGGCCTCGGCGGCGGTGACGAATGCGTCGACGGACTCGCCGTCGGTGACGTCGAGGTGGTGGACGAACGCCTCGCCGCCGTTGGCGCGGATCTTCTCCGCGATCGCCTCGGTCTGCTCGACTCGGCGGGCGCCGAGTGCGACCGGGTGCCCGAGCTCGGCGAGGGCGTAGGCGGTGGCCTCGCCGATTCCGGAGGATGCCCCGCTGATCAGCGCGGGCCTGCGGTCGGGGTTGGGTTCGAAACGGGGCATCAGCGCACCTTCACCTTCACCGGCAGGGCCGCGAAGCCCCGCACGTTCGTCGAATGGACACGTTCGATTCCGGACTCGTCGACGTCGTACTCGCGCACCCGGGTTGCGAACTCCCGCAGCGCGATGTTGGCTTCGAGCCGGGCGAGGTGGGCGCCGAGGCAGAAGTGCACCCCGCCACCGAAACTCGCGAGCTTGTTGGTCGAGTCACGACCGATCTGGAACTGGTCGGCGTCGTCGAACACGTCCTCGTCCCGGTTGGCCGACCCGATCACCAGCAGCATCTTCTCCCCCGCCGGCACCGTCTGCCCGTAGTACTCGAGGTCGACGGCGGTGGTGCGGGCGACGATCTGGCTGGAGGTGTCGTAGCGGAGGGTCTCCTCGACCCAGTCCGACACCCGGTCGGGGTCACCGAGCACCGGCGCGACCTGGTCCGGATTGTGCGCACCCCAGTACAGGGCGTTGCCGAGGAGCTTGGTGGTGGTCTCGTTGCCTGCGACCACCATGAGGAACATGAACCCGAGAATCTCCTGATCGGACAGCTTGTCGCCGTCGATCTCGGCGTCCAGCAGGGCCGACGTGAGGTCCTCGGTGCGAGAGCGCCGGCGCTGCTCGATCATCTCCTTGTAGTAGCCCATCAGGCTTATCGACGCCTCGACCGACGCCTGCGGCACGTCGAGCACCCCGTCCTCGCGGTGCACCACCAGATCCGCGAGCCGTCGCAGTTCCGCACGGTCGGGTTGGGGCACACCCATCAGTTCGGAGATCACGTCCATCGGCAGCTTGCCCGCGACCTCGGCGATCCAGTCGAACTCACCCGACGCCAGCGCCGGATCCAGGTACTGCCGTGTCAGTTCCAGGATCCGGCCGTCCATCTCGGCGACGCGGCGCGGAGTGAAGCCGCGGGAGACGAGCTGCCGGAGCCGCATGTGCCGTGGGTCGTCCATGGCGAGGAAGGACATCACCAGGTGTGCGTGCGGACCGTAGGCCGCCGGGTCGAGCGAGACCCCGTTGGCACTGGAGAGCCGCGTGTTGTCCTTGAACGCATCCTGGACGTCGGCGTGCCGGGACAACGCCCAGAACCCGATCTCCGGATTGTGGTAGAGCGGCGCCTCGGCGCGCAACCGCGCGTACGTGGGATACGGATCCTCGTGGAAGTCGTAGTCGTACGGGTTGAAGACCACTGGGTCGATCAGGGATCCGGCGCGGGTCGCACCAGTCGGGTCGGTCATTGGCTACTCCAGAATTATTGTGGCGGAACGCTCCAGCCGGTCGGCGAGGTCCGCGTAGGACCCGTAGCCCATGCCGGCTCGGAGCAGCGCTCCGGCGTAGAGAAGTTCGAGCGTCTCGAGCACGTCGGGGTCGGCGTCCTCGCCCAGCGCCTCGACGAGCCGGTCCCGGATCTCGATGCCGATCCGCAACCGCAGGTGTTCGACATCCGGGTCACTGCCGAGCAGCGCGTTGGTGACCGCGGCGGAGAGCCCGGGCTCGTCGGCGAGCAGCAGCGCAATGTCCCGCAGCACCGCGACGACGCGCCCGGTGCGATCGTGTCCGTTCGTCTCCGGTCGCGGCGACTGCGAGAGCCTGCGCCAGAACACCTCCGCGACGAGGTGTTCCTTGGACGAGAAGTAGGTGTACGCCGTCGCGGGGCCGACACCCGCCCTGGCCGCGACGGTGCGGACCGTCAGCCCGGCGAAGTCCTCTTCTCGCAGAACGTCCACCGCGGCCACACAGAGGCGGTCGACGGTGTCGGCCTGCTTGGGCGTCAGACGCCGGCGGGTGGATTCGAAGCTACTGGAAACACGATTACTACTAGACACATGTCCAGACATTACTACAGTTCGCTGCCCGTAACCATCCTTCCGGGCCGAATCCCGGATCGTGTCGCGCGCCATCGTCGCTGGTCAGCAGGGCTGAGCGCCCTACCGCTCCGATCGCACGAGGCACGACCGGGCAAACCCGGTTCGACCGACGGCACCGCCGCCGGCGCTCACATCGACTCGATTCATGACGAACTCCCTTCGATCAGTCGAACAGGGAAACGAGAGAGCACTCGACCCACGGCCCGGAAACTGACTCCGGGGCGCCGAGGCGGTGCCCACAGTAGACACCGCTTTCACGTTTTGTCGAGACCCGATCTCGAATTCACTTCTGCCCGAAACCCATTGCGTGTGACATTTGTTCGAACTATAGTCCAGACACCTGTCCAGAAAGGAAGGTTCTGCGCAATGACGCTTCGACCTGCCGACAGCTCGGCACTGCTCGTCGACGGCAAACTGGTTCCCGGCTCCGGCGGCACATTCGAGATCGTGAACCCGGCCACCGAAGAGGTGATCGGCCACGCCGCCGAGGCCACTGCGTCGGACATGGATGCCGCGATCACCGCGGCCCGCCGCGCCTTCGACACCACCGACTGGTCCCGAAACCACGCCTTCCGCGCCCGCTGCCTGCGCCAACTCTGCGACGCGCTGCAGTCGCACATCGAGGAACTGCGCGAGGTCACCATCGCCGAGGTCGGCGCGCCGGCCATGCTCACCGCAGGCCCGCAGCTCGAGGGTCCGATCGAGGACCTGCGCTACTGGGCAGATCTCGCCGAAAGCTATTCGTGGGAACAGGATCTCGGCAACGCGACTCCGATGGGAATCCCCACGCACCGCCGGCTGCTCAAGGAGGCGGTCGGTGTGGTCGGCGCAATCACACCGTGGAACTTCCCGCACCAGATCAACTTCGCCAAGCTGGGGCCTGCACTCGCCGCGGGCAACACCGTCGTGCTCAAGCCCGCCCCCGACACCCCGTGGTGCGCCGCGCTGGTCGGCAAGGTGATCGCCGAGGAGACCGAGATCCCGGCCGGCGTCGTCAACATCGTCACCTCCACCGACCACAAGCTCGGCGAGCAGCTGTGCACCGACCCCCGCGTCGACCTGGTCTCGTTCACCGGGTCCACGGCGACCGGCCGCGCCGTGATGGCCGCGGCCTCGCAGTCCCTGAAGAAGGTGTTCCTCGAACTCGGCGGCAAGTCCGCGTTCATCGTCCTCGACGACGCCGACATCAAGGCCGCAAGCTCCATGGCGGCGTTCTCGGTGGCCGTGCACGCCGGCCAGGGCTGCGCGCTGTGCACCCGCCTGCTTGTGCCCCGTGAGAAGTACGACGAGGCCGTCGCGGCCGCCGCCAAGGCACTCGCGGGGGTCGGGGTCGGCGACCCGACCAAGCCCGGCGTCGTCTGCGGACCGCTGATCTCGGCGAAGCAGCGCGAGCGCGTCGAGGGCTACCTGAACCTCGCACTCGAGGAGGGCGGCACCTTCGTCACGGGCGGCGGTCGCCTCGAAAGCCAGGAGCGCGGCTACTTCATCCAGCCGACTCTCATTGCCGGACTGGACAACTCCGCGCGAGTGGCACAGGAGGAGATCTTCGGACCCGTGCTCGTGATCCTGCCCTACGACGGGGACGAGGATGCGATCCGGATCGCCAACGACTCGCCGTACGGCCTGTCCGGGGCCGTGTGGGGCACCGACCCCGGACGCATCGAACGGGTGGTCGCCGGGGTGCGCACCGGCACCCTCGGCGTCAACGGCGGTCTCTGGTACTCCGCGGACGCCCCGTTCGGCGGCTACAAGCAGTCCGGCATCGGCCGGGAGATGGGTGTCGCGGGCTTCGAGGAGTACCTCGAGACCAAGCTCGTCGCCGGCCCGGCCACCTCCTAGAACCGGGCCACTTCCCGAGCAATCTTCGACTCGACAGAAAGCAGGACAACAGCATGGGACGTTTCGACGGACGCACCGCGATCGTCACCGGCGCCGCACAGGGCATCGGTGAGGTCTACGCCAAGCGCCTCGCCGCCGAGGGCGCGAACGTGGTGGTCGCCGACCTGAACGCCGAACTCGGCGAGCAGGTCGCCAAGCAGATCGTCGCCGACGGCGGCTCCGCGATCTTCCAGCGGGTCGACGTGTCCGACGGCGCCTCGGCGCAGGAACTGGCCGACGTGACGATCGAGAAGTTCGGCGGCATCGACCACCTGGTCAACAACGCCGCGATCTACGGCGGCATGAAGATCGACTCGCTGCTCACCGTGGACTGGGACTACTACCGCAGGTTCATGAGCGTCAACATGGACGGCGCTCTGCTGGTGTGCCGCGCAGTGGTCCCCCACATGCGGGCCAAGGGCGGCTCGATCGTGAACCAGTCCTCGACCGCGGCCTGGACATACTCGAACTACTACGGCCTGGCCAAGGCAGGCATCAACAGCCTGACGCAGCAGCTGGCCACCGAGCTGGGCTGGTCGAAGATCCGGATCAACGCGATCGCACCCGGCCCGATCGACACCGAGGCCACCCGCACCTCCACCCCGAAGGCCATTGTCGACCAGATCGTCCAGCGGATCCCGTTGCAGCGCATGGGAACCCCCGAGGATCTCGCCGGGCTGTGCCTGTTCCTGCTCTCCGACGAGGCGAGCTGGATCAGCGGTCAGATCTACAACGTCGACGGCGGGCAGGTGTACCGCTCGTGAGCGCTCCCGATTCGACGGCGGCGACCGTCGGCTACATCGGCCTCGGCAACATGGGCGCCCCGATGGCCAAGCGTCTGCTCGCCTGGCCGGGTGGGCTCGTGGTGTGCGATGCCCGCCCCGAAGCAGTCGAGCCGTTCGTCGCCGACGGCGCCCGGGCCGCGGCCACACCGGCCGCCGTCGCCGCCGAGGCGTCGGTCATCTCGGTGACCGTCCTCGACGACGCCCAGGTCCGCGATGTCGTTGCCGGACCGGACGGCATCCTGTCCACCGCGCGGCCAGGCACCGTCGTCGCGGTCCATTCGACGATCTCGGACACCACCGCGGTGGAGCTGGCGCAGACCTGCCGGGAGAAGGGCGTGCATCTGGTGGACGCCCCGATCAGTGGCGGCGCGATGGGTGCCCAACAGGGCCGCCTCGCCGTCATGGTCGGCGCCGACGAGGAGGCGTTCGCGGCCGTGAAGGAGCCATTCGGCCTGTTCGCGGAGATGGTCGTGCACGCGGGTGAGGTGGGCGCGGGCACCCGGATGAAACTGGCCCGCAACCTCCTTCACTTCATCTCGTTCACGGCGGCGACCGAGGCGCAGCGCCTGGCGGAGGCCGCCGGGATCGACATCCGCAAGCTCGGCAAGGTGGTTCGGCACACCGATTCCATCACCGGCGGGGCGGGCGCGATCATGCTGCGCGAGACGACCGCGGCGCTCGAGGAGTCCGATCCGTGGTTCCCGATCCTCTCGCACACCCGCAACCTCGGCGAGAAGGACCTCTCGCTCGCCCTCGGCCTCGGTGACCGACTCGACGTCGAGCTGCCGCTGGCCGTCCGCGCGATCGCCGGACTGGGCGCCGGCCTCGGCGTCGGCCCGGGCGAGATCGCCACCACCTTTGCGAAGGAGAACGCATGACCGATCAGAACGGGATCAGCGAGATCCGTGCCCGCGGACTGAAGACGATGAAGACGGTGTACGGCTGGGAGATGCCCTCGGGCGACCTCGGCGACTTCTACACGCAGACCGTCGAGCACCTCTTCGGCGAGATCTGGAACCGGCCCGGGCTGACGATCAGGGATCGCAGACTGCTCGTGCTCGGGGCGCTCGCGGCTCAGGGCCAGTTCGACCTGGCGAAGGTGCAGATCAATGCGGCGCTGCAGAACGAGGAACTGACCGAGGAGCAGATGGAGGAGATCGTCATCCTCCTTGCCCACTACGTCGGGTATCCCCTCGCGAGCGGCGTGAACGCCTCCCGCATCGCGGTCGTCGCGGATCGTGCGAAGGCCGCCCGAGCGGCAGAGAAGGCGGCGGCCAAGGCCGCCGAGAACGGCTCGGACTAGTCCGCGGATTCCGCCGCGGGACGAGCCCGCGGCGGAAATACTTGCACTGAAGTAACAATCCCCGACGAGAAGGACCCGATCACCGATGGCCGAGGCCACCCCCATCCGTCCCCAGTCCGCAGAGAGCGTCGAGACCTGGCACCACGAAGCCGACGTCGTCATCGCCGGCTACGGCATCGCCGGCGTCAGCGCCGCGATCGAGGCCGCTCGCGCAGGCGCCGAGGTGCTGGTGCTCGAGCGGACCAGCGGATGGGGTGGCGCGGCCGCCCTGGCCGGTGGGTTCATCTACCTGGGCGGCGGCACGCCGCTGCAGAAGGCGCTCGGGTTCGACGACACCCCCGAGAACATGAAGGCGTTCATGATGGCCGCCCTCGGTCCGGGCGCCGACGAGGAGAAGATCACCGACTACTGCAACGGCAGCGTCGACCACTACAACTGGCTCGTCGACAACGGGGTGCCGTTCAAGGAGAGCTTCTACGGTCAGCCCGGCTGGGAGACCCCGTTCGACGACGGGCTGATGTACTCCGGCGGCGAGAACTCCTCCCCGTTCAAGGAGATCGCCTCCCCCGCCCCGCGCGGTCACGTCCCGCAGATGACGGGCAAGCGAACCGGCGAGAAGGGCGGTGGCTACATGCTGATGAAGCCGCTCGTCGAGACTGCCGAGGCACTCGGCGTGCGGTCCGAGTACGACATGCGGGTACAGCGACTGATCGTGGACGAGACGGGGCGCGTCGTCGGCATCGTCGCCAAGCAGTACGGCAAGGAACTCGCGATCCGCGCCCGCCGCGGTGTCGTGCTCGCGACCGGCAGCTTCGCCTACAACAAGGAGATGGTGCAGTCGTACGCACCGCGGCTGATCGGACGCCCCGGCGCCGCGATCGAGGAGCACGACGGCAAGGCCATCCAGATGGCACAGGCGATCGGCGCGGACCTCGCGCACATGGACGCGACCGAGGTCGCGTTCTTCGGCGACCCACAGCTCATGGTCCGCGGCATCCTCGTCAACGGACGCGGCCAGCGGTACGTCAACGAGGACACGTACCCCGGCAGGATCGGCCAGGAAACGTTGCTGCGCAACGAGAACCAGGCCTATCTGATCATCGACGAGGCGGCCTACGAAGAAGGCTGCGCGGCGACCAGCTCGACGCCGTTCTTCCGGTTCCAGCCCAAGTGGGTGGCCGAGACCGTCGAGGAACTCGAGTCCGACATGGGGCTGCCCGCGGGCACCCTGCAGGCGACCGTCGACGTGTACAACAGGCACGCGGAGAACGGCGAGGACCCGGTGCTCGGCAAGAAGCCGGAGTGGGTCAAGCCGATCGGCTCCCCCATCGCCGCGCTCGATCTGCGGAACTGCACCGCCGGCTTCACCCTCGGTGGCCTGCGCACCTCGATCGACTCCGAGGTCCTGCACGTCTCCGGCGAACCGATCCCCGGCCTCTTCGCCGCCGGCCGCTGCACCGCAGGCGTCTGCGCCGGCGGCTACGCATCGGGTACCTCCCTCGGCGACGGCAGCTTCTACGGCCGCCGCGCGGGAGTCTCCGCCGCGAAGGCCTAGACAGACACAGGAAACGGGCGCCGCTCATCCCGAGGGATGGGCGGCGCCCGAGTGACTTTCGCAGGTTTCGGTGTCGGGAAGGCCCCCGAGCCGATGCGTGGCGGCCGGCCCCGAACCGATATCACCCGGCGCGATGAAAGGCCTTCGACGTCGCTCGCGTTGTGCCCGGCGTCAGCTGCGCGCGGCGTCGAGCGCGGCGAGATAGCCGAAGACGATCGCGGGGCCGATGGTGGCGCCGGGTCCGGCGTAGGTGTGTCCCATGACCGGGGCGCTGGTGTTGCCCACCGCGTAGAGCCCGGCGATCACGGTGCCGTCCGCGCGGAGCGCGTGTGCGGAACTGTCCGTGTCGATTCCACCCTTGGTGCCGAGATCCCCCGGCACCATCTTGGCCGCGTAGAAGGGCGCCTTGGTCAGCTCGCCGAGGCTGGGGTTGGGCTTGTTCGTGATGTCGCCGTAGTAGTGGTCGTATCCGCTCTGGCCGCGACCGAAGTCGGGGTCGTGCCCGGCGCGGGCGTGCGAGTTGAACCGGTCGACAGTGTCGGTCAGCGCGTCGCCCGGGACCCCGATCTTCTCGGCCAGGTCGGCGAGCGTCGGCGCAGTGGTGATCACTCCGGCGCGCTGCCAGGAACGCGGCAACGGTTGCCGGGCAGGAACGCCGGCAAACATGTACCGGTCCCGGTAGGTCTGGTCGAAGATCAGCCAGGCGGGCAGGTTCTCGGCCGGGCCGTCGCCCTGCCCGAACGGCCCGCCGAACATGCGGTGCGTGGCCTCCACATAGGGCAGCGATTCGTTCATGAACCGCGTCCCGCGGGCGTTGACCATCAGGCTGCGCGGCAGCGACCGCTCGGCCAGCGCGAACCACGGCCCGTTCGGCAGCGGGATCGACGGCGCCCACCAGGCGTCGTCCATGAAGGAGACCGTGGCTCCGACGGTGAGGCCGGCGGTGATCCCGTCGCCGGTGTTGGTCGGCGCCCCGAGGCTCCACGAGGTGTCCACCGGGGCGCGCTGGTACTGCTGTCGCATCGTGGCGTTGTGGTCGAACCCACCACAGGCGAGCACTACACCGCGGCGGGCGCGCAGGATGGTGCGGGCACCTCCCTCGTCGAGAACGACGCCGACCACGCGGTCGCCCTCGGTGACAAGCTCGGTCATCGAGGTCCCCAGCCGAACCGGCACCCCGGCGGCGCGAACACCCAGCATCAGCTGTCCCATGAGCGCGGAACCGAGGCCGACCAGCTTCTTTCCGCGGAGACGGCCCAGTGCGGTGCGGGTCCCCACCGCGGCCATGCGCTGGGGTCCACGCCAGTGCCGCAGCCCGGTGCTCAGCCACCGGTAGTCGGACTGCTTGACGACCACACCGAGTGGCGCCTTCGTGTACGACGGGTGCAGGGTCGCCAGATCGTCCCCGAGCTTCCGGCCGTCGAACGGGCGCGGTTCGCAGGATCGTCCGGTGACGCGTCCACCGGGCGCTTCCGGGAAGTAGTCCGAGTAGCCACGAACCCACTCGAGGTCCAGCCCCGAGTTCTCGATGAGGAAGTCGAGGGCCTCGTGCCCGCGATCGATGTATGTGTCGATCCGCTCGCGGTCGGCACCGTCACCGACGATGCTCGTCAGATATGTGCGTGCCGACTCGAGATCGTCCGCCGGCGCCTGCTGTCGCAGCACGGAGTTGCCGGGAATCCACACCCCGCCACCGGATCGGGCGGACGATCCGCCCCAGTACTCGGACTTCTCCACGATGACGACGCCGAGTCCACTGTGCGCGGCGGTGATCGCCGCCGCCATCCCGCCTGCGCCCGATCCGACGACGATCAGATCGACCGTGTCATCCGGCAAGTTGAGCTCCTGCTTCATTGGGACAGCCCTCCATGTCCTTGGTCGTGAATCACGATGACGAGCCGCGGCCCCTCCGACCGCGCGGCTCCTTCGGTTCGGCGCTCCACCGTTCGTCGAGCACGGCGTCGAGGGCTCCCTCGACGCACACGGGCAGGGAAGCGCCTCGGTCGCTCGGGCCGCGCAGCCACTGGAGGTAGCCGAATTCGGCGGCGGCGAGCATCAGGTGCACGAGCAGTCCGGGGTTGCTGTCGACCTCGGGATCCCGTGACATCCGCCGGCCGACGAGTTCGACCAGCCGCGTCCGGTGTTCCGGGGTGATCAGCGCGACCCGGTCGAGCAGGTGCGGGGCCGTGCGGAACGCCGCCCGCCACTGCTCGATCTCTGTCGCCGCGAATGCGTTCGAGCGCGACAGGATCGATTGCGAGAGAGCGACATCCGCCGGCTCGTCGGCAGGACGCTCCTCGAGCAGCGCCACGATTCCGGCACCGCCCTCGCGGACCGGATCCAGCAGCAGATCGTCCTTGCTCCGGACGTGCCTGAAGTAGGTGCTCGGAGAGACACCCGCCTCGGCGGCGATCTGGTCCGTCGTCACGGCATCGAACCCGTCGCGGGCGAACAGCGCGAACGCCGCATGCTGAATCTCGGCTCGGACCAACGCCCGCTGCCGCTCCCTCAGTGACATTCCAGACCTCCTGTGCCGGCCATGACCGCGAAGGCGACCTCCAGGACACCTCAGCGTGTTCTGGAAGTGTCTCCCTAGATGACAGTTACTGTCAAGATAGTAGCTACTGCCGATCCCGACTACGGTGCCATCGGCAGGCCGACAATGGTCGGCGTGACCACCGTCGCCGCTTCCCCCATCTCGCGCACCAGCAGATGATCGAGTTGCCGATCTCGAATATTGTTGCGCACCAATCTAACCCATTGAAATCGAATATACGTTCGACTAGTGTTGGTTCATGGAACTCGACGAGATGCTCACCGCACCCCACGGGGTGGAGGCCTGGCGTCTCGACGAGAAGACCCTGCTCGAGTTGGTACCGGAGCTGTCGGCGCGGATGCGGCAACTCGACGCCCTGCGGGTGCGCCTGGTCCACGAGATCGACGAACGGTGTGTCGCCCAGACCGTCGGCGCGTCGTCGACACAGGCGTGGCTGTCCGGCACCTGCAAGCTCACCCCCGGGCACGCGAAGAAGATCATCACCGCCGGACGCAGCCTCCGGAACCGACCCGACGTCGCGGACGCCTTCACAGCCGGCACCGTCGATGTCGATCAGGTGCGGGCCATCACCAACCTGCTCGATCAGATCCCCGACCTTCTCTCCGACGTCGACCCCGTCGTCGTGGACGGCGAGCTGGTCGACCCGGTCGCCGAATGCACCCAACAGTGCACCGACTACCTCGTGGCCGCCGCCGAACACGAACACTCCGCCGACACCGCCAACCGCGCCACCGCCCTCAAGACCATGCTCGAAAGGGACAACGACGGGCCACCCTCCGACGACGAGAACGAGGCACTCAACGAGTTCTTCGCCTCCCCCACCGCCGCCGGCAGAGTCCGCGTCAAAGGGCACTTCGACAAGACCACCGGCGAGCAACTCCTCACCGCCCTGTCCGCGCTGTCCAAACCGCAACCCGGACGCAACAACACCCACGGCGAACCCGACCAGGACCCCAGGACCGCGCCGCAACGCCGCGCCGACGCGTTCGCCGACATCGTCCGCCACTACTTCGACTCCGGTGACGCACCCGGAGAAGGCGGCGAAAAACCACACATGACCGTGTTCGTCGGACTCAACGACCTCGCCAACGCCACTCGCACCACCACGGACGCAGGAACCCCGACCACCAACACAGTCACTGTCACCGTCGCATGCACCGACACCGATACCGACACGAGCACCCGCACGGGTATTGGTACCCGCGGCACGAGCAATGCTCGATCGACCCTCTGCGATCGCAGCGAGAACCAGTGCGGTCCAGGAGATTGCTACGGAACTTGCGGATCCGACGGCTGCCCTGTCGCGCAGGCCGTCGCGAACGCCGCCGAGCCGGGGCGGTCGTACATCCGCAGAGGTCCCGCTTGGATGCCATGGCTGGGGCCGATCAGCATTCGCCTCGCGGCCATGCTGTCCTGCGACGCTTCAGTAACCCCGATTGCCATGGACGACGACGGCAACCCCCTCGACGTCGGCACCACCACCCGCGTGATCCCCCGCCGCATCCGCCGCGCCCTCGACGCCCGCGACTGCGGCTGCGCCTTCCTCCCCCAAGCACTTCGTGCAGGGGGCACCCCCAGGCTGCGGCCGCCCGGCCGCCTGGACCGACGGCCACCCTCCCCCAAGCACTTCGTGCAGGGAGGTGCCCCCATCCACCACTGGTCGAACGGCGGTCCCACGAAACTCTCGAACCTGGTGCTGCTCTGCCGCTTCCACCACGGCCTCATCCACAAGGGTGAATGGGAAGTGTTCGTCAGCACGGACGACGGTCACCCGTGGTTCGTGCCTCCGCGCTGGATGGACCCGCAGCGAAGACCCGTGCCCGCCCACAACCGAAGAGAACTCATCTTCACCAGCTGAACAAGCACAACCGAACAGCACCGCCCGGGCCACGACCCCACGACGGGTCGCGGCCCGGGGCGTTGCTGTGCCACGCACAGGGACTGGTCATCGGCATCCGACTGCCGAGTGCGCCGAGGCCGTCGACCATCTCCTGCCGCCCCGCGAGCCGACTTCTCATGGGTCACGACGGCACGAGCAACGGAAAGCCGTCCGTTGCTGGGAAAGACGACCAGCGGGACTGGGTACTCGTTGCATCCGCCGCCGTGCAACGCGAACCACTGGCGCCCTGCTCAGGCCAGGTCTGGCCGCTGCTTCGGCCGCGCGCACAACCCCTGAACCTGCGGAATCAACCTTCTTGGAGTTGCGGGCTCCCCCAGGCGGACGGTGGGAGGCCCCGCTGATCACGTTGCGGGCATGACCACTTCGCTGATGAGCCGCAGGCTCTCCCACGACGGCTCCTCGGGCATACCGCCGCACAGCGGGTGGCTGGTGACCACGGGGACCACGCCGGACCGGCACGCCCCGATCAGATCCTGCGGCGTGTACACCCGATAGACGCCGGACTCGCGCAGTTCGTCGACGGTCGCCGAGGAGTCCTTCACGTGCGAGTCGCGCTCGCCGATCCAGGCCCGGTAGGCCAGTGCATCGGCGAGCAGGTGGTGGCCGAACTTCGCCCAGAACGCGTCGGGGTCGTCGGCGCAGAACACGGTCGCGGGACCCGGCGGCGGGAACATCACGAGCCCCGGCTCGCGGCCGAGCGCCCGGCACTCGTCGACGTACAGCCGCTTCAGCTCCCGGTCTGCCACCTCCGGCTGGAAGTGCAACCCCAGCCGTGCCGCCCGCATTGCGGCCGCCGGCACGCCGCCGCCGTAGAACATGACCGGGTGCGGCGCGGTCAACGGCGCCGGTGTCACCGCGCCGCTCGCCCAGGCGTCGAACATCCGCCCGATCGCCGTCTCCAGGTCTCGCGCGCGGGTTGTCCACGGACGCCCGAACAGCGCGTACTCCTCGGGCCGGTACCCGAGTCCGACGGTGTAGGTGACGCGCCCGCCGCTGAGGTGGTCGAGCACGGCGATGTCCTCGGCGAGACGGATCGGGTCGTAGAGGTTCACCACCAGCGCGGCGACGGAGATCGGGATCCGCGTCGTGCGTGCCGCGAACGCGGACGCCACGAGCAGCGGACTGGGCAGGTAGCCGTCGTCCGAGCCGTGATGCTCGGACAGCGTGATCGCCGTGTGCCCCTTCGCATCCACATAGGACGCCTGCTCCAGCGCGACCGCGAACAGGCGCCGCCGAGCATCGGGCGAGTATCCCGGAGCCCGGAAGTCGTATCGCGTCACGAAATGCGCCACCGCACACCTCCTCCATCTGAGACGAAGGCGCCCGGGCGGGAAACCCGTCCGGGCGCAGCGTGTTCGACCCCGCTCAGTTCGCGGCGGGCGAGCGGTCGAGCTTGCCCGCCAGCTTCTCGAGGTACGCGACGACGGTCGCTTCGTCGGCGTCCGGCATCCCGTACACGACCTCGTCGACCCCGAGGTCTTCCCAACGCGAGAGCGTTTCGGGGACCGGCTTGCGATCGAGGACGACGATCCGCGGCGAACCCTCCCGGCCGGCGGCCTCCCACGTCTTGCGCAGCAGCAGGACGTTGTCGTCGATGTCCTGCTCGATCGGGGTGGTCATCCAGCCGTCCGCGGACCGGGCGATCCACTTGAAGTTCTTCTCGTTGCCCGCCGCCCCGACGATGATCGGAACCCTCGGCTGCTGAATGGTTTTCGGCCACGCCCAGCTCGGACCGAAGCTGAGGAACTCGCCCTCGTAGGACGCCTCCTCCTGCGACCACAGCGCCTGCATGCCTTCGAGGTACTCGCGCAGCATGGTGCGGCGCTTGCCGGTCGGGACACCGTGGTCGGTGAGTTCGTCGAGGTTCCAGCCGTAGCCGACGCCGAGGGTGACGCGGCCACCGGACAGGTGGTCGAGGGAGGCGATGGTCTTCGCCAGGGTGATCGGGTCGTGTTCGACGGGCAACGCGACGGCGGTGCCGAGCCGGATCCGCTCGGTCACCGACGCGGCGGTCCCGAGCGAGACCCACGGGTCCAGGGTGCGCATGTACCGGTCGTCGGGCAGCGATTCGTCGCCGGTCTGCGGGTGCGCGGCGTCGCGCCGGACGGGGATGTGCGTGTGCTCGGGGACGTAGAACGAATCGAATCCGAACCGTTCCACCGCCCGCGCCGCCGCCGCGGGGGTGATACCGCGGTCGCTCGTGAACAGCGTGATGCCAAACTCCACCAAAGCCTCCTCGCACTGTGACGAACAACTCGTCGCTCGTCCCCGACACTATTTGCTGGACACCTGTTTATCAAGGTGTCCAGTCGACCGGCGTCGATCAGATTCTGGAACTCGTTCACCGAATCCTGCCAGCGGTGGACCAGCCATCTAGAACCGATCACCGCTGCCGCTATGACACATGTTCCTGCCCACCCGAATCCCTCTGCGACGACGTCCGCGTCACATGGGAAAGGGCGCGACGGCCGGCGGAATCGCCACCGGCCGTCACGCCCTCGAGCATGATCAGAGCCCCGACACCGTCAGGGTTCGCCGTCTCCCACCCGAGTCGCGAATGGCTAACCGACGACGATGGTGCCGCGACCCGGAATGTGCGGGAAATTGGTGTCGATCTGGACCTCGATCCGTCCGGCCCCGGTGGGTGCGGTCATCGGCACCCACGGGCCGTTCGTCGGCGACAGCGGCGTGTCGTCGCCGAGCGGGACCGGCGGCCCCGGGAAGACTCCGCTCGCGCCGGTGTCCAGGTTCTTCCAGCGCAGCGTGGCCTCGACGCCGCAGTACGGGTTCTGGAACAGACCGGGCACGAAGGTGAACTCCGGTCGCACCCAGATCGTCGGGTTCTGCCCGTAGAAAAGGGCGTTCGGATCGTAGTGCGCATCCACGGTCCCGACGCACCCGAGCGCCCCGCCGCCGAGCGTGTACGTGGGCGAGATCCCCGCCGGGTCGGCCGACGAGCCGGTCGACGCCGCGGCGGTGCCGCCCGTCATCGATGCCGCAACGACGGCCGACACCACCACCGCACGAACAAGTTTCATCGTGTTCCCCCCAGCCGACGCTACGGCGTCATCTCGTAGGCGCCATCGTAGGCCACCACCTGGTCCCAGACGCGCGCGAACCGTTGGTCGTCGACCACCGGCTTGCGGATCGCCCCCAGCGCCCACGCCTGCTGGGCCGGCGTCGAGGAGGACTTGCCGTGCAGCGCCACGGCGTACGCGGAGAAGTCGCGGACCTGGAAGTCGAAGATCTGGTCGAGCAGGTCGCGGTCGAGGCCGGTGAGCTCGGCCTGTTCGAGGATCAACTGGCCGTAGACGACCAGCGAGAACAGGTGGCCGACGTTGAGCAGGAAGTCCAGATCCTTCTGCTGCGCGGCGTCCGGGCCCGCGGTGGTGAGCAGCTCCTGCAGGGCCCGCGCCTGCTCGAGGAACAGCGCCACGTTGGGGAGGTCGGCGTGCCGCTCGTAGACCGGGACCCAGTCGTGGAACTGCACCTTGGCCGCACCCCTGGTGGGTCCCTGGTGCCAGAAGAACTCGTCGTCGGCGGCGTCGAGCCGGGTGCCGATCTCCGGGTACTCCGCCGGAGCGAACAGGTAGTTCGGCATGAACTTGAGGATCAGCCCGACGTTCACGTGCACGGTGCCCTCCAGCTTGGGCAGGGTGCCGATCACCTCGACGGCCTCGCGGAAGTAGGTGTTCTTCTCGTACCCCTTGGCGGCGATGACATCGTGCAGCAGCGCGATCACCCGCTCGCCCTCGGAAGTGACCTTGGCCTTCGTCATCGGGTTGAAGAGCAGGTAGCGGCGGTCGCCGGAGCCGGCGCTGCGGAAGTAGTCCACCGCACGGGCACTGAACTGCTTCATCGCGACGAGTCGGCTGTATGCGTCCACGAACGCGGCGCGCACATGGGTGAAGTCGGTGACCGGGTTCCCGTAGAGGATCCGGTTGTGCGCGTGGGTGATCGCTTCGTAGAAGGCGTGCTCGCTGATGCCGATCGAGCCGGTGCACAGATTGAACTTGCCGACGTTGACGGTGTTGAGCGCGGCCTCGAACGCCTGCACCCCGGTGTGCAGGATGTCCTCCTCACGGACCGGGTAGTCCTCGAGCCGGAAGGTGCTGACGTACATCTGGCCATGGATGACGTTGTCGATCAGCTGGTAGTTCGGGTGTCGACTGTCCGCGACGAAGAAGACGTAGCCCTCGGGGCCGTCGATGTCGGTGCGTCGGCCGAACACCGAGACCATGCCGGCCACGTTGCCGTTGCCGATGTAGTACTTGTCCCCCGTCGCCCGGAACGTGATCCCTCCCTCACCCGTCGCGTCGTCTCCGGAGACCGGGGTGAGAAGCATGTCGGTGGAGTACACGTCGGCGCCGTGCGCGCGCTCGGACAGGCCGAAGGCCATCACGCCGCCCGCCGACAGTTCGTCGGCGGCACGCTGGCGGGCCTTGTCGTTCTCGCTCATCCAGATCGGCCCGAGGCCGAGGATCGTGACCTGCCAGGCGTACCAGTACGCCAGGCCGTAGAACCCGAGGATCTCGCTCAGCGCCGCGTTGCGGGCCGCGTCCCAGCGCCGGTTCGGGTCGTCACCGCCGAACTCGGCAGGGGTCTGGAAAGTGGCGAACAGCTTCTCGTCCTTCACGAACTCGAGAAAGTCCGCGACCCACACCGCATCGAGGTCGTCGGCGAGCAGTCGCTCCTTGCCACGGTTCTCGAACCAGTCGATCGTCGCGCGCAGTAGTCGCCGGGTCTCCGGATCGAATTCCTGCGGGTCGTAGGTTTTCGGGTTGAACAGCAGCTCGGTCACGGCTCGGCCTTTCGTCGGAGTCCCAACTCAAATTACCAGCCAGTAACTTGATTGGGGACCCACTTCGGGCGCCACCGGGCAAGCGAGCCCGCACGAGTTCGGTGCGCCTCGCGCACCAGTTGGCTCAACGCGCCCGTTCGGATGAGAAATGAAAGAATGGCACCCACGTGCGCGCCGTTCGGAGCGGCGGACACAAAGCACATGGAAACCCGAAATCGGGTCACCTGCCCAGCAGATGACCTTCGTCGAAGGGAAAACCATGACAGCACCCAGCGACATCGTGATCGATCCGGCGCTCGCCGACCTGTACAAGGACCTGCACCGACATCCCGAACTCGGATTCCAGGAACACCGCACCGCCGCCCTCGTCGCCGAGCGACTGACGGCAGCGGGATTCGAGGTCACGACCGGAATCGGGAAGACCGGGGTGGTCGGCGTCCTGAAGAACGGCGCGGGCCCGACCGCGCTGCTGCGGGCGGACATGGATGCGCTGCCCATCCGGGAGGACACCGGACTCGACTACGCCAGCACCATGACGGTCACCGACGAGCACGGCGGCACGGTCCCGGTCGCCCATGCGTGCGGCCACGACCTGCACACCACCTGCCTGCTCGGCGCGGCGCAGATCCTCGCCGCCGACCGGTCCCGCTGGAACGGCACACTGCTGCTCGTGTTCCAGCCGGCCGAAGAGCTGGGGGCGGGTGCGCAGGCGATGGTCGACGACGGATTGTTCGACAGGTTCCCCAAGCCCGACGTCGTGCTCGGCCAGCACGTGGCACCCCTGCCCGCAGGGAAGATCGCCGGGCATCCGGGCGCGTCCTACGCGGGGTCGGATTCACTGCGCGTGCGGCTCGTCGGCAAGGGCGCACACGGGTCGATGCCGGAGGCCTCGGTCGATCCCATCGTGCTGGCGTCGGCAACGGTATTGCGCCTGCAGACCATCATTTCCCGCGAGGTCCCGAGCACCGCGACGGCCGTGCTCACCGTCGGGTCGATCCACGCAGGTGACGCCGCCAACGTGATTCCCGGTCACGCCGAGATCCAGTTGAACATTCGCAGCTACGACACCACCGTGCGACGCCGCATCCTCGACAGTGTCGAGCGCATCGTTCGCGGTGAAGCGGAGACCGCCGGAGCACCGGAGGAGCCGACGATAACGGAAATCGAACGGTTTCCGGTCGTCACGAACACCCCGGAGGCATTGAAGAAGAGCCTCGACGCGTTCGCCACATGGCTCGGCCGGGACAACATTCTCGATCCGGGCGCGGGAGCAGGCAGCGAGGACGTCGGCATCTTCGCGACCAGTTCCGGGGCGCCGCTGTCCTACTGGCTGCTCGGCGGGGCGGATCCGTCCCTGTTCACCACGGGAGACATGACGGACCCCGCGCTGCTCACCGTGCCGTCCAACCACTCCCCTCACTACGCCCCGGTCGTCGAGCCGACTCTGCCGATCGGCGTGACCGCGTTGGTGACCGCCGCCCGTACATGGTTGCCGCCGAGCGACCAGGCCACGCCCTAACCTGCACGAACCGTCCGGCCCGACCGAGCAGTGACCGGTCGGGCCGGACTTGCATGCCCGAACCCCTTGTGTGAGCGGGGCCACGTTGCTACCGTGTGACACACAGACACAGATTTGTTCCAACGTCTCGCTCCTTCCATTTCCCGATCCTTCGATGTCCCCGGCGACAGGAGTTCGCATGACGTCAACCCACGAGTCCGTCGGCGACACCGCGACCGGCGAGCCGGTACGGCCCGGATTCGACGAGGGCATCCGCGAGGCACTGCCGATGCCGGTCGACGACGACACCGCCGACCTGGTGGTGCCACTCGGTCCGGACTCGCTGGTGTGGAAGTTCTACGGCGACGTGCGCGGCCTGCTCGGGTTCCAGCGGCTCGCGGGCACCGAGAACTGCATCGAACAGCTCGGCAAGGCCGTCGAGGACCACTCGGTGATCTTCGCCGACACGATCGGCCGGGCGAAGCGCAGCGCACCACCGATCATGAAGACCGTCTACAGCGCGGACCCGCACGCGTGGGGCCGGACGGTCCGCGACTTCCACAAGCCCATCAAGGGCACCATCGCCGACGGATCGCGCTACCACGCGCTGAACCCCGAGTTGTTCTACTGGGCACACGCGACATTCGTCGATCAGGTTCTCTACATCACAGACACGTTCATTCGTCGCCTGTCCGAGGCCGAGAAGGAACAGATCTTCGAGGAGAGCAAGGCCTGGTACCGGCTGTACGGGGTCAGTGACCGCGGCCAGCCGCAGACCTATTCCGAGTTCGTCGAGTACTGGGACGGAATGCTGGACCGGTTCGTGCCGACCAAGACGATCGTCTACGCGACCGGGTACATCCGGAAGGGCATCCCCGGCCCCCGGCAGATCCCCGCTCCGATCTGGAAGGTGCTGTCCGCACCGCTGAACGCCTTCACCCGGACCGTCGTCGTCGGCACCGTGCCCCCACAGATGCGCGAGGTCTGCCGCCTCGAATGGGACGACAAGAAGGAGAAGCGCTTTCAACGGTTCGCGCGCGTCATGCGGGCACTGAACCCGGTGTTCAACCGGCTCCCCGTAGGGGCGCTGTACCTGCCGTGGGCCCGCGACGCCTGGCGGCGCGTCGGCGTCGATCCTCGGCGCCTGCACAACACCGCGGCCTGACCATCTTCGAACGACCTTCAGGAGTTCCCATGCGTCGCAAGCAGTTGGCCACCGTTCCGGCGGGCAGTGGCCTCAAACCGATTCACGGAACAGGCGATCCGGGCGTGATCGAGGTCCTCCGGTTCTTCCGGGATCCGATCACCATGGTCGCCAGGCGTCGCGCCGCGTACGGCGACATCACGTACATCAACTCGTTCGGCCTCAAGTTCGTGATCCCACTCGACGCCGACGGCAGCGAGGCCGTCGCGATGAACCGTGAAAAGGCCTTCGCGAACGAACCGGCGTGGGGATTCCTGATCGGCCCCTTCTTCCGCCGCGGCATCATGCTGATGGACTTCGAGGAGCACCGTCACCACCGGCGAATCATGCAGCAGGCCTTCAGCAACACCCACCTCAAGGGCTACCTGCAGGACATGCAGCCGATGCTCGCGGACCGGGTCGCGCACCTCCGACTCGGTGACGACGTGAGACTCCTCGACGAGTTCAAGCAGATCACACTGGACCTGGCCCTGGAGATCTTCCTCGGACTCGACCTGCCGCGCACCGAAGCCGACCGGATCAACAAGGCGTTCGTCGACTGCGTCGGTGCCGGCCTGTCGATCATCCGCAAGAACATTCCCGGCACACGCTGGGCGCGGGGCCTGGCCGGTCGCAGGGTGCTCGAGGACTTCTTCTACGAGCACCTGCCCGCCAAACGCGCAACGCAGACCCCCGACCTGTTCTCCGTGCTGTGTCACGCCCAGGACGAGGAGGGCCACACCTTCACCGACGAGGACGTGGTCAACCACATGATCTTCGTGCTGATGGCCGCACACGACACGTCCACCATCACCCTGACCACGATGGCGTACTACATGGCCAGACACCCGGAGTGGCAGGAGAAGGCCCGCGCGCAGTCACGGAACCTGCCTCGCGAGATCTCCTACGACACCCTCGACGAGTTCACCGTCCTCGACCGGATCATGAAGGAGTCGTTGCGGCTGAACTCCCCGGTCCCCGGCCTGCCCCGGCGGGCGATCAAGGACACCGAAATCTGCGGGCACCACATCCCGGAGGGCACCTACGTCTCCGCGATCGGCATGGTCAACCACCACAATCCCGCGCTGTGGCGCGATCCTGAGCGTTTCGACCCGGACCGGTTCACCAAGGAACGCGCCGAGGACAAGGTTCACCGCTACGCCTGGATGCCCTTCGGCGGCGGAGTGCACAAATGCATCGGCCTGTACTTCGCTCAGATGGAGATCAAGACGATCATGCACAACATGCTGCTCAGGTACGAGTGGTCGGTACCGGAGGACTATCGCTGGGAACTCGACAACTCCACCCTGCCGGTACCGAAGGACCGCCTGCCGGTGCGCCTTCGCGCACTGTAGGCGGGTACCGACGTGCGAGGCGCACCAGGATCGCCTACCGTGCCGGAAGGCGGCGACCGATATGCTCACCCCGATGCCCACACCAGTCGAACCCACCGCGCGGTCCGCGTCGCCGGAGATGGCGATGCTCGACGCCGCGCGGGACGAGTTCGAGCGGTACGGGATCCGGCGCACCAACATGGACGACATCGCCCGCCGGGCCGGCATCTCCCGCAGCACCCTCTATCGCCGGTTCCCGAACAAGGACGCACTGGTCGAGACACTCGTTCTCCACGACACTGCGGCGTTCTTCGCGGAACTGGACCGGGTGGCGGCGAACCGCGACCCGCGCAGCGCCGTCGTGGAGTGCTTCACCCGTGGTGTCCGGCTCGCCCAGGAGATGCCGCTGGTCGCGCGGATACTCGAGAGCGAACCGGAACTGATCCTCGGACTGACCAACCGAACCGATGGCGCGCCGATCACCCAGGCCGCCGCGCAGGTCGCCGTCACCCTCCGCCGCAGCGGGGTGACGATGTCGGACGAGGATCTGACCGCGGTCTCCGAGATCCTCGTCCGGATCGCGGTGTCCCTGATGCTGAATCCTCAAGGCCAGCTGGACATCTCGGATCAGGCGGCAGTTCGGCAGTACGCCGAGCGGTACCTGGTCCGTCTGGTGTGGTGACCGGCGCCCGACGCCGTCACCGCTGACCACACGGGCACACCGGCACCCCGGTCGCCCCACACCGTTACGCAGCCCGTCCCCTCGGCGGCCGAGCCGTCACCCCACCCCTCGGCGGCCGCGCCGTCACCCCACCCCTCCGAGCGAGGAGACAACAACACGTGACATCCGTCAGCTCACCCGACATCGGTGACCCACCCGCCGCCGATCATCCCCGCGCGGTCGATCCGGCCCTGATCCGCACGCTGCGCGCCCAACTCCCCCACACCGGTCCACTGCGCCGGGCGAACGCCCCGTTCACCGGCGAACCGCTGCCCGGTGTGCCCCAGGCCGATCCGGCCGCGGTGGCCGACGCGGCACGGTCCGCGCGCGAAGCCCAGGCCGGGTGGGCGGACACCCCGATCCGGGACCGCGAGCGAGTCGTCCGCCGTTTCGCGCGGGCCCTGATCGACCACCACGACCTGCTCTGCGACCTGATGCAGTGGGAGACGGGCAAGGCGCGGGTGCACGCCGCGGTCGAGGTGCAGGGCGTGATCTCGGTGGCCACGTACTACGGCCGCACCGGTGCCCAGCACCTGCGGGGCAGGCGGGCGAGCACCGCCGTTCCCGGGGTCGTGGCCGCCCGGGTCGGGTTCCGGCCCAAGGGCCTGGTCGGGGTGATCGCGCCGTGGAACTATCCGCTCTTCCTCGCCGTCGGCGACGTGATCCCGGCGCTCGTCGCCGGAAACGCCGTGCTGAGCAAGGCCGATTCCCAGGCCCCGTGGACACTGCTGCTTGCACGCAAGCTCGCGGTCGAATCCGGTCTGCCGCCACGGGTCTGGCAGGTGGTCGCGGGACCGGGAGCCGAGATCGGTTCCGCGCTGATCGGCGCCGTCGACCACCTGTGCTTCACCGGGTCCACCGCGACCGGGCGCGCCATCGCGCGGCAGTGCGCCGACCGGCTGATCGGGGCGTCGCTCGAACTCGGGGGGAAGAACCCGATGATCGTGTGCGCCGACGCCGACATCGGCGCCGCGGCGACCGGCGCGGTCCAGGCATGCTTCTCCAACGCGGGCCAGATGTGCATCGGCATCGAACGGATCTACGTCCACGAGCGGGTCTACGGGCAGTTCGTGGACGCCCTCGTCGACCGCACCCGCAGGCTTCGGCTCGGATCCGGCTACACGTATGCCGTCGACATGGGATCGCTGACGTCCGGGCGTCAGCTCGCGGCCACCGCCGCGCACGTCGAGGACGCCGTCGCCAAGGGCGCGACAGTGCAGACCGGCGGGTGCCCCCGCCCGGACCTTGGGCCACTGTTCCACGACCCGACGGTGCTGACCGACGTCACCGCCGACATGAGCGTGTACGCCGAGGAGACCTTCGGCCCCGTGGTGTCGGTGTACCGCGTCACGTCGGAGGAGGAGGCGGTCCGGCTCGCCAACGAGGGCGAGTACGGGTTGAGCGCGAGTGTGTGGACGAAGGACGTGCGGCGGGGCCGCGAACTCGCTGCGCGGATCGTCGCGGGAGCGGTCAACGTCAACGACGGTTACCTTTCCGCGATCGCCACGCTCGATGCGCCGATGGGCGGCATGCGGACCAGTGGTGTCGGGCGCAGGCACGGCCGTGAGGGCATCGTCCGCTACACCGAACCGCAGACCGTCACCACCCAACGCGTCCCCACCGCCTACCCCGACCGGCTGCGCGCCGGACTGCTCCGCGTCATGAACTCGACCAGCCGCGTGAAACTGGCCCTGCCCGTGAAAGACGGCTTTCCGCAACGATTCCGAGGACGACGATGAACGCTCATGCCCTGCGAACCCGAGTCCGCAACGAAGCCGTCGCCGCCCGAATCCTGTGGCGGGCCGGCATGGTGTCCGGCAGGCCGCGCGCGCTGGCCGCCGGCGTCAGGGCCGTGGCCCACCTCGGCCCGTTCGGCGGGCTCCCCGCCTACTGCGCGGCGGTGCACCGCGGCGCGGTCGCGATCGTCGACGACCGCGGTGCCCTGACGTTCGACGAGTTCGCCTCCCGCACCCATCGGCTCGCCAACGCGCTGCGCGCCACACTGCCGGTGGGCGACACCCAGCCGAGCATCGGGATCCTGTGCCGCAACCACGCGGATGCGCTGGTGACGCTGTGCGCGGCGGCCGCGGCGGGCGCCCGGGTGGTTCTGCTCGGCGCCGACTTCGGGCCCGCGCAGGTGGCGGTGGTCGCCGCCCGGGAGCGTCTCGACGCGATCGTCTACGACCAGGAGTTCGCCGGGGCCGTTGCCGATTTCGACGGCCACCGGTGGTGTGCCTGGTACGACGGCGAGATCCCCCCGGACGCACTGTCCCTCCTGCTCGAACCGCAGTCCGCGACACCGCCGCCGCGCCC
This sequence comes from Rhodococcus sp. NPDC003322, assembly GCF_053589555.1. Lineage (NCBI taxonomy): Bacteria > Bacillati > Actinomycetota > Actinomycetes > Mycobacteriales > Nocardiaceae > Rhodococcus > Rhodococcus sp. NPDC003322. Next base: position 507,916 of record NZ_JBSFSC010000003.1, on the reverse strand, counting down.
GAAGCACGCGGCATCGCTGGTGATCCTCACCAGCGGTTCCAGTGGAACGCCGAAGGGCGCACCCCGCGCCGAACCGCGCACCCTGATGCTCACCGCAGGCCTGCTCGAACGGATACCGCTGCGCGGAGGCGAGCGAGTGCTGTTGTCCGCGCCCGTGTTCCACGGCTGGGGGCTGCTTGTCGCGGTCCTCACCCTGATGCTCGGGTCGACACTGATCCTGCACCGCCGCTTCGATGCGTCTCGGGCACTGGCCGACCTCACACGGCAGCGGTGCGCCGCCTTCATCGCGGTGCCGACGATGATCCGGCGGGTACTCGACCTCGGCGAGCAGGTCCGGGCCGCGGACCTGTCGAGCCTGCGCATCGTTGCCAGTGGCGGCGCGCGGCTGGAGGGCGCCCTGGTCACCCAGGCGACCGAGGTGTTCGGGCCGGTGCTGCACAACCTCTACGGGTCGACGGAGGCCGCCTACATCAGCATCGCTACGCCGCAGGATCTCGCAGACGCCCCGAACTGCGCGGGTCGGCCGACGCTGGGCACGGTGGTGCGCATCGTCGACGCCCGCGGCAGGTCCGAAACCGCAGGCACCGAGGGCCGCATCCTGGTGCGCACACCTGCCCAGATCGAGGCGTACACCGACGGCACCAGCCGCAGCGACACCTACGGTTTCCTCGACACCGGCGACCGCGGTCACCTCGATCCGCTCGGACGGTTGCATGTGTCCGGTCGCTCCGACTCGATGATCGTGTCGGGCGGCGAGAACGTCTATCCGGAGGAGGTCGAGCTCGTCCTGCTCACGCACCCGGGCATCGACGACGCCGCCGTCACGCCGGTCGACGACGTGGAGTTCGGGCAACGCCTGCGCGCCTACGTCGTGCGCGCCGCGACGCGGCCCGAAACCGGTGACCTCGACGAGGAGGCCGTGCGGGCCCACGTGACCGCGCATCTGCCGCGGTCACGGATGCCGCGAGACGTCCTTTTCGTCGACACCCTGTCCCGGGGATCGTCGGGAAAGGTGCTGCGCCGCACCCTCGACGATCTCGACGCCAGTACCGACACCGATGCGAGGACCGACCTGAAGGAGCAGCGCGCATGAGGGGAATCGATCCGACCGGCCGGGTGGCGGTCGTCACGGGCGGTGCCCGCGGCATCGGACGGACCATCGCGATCGCGCTGCGCGACGCGGGGGCGAAGGTGGCCGTCGGCGATGTCGACAGGGCGCGACTGGAGGAGACCTGCGCGGAACTCGGGGTGCACGGATACCGGCTGGACGTCACCGATCCCGGCTCCGTCGCTGCGTTCGCCGACGAGGTGGAGTCGGCTCTCGGACCGATCACCGTGTGGGTGAACAACGCCGGCATCATGCCGATCGGTCCGGTGCTCGACCAGGACGACGCGCTGATCCGCCGCGCGATCGACATCAACGTCCTCGGCGTGATCAACGGCGCCCGCGCCGCCGCCCGCCGCATGGTCACCCGCGGCGGTGGCCGGATCGTGAACGTGGCGTCCATCGCCGGCCGCATGCCCGCGCCCGGGATGGCCGTCTACACCGGCACGAAGTTCGCGGTGGTCGGATTCGGCGAGGCGCTCGACGCCGAACTCGCAGGCCGCGGGGTGCGGGTCTCGACCGTGCTGCCCTCGTTCACGAACACCGAACTGATCGCCGGCACCACACCGGGCCCGCTGACCCGCCCGATCCCGCCCGAACAGGTCGCCGCGACCGTCGTCCGGGTGTTGCGGCGCGGCAGTAGGCACGCGGTCGTCCCGGGCCGGCTGTCGACCGGAAGCGCGCTGTGGCAACTGTTCCCCCGGCCCGCCGCCCGCGTGCTGCGCCGCGGGTTCGGGCTCGACCGGGTGTTCCTCGACGTGACGTCCGACCGGGCCTCGTACGAGCGCCGAATCGCTCCACTCGCAGCCGATTCACAGGCGTTGACCAGCGAGAACACAGATCCGAACTGACAGCAAACTCCCATGGAGAATCCCCGACGGGACCGGATCGCCGGCGGCTAGCGTCCGTGGCGATTCGCCGGAGATGTCGCCCACGGGCGGCCACCGGTCCGCCCGCGCCGGTCCACACGACCGGTCCCGCCGTCAGGAGAGTTCGTGTCCCCACTCGATCGCCGTTCCGCGCTCAAGTTTCTCGCCGTCGCCGGCACCACCGCCGCGAGCAGCAATCTGCTGGACCTGTTCGGGTCCGGCTCGTCCGACCTCACCTCCGGGTCGGACGACACCACCACGACCACCCCGGACGACGGCTCCGGGTGCGGCGCGGCCGACGACACGACCGCGGGCCCCTACCCGGACAAGGTGGGCATGATGGCCGACGAGAAGTACTACCGGCGCGACATCACCGAGGGCCTGTACCCGGCGGCCGTGCCACTGGCGATGACCGTGATCGTCACCGACGCGTCCACCGAGTGCTCACCTCTCGAGGGGTACACGGTCGAGATCTGGCACTGCGATCCGTCCGGCCACTACTCCGAATACGCCGGTCAGCCAGGCGGATACAACGGCACCGGCACCACCTATCTGCGCGGCTTCCAGATCACCGACGCGCAGGGCGCGGTCACCTTCGACACCGTGTACCCGGGCTGGTACTCGGGCCGCACCACGCACATCCACTTCAAGGTGCACAAGGACGGCAACACCGTGAAGAAGACCACCCAGGCCGCCTTCGACGAGACCACCAACGGACTGGTCAACCACAGCGCCGGATACCCGGGCACCAACCCGACCACCAATGCGACCGACCAGGTCTTCGCGAAGGAGGGCGACGGCGTCGCCGACAACCTCGCCACCGTGATGGGAGATCTGGCGAGCGGCTTCACCGCGAGCTGGCGGATCGGCGTCTGACGCCGATCGCACTCCCCCGAAACGAGGACGGGGCCCCGACGCCTGCGCGTCGGGGCCCCGGTCCCTGCTCGGGTGCTACTAACCGCGGACGATGGCCAGGACCTCGTCGAGCGCGGTGTCGGCGGGCACCTCCCGTGCCTCGCCGGTGAAGCGGTCCCGCAGTTCGACGTTGCCGTCGGCGTAGCCGCGGCCGACGACCACGATCAGCGGGACGCCGAGCAGCTCCGAGTCCTTGAACTTCACGCCGGGCGAGGCCTTGCGGTCGTCGAGGATCACCGACAGGCCGGCCTTGTCGAGCTGCGCGGCGAGCGCCTCGGCGCCCTCGCGGGCGGCGTCGTCCTTGTTGGCGATCACCAGGTGCACGTTCGCCGGGGACACCTCGGCGGGCCACCGCAGGCCCTTGTCGTCGTGCTGCTGCTCGGCGATCACGGCGACGAGGCGGGAGACGCCGATGCCGTACGAGCCCATCGTCGGGCGAACGGGCTTGCCGTTCTCGCCGAGGACGTTCACCTCGAACGCGTCGGTGTACTTGCGGCCGAGCTGGAAGACGTGCCCGACCTCGATGCCGCGGGCGGAGACCAGCTTGCCCGCGCCGTCCGGGGACGGGTCGCCGTCGCGGACCTCGGCGGCCTCGATGGTGCCGTCAGGGGTGAAATCGCGGCCGGCGACCAGTCCGACGACGTGCTTGCCCTGCTCGTCGGCCCCGGTGATCCAGGACGTGCCGTCGGCGACGCGCGGGTCGACGAGGTAGCGAACACCGTTGTCCAGCAGCGCCTTCGGACCGATGTAACCCTTCACGAGGAACGGGTTCGCGGCGAAGTCGGCCTCCGTGAGGAGCTCGACCTCGGCAGGCTCGAGGGATGCCTCGAGCCGCTTGTCGTCCACCTCGCGGTCACCCGGGAGGCCGATGCCGAGCAGTTCCCACTCCCCGCCCGGGCGGCGCGTCTTGACGACGATGTTCTTGAGGGTGTCGGCGGCGGTCGCCGGACGACCCTCACCGACCGTGACGCCGGCCGAGTTCGCCCAGTGCACGAGCGTGGCGATGGTCGGGGCGTCGGGGGTGTCGTGGACGACCGCGGCCGGCAGCCCGTCGAACGGGATCGGTGCGGGTGCGGGGGTGGTCACGGCCTCGACGTTCGCGGCGTATCCGGACTCGAGGCAGCGGACAAACGTGTCCTCGCCGACCTCGGACTCGGCCAGGAACTCCTCGGACGCGCTGCCACCCATGGCGCCGGACGTCGCGGAGACGATGACGTACTTGACCGCCAGCCGCTGCAGGATGCGCTCGTACGCGTCGCGGTGCGCGCGGTAGGAGGTGGCCAGGCCCTCGTCGGTCAGGTCGAAGGAGTACGAGTCCTTCATGATGAACTCGCGGCCGCGCAGGATGCCGGCCCGCGGCCGCTCCTCGTCGCGGTACTTGGTCTGCACCTGGTAGAGCGTGACCGGGAAGTCCTTGTAGGAGTTGTATTCGCCCTTGACGGTGAGCGCGAACATCTCCTCGTGGGTGGGACCGAGGAGGTAGTCGTTGCCCTTGCGGTCCTGCAACCGGAACAGACCCTGGCCGTACTCGGTCCACCGGTTCGACGTCTCGTAGGGGTCGCGCGGCAGCAGCGCCGGCAGCGAGATCTCCTGGGCGCCAATGGCGTCCATCTCCTCACGGACAACGCGCTCGACCTCGCGCAGCACCCGCAGGCCCAGCGGCAGCCACGAGTAGACGCCCGGCGCGATGCGGCGGACGTAGCCGGCACGGACGAGCAGCTTGTGGCTCGGGACCTCGGCGTCGGCCGGGTCGTCGCGAAGCGTGCGCAGGAACAGCTGAGACAGGCGGGTGATCACGGGATACCAGGATAGTCGGCACACCGGCGTACCAGGACAGTCGGGCCTCCGGCCCGGGTCCCCGGCCCGGTACCGTTACCGCCCGTGCTGGTACTACTGCCCCCATCCGAGACCAAGTCCGACGGCGGCAAGGGCGCCCCGCTCGATCTCGGGGAACTCTCGCTTCCGAAGCTGACCGCGACCCGCGAGATGCTCGTCGACGCGCTCGTCGAGTTGGCCGCGGACGTCGAGGCGTCCAGCCGGGCGCTGGGCCTCAGCGCCGGGCAGGCCGACGAGGTCGCCCGCAATGCCGCCCTGTGGACCTCCCCCACCCGTCCCGCACTCGAGCGCTACACCGGGGTGCTGTTCGATGCGCTCGACGCGAAGTCGTTCACCCGCGCGCAGAAGGCGAAGGCACTGTCCCGGCTGGCGATCGGGTCGGCGCTGTTCGGTGTGGTGCGGGCCGGCGACGCGATCCCCGCGTACCGCCTGTCCGGCGGGTCGAAGCTGCCCGGGATGGGCACGTTGCAGTCGCTGTGGAAGCCGGAGCTGACCCCGGCGCTCGAAGCGGAGGACGAGGGACTGGTGGTGGACCTGCGCTCCGGCACCTACCAGCAGCTCGGCCCGCTCTCCGGGGCGGTGACCACGACCGTCCTCACCGAGAAGCCGGACGGCAGCCGGTCGGTCGTAAGCCACTTCAACAAGCATCACAAGGGCTTGCTGGCGCGCGCCCTCGTCGTCTCGCGGGCGGAGCCGTCCGATGTGAAGGGTGTCGCCCGGGTCGCCGCCAAGGCGGGCCTGACGGTCGAGATCGCCTCCCCGACGGAGCTGGTCATCCTCACCTAGTCCGGATCGAGACCACCGCGCACTCGCCGGCCCAGTCGGGCGTCGTGTCGTCGCCGGGCGACACGATCACCGCGTCCTCGGTGTCGAGATCGACGTAGATCCGCACCGCATCCACGTCCACCGGTGCGGTCACGTCGGCGAGCCGCAGTGACATCTCGACGCGGCCCCGCCTGCCCATCACGTTCAGTGCCCGGGTGCGGTCGGCCGCCCGGCAACTCGGGGCCCACTCGCCCGGAAACACGAAGACCTGCCTGGGCGGCGCCACCCGGTGCACCTCGCCCGTCGACTGCACCTCCCCGGACGTCTCGTACGGCGGTCCACTCATCTCCATCGTCACCGATCCGGTCGGCATCAGCAGCCGGTCGTAGCCCTCGATGACCGAGAACGTGGACCTCGTCGGCTCGTCTGCGATGCTCACCCGCCACAGATCGGTTTCCTCGACGACCTGCGTGGTGCCCTGACCGTTGCGCCAGCGCACCACCTCACGGTCGACGGCGCGGGTGTGTCGGGGACGGGCGGATGTCATGGGGCGCTTACTCCTTCGTCGCGTGCCGGTCCGGTCGTCGGGTCCGGCGACCTCCGAACAACCGTACGGCCGTCACCGATCGGCGGGCCGGCGGGCCGCCCACACGGTGCGGCTGCCACCGACGACGAGGTCGCCGCGCCTCGTGACGGCGTCGGGACCGTCACCGAGCAACCGGTCGAGGGCCGCGAGATCGTCGGCGTCGATCCGGTCGGCGAGGAAGTCACGCGCCCGCCCCAGGAAGGTCTGCGCGTAGCGGCCCGTGTTCTCGGTCGCGGGGTGCCGCACGGGGAAGGTGCGCTGGTCGGCGACCTCGAACCCGGCCCGAACGAGGTGCTCACGCCAGTCCGGGTGGGTGTTCCAGCCCGCGCCGAGGAGGACCTGGTGACAGCGGGCCTCCAGTCCGGGCGTGCCGAACCCGATCTCGTCGGGCAGGAACCGGGGGAACCCGTCCATCTCGACGACCGCAAGCACTCCGCCGGGATTCAGTGCGCCGTGGACGTCGCCGAGCAGACGGTCCGGGTCGGCGACCTCGTGCAGCGCCAGCGCCGCCCAGGCGACGTCGACCGAGTCGACGGCCGGCCACCCTACGTCGAGATCGGCCCGTACGAGCCGCACCCGTCCGTCCAGATCCTGCGCCTGCGCCGCCGCGCGCACGCGGTCGAGCATCACGTCCGAGCGGTCGATCGCGATCAGGTCGGCGTCCGGGAACCGCCGCGCCAGGGCCAGCGTGCCGGTGCCGGTGCCTGCTCCGATGTCGGCAACGCTGCGAACCTCGGTCGGAGCATGTCCGGCGGCCCACCCGGTGAGCTCGTCGAGGAGCGGGCCGTGCACCTCGGCGTCGAGGTCGAGCATGTCCGCGAGCCCGGTCTCGTCGTTGCCGTGGCCGTGCCCGTGACCGTGACCGTGACCGTGACCGTCGGGATGGTGGGTGTGTGCGTGCTGAGCCATGACGCCACGCTAACCCCTTCATGCGCTTGAGGCATACAATCTTGCCCATGACGCAAGAAGTGGTCCTGGAGGACGTGGTCCGCCGTCGCATCCGCAGCCTGCGGCTGGCCCGCGGCTGGTCCCTCGACGCCCTCGCCGCCCGCTGCCACATGAGCCCGTCCACGCTGAGCCGCATCGAGACCGGACACCGCCGGATCGCTCTCGACCAGCTGGTACCCATCGCGCGTGCACTCGACACCACCCTGGACGAACTGGTCGAGTCGCCCGACGACGCCGACGTCGTGATCCGGCCCGAACCGCAGCAACGTCGCGGTGTCACGACGTGGCTGTTGTCCCGGGAGGGCAGCCTGCCTGGGGTGACCGTGGCCAAGTTGCGCATCACCGACGAGACCCCGGTGCCCGCCGACAAGCTCGGCATCCATCCGGGCCTCGAGTGGTTCACCGTGTTGTCCGGAACCGTTCGGCTCCAGCTCGGCGAACGCACGATCCGCGTCGAGGCGGGCCAGGCGGCCCAGTTCTCCACGATGACGCCGCACGGCATCACCGCCTACGACGGTCCGACGGAGATCCTGTCGATCCTCGACCGCGACGGCCGGCGTGCCCACCTGGAACCGCCGGACGACCAGACGGAGAACTGACACCCTCCACCGAGGTCCGTGCCTGCCGCGGTCTCGGGCGTGCACCGCCCGCTGTCTCGGCGTTCACGCGCCCTCACCTCGACCGGTCGACCGTCACCCCCATACGGGTGAGCATGGCGTGCGGATCATCGGGCGGGTTGAGCTCCAAGAGTTGCCGGCCACGGCGGTGGGCGGCGGCGATGCACAGCTCGTCGTCCGAGTGGATCCAGAACTCCCCCCGGGCGATCTGCTCGATCATGTGCTCCGCGGCGACGAGCGGATCGAGCCCCCTCTCGACGTTGTCGCGCTGCATCGCGGCGAACACCGCGTTCGCGGTGGCGTTGGCCGTCGGCGCCTCACGCTGCGCCGACAGGAAGATCTCGCTGCGAATCGAATGCGGGATGACCGCACTGACCTGGATGGGTGCGCCGACGATCGACAGGTCCTGGTGCAGGCACTCGGTCATCGCCAGCACCGCGTGCTTGCTGACGATGTACGGCGACTGGACTGCAACCGAGTTCAGCCCGCCCACCGACGACAGGTTCGCGATGCACGACGGCGTCCCCGTCGCGATCATCCGCGGCACGAAGGACCGCAGGCAGTGGAAGACGCCGTCGACGTTGATCTGCATCAGCCGGCGCCACCGCTCCCGGTCGATCTCCCACAGCAGGCCGGCGGTCTCCACGCCCGCGTTGTTCACGAGCAGTTCGACGCTGCCGTGGCGATCGAACACCGCCGCCGCCATCGCCTCGACGGACTCCGGGTCGGCGACATCGACGGTGTGCGGCTCGGCGCGACCGCCGCCCGCCACGATGTCGTCGGCGACCGTCCGTGCCCGCTCGGTGTCGACGTCCGCGACCACCGCCGTCATCCCCAGTGACGCGAGATGCCGTGCGATGCCCTCACCGATCCCGGCGGCCGCCCCCGTCACCACCGCGACCCCGCGGGAGAAGCGTTCCCGCGCCGCACCCACCTGCACCGTCACGCCCCCAATCCGTCCGCCGCGATGTTCGGGTTCGCCCACGCAGGCGGCTCGAGACGCGGTAGCTCACGCCCGCCGTCCAGACTTGTCACCGCGATGCCCTGCGACCACGGGAAGTGCAGGCTGAACGCGACCAGTCCGGTGCGCTCCGCCGCGGGCAGGGTGCACATCTCCAGCACGGTCTGCGCGAGATATTCGACCGGTTCGGCCTCGTAGCCCTCCGGCAGCAACGACGCCGCACCGGGCGTCATGATCGCCGTCGACGGCCCGACCACGTTGACGGCGATGTTGTCGCCCTGAACCTCCGCCGCCAATCCCTGCGTGAACCGGTGCAGCGCCGCCTTGGCGGACGCGTAGATCACGTCGCCGGACGTCTTGTTGTACTCGCGGAACGGTCGGATCGGCGGGAGTCCGGTGGAGGAGCCGATGTTCACGATCCAGCCGCCACCGGCCTTGCGCATACGGGGAATCACCGCCTGCGACAACAGGAACGGAACCTTCAGATAGTGCTCCACAGTGCGGTCGAAGGTGTCCTCCCCCATCGACTCGATCGATGAGTAGTCGGCGAAACCGGCATTGTTGACGAGGATGTCGACGCCTTCGACGGCGTCGACCGCGGCATCGACCAGTCCGGCACGCTGCACCGGATCCTCCAGGTCCGCCGCGATCGCCACGGCCCGGCCTCCGGCGCGCTCGATCAGCTCCACGGTCTCGGCGAGGGTGCCCTCGAGCACGTGCTCGCGACCCTCCCGAACCGACCGCGACGGCGTCGTCGAGCGCGCGGTGACCACCACCGTGGCGCCCTCCGCCGCCAGACGCTGTGCGATCGCCCGCCCGATCCCCCGGCTGCTTCCCGTCACCAGTGCGGTGCGGCCCGTCAATCGTTGTGTCATGTGTTCCCTGTCGTGTCTGCGCGTGTTGGGGTTCGCACCCCGAATCGTCAGTGTCGTGTCGTGGTGTGCGCGTGCGATTCCTCGGCGTTCGACGCACCGAAGCCGGGGTCGAGGATCCGGCGGATCAGCTGCCACAGCTCCTGCCTCGCCGGCCCGGTCAGCGACAGCTGCGGGAAGGTGAGAAATCCGTGGAACAGGCCGTCGAAGCGGTGCGCGATCACCGGAACGCCGTCCGCGGCGAGCCGCTCGGCGTACGCCTCGCCCTCCGTGCACGGCGGGTCCAGCTCCGCGGTGGCCACCAACGCCGGTGGCAGCCCCGTCAGTGTCGTAGCACGGCTCGGGACGACGAGTTCGCTGTCCCGGCCCTGCGGCGCGTATTGCTCCCAGTACCAGCGCATCGCCTTCGTGGTGTTGTAGTACCCGACGCCGTACCGCTGGTAGGACTCCGTCTCGAAGTCGTCCCCGATCACCGGGTACAGCAGGATCTGCGCCGCGATCGACGGGCCGCCGCGCTCCCGCGCCGCCACCGACACCGCCGCCGAAAGATTGCCTCCCGCACTGTCACCCGCGACCGCGACGCGCGCCGGGTCGCCGCCGTAGGCCGCGGCGTTCGCCACGGTCCAGCACACCGCCGCGTACACGTCCTCCATCGCCGCCGGCGCCGGATGCTCCGGCGCCAGCCGGTAGTCCACCGACACGACGACGGCGTCGACGGCCTCGGCCATCGACCGGCAGAACTCGTCGTGGCTGTCGAGATCGCAGAACACGAACCCGCCGCCGTGGGCGAACACGATCACCGGGCGCGGGGATATGGTGTCGCCGTGCGGGACGTACACCCGCACCGCCAGATCGCCACCCGGTCCGTCGATCACCACATCCTGCGCGACCCGCATGTCCGGAGTCCGGGTCAGCGGCGCGCGCCGCGAGACGATGACCTGCCGAAGCTCGGCGGCGGGGTACTGCGTCACGTCGGGGAACCCGGCCTCCAGGCCGGCGAGCATCGCCTCGACGTCGGGGTGCAGATCGGATCGGCGCACGCCGTCCTCCTTCTTGTCGAGCGGATTCCGATTCAGCGGAATCTCCTTGGGAAGAGCGCAAAAACTGTGGCAGACACGGTCCTTCACGATGTACTCGGCGGCTTCCGGGTCGAACCACTTGTCGACGTACCCCCAGTGCACCGGGTGGGCCATGTACTCACCGAGGAGTCCGTCGACATCGGTGAAGGACTGCTCCCAGACGTGGGTCCACTCGCTCGTGCCGGTCGCGGAGGTGACGCGACTGAGCTGCCACGACAGCATCGACGTGACATGCCGCGGCATCCTGAGCATCTCCTGTTCGAACCTCTCCACGAGGTCGCGTGCGGCAGAGTCGTCCACCCGCAGGAGCAGTGTCCGGTACACCGTGGGTTCAACTGCGCCGGTGCGTGACCCGCTCCACGACTCCCGCCCGCTTCCGGCGACGTAGTCTGCGCCGTCGACGTGCCGGACGTCCGGTCCGCCGATCGCCGACTCCACGGCCGACCGACAGCGCTCCCACTCCGCCTGTGTCGCGAATCGGAGATGGACGAGGACGTCGCCGCCGTTGCGGACGCCATCGAGCGTCGGCCGCACCAGCGCGTACCGGCGGGGCGTCGCCTCCACGGCGGTACGGATCCGGTCGACGACAGCGTCCACGTCACTCGGTTCGGTCAGGTGAACGAGACGGGTCACGCTAAACACGGCACATTCCCTCCACACTCTCTGCTTCGGCCGCCATCGAGCGTGAACGCTGTGACACCATCGGCTCGACGCGATTCCAGAAGTCGACGAAGCCGGCGTCGAATCGGCGGGCGATCGCGGTCTGCCACCACTGCTCGTGGCCGGAGACCGTCCAGGTCGCGGTCACCGTGTTCCCGTCGTCCTCGAACCACACCGGAGGGCTCACCAGCACCCGGTCGAGCGTCATCCCGATGCGCGTGGCCTGCGGCACGTAGTCCGACATGTACGCGTCGACGAAAGCTCGCCCGCGCCCGGGTTCGGTCGTCACGCGATCGACTATGTAGATCCTCTGGTCGGCCATTCGCTCACGCTAGGACCGCAAAGGCGCCAACGGATCACCGTCTCCCGTTGTGCGGGAGATCACGTCGGATCCGCAGCACTCGCCCACCTCACCTCGGTGAGTTGCCTGAAACCCGCCGTGCCGGAGGGGCTCAGCCCGACTGACGGTCACCGAAGCAGGCATCCTCGTACCCCTCCCCACGCACACCGGCAGACAGCAGCCGGTGTGCGTACTCGTCGCCGTCGAGCGCGCGACTGGTCCTCCGCCGCACCTGCCACCGCGCGCCACCGCGTTCGAATTGCCAGTGGTGTGCGGTGGCACGGCCGACGACGAATCGACCGTCGCGGTGCAGGACCATCAGCGAGTAGCTTGCAGCCGTAGCGGTGTCGCCGTCGACCGTGATGTGCACCGGCCCCTGGAAGTGAGCGCAGCCTCCGGAGATGAATCCCTGGTGGGTGTCCGACCGGACCATTGCCGCGATGTCCTCGCGGCCGGCCATGTACAGACCGTCGACGTCGTACACTCCATCGTCGGCCCACAGGCCCGCTACGTCGTCGGCACGACCATCGTCCACCAGTGGTCCGTATCGGGCGACGATTCGCTGGATCTCCCGCTCGTCCTCGAGCAGTCGCAGCCGCTTCTCAAGCCTCTCAAGACGATCGTCCACGGTTCCTCCTGTCATGCCGGTCACCGCGACCGGGTTTCGAGATTGAACATGTCGGCGAGCGCCGACAGTTGATCGCAGTACTCGTGATGGGAACCGGCCGCAACGGTGACGTTGACCGTCGTCGCGCCTGCGGCCACCGCCTCAGCGACGGCCCGCTCCGCTTCGTCGCGACGGCCGACCGGGTCGACGGTTCCCGCGGACAGGACGGTGTCGAAGTGGTCCGGGAGATCGACACCGCCCAGCATCGACCGCACGGCCGCGTTCGAGAGGCCGAACGGGACCCAGCCGTCGCCCAGTTCGACGGCCCGGCGCAGGGACCGCTTCGAGCGCCCGCCGACCCAGAGCGGAAGATGCTCCTGCACGGCACGCGGGTCCACTTGCATGCCACCGAACTCGTAGTGTGGTCCGCGATATTCCGGCACCTCCACCGACAGAGCCTGCCGCAAGGCGCGCATGGCATCGTCGGCTCGTTCGCCGCGACCGTCGAAGGGGACGTCCAGGACTTCGAACTCCTCGGCGAGTGAGCCGACGCCCAGGCCGAGGGTGAGGCGGCCGTCGCTGACGGTGTCCAGGGTGCCGTACCTCTTGGCGATCTCCAACGGATGGTGATAGCCGAGCACAAGCACCTGCGTCACGAACCGGATCCGGTCTGTCCGCGCCGCGAGGTACCCGAAGGTCGCGAGCGGATCCCAGTAGGTCCCGCCGCGCTGCTGCGCCACCGCGACCGGCACTGCAACGTGCTCGCTGCACGTCAGGTGCGCGAATCCCAGAGCGTCCGCGTGCTCGGCGATCAGCGCGAGTTCCGCGATGCCCACATCGGCCTCCCAGGCCGAGTGGGCACCGGGAACTCTGGTGACGACCGGGCTGACGATCCCGATGCGCATCAGTCAGCCCCGACTGTCGCCGGCAGGCTGTTCCTCCCGCGGCGGCAACAACTTGAGCATCGCCTCGTGGGCAGCGAGAATCAGCCCCGCACGGTCGGGGCCACTGTTCCTCTGCGCTTTCTCTGCATTGCCGCCGGCGATCCACACCGGGCCGTCCGCGAGATGCTCCAGCCCCTCCCTCGCCACGTCGTCCGGATCGCTGACCAGCATCCCGGGCAGGTCGAAGTTCAACCCCGCACGCTGCATCGCCGGTGTGCGGGTGACACCGAGGACGAGTTCCAGGACATCGACACCGTGATCGCGGAGCTCGAGCCACAGTGATTCCGCGAAGATGCGCCCGAATGCCTTCGCGCCACCGTAGACGCCCTGATGGAAGCCACCCATGTAGCCGCTCAAGGATCCGACCAGGAGGATTCCGCCCCGGCCGGCTGCGCGCATCTTCGCACCGAAGTGGTTCACCAGGGCCAGTTGCGCGGTGATGTTCAGATCGATGACCGTACGGAATCGGTCGAGCTCGCCGAGCACGAACTCACTGCCGTAACTGTTGGCACCCGCGTTGTAGACCAACAGTCCGACTTCGACATCAGCCGTGGCAGAGATGATCTCGGCGATCGATGACGACTCGGTCAGGTCGAGCGACAGCGTGCGCACCTGCACGCCCAACGCACGGGCCCGATCCGCGGTCTCCCTGAGGGGTTCAGGTTTCCGCGCGATGAGGACGAGGTTCACGCCCGATTCGGCGAGTTGCACGGCGAACGAGGCGCCGACGCCCTCCGAGCCGCCGGCGATCACTGCCCATGGTCCGTAACGTTTCGCGTCGATCACATTGTCTCCTCACCGAGTTGCCGTGTGTACCCGCCCAGTGTCGACCATCACAACCGCGGTGTGCAGCCGCCTCCCGAAGAACGAAACATCGAATCGATCCCGTCTGGCTTCACAATTGTGACGCAGGGCGGCAACATGTTTCGTCACCACTGAGCGGAAACGTCTGTTGCGCTCGACCGCACAATGACCGACAGTTTCACCATGACGATCGAAATTTCACTCAGCCCCGCTGAACAGTTCCTGGCCATCGAGGAGATCAAGCGAACCTTCGCGGCGCGGCTGCGGTGCATGGACAACAAGGAGTGGCACATCTATCCGACACTGCACACGGACGACGTCGTCAGCCTGACATTCGGCGACCACAGCGTGGTCGGACCGGACGCCGTGACGGCATCCATCAAGCGGGTCCTGGACGGCCGGCACCCGATCACCTCGGTGCACCACGGTCACACCCCCGAGATCGAACTGACCTCCGACACGACCGCCCGTGGAATCTGGGCGATGGAGGACCACCTGTGGTGGACGAACGGCGACCAGGAGGAGCACCTCCACGGCTACGGCCACTACCACGAGGAGTACCGCAAGGAGGACGGGCGTTGGCTCATCAGCCGACGCGCACTGACCCGCCTCCGGGTCGACACGACCCCACGGTTCTACGAGTGCAGGGAACCCGCGCCTCGTTGAGTCACCGTCCGAATCCCCGGAATCGGCGGAGATAGGAGACAATCCGCCGAACCGGGACGGACCGCGGCCAGTCGTCTGGCCGGAAGTACGCGTCGGAGCCACCGTCGACGAAGACGACACTCCCACAGAGGAAATCGGCGGCATCGGACAACATGAACACCACCCAGTCCCCGAGTTGGCCGGCGTCGCCGAATCCTCCGACGGGGACCGGGAACGAGCGGATGGCCTTCGCCTCCGACGGAGTGGAGAGCTGCTTCTCGAGCAGCGGCGTCATGATCGCACCGGGGGCGAGTGCGTTCAGGCGGATGCCGGCGCCCGCCCACTCCGATCGCACCGCTGTGCGGCGCACCCACCTGCTGACTGCGATCTTCGATCCCGCGTAGGCGATTGCGGGAGCGGCCTTTCCGAATACGCGGACCGACCGCACTGCCCGGTGCGCGTCGCCATCGAGGAACGCCTTGATCGTGCGCCGAGGGACGGCCGGAGTTGTCGTGGTCGAGTTGCTGGAGAAGACGACCACCTTGGCGTTTCCCGCCGCGGCGAGCGCATCCCGCCACCCCTCCAGCAGGTCGACGACACCGAAGTAGTTGACCTCGGCGATCAGCCTGGGGCGGTCTCGTCCCGGCGCCGGTCCGAGTCCCGCGGCCAGGACGGCGCCGTCCAGTCGGTCGCCCGCGGCCGCCAGCACGTCCCGCACAGCCTGTCGCCTGCCCTGGGCGGTCGACAGGTCCGCCACGACATCGGCCTCCCTGATGTCGACACCGATGACCGTGTGCCCGGCTCCCCGGAGTCTATCCGCGACCGCACGACCCATACCCGAGGCGGATCCGGTCACCGCATACACGCCCACGCCCTTCACCTTTCGCTCATCGAACCGACACCGCCGTGTCCGGCAGCCGATATTTGACACATTACGCCAATAATGGTGTTCTCGGACCGTGAGTCGCGAAGAATCCTCACTCTCAGAGCCGTCCACTCGACCCGCGAGCGGACGGGGACGCGGACGGCCCACCGTCCTCGAACCCGAAGCGGTCGCGGAGGTCGCCTTCACACTGTGGTCGCGTCAGGGTTACGCCGCGACCAGCTGGAGCGATCTCGCCGCGGCGACCGGCATCAGCACCCGCACCCTCATCCGGCACTTCTCCGTGAAGTCCGCCATCGCGTGGATCGGTGTAGCCTCGGCCACCGACCGGTTGCGCGAATCCCTGTCCGCCATACCGGAGTCCACTCCGGTTGGTGAAGCGGTTCGAACCGCTGTGGTGGATTCGGTCTCACGCCGGCCGCGAGTCCAACGAGTCAGCCCCGACTGGCTCCGTCTGATCTCGAGCGAGCCGGAGCTGGCCGGGATGGCGACCGAGGCATATCGGCCGTGGATCACCGTGTTGTCCGACTACCTCACCCGGCGGATCCCCGAAGCACCACCGGCGATCGCCCGCGCGTTGGCCACCGCCTATCAGGCCGCGGCGTTTGCCGCACTGACCGAATGGGCCGAAGCCGGCGCACATGGGGATTCCGCCGACGCCGTCGACGCGATGCTGCGCTGGATGGACATCGCGACCCACGTTTCACCCGCAAGTGCATGACTCCTCTCACAGCCCGAGAAATATGGAGATCGCATGACAACACCACCCACCACCCCGGTACCCGACCCACTCGCTCCCGCGCGCCTCGGACCGATCACGCTGCGCAACCGCGTCATCAAGTCCGCGACGTTCGAGGGCGCGACACCGAATGCCCTCGTCAGTGACCGCCTCGTGGACTTCCACGTTGCGGTCGGCGCGGGAGGCGTCGGCATGACGACGGTCGCATACCTCGCCGTCGCCCCCGAAGGGCGCACCGAACGCGACCAGATCTACTGGCGCCCGGAGGCCCTGGACGGACTTCGGCACCTCACCGATTCCGTCCACGCGACCGGCGCGAAGGTGTCCGCACAGATCGGCCATGCCGGTCCCGTCGCCAACTCCCGTTCGAACGGGCTGCCCTCGCTCGCGCCGTCCGGCCGGCCGAACCCGCTGTCGATGAGCATGGACCACAAGGCGGGCGACGAGGACATCCAGCGGATCATCGACGCCCACGGACAGGCCACCCGCTACGCGCGCGAGGTTGGATTCGACGCCGTCGAGGTCCACCTCGGTCACAACTACCTCGCCAGTTCGTTCCTGAGCCCGAAAGTCAACCACCGCAAGGACCGCTGGGGCGGCTCCCTCGCCAACCGGGCCGAGTTCGCCCGCCGCATCCTCGCCGCCGTCGCCGAAGCCGCAGGCGGTGAGATCGCAGTCCTCGCGAAGATGAACATGGCCGACGGCGTGCCCGGCGGATTCTGGCTCGACGAATCCCTGCCGTTCGCGAAGATGCTCGAATCGGACGGGCACCTGGACGCGCTGGAGCTGACCGGCGGTTCGTCCCTGCTGAATCCGATGTACCTGTTCCGCGGCGACGTGCCGCTGCAGGAGATGGCGGAGACGCAGGTCCCGATCGTGCAGTTCGGGATGAAGGTGTTCGGCAAGGCAGTGTTCAAGCACTACCCGTACGAGCCGCTGTACTTCCTGGAGTACGCGCGGCAATTCCGTGACGAATTGTCGCTCCCGCTCGTACTCCTCGGCGGTGTCACCGACCTCGATGCCATGGAGGTCGCCATGCGTGAGGGGTTCGAGTTCGTCGCCATGGCGCGAGCCCTGCTGCGTGAGCCCGACCTCATCGCGCGTATCCAACGCGACCGCGAGACGCGTTCACTGTGCATCCACTGCAACAAGTGCGCGGCGAGCATCTTCACGGGCACGCGCTGCCCGCTCGTCGTCGGCACCGCGGACTGACACACGACGAAAACGGAAGCGGCCATGGATTTCCATGGCCGCTTCCGTTTTCGTCAGTGCAGGCGTGGCAGATCCGGGCCGGAGGGCAAGTCGATGCACGATTCGCCCAGTCCGTGACTCGCCACCGCGCGGTCGATGGTGCGCCGCAGCGCGCCGCAGCCCCGATCGCGGTCGCCGAGCGAGTGCGTGGCCTCCGCGATCAGCGGGCACCCCGACGCGTCGGATGTCCACTGGATCGACGTGTGGGCCGGACTGAACTTCTCGACGAGCACGACCCGCCCACACGTCTCGCAGTTCAGTTCCTGCATCGTCATCCCGGGATCCTCACGGGAAGCGGCGCCCCGGCCGCAGTCCGTGCCGCGACGTAGCCGTACACGAGTCCCTGACCGATCGTCGCCCCGGCGCCGGGATACGTCGCGCCGAACGCGTTCGCGGCGGTGTTCCCGATCGCGTAGAGACCGTCCATGACGGTGCCGTCCTCGCGGCGCACGCGCGCATGGTGATCCGCACTCAGACCACCACAGGTCCCCAGGTCACTGAGGACGACCTCGACAGCGAAGAGGGACTCCTCGTGCAGCGCACGCAGGTTCGGGTTGGGGGTCACCGTCGGGTCTCCGTAGTACCGGTCGTAGGCGCTGGACCCGCGACCGAAGTCGTGATCGATGCCCTTCGCAGCGGCGTTGTTGAACGTCCGCATGGTCGCCGCGAACTCGGGGCCGGGCACCCCCATCTTGGCGGCGAGTTCCCGCGCCCCGCCGGCCCGGTGTGCGACCCCGTGCTCGTACCAGGAGTCCGGAAGCGGCTGCCGAGCGTAGAACTCCCCGGCAAACAGGTAACTGTTGCGATAGCGCTGGTCGAAGACGAGCCACATCTTCTCGATCGGGTCGCCCTCGCGCTCGCGGGCCAGCACGCGCTGTCCGAACGACATGTAGTCCATCGCCTCGTTGAGGAAGCGGCGGCCGGTCTGATCGACGATGAACGATCCCGGGAGCGAGCGTTCGGCGAGCAGGACCCTCGGCTGTCCGCCGGGCAGCGGCGCCACCGCCGGAAACCACCACGCCTGATCCATGAGGCCGACCGCGGCACCGTGATCCTGGGCCAGCCTGATGGCGTCGCCGGTGTTCGCGGTGCATCCCAGGCTGACGTTCTCAGCCAGCCGTGCGGACTGGAACTTGTGCCGCATCTCCATTTCGTGGTCGAAGCCTCCCGCGGCGAGCACCACCCCGCGCCGGGCCACGACGGTGGTCCGACGACCTGCCCGCTCCACCACCGCACCGACGATCCGCCCGTCCCGCTCGGTCAACTCGACCAGCGGCGAGTCGGTCCAGATCGGGATGCCCGCTCGGACCGCCCCCGCGAACAGCCCTGCGGCCAGAGCCTGACCGCCGGCCACGTACCGCCGTCGCAGTGCGAGGCCGCCGACCCCGATGGCGAACGCCCGCATTGCCCGGGCCAGCGACCTGCGCGGCGTCCGGGTGAGGAGGTTGAGCCACTTGTAGTCGGCACCGGTGACCGGCATCGGCAGCGGCGCGTCGAGCAGACCGGGTCTGAGCCTGGCCTGCTCGGAACCGAGCACGGACATGTCGAACGGCTTGCACTCGCAGGTCCGGCCCAGCGCCGATCCACCCGGCCTCTCCGGGTGATAGTCCGAATACCCTTTCGCCCACATGAATTTCATCGGTGTCATGCGCTCGAGCATCGCGATGGCGGCGCCACCGTGGTCGAGGAACGCCTCACCCCGCTCGTCGGGCGCGCTACCGTCCACCACCGCGCGGACGTAGGTGCGGGCGTCCGAGAGGGTGTCGGACGGCGCGAGTGCCGCCAGCACCGGGTTTCCGGGAACCCAGAACGCTCCACCCGAACGGGCCAGCGACCCGCCCACGTACTCGGATTTCTCCACGACCAGCGTCGACAGTCCGGCCTCCGATGCGGCCAGCGCAGCGGCCAGACCGGTGCCGGATCCGACGACGAGCAGGTCGACTTCCACACACCCGTCGACGATTGCGGGTTCGGGACTCATCGGTCGCCGCCTCGGGTGGTGGGGTCGATGAACTCGAGAGCCTCCGGGTTCGGTTCCCGCAGCATCGTCCAGAAGTCGACCAGACGCCACGGACACGGCACCACTGCCCGTCCGGCGCTGTTGCGGTAGTAGCCGTTGACCTTCGCGCCCGGATGCACCCACACCGTCTTGTCCAGCGCCTCGTCCACCCTGCGGTTGTAGTCGCCCTGCACTTCCTGCCGCACGTCCATCGCATCGTGCCCGTTCTCGAGGAGGTACTGCAGGCACTCGATGACGTAGTGAACGTGCTCCTCGCTCAGAATGTTGTGGCCGGCACCGTGGTTCGGTGCCGAATTCGGTCCCGCCGTGACGAACAGGTTCGGGAAGCCGGACACCTGGATGCCGAGATAGGCGCGGGGGTCGTCACCACCCTTCCACTGGTCGGCGAGCATTCGCCCGTCGCGTCCGGCGATCTCGATGGACGTGGTGAACTCCAGTGCGAAGCCGGTCGCCAGGATGATGACATCGGCGGGCACGAAGTCGCCCTCGGTAGTGATCACACCGTCCGGTGTCACCCGCTGGAACGACGCCCGGTGCAGGGTCACGTGCTCTCGCGTGAGCGCCTTGAAGAAACCGGGATCCTTGACGATCCGCTTGCCGTACGGACGGAAGTCGGGCGTCAGCTTCTCCACCAGGTCGGGGCGGTCGGCGAAGCTGGTCTGCAGGTAGTTCCGTGCCGTGTTCAGCACCATCTCGTTGGCCGGCGAGGCGGAGAAGTGCGTCTTCGCCCATTCGGCATCGATCCGCGGCAACGTGTACAGATTGTCGGACGCGAACCAGTACGAGCGCAGCCGGAACCACTCGTGGTAGCGCGGGATGTGGGCGAGCGCCCATTTCTCGCCGTCCGGAACGTCGTTCACGACGGCCTTTTCCGGCACGATCCAGTGCGGTGACCGGACCACGACGTCGAGTGACTTCACCTGGTCGACGATGCTGGCGACGACCTGCACGGACGTACAGCCGGTTCCGAGCACCACGACGCGCTTGCCGGTCAGGTCGAGGCCGGCGTCCCAGTCGGCGGTGTGGACAACGGTTCCGGCAAACGTGTCCATGCCCTCGACGTCGGGAATGTTCGGCGAGTTGAGCATGCCGAGCGCGGTCACCACCGCGTTCGCGCGGTGCACCTCACGGGTGCCGTCGGCGGATTCGGTGGTCACCTCCCAGACGTGCTGGTCGTCGAGCCAGGTCGCGGACAGCACGCGGGTGCGGAAGGAAATGTTCTCGGCGATCCCGTAGGTGTCGACGACGCCCTCGAGGTATCGCTGGTACTCGGTTCCCGAGGGGTAGTACTTCGACCAGCCGGGGTTCAGCTCGAACGAGTACGAGTAGTAGTGGCTGGGAGTGTCGACGGCGGCACCCGGATACGTGTTGCGCGACCAGGTTCCGCCGATTTCGTGTCGCGCCTCGAACACACGGTAGGCGAAGCCGGCATCCTGCAACTTGATCGCGGCGTTGATACCGACGATCCCCGCGCCGATGACGATGACCGAGAAGTCGGCCGGGGGCGCGACGGTCACCGGGACGCGGCGCTCCCCCAGGACGAACCCGGACTGTTCGCGCAGAATCTGGACGAACTCCTCGTCGACGCGCTCCGACGTCCCCACCGTCGCCATGCGAACGAACAGTTCGGGGTCGGGAACGCCGAGGCGATCGGCCATATCGGCGGTGAGCAACTTGTGCGCGCGGGCCCGGATGTCGGCGACCACGTCCTCGGGGTACTGCCCCGGCGGTGTGGCCGGGCGAGTGCCGGTCCGATAGTGATTCCCCGGTTCGCTGATCGTCAGCCGCGGACCGAACTCGTCGAGGAGTCCGGTGTCTCCGGTCACGTGAACGAGCGACATGAGCAGTGGCGCCGGGTCGCACACGTCGATCGCGGCGGCCAACTGCGATTCGAATTCCTCGGTGTCGGCCCTGGAGGCGACGGGCATCGTGTCGGTCATGATCGGCCTCTCGTCGATGAATGTGTGGTTGATGAATGTGCTGCGGTCATCTCAGGCGCTCTCCGACCCGACCAGGTCGAATCCCTTGTAGCCGGCCTCGGCGACCTCGGCGCAGATGGTGCAGTAGTTGGCGAAACCGCCGATGTACGGCATGAACACGCGTGGCTTGCCGGGAATGTTGGCGCCCATGTACCACGAGTTCGCGGACGGGAACAGGGTGCCTGCGGCCTTCTCGTTGCATTCGGCAACCCAGTCGTCGACCGCCTGTGCGCCGGCTTCGATCGTCCGGGCACCCACCTCGTCGAGGTGATCGAGACAGGCGGAGATCCAGTCCACCTGCTGCTCGGCCATCAGCACCATGTTGGCCAGCACGCTGGGGCTGCCCGCGCCGACCATGAAGAACATGTTCGGGAAGCCGTTGGAGGCGAGCCCGAGGTACGTGCGCGGTCCCGCGGCCCATTCGTCGCGCAGGGTGCGGCCATCGCGCCCGCGGATGTCGATCCGCGACAATGCGCCGGTCATCGCATCGAACCCGGTGGCGAACACGAGCGTGTCCAGCTGGTGGTGACCCTCGCTGGTGCGGATCCCGGTCTCGGTGACCTCGACGATCGGGGTTCGCCGCAGATTGACCAGGGTGACGTTGTCCCGGTTGTAGGTTTCGAAATAGCCGCTGTCCGTGACGATCCGCTTGGTTCCGATCGGATGGTCGGTGGGAATGAGCTGGTCGGCGATCGCGGGGTCGTTCACCATCTCGCGGATCTTCGATTCGACGTACTCACGGGCGGTGTCGTTGGACTCCAGGTTCACGGTCTGATCCGGGAAGGCCTTCGCGAACAGGTATCCGCCCCGCTGCCACCACTCGTCGTACACACGCCGGCGCTCGGCCTCGTCGACCTCCATCGCCCCCTTCGGGTACGGGGTGAACGGGGTGCCGCCTCCGCTGAGTCGGGCCAGCCGACGCCGCTCCGGGTAGGTCGCCTTCACCTCGGCGATCTGCTCCGGGGTGAGCGGCCGGTTGCCCGCCGGGATCGAGTAGTTGGGGCTGCGCTGGTAGACGAAGACATGCGCCGCGTCCTGCGCGATCAGCGGGATGGACTGCATTCCCGACGAACCCGTGCCGATCACCCCGACACGCTTGCCGGTGAAATCGACTTTCTCGTGGGGCCATTCACCGGTGTGGTAGGTCTCGCCGGTGAACGAGTCGCGGCCGGCGATGTCGGGACGGTTCGTCGCCGACAGCACGCCCGTGGCCATGACGCAGTACCGTGCGGTCATCGTCTTCCCGGTGTCGGTGGTGACGGTCCACCGCGCCGACTCCTCGTTCCAGACGGTGGACGTCACCCGGGTCAGGAAGTCGTATGCGCCGCGCAGGTCGAAGCGGTCCGCGACGTGCTCGAGATACGCGAGGATCTCCTCCTGCGTCGCGAATCGCTCCGTCCACGTCCACTCTTGCTGCAGGTTCTCGTCGAACGAGTACGAGTAGTCGATGCTCTCGACATCGCACCGCGCGCCCGGGTAGCGGTTGTGGAACCAGGTGCCGCCGACTCCGGCCGCGGATTCGAAGCCGTGCACGGTCATGCCGCGTTCCCGCAGCTTGTACGCCGCGTACAGTCCGGAGATGCCTGCGCCGATGACGATCGCGTCGACGTCGTGTGTGTCCACTGTGTTCACGTCCTTCTTCATGCGCTCTGGACCGCTTCCCTCTCGGCTTTCGCCTGCCGAGCCCACATCCATTCGTGGCCCCAGTAGCTGTCCGCGGTGATTTCCTCTGCGGTGTAGTACGTTTCGTCGACCAGCTTTCCGCCGGTTCCGTATTCGATGTCCCAGCCGCCGGGCACGCGGACGTAGAAGGAGATCATCTTGTCGTTGGTGTGCCTGCCCAGCGTCGACGACAGCGGGAAGTTCCGTGCCTCGACCTGATCGAGGGCTCGGCCGACGGCGTCGAGGGAGTCCACCTCCACCATCACGTGGATGAGCCCGGGGTCGCGACCCTCCGGCACCGGCATGATCGCCAGGCTGTGGTGGCGCTGATTGACGCCGAGGAACCGGATCCGCTGCGGCGGGGTACCCGGAGGCGTCGGCATCCGGAACGCGCCACGCGGCAGGAATTCGAGCACCTCGGTGTAGAAGCGGTACGAATCGTCGAAGTTCGCGGTCGGCATCACCACGTGACCGAGGCCCTGCGACCCGGTGACGAACGTCTGCCCATAGCGGGTGATCACCGGGCTGTGGTCGAGTGCCGGCCCGAAGAAGAACTCGAGCGGTGTGCCGCCGGGGTCCTTCGTGACCAGGCCGGCCTCGACGCGACGCAACTCGCACACGTCGAACGGCATGGGCGCGTACTCGCAGCCCGCCGCGTCGAGCCGCTGGGCAAGCCGGCGCAGTGCAGCGCCGTCGCGAACCTCCCAGCCGACGGCGGTGACGCGGTCGACGTCACCGTGTTCGACGGTGATCCGCGACGGCCGTTCGTCCATGCGGAAGTGCAGGGCGTCTTCCTCGGGTCCGGTTCCGGGCGCGAAGCCGAGCACGTCGAATCCGAGCTCGCGCCATCGCACCATGTCGGTGGCGTGCACGCGGACGTACCCGAGTCCCTTGATCTCGGTCACTGTGTTCCTTCCTGGACGCCGATGGGGCGTCAGATCATCACGCGCAGAGGGCCGTTCGGGACGTCGATTCCCAATGACGCCATTGCTGATGCGTGGTACGTCGTGCTCGTGACGTGGATGGCGTGGTGCAGTCCGGCGTGCGCGTCGCGCCAGAACCGCTGCAGCGGGTTGTCGACCCGTAGCGCGTTGCCGCCGGAGCGGTCGAAGATCTCGTCAGCGGCGCGGACGGCCCGCCACGCGGACCGCACCTGATTGCGGCGGGACGAGGCCCGGGTTTCGAAGTCCACTTCCCTGCCCGCATCGACGAGATCCCAGATGCGGTCCACGTTCGCGAGCAGCTGCTGGCGCGCCGCATCGATCTCCGCGGCGGCCTCCCCCAGTGCGTGCAGGACGTACGGGTCATCCTTGATCGCGGTGCCGGCTGCGCCGACCCGCCCGCGCTGGTAGTCGACGCCGGCAGCGAGGACGCCCTCGCAGATCCCGATCGTTGCGGACGTGATGCCCAGCGGGAACATCGTCGACCACGGCATCCGGTACAGCGTCTCGGTGACGCCGTATTCCTTGGCCGCGGTCCCGTCGATCACGTCCTGGGACTTCATCACCCGGTAGTCGGGGATGAAGGCGTCCGTGACGACGATGTCCTTGCTGCCGGTGCCGCGCAGACCGACGACGTTCCACGAGTCCTCGACGATCTCGTAGTCGGATCGCGGCAGGATCACGTGCAGCCCGACGGGCGGCATGAGCGGTGTGCCGTCCTCGCCGCCGACCATCGCACCGAGGAAGATCCAGTCGCAGTGGTCGGTACCGGACGAGAACTGCCACCGGCCGGACATCCGGTAGCCGCCGTCGACCGGGGTGGCGATGCCGCCCGGCATGTACGGGGACGCCTGCCACGTGTCGGAGTCGGCGCCGAGCACCTCGTCCTGCACCTTCGGGTCCGCGAACGCGAGCTGCCACGGGTGGACCCCGACGATGCCGCCGACCCATCCCGCGGAACCGTAGAGGCTCGCGGTCTTCATCACGGTCTCGGCGAACTCACGGGGGTGTGCCTCGTAGCCGTCGTACTTCCTACGCTGCAGCAGCCGGATGATGCCGGCCTGCTTGAGGTTCTTGGCCATGTCATCGGTCAGCCGGCCGAGCTCGTCGGAGGCGTCGGCTCCGGCCCGGATCTCGTCGGTCATCGCGACGATGTTGTCGAGCACTTGGTAGCTCATGGTCGTGTCTCCAAAAGGTGTGAGGTGTGGCGAGGGGTTCAGGAACCGGACTGGGCGGGCGCTGCCTCGCGGGCGGTGGTGAGATTCGGGGCGAAGGCACTGCGTCCGGCGGCGAGGTTCTCGTCGACCTCGGCCTGCCAGCTGCCCAGTGCCCGCTCGGTGTCGATCTCGTACTCGAAGCGGTTCACCATCTCGGGCCGGACATCGTCGGCATCGACGTAGAACTGCTCGTACCAGCGACGAAGCTGGTAGACGGGGCCGTCCTCCTCGCAGAGCAGCGGGTTGTCGATGCGGGACTTGTTCTTCCAGATGTGCACGTCCTGCTCGAACCCGATCGCGACACCCTTGGCAACGGCCTGCGCGATCTGATCCGCCTGCTCGTCGGGGAGACCGGCCGGCTTCTCCACCATGACTCCGTACTGCAGCCGGAACGATGTGGGCGTGATCGGGTAGTGGCAGTTGATCAGGTAGATGTTCGGTGCGGATTCAGGGTCGCGTCCACCACTCCACAGCTTGTCGACCATGTAGGAAGGACCGTAATACGTTGCATCCGACTGACTCTCGACGCTGTAATTGGTGGACTGACTCACCCCGACCGCGTCGGCCCGGGGCCTCGACCGCATCAGCTGGGTTGCGGTGTGCCCCTCGAAGACGTTGCGGAAGAAGGTTGGCATCCCGTAGTGCACGTAGAAGAAGTGCGCCATGTCGACGATGTTGTCGACGATCTCTCGGCAGTGGGATCCGGTCACCTCGATCGAGTTCCACACCCAGTCCGTCCATCCCGGGTTCCCATACGTGGGGATTTCGGGAATCGCCAACTCGCCGGACGGCTTGGCGCCCTGCGGGTCGTGCCACACGAACAGTTGCCCGCTCACCACGGAGGTCTGCCAGGCTCGGGTGCGGGCCAGTGGCGGAACGCGGCGTGCGTACGGGATTCCCGAGCACTTGCCGTCCCCCCGCCAGCGCCAGTCGTGGAACGGGCACGCGATCGAGTCGCCCTTCACCGTGCCCTGCGCAAGGTTGCCGCCCATGTGCCTGCAGAATGCGTCGAGGACGTTGAGCTCTCCGTCCTCGCCCGCGAACACCACGAGCCCGGTCCCGAATGCACTGACCTGATGCGGCTTTCCGTCGGCGAAGTCACGCACCAGCCCAAGGCAGTGCCATCCGCGCGCGTAGCGGGTCGGCGGAGTGCCGGTGTCGATGACGCGAATCTGGTCCTCGGTGTCAGTGGAATTCACGGTGTCTCCTGATCGGCTGATCGCGACAACTCACCCGTCGCGCTGTCGCCAGCTTGGCAACGGGAGTTGCCCTGTGACGTCGGTCTCCCGTAGAACGGGAGGGTAGTTCCGCTGCCGCCGTCGTCGTCGGCGGAGAAACACCGCCGAATACGCCCCGACCTGCCGTTTTCGCGCTGGCGGGTGCCACACACAGCGAACGGTCACGGCGTGGATTGATGCATACCGCACACCACAGGTACCGTGATCCACGTCACACCGCACGTGGTGCAAGGAGGATGGGTTGAATACGTCACGCACCGATGGGATCCCGGTTTCCGTCGTTGACCGGGTGTCGCTGGTCCTGGAGGCCCTGAGTGCAGGCCCGATGACGTTGGCCAAGGTCACGGCCCGAACCGGCATTCCCAGGTCGTCGGCGCACCGACTCCTCGAACAGCTCTCGAACGCGGGCTGGCTGGCCCGCTCACCGGAGCAGACCTACGAGCTCGGCGTCAAGGCCTACGAGATGGGGCAGGCCGCGCTCAACCAGAACCGCCTCCTCAACCACGCACGTCCTGTCATGCACGCATTCGCACAGCGCACCGGGTTCACCATCCAACTCGGTGTCGTCGACCGGGGCGACACCGTCTACCTCGCCAAGGTGAACGGACGCACGTCCGGACCTACACCGACCGCGGTCGGACAACGAGTGCCGGCGCATCTGACTGCGGTGGGGAAGGTCATCATGGCCTACTCCGCGGTGTCTCCGGCCCCGTCCCCCCGCGGGCTCGGGGCCGGCGAGGGCAGCCCTCCCACCCGCCCTGCATCGAGCCGGTTCGACGAAGAGATGAACCAGGTTCGTGATCGCGGTGCCGCCTTCGACCGCGGAGAGGCGTTCCCCGGCATCGCTTGCGTGGGTGTGTCGATCGGCCCGGCCGAGCACATGTACGGCAATCTCGCGGGACTGTCCATCTGCGCACCGGTCGGCGCGTTCGACCACCAGAAGATGATCGCGCCGCTGCGCGTGGTGGCCGGCGACATCTGGAACAGGTGCGTCGCGGCCGACCTCGCGACTCACTGACGGAACACAACACCGGCCGGGCACCCGATGGTGCCCGGCCGGCGCCGTGAACGCTCCAACAAAGAACCGACCGAAGGGACCCTTTCCCCAACAGAACTCGTCGTCTGCCCCCGCCAGGAAATCGAAGGGCACTGCAAGACAATTGATTCCAGCCACATTGGCCGATACCGACGACTGCGGCGCGTCGCACGACCGTGCCGGTCAGGCTTCTTTCACGCCGTTGCGCTGTACGAACTCGACGAGATGCCCGTCGGGATCACGGACGGTGCCGATCACCATCCCGTACGCCTCGAGGAGGGTTGGCGGCGTCTCCTCGGTTCCACCGTGTGCGCACGCCGCGGTCATACATGCGACTACGTCGTCGGTGCCCAGGACGATTTTGACCAGTACGTTCCCGTACTCGAGCGGCTCGGGCTCCGCCGGCACCAGAAGTTCGAGTCCGGCGGCGCCTGCCCTGAGGATGGACGCCCTGAACGTGGGCGTCTCGAGGTCACGTTCGTGCGCGAAACCACAGCCATCCACGTAGAACGCGACGGACCGGGCGAGGTCGGACACGCGGACAGCGGTGAGCGACAGCGTGGTTGCCGGCCCGGTACGACCGGACTCCGGCGCGCTCATCGAGTCTGAGACCCACCGTTGAAGTCCATCGTCTGCCCGGTAATGCCTCCGGCCTCGTCCGACGCCAGGTAGGCGCAGAACGCACCGACCTCGATGGCGTCACCGAGCCTGCCGATGGGGATGGTGCGGAGAATCTGTTCGATCATCTCGGGGCTCATCTTCTCCTCGAGGTTCTTCTGATGACCGAGCGCGACGATGTTCGCGGTCACCCCGTACTGCCCGGTCTCCGCGGCGAGGTGGCGAATGAAGCCCTCGATGCCGCTCTTTCCGGTGGCATACATGCTCTGGTTGATGTTCTGCCCGGTGCGCGCGGAGCCGGAGGAGATCTGCACGACGCGCCCCCAGCCCGCGTCGCACATCCCGTCGAGCGCCACCTTGATGCAATTCATCGCCCCGAAGATGTTGAGGTCGATCGGCGCCCGCCACTCCTCGGGGGAGAGCTCGCGGAACGGCTTGATCACGCGGCCCTCGGCGACACCCGCGTTGTTGACGACGATGTCGACGTGCCCGCCGAGTTCGGCCTCGGCCGCGCGCACATGCTCCTCGACGGCGGCGTAGTCGGTGACATCGAAGGCTGCGGCGACCGCGGTGTTGCCCTCCTCGACGAGGGCGGCCGCGACCTTCTCCGCGCGGTCGGGGTGCAGGTCGTTGACGATGACCGACGCACCCTGGCGCGCGAGAACTTTCGCGATTCCTTCGCCGACACTCTGGCCGGCTCCGCTGACCAGCGCGATCCGTCCCGCCAAGCTGAACACAGGTACTCCTTCCCGGCCGCCACCCTGATGCGGCGACTTCTGGTGTGGGCCAGTGCACAGCAGCGCAACCACTTTTGTCAATCATTATTGGATCCAATTTGGGTGCACAATCTGCTACGGTCGGCGCATGACCCAGACCACACCCGACACGGACCTGGGTGCGGCTCCCCCGGAGCCGCCGGTCCTCACGTCCGTCCACGACGGCGTCGCCCGCCTCACCCTCAACAATCCCGGCCGAAAGAACGCCATCACCCTCGCGATGGCCGCCGACATCGAACGGTTCTGCGAGCGTGTGGAATCCGACCTCTCGATCGGCGCGGTCGTGGTCGACGCCAACGGCAGCTACTTCTGCAGCGGCGCCGACACCCGCGACCTGGCCTCCTCCTCGGCGGACCCGGCCTCTCCCGAAGCGGTCGAGCGCACATCCGCCGTCTACGGCGCGTTCGTGCGCATCGGCTCACTGCCCGTACCCACCGTCGCCGTCGTCACCGGCGGCGCCGTGGGCGCCGGACTGAACCTCGCGCTGGCCGCCGACATCATGGTCGTCACGCCGGACACCGTGCTCGACAGCGGCTTCTCCGCCCGCAGCATCCACCCCGGCGGCGGCCACATCTCACTGCTCGGTCGAGCACTCGGCTGGTCCGGTGCCGTCGCGCTCGCAGCATGCGGGCAGTCGCTCACCGGGAGCGAGGCCGTCGCTCGTGGACTCGCACACACCGCGGTCCCGGCCGAGCAGATCCCCGGTGTCGTGGACGGACTCGTCCGCATCCCTGCGGCCGACCCCGAACTGACCCGGCGAATCATGTCCAGTGCGCGCCTGGAACTCGGTCCGCCCGCCGTCAGCTGGGCGTCCGCCCTGGAGATCGAACGCGGCGTGCAGATGTGGTCGATGTCGCGGAAGGGCAAGTCCGCCTGGTCCTCCCGAGGTCCGGCACGATCATGACAACCACCGTGACCCACCCGACGCCCACCGGCTCCGCCGGACTGGACGCCCTTCGAAACGACGTCCGGCGTTTCCTCTCCGACGAACTCGCCGAGGGACGATTCACACCCGAAGCCGACAGTTGGAACGCCGGCTTCGACCCCGGCTTCAGTGCCCGTCTGGCAGCACGCGGCTGGCTCGGCATGACGATCCCCACCGAGTACGGCGGTCACGCCCGCACACCCCTCGAACGTTTCGTCGTCACCGAGGAACTGCTCGCGCACGGAGCACCCGTCGCAGCGCACTGGATCGCCGACCGCCAGATGGCACCGAGCATCCTGGCGCACGGCTCGAATGAGCAGAAGGCGCACTATCTCCCGGGTATCGCCTCCGGCACCACGTTCATCTCGATCGGGATGAGCGAGCCCGACGCCGGCTCCGACCTGGCGTCGGTCCGGACCCGTGCCACTCTCGCCGGCGACACCTGGGTCCTCAGCGGGACCAAGGTGTGGACCACCGGCGCACACATCGCCCACGCGATGGTGGTGCTCGCCCGCACCGACGGCGGACCCCAGGATCGCCAGGAGGGATTGTCACAGTTCCTCGTCGACCTGCCGAATCCCCACATCGAGATCCGTCCGATCCCGAGCCTCGACGGCCAGGCCCACTTCAACGAGGTGATCTTCCACGATGCGCGAGTGCCGGCGACGGCACTGCTCGGCACCCGAGGCAACGGCTGGGCCCAGGTGATGAGCGAACTCGCCTACGAGCGTTCGGGACCCGAACGCTACCTGAGCACCATGCCATTGCTGCGGGCGTGGTCGGCACACCTCGCCGAGGTCGGCGCCACGCCCGACCAGCGTCGCACGCTCGGCACTCTGACGGCCAAGGCCTGGGCGCTGCGCCGCATATCACTGAAGGTGGCGTCCGAACTCACCGCAGGCCGCAAACCGGACGTTCTCGCGGCGATGGTCAAGGACCTCGGGTCCACGTACGAGGGTGACCTGGTCGAGGCGGTGCGCGCCTCCAGCGGAATCGTCGCGCGCCAGAGGGCGGCGGACCCACTCGCCCTGATGCTCGCCCAGAGCGTCCTGCACACACCGGTGTTCACCCTGCGAGGTGGAACCAACGAGATCTTGCGCGGCATCGTGGCCCGCGGATTGGGAATCCGATGAGCGAGATTGCCGCCGAGCTGACCTCGGCCACCACGTCGATCGTCGACCGCATCGGTGTCGACCTCCGGACCCCCGCGTCGGGATGGGACCAGGAGATCTGGGATCAGTTGCAGAGCAGCGGTTTCGCCACCGTCGCGGTGTCGGAGGACGCGGGCGGGGGCGGCGGAGACCTCGCCGACGCCCTCGCGGTGGTGTCGGTCTCCGCACAACGCGGCGCCCTCACCCCGCTGATCGAGCACGGGGTACTCGCGGCGTGGATCGCGGCGGCCGCCGGCCACACCCTCACCTCGTCGGCGGCGACGGCGGGCGTGGCGACGATGGGCAACGTCCGTTCCGATGGTGACCGCCTCGTGCTCGACGGCGCCGTCACCGAGGTTGCCTTCGCAGCGGAGGCCGACACGATCGTGGTGGTCCTTCCTCCCGGCTCCGGAGCCGACGGGTCCACCGTCGCGATCGTGCCGGCGTCCGGTCCCGGTGTCTCCGTCTCGCCGGGGACCGACCTGACGGGCATCTCGCTGGCCGACGTCACCTTCGAGGATGTACCCGTCTCCTTCCACGGTCCTTCAACTCTGACCGTTGACGAGGTCGTCCGGCGCGGCGCCGTCGCCTACGCCGCCGCGCTCGCCGGCGCCGCCCGCTCCGTGCACGACCACACGTTGCGTCATGCGTCCGAACGCATCCAGTTCGGCCGCCCGCTGGCGAAGTTCCAGGCTGTACAGCAACGTCTGGCTCAGCAGGCTGCGCTCACGACAATGACCGAGATCGCGGTGGGCGAAGCCATCGCCTCCGGGGCCCCCGACGCGATCGCGGCCGCGAAGGTCGTCGCATCGGATTCGGCGCACCCGATCGCCGCCGCTGCCCACCAGATCCACGGCGCCATCGGCACGACGTCCGAGCACCGGCTCGGCCGGTTCACCACCTCACTGTGGAGTTGGCGGGACCGTCACGGCTCGGAGCGATTCTGGGCCGATGAACTGGCACGGCGCGTCCTCGACGAGGGTGTGGACGTGTGGGATCTCGTCGTCGGCACCGGCGACACGACCGATGAGAGGAGTTCGCGATGAACGCTCCCACCACGACCGTCGACGGACGCGCGGCCTGGCGCGCGGCCGCCACGAGCACCGGGGTCGGCGCCCTCGCCGGTCTCCGTGTGCTCGACCTCAGCCGCGTCCTCGCCGGCCCGTACACCGCGCAAACCCTCGCCGACCACGGCGCCGAGGTCATCAAGGTCGAGGCACCGTCCGGCGACGAAACCCGCGGCTGGGGGCCGCCTTTCGAGGAGGAGGGGGCCAGCAGCGCCTACTACGGCAGCCTCAACCACAGCAAGGAGAACGTCTGCCTGGACCTGCGCACCGAAGCGGGACGTAACGTGCTGCGGAACCTGCTGGCGGGTGCCGACGTGGTGATCGAGAACTTCAAGGCCGGCACCATGTCCCGCTGGGGCTTCGACTACGACACGGTGCTCGCCGAGGCCAATCCGCGCCTCGTGTACTGCCGTGTCACCGGATTCGGAGTGGACGGCCCGATGGGGGGGCTTCCCGGCTACGACGCCGTCCTGCAGTCCTTCGGCGGGTTGATGAGCGTCAACGGCTACCCCGACGGCAACCCGCTGCGGGTGGGCGTACCGATCGTCGACGTCGTCGCCTCGCACCTCGCGGTGAGCGGCATCCTGCTCGCCCTGGCCGAACGCGGCATCAGCGGACGTGGCCAGCTCGTCGATGTGACGCTCCTCGATGCCGTGATCTCGTTGCTGCATCCGCACGCCGCGAACTGGGCGTCCAGCGGTGCGGTGCCGCGGCGCACCGGCGACTTCCACCCGACCGTCGTGCCGTATCAGGTGTTCGCCGCCCGCGACGGCGACTTCTTCGTCAGCGCCGCCAACGACCGGCAGTTCCGATCGCTGGTCACCGTTCTCGGGGTCCCCGAACTCGCGGACGATCCACGCTTCGTCACCAACGGGGTGCGGTCGGAGCATCGCGACACCCTCGCGGCCCTGCTCAAGGATCTGATCGCGCAGTGGGACCGCCAGGAACTCGCGGGCAAGCTGGAGGCGGCCGGGGTCGCCGCCAGCCCCGTCAACACCGTCGAACAGGCGCTCACCGCACCGCAGACCCGTCACCGCGGCCTGTTCCTGGACACCGTCG
This sequence comes from Rhodococcus sp. NPDC003322, assembly GCF_053589555.1. Taxonomy (NCBI): domain Bacteria; kingdom Bacillati; phylum Actinomycetota; class Actinomycetes; order Mycobacteriales; family Nocardiaceae; genus Rhodococcus; species Rhodococcus sp. NPDC003322. The sequence continues at coordinate 474,801 of NZ_JBSFSC010000003.1, read as the reverse complement.
ACTATCGTGGCGTTGGCGTTCCGATCAAGCTCAGCCGGACGCCCACGCGGACGCCCCGCCGCGCCGTGCCCCGCGGAACCGACACCGAAGAGGTTCTCGGTGCGATGGGATACCGCCCCGACGAGGTCGAGGCCCTGCGGTCGGCAGGGGCATTCGGCGGGGAGTGACGGTTCCGCCGCGGTGCGCCGCCGGCACGAAAAAGGCGGTACTGGGAGGACAGCGGTACGAGGAGGACAGCGGTGAGCCGAGGGACGACAGCGGCGCAGGGCGATTCGGCGCCCGGCACAGCCGGGGTGGTTCGCGGCGCCGACTGGGTGGCAGGCGAGATCGAACGCATGATCGTCACCGGCGACCTGCTGCCCGGTCAACCCGTCCGACAGGAACTGATGGCCGAACGGCTCGGGGTCAGCAGGCTTCCGATCCGAGAGGGTCTGCGCCAGCTCGCGTCACAGGGGCTCGTCGAGCACCGCCGCAACGTCGGCTATGCGGTGGCGCGGCTGGAGCAGTCCGAGTTCGACCAGATCTATCTGATGCGCGGCGCCCTCGAACGCGAGGTGCTCGCGACCCTTCCCCCGTTCGACGAGGACGCACTCGCCGAGATCCGGGACCTCAGCGACCGCGTCACCCTCGCCGCGGAGCGCGGCGACGTCCTCGAGATGCGTCTGGCGAACCACGAGTTCCACTTCGCCGTCTTCGACCGCTCCCCCCTTGCCCTCGTCGTGACGGAGATCCGCCGGCTGTGGAAGCTGGCCATGCCGTATCACGCCGCCTACCTGTTCGACGCCGAAGTGCGGCGGCGGGTGGTGGCAGAACACGAAGCGATGATCGAGGCGCTCGCCGACCACGACAACGAGCGTCTGATCGAGCTCATGAACGAACATCGACGTGGCGGAGAGGCCGGTACGGGCATGTTGCTGCGCAACACGACCCGCAGCGACACCTGACCTGGCCCGCCGTCACGTTCCCCACACCGGATCGGACTCCGGTCGACCGAGGAGAACACGACTTGCCTGCCACAGAACCCACCAACCGCTACACCTCTGTCTGGGACCCGGACGTCGCAGTCGTCGTCAGACGGGTCATCGACGCAGGCGCCCGACCGATGCACGAGATCGGTGTCGAGGGCGCCAGGCGCAACCTCGAGTCGATCGTCCGCCCCGAGGGCCCACAGATGCGGTCCGTCACCGATTGCGGATTCGACGGACCCCATGGCCGGGTGCCGGTGCGCGTCTACCGCCCTCATGCGGCCCCGGACACGCATGCGCCGGCCCTGCTCTGGTTTCACGGCGGCGGCATGATCATGGGCTCGCTGGCTTCCTTCGACCGACTCGCCCGCGACGTCGCGGACGCGACCGGAGCGGTGATCGCGAACGTCGATTACCGTTTGGCCCCCGAGCACACGTACCCAGTTGCCAACGACGAGGCGTACGCGGCGCTGTGCTGGCTTCACGAGCACGCCGGCGAGTTCGGTGTCGACCCAGGGCGAATCGGCGTCGGCGGGGACAGCGCCGGCGGCGGGCTGGCGGCCGCGACCGCCATCCGCGCACGCAACGAGGAGGGGCCGGCGATCGCACAGCAGGTCCTGTTCTATCCGGGCGTGGAACGCCGTTGCGACCGGCCGTCCATGCGGGAGTTCGGGGACAGCCCGTTCCTCACCGCAACCGACATCGACTGGATGAAGGCGCTCTACCTCGGTGACGACCCGAGCGTCGACGACGAGTACGGCACTCCCGCACTCGCCACGTCGCTGACGGGGCTGCCGCCGGCGATCATCGCCGTCGGGTACGCCGACCCCATCCGCGACGGCGTCGAGGAGTACGGGGACCGACTCCGGGATGCCGGGGTGCCGACGGCGCAGTTGCGGTACCCGGGTGTGGGACACGGGTTTGCGATGCAGACCGCGACGATCGCTCGTGCGCGCGCGGCGATGGCGGAGGTGGGCGCTCTGGTGGCCACACGATTCGCGGCCGACGAGCGGGGATAGCGAAGAGACGAGGCGGCACGACCCGGTCCGGGTCGTGCCGCCTCCTTCTTCCCCACCCCTCGCGGAGGTTCACGCACCACGAGGCGATGCGAGCAGTTTCTTCAGCGGAACTCCGTTGTCCGACAGTTCATCCGGTGTGGGACGAGTACCGCGGGCGAGAGCCGTCCGGAGCGCGACGAAGTCTGCCGGCGCATTGACGCACTCCGCGGCGACCAGTGCGCCATCCTCGAAGTACAGGGCGACGCGGCGCTGCGGTTTGTCCGGGTCGGTGCGCACCACGACCTCGGTGTGCGCACCTACCAGCCCGACGATCTGCAGCTTCCACGATCCCTGATCGGACCAGAACCACGGCTGGGGACGGTCCGGAACGTCGTGACCGAGCAGCGTGGCCGCCGCCGCGTTCGCCTGCTCGGTCGCGTTGTCGACCGATTCGAGGCGAACCCGCCCGCCGTCGCGAGTCTCCTGGACCGTGCAGTCGCCGATCGCAATCGTGCGGCCGTCCGAAGCCAGGCAGTGTTCGTCCACGACGACCCCGCGCTCGCACTTCAGGCCGAGTCGGTCGGCCAGTTCCGCGCGTGGCTCGGCCCCCACACCCACGAGGACGGTCGCCGCCGGAATCTCGCGGCCGTCGGCGAGACGGACCGCACGGATCCGGTCGCCGTCGACGACGATCTCGGTGGGCGTGGCGTCGAGGAGCACCTCGACACCCATGTCAGCGTGGGCGGCCAGTAGGAACTCCGCCGTCCCCGCGCCGACCGCCCGCCCCATCAACCTGGGACCGGCCTCGACGACACTGACGTCGGCGCCGAGACCGCGAAGGGTCGCGGCCACCTCGAGACCGACGAAGCCCCCGCCGATCACCACGACCGGCCCGCACCCGACCCGCTCCGCGAGCCGATGAGCGTCGTCGAGTTCGCGAAGCACCAGCACGTCACGGTGATCGGAGCCGGGCATCTCCAGCCGGCGCGCGCGGGCGCCCGTGGCGAGGACCAGCCGGTCGAAACGCCGGGTTTCCCTGGGACCGTCGGCGCGACGCATGTGCAGCAGCACGCCGTCGCCCTCGCGCTCGACCCGTTCGACAACAGTGCCGAGCAGAAGCTCGACACCGTTGTCGGCGTAGTGGTCTGCGGCCCGCAGCACCAACGAACCCGCTGCGGCGTCCCCCTTCAGCCACGCCTTGGACAGCGGTGGCCGCTGATACGGCAGGTGGGGTTCACCGCCGATCAGCGTCAGCGCACCCGCGTAGCCACCGGCGCGCAACCGGTCGGCGAGGTGTACCGCCGCGTGAGAGGCACCGACTACCGCCACGCTGCCGGGCTGTTCTCCGGCACCCCGGCCGTTCTCGTCACGCCTGCTCATCGGGCACTGTCACGTGGACGTCGATGCCGTCGCGGAGGACCAGCTGACACGACAGCCGCGACGTGTCCTCGCGGTCGCTGGCCGTGCAGTCCAGCATGTCGTCCTCGTCCTCCGTCGCAGCGTCGAAGTACTGGTGGTCGTCCGCAGCGAGGTAGACGTGGCAAGTCGCGCACGAGAGTGTGCCGGCGCACTGGCCCACGATCCCGGTCACGCCGTTCGTGACCGCCGCCGACATGACGGAATCACCTACGGCCCCGTCGATCACACGTTCCGAGCCGTCAGGCTGGGTGTAGAAAACCTTCGGCATCTCCGAACTCCTACCAGGTCACCGGGACGTCGACGACCGGCTCGGTGAGAAGGTTCGTGTCGACCGCCGGTTCGCCGGCCAACGTCAGCCCCGGCATTCGCTTGAACAACTCCGCGATGGCCACCTGCATCTCCATGCGCGCCAGCGGCGCACCCAGGCAGTGGTGCAGGCCATAACTCAGCGTCAGGTGCGGGTTCCCCTCGCGCCGCACGTCGAACTTCTCGCCGTCGGTGACCGCGACCCCGTCGTGGTTCACCGACGCCGGATCCACGAGCACGGCCTCACCCTTGGCGATGACGTGCCCGTCGATCTCGACGTCCTCGGTCGCGACGAATGGGACCAGACCGCCCCCGCCGGTGACGCTGTCACCGAACGCCATTCGCCCGTGCCGCAGGATCTCCTCGACCGCGGTCGGGGCGACACCGTCGACGTCCTCGAGCAGGACCTTCAACTGGTCCGGGTTCTTCAACAGCGAGAGCGCCCCGAAGCAGATGAAGTTGGCCGTGTTGTCGAAACCGCCGATGATCAACACCATCGCGATCGGCAGGATCTCCGCGTCGGTGAGGGTGTCGTCCTTGTGCTGCGCGTTCGTGAGGTCGCTGAGGAGGTCCTCCCGGGGGTTCTTCCGCCGCTCGTCGATCAGGGCCATCATGTATCCGACGAGTTCGGTCATGTTGGCCACGACCTCTTCCTCGGGCATGTTCGCCACGGCGAGGGTCGCCGAACTCCACTTCTGGAACTTCGGCCGGTCCTCCGGCGGCACCCCGAGGAGATTTGCCAGCATCTGGATCGGCAGAGCGACGGCATAGTCGTGCACCAGGTTCGCCGGAGCACCCTTGGCCATCATCTCGTCGATCAGGTGGTTTGCGAATTCCACCGCCGACTCCCGCATGGCACGTACACGTTTGGGCGAGATGGACTTCTGCACGAGCTTGCGCAGCTTGGTGTGCTGCGGCGGATCCTCGAACTGCAGCGTCGTCTTGAGGAACTCGGGGAACTCGACGAAGTACGGCACCACACGCTCACCGGTGCGGAACGGTTCGCGCACGAAGCGCGGATCGCCGAGCATCTGCCGTGCGGCGGCGTTGCGGTGGATGACCCAGACGTCACCGCCGAACGGCATTGTCATCTTCGTCATGGGCCGCTCGGCTGCGATGGCGACATACCGTCGGGATGCTTCGTTCACACTCACCGGCCCGAAGGGGTAGGCGGTGTCCACTGTCTCGGTGGTGGTCGTGGAGGTTTCGGTAGAGCTCACGGTACTTCTCCTGGTGGAGTCTTCGAGGTGGGGATGAGCCGATGTCGTGGAGGTTCGGGTCAGGACGACGCCGGAACCTGGGCGGGTGCCACGATCTGCGGGATGGCGTCGGGGGTGATCGCCATGATCTCGTCGAACCGCTCGGCAACCGTCTCGACGGTGAGAGCGGGGTCGTGGATCCCGACGGTGTTGAGGATGGCGAGGCGGTTGACGATGCCTCCCGCGACGTTGAACACCTCACCGGTGACGCTGCACTCCGGGTGGACGAGGTAGGCCGCCACGGGGGCGACGTGCTCCGGGAGCAGCTGGGTGCGCATGTATTCCATGACCTCCGGTGAGAGCGTGTCGGCGGCGGCCTCGGCCATCCGCGTGCCCGCGCCCGGTGCGATGGCGTTGACCTTGATTCCGGCCTCGAGCCCCTCGAGTGCGAGGTTCCGGGTGAATCCGAACAGCGCACCCTTCGATCCGCCGTAGTGCGACATGCCCGGATTGCCGAGCATGGCCTGGGAGATGGTGTTGACCACCCGGCCCGCCGGCGACTTCAGCAGGTGCGGCCAGGCGGCGCGGCACAGCCTGATCGAACCGAAGTAGTGCACATCGAGGTGTCGCTGATACTCCTCGTACGGGACCTCGTCGAATGGCGCGGTGCGGACGATGCCTGCGTTGTTGATCACGGCGTCGAGCTGACCGAACGCGGACAGTGCGGCGTCGACCAGCGCGACGGCTCCGTCCTCGGTGGAGACGTCCGCGGAGCACGCGACGGCCTTGCCGCCGGCGGCAGTGATCGCGTCCACGACCTCGCGGGCAGGGTCGTCACCGTCGACACCGGAGCCGTCGATGGCCGCCCCGAGATCGCCGACGACCACCGCGGCGCCGCGCGAGGCGAGCAGTTCCGCGTGCGCGCGGCCGATACCGCGTCCCGCGCCGGTGACAACAACCACGCGGTCGGTGAAATCCAGTTCTGTCATGTGAGTCTTCCTCGGAAAGTGAAGTGGCCGGTGCAGTGTCAGGGTCGGGTCACGCCGCCACGGTTCGACACGTCGGCAACCCAGATGGTGCCCAGTGCCTCGCGTGCGGACTTGTCGAAGTCGAAAACCTCGACGCCGACGGTCATGTAAAGGGTGGAACGATCAGGGCCGCCGAGCAGGCACGCCGACGCGACACCGTTCTCGATCGGCACCGGGATGGCATCCGTCATGCCCTCCTCGGTGAAGCGGGCCACGTAGCCGCTGCCGGGCATCGCCGCCCAGACGCCACCCTCCTCGTCGAGTCCGATGCCGTCCGGCATGAACGGGCAGGACGCGAAGAGCCGCGGATTCGACAGCGATCCGTCGGCCGCGCGGTCGATCACCGTGATCTTCTGCGCCATCACCTCGGCGGTGTAGACCTTCGTGCCGTCCGCGCTGATCGCGATACCGTTGGCGCACACCAGCGGCCCGACCTCGTCCGCGGTGTGCGCGGTGCCGTCGGGCTCGACGACGATGATGAGAGACGGCACCGGCTCGTCACCGGCGAACAGGTTGAATCCGAGCTGCGTGACGTAGGCGCGGCCGTCCGCGTCGACGACCATGTCGTTGGTCGCGGCGAGCGAGAACTCGGACAGATCGGCGTAGACGGCGAGGTCGTCCGGGCCGTTGCCGCCGTGAACGAGCACCACTTTCTCATGCATCGAGTTGACGATCAGCCGTCCATCCGGGAGCCATCCGAAACCACCGAGGACGATCGGCACCTCGGTGTTCTCCCGACGGGCCGAGGCGTCCACAACGACGGTGGCGTTGCCCTCGTCATCAAGGGTTTTCACGGTCGCGGTGTACATGTCGGAGAACCAGAAGGCGCCGTCGTGCCAGCGAGGGCACTCCGGCCACGAGAAACCCCCGGCGATCCTGCGGGGCTCGACGATGCGCGCGCCCGACTGCGCGACAGCAGCGGCGGTGTCGGCAACTACGTTGGTCATGTGAAGCCTTCCAGTGAGGGCGAGAAGGACACAGTGGTCCTGGGTTGATTCGCCGGGTGACTGGCCCGGATCGAGAGCAGTGAACTGTGTCACAACAACTTTCGCAATGGACGATATGTTCTGCGGTGGGCCGTGGTCGGGGGCCTCCCGCTGAGCGGTCAGCCCGCTGCCGGGAGGTCCGATGCCACACCGAGATAGGCCCGCTCGATCCGGGTCGGATCGTTGCGGAGTGCGGCGGCCGAATCGGTCAGCGCCACACCACCGTGCACCAGCACGGCGGCCCGGTCGGCTGTAGCGAGGGCGAGGTGTACGTGCTGTTCGACGAGCACCACCGCCATCTCCCGCTCGACCGCAAGCCGGCGCAGCACGGCGAGGATCTCGTCGACGATGACGGGCGCCAGGCCCATGCTCAGCTCGTCGATGAGCAGCACCTTCGGCCTCTGCAGGATGGCCCGGCCGATGGCGAGCATCTGCTGCTCGCCGCCCGACAACCGTCCCGCCGCGACGCCCAGCCGCTTCTCCAGAGCAGGGAAATACCCGAGCACCTCGCCGACGGCCCCGGAACGGCGGCGACGGTCCGCAACCGCGAGGCGCAGGTTGTTGGTCACACTCAGTTCCCGGAACAGGGCCCGGTCGTCGGGAACGAGCACCATCCCCGACCGCACCGCGTCGCGGGGTCGACCGCCGACGAGGTCCCGTCCGTCAACGGCGACCCGGCCGTCGAATCGCGGCAGCATCCCCGCCAGCGACAGCAGCAGAGTCGTCTTGCCTGCCCCGTTGGGTCCGAGCAGACAGGTGATCTGCCCCTTCTCCACGTCCAGGTCGATGCCACGAATACAGGGACGCTGCGGGAGATAGCCCGTCGTCAGGCTCCGAATCGTCAGTGCGGTCACGGGTGCGCCTCCTCGTTGGCAGGGACGGTTGCGGCGAGTTCGGGAATCGCCTCGTGGGCCGGATCCACCTCTTCTGCGGGCAGGCCGAGATATGCACTGATCACCCTGGGATCGGACCTGACCTCGTCGGGCGTCCCGCAGCACACCACCCGCCCGAGATCGAGCACGACGACCCGGTCGCAGATCGTGAGCACCAGCTCCATGTCGTGGTCGACCAACAGGATCGAGGTTCCGGCGGTACGCGCATCCCGCAGGCGCTCACCGAGCCACCGACTCTCGGCACTGTCGAGACCGGCGGCAGGCTCGTCGAGCAGTGCGACCTTCGGCGCGGAAACCAGAACGCGGGCGATGGAGACGAGCTGGCGACGACCCTGGGAAAGGGTTGACACCGCAGCGTCCGCGTCATCGGTCAGCCCGACCGTCGCCAGTACTCCCCGCACCCGGCCCGCAACGTCGGAAGCCGAGCCGGACCGTCCCGCACCCACCGTCACGTTCTCGGCAACGGAGAGATCGTCGTAGAGTTCGACGTCCTGGAAGCTGCGCCCGAGCCCCAACCGACTGCGCCGATGCGGGCGCAACCCGCTCACGTCCGTACCGTCGAGGACGACGGTGCCGGTCGACGGCGCGAACCCGGTGATTGCGTCGATCACGGTGGTCTTGCCCGCACCGTTCGGGCCGATCAGCCCGACGATCTCCCCGGGGCGGACGTCGAACGTGACATCCTGTGCCGCCTGCACCGCCCCGTAGGCGACCCCGAGCCCCTGCACGGACAGGAGCGACTCGCCGGGTCCGGCCGAGACAGTCGGCGCGACAACGGTGTTCACGCCGACCGGGGCACGGTTCGATGCCGCGCGCCGGAACGTGGGCAGCGGGATCGAGGGCAGCCTGCCCGCGATGCCGTCGGGGCTGGTCATGACCGTGACGACGAGCAGGATGCCGCTGATGACGGCGTAGTACTCGCCCATGTGCAGGAACCGGTCGACCAGCAGGTAGAGCACACCGCCCGGAGCGATGAGGCCGGCGATGAGCGCTCCGGTGATCGAGGTGATGCCGGCGATGTACATGACCGCGAACAGCGTGATGCCCAGGAACACGGTGAACGGTTCCGGTGTCGCCAGAGTCTGCTGGTAGGCCATCAGTGAGCCGGCGAGACCGGCGAGGAACGCACCGATCGCGAAGGCCGCGAGCTTGGTCCTCGAGACGTTGATCCCCGAGGCCGCCGCCGACCTCTCGTTCGCCCGGACCGCAAGCATGTCGGTGCCGAGACGGCTGCGCCGCAGCCACGCGACCGCGAGGGCCGACGCGAGAAGCACCGCGAGGCACAGCAACCCGAACGCCAGCCGCGGGTACGCCTCCCCGGCTCCGATCCCGAGGTCGAGACCGAACAGCCTCGGGGCATCGACGGGCGCGCCCTGGACGCCCCCGTTCAACTGAGGGTTGCGGAACCAGAACGCCTCCAGGAAGACCGCCAATGCCAGCGTCACCACGGTCAGCGGCAGGCCCCGGACACGCAGCGCCGGAAGCCCGATCACCACCCCGATGACCGTTGCGAACAGGGCACCGATCAGCGGTGCGAAGGGGAAGGGGATGCCGAGGTGGGTGTTCAGCACGCTGATCGAGTAGGCACCGACCCCGGCCAGGGTGAGCTGCGCCAGGGACACCTGCCCGGTGTATCCCGTGACCACCACCTGGGACAGCGCGACGACCGCGAAGATGACGCTGCTGATGATCGCGGCGCGGTAACTACCGCTGGCCAGCAACAGGGCGACAACGGCGGTCGCGACGGCGAGCAGGGTGGGGCCGAGAATGCGATCGGGGCGTGGGGAGCGACCCAGCGCCTGCCGTACGACGCTGCCACGATCGGGCAACGGCCGTCCCTTGACGACGAGGAACACGAGGATGAGCAGGAGCGGGATCGCCTCCGCCATGCCGGCGTGGGGAAACCAGTCGAACGTGGCCTGCAGGTTGATCATCTCGGCCTGCAGCGAACCGATCGCGATGCCGGCGACGACCGTGAGCCAGATCGAGCTGAAGTTGCCGACCAGTGTCGCGGCGAGCGCCGGGACGATGAACATGGAGTAGGCGATGGGATTGAGGGCGACGATCGGCGCGATCAGGATGCCCCCCAACCCGGCGACCACCGAGGAAAGCGCCCAGTTGGCGAAGGCGATCTTGTCCGGGGACAGGCCGGTGAGGTAGGCACCCTTCTCCGATTCCGCGGCCGCCTCCGTGGCGATACCGAATCGCGTGAACCGGAACACGGCGGTCGCGACGAGAGCGATCGCGATGATCGCTGCCGCGAGCCAGATGCGGTCGGTCGGCGCCTGCCGGGCGCCGATGGAGATGCTGTCGAGCGCGAAGATCGGTTCGACGGCCACGATCTCGGTGCCGACGCGCAGGGCGATGAGGGCCTGGAGGACGATCATCAACCCGATCGAGGCGACAGCCTTGGCGACCACCGTCGCATTGCGCAGCGGCCGGAAGATCAACGCGTAGAACAACACTCCGAGGATCGCTGCAATCGCGAGCGATATGGCCATGGCCGGGGCCACCCCAAGAGGTCCACCGAGGTCGACCGTCTTGGGGAGCCCCGGAATCGGGACCATCAGCTCACCCGTGCGCAGCAGCGCGTAGGTGTATGCGGTGTAGAGGGCCACGGCACCCGTGGCGAAATTGACGACACCCGAACTCTTGAATGTCATCACGAGCGCGAGCCCGATGGCGGCGTACACGGCACCGTTGCCGAGGCCGAGCACCAGGTAGGCGAGATGGTCGGTCATGCTTCTTCTTTCAGTCGATCACATGCCTCGAGAGGCGTTGCCGTGCTAGCCGGTGACCGTCAGGTCGACCGGGATGCCCTGCTCGTTGATCTCGCCGATCAACATCTGCCGCGAGCAGATCGACGGCATCATCGGGAAAGCCGTTCCGTTGCAGCTGAAGGTGATTCCGCCGCCCGCGGGCATCTCGACGTTGGTGGCGCTCCGCAGCGCGTCACGAATGGAGGCGGAGTTGACGTCGCCGCTGATACCGGACGTCGCGGCGGCCAGCGCCATCACGGTCTGGTACCCGGTCGACCCGTAGCCGTTCGGGGACAGGTCGGGTGCGTACTCGGCGAAGATCGACCGGAACAGCACCGAGTCGGGGCGGTCGGACAGCGCGTCGGTGGCAGTGATACCGATGTTGCCCTTGACGTTGGCGATTCCGATCGCCTTGACGACGTTCTCGTCGAGGCAGGTCGGAATGAGCACCTTCTTCATCGTCGGCGCGGTGGTCTGGACCGCCTTGAGCACCGAGGTGCAGGTGGCGGCGTCGCCGATGAAGCTCACGCCGTCGGGATCCTTTGCCAGTCCCGCCGTGACGACCGGCGTCGGGTCCGGGGTGCCCAGGGCCACCGGGACGACATCGAGAGCGACACCGAATCCCTGGAAGATCGGCTGACCCATCTGGTCGATCATGGCGGCGATTCCACCTCCGTCGCTGGCGAACATGGTGAACTTCGCCATGCCCTCCTGCTTGGCCGCGGTCGCGGCCGCCGTCAACGTGCCGGGCAGGCCCGCGGAGAGGGAGGCAACGTCGGGTGAGGTCAGCTCGATCGGCGCGACGCCGTTGAGGGTGACGTACGGGATGCCCGCACCGAGCACGATCGGCACGATCACCGGTCCTTGCGACGTGCCCGGGGACAGCACCGCGGACACCTTCTGCTCGACGAACTGATTCGCACAGGCGCTCGCCGAGGTCGGCTCCTCCTGCTGCTTGCACACCACCAGGTCGATCGGCCGGCCGGCCAGCCCGCCGCCGTTCTTGTTGAGGTACTCGACCGCGGCCTCGGCGCCCTCTCGCATGTCGGGAATGGACACCGCGGCGCCACCCTCGGTCGACACGAAGCCGATCTTCACCGCATCACCGCTCGCGGGATTGCTCGGCAGAGCGGAGGTCGACGCGCCCGCGACACCGACGTCAGCCGTCTCCTCGTCGGCACATGCGGTACCGAGCAGTCCGACAAGCAGCAGCGCACTCGCGCCGGCAACAGCGCGCACGCGCCGTCCTCGACTGACTGGGTTCATTACGTGGACTCCTTCACAGGGTGGTGACGGCACCGGGGGGCGTGGCGCTGGACACCTTCAGCCACCAGCAGTGATGCACGTCACTCTTTGAATTGTGAGCGGTGATTATCAGGACATCGGACGCACACGTGGCGCACCCCCTCCCGCTGAACGGGAGGCCCATATGACCGCCTCTACGTCTGCCGAACCCCGACGCGACGCACGCCGCGAACGGTTGCAGCCAGCAACGAAATTGGGCACACAGCGACCGTCGCAGCGAGCCTCCCGACCAGCGGGAGACCACCAACCCACGTGCGCCGGCGACGACTATCGTCCAGCGGCTATCAACTCACGAATCACACCCGCGCTGCATCGCGATACGCAGGACTCCACTCCCCCGCACCCAGCCCCAGGCACAGCGCATACCGCCGCAGCAGGAACGAAACAGATTTCAGATCAACGTGATTCACGCCCTCGAACCGTGACCGGCATGCTCTGCGCCACAGATCCACACAACCGACGAAGGGACACACCATGCCCGAAGCGACACCGATACACCCGATTCGCCGCGATCTCATCACCGAATGGGCGTACGAGGCGGACGTCGTCGTCGCCGGTTTCGGTGTCGCCGGGGCGGCCGCCGCGGTCGGTGCCGCGCAGGCGGGTGCCGAGGTACTGGTGCTCGAGCGCACCGGTGGCTGGGGCGGCGCGGCCGCGATGTCGGGCGGTTTCATCTACCTGGGTGGCGGCACTCCGCTGCAGAAGGCGTGCGGGTTCGAGGACACCGTCGACAACATGAAGGCGTTCATGAAGGCAGCGCTCGGCCCGGGCACCGACGAGGCGAAGATCGACGCCTACTGCGAGGGCAGCGTCGACCACTATCACTGGCTCGTCGACGAGTGCGGCGTGCCGTTCAAGGAGAGCTTCTGGGGCGAGCCGGGCTGGGAGCCGCCGGGCGACGAGGGCCTGATGTACAGCGGCGGCGAGAACGCGGCCCCGTTCAACGCCACCATCCCGCCGGCACCGCGCGGTCACGTCCCGCAGATGCAGGACAAGCACCTCGGTTCGGAGAAGGGCGGCGGCTACATGCTGATGAAGCCGCTCACCGACAAGGCCGCCGAACTCGGCGTGCGCTCCGAATACGACATGCGGGTGCAGGCGCTGGTCATCGAGGACAATCCCGCCGACGCCGAGGACGATGCCGCCGACCCCGAGGCTTCACCCAAGGGTGGCGGCGTCCGCGTCGTCGGTGTCATCGCGAAGCAGTACGGCAAGGACGTTGCAATCCGCGCCCGCAAGGGCGTCGTCCTCGCGACCGGCAGCTTCGCCTACAACGACCGGATGGTCGAGTCCTACGCGCCGCGGCTGGTCGGTCGCCCGGCCGCGTCGATCGAGGAGCACGACGGTCGCGCGATCCGGATGGCGCAGGCGATCGGCGCCGATCTCGCGCACATGGACGCCACCGAGGTCGCGTTCTTCTGCAACCCGCAGCTGTTCGTCCGCGGCATCCTGGTCAACGGGCGCGGTCAGCGCTACATCAACGAGGACACCTATCCCGGACGGGTCGGGCAGGCCACGCTGATCGAAAACCAGAACCAGGCGTTCCTGGTCATCGACGAGGAGTCGTACGAGGCAGGCTTGGCCGCTCCGAGTTCCAGCCCACGCACCCATGCTCGACCGACCTGGGTGTGCGAATCCGTCGAGGAGCTCGAGGCCGAGATGGGTCTGCCCGCCGGGTCGCTGCAGGCCACCGTCGAGGTGTACAACCGGCACGCCGCCAACGGGGAGGACCCGCTGCTCGGGAAGAAGCCGGAGTGGGTCAAGCCGATCGGCTCCCCGATCGCCGCGATCGACCTGCGCGGCATGACCGGCGGGTTCACCCTCGGCGGCCTGCGCACCAGCGTCGACTCCGAGGTGCTGCACGTCTCCGGGCAGCCGATTCCGGGCCTGTTCGCGGCCGGTCGCTGCACGTCCGGCGTCTGCGCCGGTGGCTACGCGAGCGGCGCCTCCCTCGGTGACGGCAGCTTCTTCGGACGCCGGGCCGGACAGAGCGCGGCCGACGCCTGACGCCGGCGCGAGATCCACGTGCCGCCCACGACCGTTGTCGGTCGCGGGCGGCACGCAGGGTGATGGGGTTGTCAGCCGGACACAGACGTCGGGACCGAGTCGGGATAGACCTGTTCGAACCATCCGCGCTGAGCGGCATCGAACGTGCCCAGTTCCATCGCGCGTCTGCCCCACGCCTTGATCAGATCGAGGAAGCTCGTGACGTCGTAGACGTCCTGTTACGCACCGGGCCGCGCACGAAAATTCACTCCCTCCCGCTCATCGGGAGGCCGCCCGGTCGGGCGGCCTCACAGCCGGGGATCGACCGGCTCGGACTCCAACGCAAGGACAGCGAACACCGCCTGGTGGATCCGCCACAGCGGATCCTTCTTCACCAGCCGGTCAACGGCCTCGAGGCCGAGTGCGTACTCGCGCAGGGCCATCGACTGCTTGTGACCGAGACTCCGGTTCCGGAGTCGGTCGAGGTTCTCCGGCTCGGTGTAGTGCGGCCCGTAGATCAGCCGCAGGTACTCCCTACCCCGCACCTTCACGCCCGGCTGCACCCGCGATCCGGGCACCAGGTTGCCGAACGGCTTGACCACCATTCCCTCACCGCCCGCCGCTGTCAGCTCCTCCCACCAGGCGACACCGGCCGCCTCGGACTCCGGAGAGGTGGTGTCGACGACGAGCCGGCGGGTCGTCCGGAACAGATTCGGTGCCGCCTGGGCCAGCCGGTCCGCGACCGCGAGGTGCCAGCCGTGGTCGCGGTCGGCGTATCCGGTTCCTTCGGTGGCCAGCAGCTGGAACGGGGCGATCTGCACGCCGTCGAGCCCGTCGGTCGGCCAGACGTAGCGCCGGTACGCGTCGACGTACCGCGCCACGTCGTCCGCACGCCTGTTGACACTCGACTGCAGCGCGGCCACGTCGAGGCCGCGGGACGCTGCCGTCGCCAGCACCTGCGCCCGCGCCACCAGGTCCGTGCGGGCCGCCGCACCCACCGCCGCGTACTGCGACCGCAGCAGGCCTTCCGACTTCGCCGACCACGGCAGCAGCTCCGCGTCGAGTAGCAGCCAGTCGGTGCCGAGTTCGTCCCACAGTCCGGCCGCGGTGACGGCGGAGGCGATCATCTCGACCAGTCGCTGGGTCCGCTCCGGGTCGAACATGCGCCTGCCCGTTCGGGTGTGCACCATCCCGGACAGTCCGTCCCCCACCCCGAACCGCTCGGCGGCGACCCCGGCGTCACGGCACACGAGCGCGACGGCGCGCGAACCCATGTGCTTCTCCTCGCAGATCACCCTGTCCACCTTCGCCTTTCGATAAGCGGCGAAGGCCTCGGCCGGATGTTCGAGCAGGCCCGGCAGCGACGAGGTCGCACACGGCGCCATCGTCGGAGGCAGGTACATCAGCCACTGCGGCGCCGCCGCCCAGCGGCTCATCACCTCGAGCGCCCCCGCCGCGTTCTCCGGGCGCACCGAGACGCGTCCGCGCAGCGACGTCTCCACTCCCCCGACTCCCAGGATGTCCGCGATGTCGAGAGCCTGCGGATCACTGTCGGCGACATGCAACGGCCGGATCGGCGGATACCATTCGCGCTGCGCGGGAACCGAAACCACCTCGCGTTCCGGGTAGCGCAGCGCGGTGAGCGCACCACCGAAGACGCAGCCGGTGTCCAGGCACGCGGTGTTGTTGACCCACCGCACGTCGGGCACCGGCGTGTGCCCGTAGAGCACCATCGCGTCCCCGCGATACTCCTCCGCCCACGGATAGCGAACGGGAAGCCCGAATTCGTCCGTCTCGCCGGTGGTCTCGCCGTACAGGGCGAAGCTGCGCACCCGGCCCGATGCCCGGTTGTGGTACTCCTGCTTGAGACCCGCGTGTGCCACCACGAGTCGTCCCTCGTCGAGCACGAGGTGCGCGACCAGTCCGTCGCAGAACTGCGCCACCTCGCGGCGGAACTCCTCGGTCTCGTTTCCGAGTTGCTCGAGGGTTCGATCGAGTCCGTGGGTGGCGGAGACCTTACGTCCACGCAGCGCCTTGACCAGTTTGTTCTCGTGGTTGCCGGGAAGGGCCAGTGCATGACCGGCGGCGACCATGCCCATCACCAGGCGCAGCACGCCCGGCGCGTCGGGACCGCGGTCGACGTAGTCGCCGAGGAACAGTGCCGTCCGCCCCTCCGGTGGTGTCGCGTCCACGGGACGACCCGACTCGTCCCGGACGATCTCGTATCCCATTGTCGTCAGCAGGGTTTCGAGTTCACCGAGGCAGCCGTGGATGTCGCCGACGACGTCGAACGGGCCCCGCAGGTCGCGGCGGTCGCTCCGGAGCGGTCGCCGAAGGATCCGTGCCCGGTCCACCGCGTCGACGCCGTCGAGGACGTGAACGACCTGGAAGCCCTCGCGGGAGAGCCCGCGCATCGAGCGCGTGAGCTGCTGGTGCTGACGCCGCAGGACGGCCCGGTCGAATGCGCGCTCCCCTCGTGCGGCGTTGCGTTCGGCGCACACCGGCTCCGGCACGTTCAGCACGATTGCCACCGCCAGCATGTCCTGCGAGCGTGCCAGGTCGACCAGCGCGCGGCGGGCCGGGGGCTGGACGCTCGTCGCGTCGACGACGGTCAGCCTGCCCGCGCGCAGCCGCTTGGCCGCGATGAACTCGAGCACCTCGAACGCGTCGGCCGTCGCCGCCTGCGAGTTGGGGTCGTCGCTGACCAGGCCCCGGCAGTGATCGCTCGAGATCACCTCGTAGGGCCCGAAGTGCCGGGCCGCGAACGTCGACTTGCCGGATCCGCTGATCCCCACGAGGACAACCAGCGACGGCTCCGGTATCTCGAGGTCGCTCCGCTCCGGTATCTCCAGATCGCTCATTTACGCCTCCTCCCTTCGCGTGAAGACGGCCATCTGGGTCGGCGCGCCGTGGATGGCATCGGGGTCGCCGATCCCGGTGAAGCGGACGTCGTAGCCGTGCGCCTCCGTGATCTCGGCGGCCCAGGTCTCGAATTGTGTTCGGGTGAACTCGAACCGGTGATCCGGATGGCGGAACGCGCCGGGTTCGAGATTCGGGTAGAGCGCGTTGTACTCGGCGTTGGGGGTGGTCACCAGCACGAACCGCGGCCGCATGTCGGCGAAGACCGACCGGACGAGCGCGGGCAGGCGGTCCTCGTCGACGTGCTCGACGACCTCCATCAGCACGGCCGCGTCGAAACCGCGCAGCCGCGCGTCCCGGTAGGTGGCCGACGACTGCAGCACCGAGATCCGCGCCCGCTGCCGATCGGGCAGATCGCCGAGTCCGAGACGCCGTTCGGCCCTGCGCAGCGCCGCGTCTCCGACATCGACACCGACGATCTCGGTGAACGCCGGCCGGGCGAGCAGCTCCCGCAGCAGCTTTCCCTCGCCGCAGCCCACATCGACGACCCGGGTGACACCGAGGTCCTCGAGCGTCGCGAGCACCGCGTCCTGGCGCAGCCCCGCCAGCCCCGCACTCGCCACGCGCGGCTCACCTGCAGGGAGCGCGGTCTCGTCACTCAGTCGATCGGTCACCGAGGCCACCAGTTCCCGCCGGTGCGCGAGGTAGCGGGCGGCGATCAGCTCGTGTTCGGGGTGGTCGGCGAGCCATGCGCCCGCCACCCGCACCAGCTTGTCGGCCTCGGCCTCGCCGACCCAGTAGTGCTTGACGTCGTCGAGCACCGGCAGCAGGACGTACAGGTGCCGCAGTGCCTCGGACACCGTGAGCGTGCCCTCCAACATCAGGCTCACGTAGTCCGAGTCGCCCCACCGCGGGATCGTCTCGTCCAGCGGCACCGGCGTCGCCGTGACCGCCCAGCCGAGCGGCCCGAACAGCCGGGCGGGCAGGTCGGCGCCACCGCGCGCCGGCGTCACCGGAACCGTGATCGTCAGCGCTACCGGCGAGAGCGGAAGCTCCGGGCGGGAGTTCAGCGTCCCGGCGACGGCCGACTTGAACACCCTCGAGATCGCGACCGCAAGCATCGAGGACGCCGCATAGGGCCGGTCGTTGATGTACTGCCCCAGCGCGAATCCGTCGGTACCGCCGCGGAACGAACCCTGCGGAGGCACGACCGGATCGATGTCGAGGAGCAGCGCGACGGTGCACCGCGACGCGGACACCTCCGGGTACAGCACGGTCGCGGTGCCCACCGACAACTCGAAGGTCTGGACCCGATCGGGATGCTTGTGCAGGAGGTGGCCGAGATCCGAGGCGTCCGGGAAATCGGCGGTCGCCGTTGCGGTCAGTGTGAAGTGCACCGATCGGACATTACGGGCGGGGTGCCGCTTCCGCGACGCAATTACCGCGTCGCGCGCCTCGTGTCCGATCGGGAACCGGACGGCGGGGAGACCGGCCGTCAGGCCTGCTGGGCCGCCTTCTCCGCGGCCTGCGCCTGCGCGACCTGCTGCGGGGTGAAGCGGATGAACAGGGCCGCGATGCCCGCGACGGCCGCGCACACGGCGCTGCCGACGAGCGCGAAGGTGTAGCCGTTGCCGAGGGCGACGATCTGATCCGCGGTCATCTCCGACACCGCGCCCTTCACGCCGCCGAGCGAGAGGGTCCGTGAGGTGGCCATCGCGCCGACCACCGCAAGCGCGAGCGGCCCGCCGAGGGTCTGCGCGACCTGGGCTATCGCGGCGAGCGGTCCGATCTCGTGCGACCCGACGCCGGCGATCGCACACAGCGGCAGCGGCACCACGGCGAGGCCGACACCGAACCCGATGCCGATGACGGGCACGAACAGGTTGGCCCAGTACGTCGCGGACCCGTCGAGCGTCGACCCGTACAGCAG
This sequence comes from Rhodococcus sp. NPDC003322, assembly GCF_053589555.1. NCBI lineage: Bacteria > Bacillati > Actinomycetota > Actinomycetes > Mycobacteriales > Nocardiaceae > Rhodococcus > Rhodococcus sp. NPDC003322. Next base: position 456,168 of record NZ_JBSFSC010000003.1, on the reverse strand, counting down.
ACCGACGACCATGATCACGGCACCGGCGACGACGAGCCAGCGCGGCTGGATCCGCACGATCAGCTTCGACGCGATCGCGGCCGCGGCGCCGAGGCCGAAGGCGAACGGGATGAACGCCATGCCCGCGCGCAGCGGGCTGTAGCCGAGGATGTCCTGCACGAACAGGGCCACGTAGGCGGCGACGCAGAACATCACCGCGCCGGCGAAGAAGATCGCGACGAACGTGGCGACCCGGTTGCGGTCCCGGAAGAGCGAGAAGGGCAGCAGCGGGTTGTCCGCCCGGCGTTCGACGAACAGGAACGCCACCAGCAGCACGATGCCCGCGATCGCGGTCCCGATCACCGCGGCGCTGGTCCAGCCCAACTCGGGACCCTCGCTCATCGCGAACACGATCCCGGTGCAGCCCAGGGTGGCGAGCACCGCGCCGGGGACGTCGAGTGGGAGACGTTCGCTCGCCGTCTCCCGCAGCGCGGTGAACGCGCACGCCACGATCAGCAGGCCGATCGGCACGTTGATCAGGAAGATCAGTCGCCACGACACCTCGGTCAGCGCGCCGCCGATGATCAGTCCGGCGATCGACCCGATGCCGGTCATCGCCGCGAAGATCGCGATCGCCTGGTTGCGGGCCGGGCCTGCGGCGAATGTGGTCGCGACGAGCGCGAGCGCGGTCGGTGACGCCACCGCCGCGCCTGCCCCCTGCAGGAACCGCGCCAGCACCAGCGTGATCTCGTTGAACGCGAGCCCGCACGCCAGCGAGGCGACGGTGAACACCGCCACACCGGCGATGAACATCTTCTTGCGCCCGAACGCGTCCCCGAGCCGGCCACCGAGCAGCATCAGACCACCGAACGCCAGCGCGTACGAGGTGAGCACCCAGTTGCGGCCGCTGTCGGACAGGCCGAGGTCCTCCTGCAGCGGCGCCAGCGCCAGGTTCGCGACCGTGCCGTCAAGCACGACCATCATCTGCAGGCCGCTGAGCACGACGATCGCGAGCCCGATCACGCTGGTCGCGGCCGCCTTCCCGGGCGATACGACGGCGGCTTCGGAGGCACGAGAGTCAGACACGGGATTCCACGTTACCGATCGTTTACCGAGAAGCCGGCGACCGGACCGACGACGATGATCGCCGGAGGCCGGATCCCCTCTTCCCGAACCCGCGCCGCGACGGTCGCCAGATCCGCCCGCAGCTCGCGCTGGGACCGGGTGGTGCCCTCCTGGATCACGGTCACCGGAGTGTCGGCGGGACGACCCCCCTCGACGAGCACGGCGGCGAACTTCTCGATCCGCTCGACGCCCATCAGGATCACGATGGTGCCCCGCAGCTTCGCGAGCGCCGACCAGTCGGTCAGCGAGTCCGGATGGTCGGGTGCCACGTGCCCGCTGACGACGACGAACTCGTGGGTGACGCCGCGGTGGGTGACCGGGATGCCTGCCGCGGACGGGACCGAGATCGCGCTGGTGATGCCGGGAACGACGGTGACCGGGACCCCGGCCGCCGCGCACGCCTCGAGTTCCTCGTAGCCGCGGCCGAACACGTACGGGTCGCCGCCCTTGAGGCGGACCACGAACTTGCCTGCCTTCGCGTTCTCGATCAGCGCGGTGTTGATCGCCTCCTGCGCCATCGCACGGCCGTACGGGATCTTCGCGGCGTCGATCACCTCGACCTGCGGTCCCAGCTCGGCGAGCAGTTCCGGTGGGGCCAGGCGGTCGGCCACGACGACGTCGGCGCGCGCCAGCAGCCTCCGGCCGCGGACGGTGATCAGATCCGGGTCGCCGGGGCCGCCGCCGACCAGCGCGACGCCGGGCGCGTGCGGCTCGTCGTCGATCAGGGTGCCTGCCTGCAGCGCCTCGACGATCGCCGTGCGGACCGCGGCCGAACGCCGGTGCGCGCCGCCGGCGAGCACACCGACCTCGAGGCCGTCGAACGAGGCGCTGGCCGGGGTGACGGCGGTGCCCTCGCGGGCACTGTCGGCTCGGACGCAGAAGATGCGGCGACGCTCGGCCTCGGCGACGATCGCGGCGTTGGTGTCCGGTTCGTCGGTGCAGGCGATCGCGTACCAGGTGCCGTCGAGGTCGCCGTCGACGTAGTCGCGCAGGTCGGCGGTGATCTGCCCGCCGGTGATCATGCCCTCGACGGCGGGGGTGACGGCGCGGGCGATGACGTGCACCTTCGCGCCGGAGGCGACGAGCAGGCCGAGGCGGCGCTGGGCCACGGTGCCGCCACCGACCACGACCACCTTGCGGCCGGTCAGATTCAGACCGACGAGGTAGTTCGTCTCGTCTGCTGCCACTGCACTTCTCCTTTTGTGCGCTTCGCGCCTGTGGGTTCTTGTGGCCCCTGTGCGGACCAGCAGGACTCACAGGAGCGGGTTATCAAACAGTACGGGCGAGCGCGACGGTGACGCCATCGCGGGCACGCTTGCGTATGAGCAGGTCGCCGCCGCCGGAGCCGAGCACCGCGGCCGCCTCCGCGACGCTGGGGGTGCCGACCTCCGCGGCGACCCGATCGGACGGGGTGGGCACCGAGACCGCGGACAGTTCGTCGGCGGTGAAGCCGAGGACCGGCACGCCGAGTTCCGCGGCGGCGGTCGCCACGGAGGACTCGGCCGCCTTGCGGTCGAGCGTCGCCAGCGCGTGCAGCTCGGCCGGGTCGTCGACGATGTCGCTGATCGCGTCCAGCACCGTCTCCGGCCCGATCCCGTCGCGCAGGCCGACTCCGACCACCAGGTCACCCATTCGCCAACTCGAACTCTCGTGCGGCAGAGACGAATCGACGGATCGCGTCCGGATGCGCCGCCGGGTGGGTGTGCAGATACGACGCGTGCACTCCCCCGCCGACGAAGCCCTCTCGGCTCGCGGCCCCGCCCGCGCGCCACCCCCATGCCGGCGCCCAGCCCTCGGCGGACTGCGCGGCGAGCGCGGTGCGGTGGAACTCGTGCCCGACGACCCGTTCCCCGGCCTCGAACAGCACCGACGACTCCAACGACACCGCATCCCGGTAGCCGAGCGTGAGCCTCGACCCGAAACCGGCCTCGACGTCGATCACCCGCGACATCGGGTGTCCGTCGAGCGCACGGGTCAGGTACAGCAGGCCCGCGCACTCGGCGTGGATCGGCATTCCGCGGCGGGCCGCCTCCCGCACCGCGGTCAGCAGCGCGGTGTTCGCCGCGAGCGCGGCCGCGTGTTCCTCCGGGAATCCGCCGGGCAGCACCAGCGCCGACGTCCCGGCAGGCAACGCGTCGCGGGCCGGATCGAACAGCTGCACCCGGGCACCGGCCGCCTCCAGCAGTTCGCGGTGTTCGGCGTACCCGAACGTGAATGCGGCGCCACCGGCGACCGCGACCACCGGTCCGCCCGCGACGGGCGACCCGACCTCCGCTTCCGGGTCCCAGGCCGGAGCGGTCACCGTCGCCGACGCCAACGCCCGCACGCCCTCCAGGTCGACGTGCCGGGCGATCAGCGCGGTCATCGCGTCCACCGCGGCGGTCGCGGCGCCGCCGTGCTCGACGGCGGTGACCAGCCCCAGGTGACGGGACGGCACCGCCAGCTCGGCGAGCCGCGGCACCACGCCGAGGACCGGGACACCGACCCTCTCGCACGCCTGCCGCAGCACCTGCTCGTGCCGGGGGCTGCCGACCCGGTTCAGGATCACCCCGCCGATCCGCACCGCGCGGTCGAACGTGGCGAACCCGTGCAGCACCGCGGCCAGGGACTGGCTGTGCCCGCGGGCGTCGACCACGAGGACCACCGGCGCTCCGAGCAGGCCGGCGACCTGCGCGGTGGACCCCTCAGCGGCACCTTCCGGGGCCGGGTCGGCGATCTTGCCGTCGAACAGGCCCATCACGCCCTCGACGACGGCGATGTCGCAGCCCGCGCTGCCGTGGCGGTAGAGCGGCCCGATCCGATCGGCACCGACGAGTACCGGGTCCAGGTTGCGTCCGACCCGGCCTGCGGCGAGACCGTGGTAGCCGGGGTCGATGTAGTCCGGGCCCACCTTGAACGGCGCCACCCGATCCCCCACCGCCCTCAGAGCGCCGATCAAACCCGTTGCGATGGTGGTCTTTCCGCTGCCCGACGCCGGCGCGGCGATGACGACGGCAGGCGCAACCGGCTCCGTCACATTCCTCGTCGCTTCGCTCGGCTCCGTCGCATTCCTCGTCGCTTCGCTCGGCTCCGTCACCACTCGATGCCCCGCTGCCCCTTGCGGCCGGCGTCCATCGGGTGCTTGACCTTCGTCATCTCGGTGACCAGGTCGGCGGCGTCGATCAGTGCCTGCGGCGCGTCCCGGCCCGTGATGACGACGTGCTGGGCGCCGGGCCGGTTGACCAGTACGTCGACCACCTCGTCCACGTCGATCCAGCCCCACTTGAGCGGGTAGGTGAACTCGTCGAGGACGTAGAACTTGTGTTCCTCGGCCGCGATTCGGCGCGCCACCTCTCGCCAGCCGTCCAGCGCCACGCGGGCATGATCCTCGTCGTCACCCTTCTTGCGGGTCCACGACCAGCCGTCACCCATCTTGTTCCACTGCACAGGCCCGCCGACGCCGGTGCTCTCGTGCAGGTCACCGAGGGCACGGAACGCGGCCTCCTCTCCGACCTTCCACTTCGCGGACTTGACGAACTGGAACACGGCGACGTCGAAACCCTGATTCCAGGCGCGCAGCGCCATCCCGAACGCGGCGGTGGACTTGCCCTTACCGGGGCCGGTGTGCACGGCCAGGACCGGGGCGTTGCGGCGCTGCCGAGTGGTCAGGCCGTCGTCGGGAATGTTCTCGGGGACACCCTTTGGCATACGGAATCTCCTCTACTGGAAGCGAAGTCGGGTCATGCGGCGGCCCGGGTGGGTGGCGGGATCAGGCGGCTGCACGGGTGGGGGCGGGATCAGGCGGCGGCACGGACGACGCCGGCGACCTGTTCCGCGGACAGTTCGGCGAGCCGGATGCAGGCGCCGCGCAACGCCGTCGCGAGTTCCGCGGCCAGCCCGAGGCGCACCATCCCGGATTCGCAGTCGACGACCACCGCGGCCACCGACACGTCCGCGAGCAACCCGGCCGCGACCTTCGCCCGCCGAACCGGATCGGCGCCGCCGGTGGCGCGGCCGTCGGTCAGCGCGACGACCATCGCGCGGCGCTGCGGGTCACGCACCCGCTCCCGCAACACCACCTCACGGGCTTTCAGGAAGCCCTGCGCGAGTGGGGTTCTCCCACCCGTCCGCAGCGCGCGCAGGCGGCGCACCGCGACGTCGACCGAGGAGGTCGGCGGCAGCACGAGTTCCGCGGTCGCGCCGCGGACCGTGATCACCGCGACCTTGTCCCGCCGCTGGTAGGCGTCGCGCAGCAGCGACACCACCGCACCGGTGACCGCGGACAGCCGGTCCCGCGCGGCCATCGAACCGGACGCGTCGACGACGAACACGATCAGGTTGCCCTCGCGTCCCTCCTTGAGCGCACCGCGGATGTCGCCGGGCGCCAACAGCATCCGGCCGTCCCGGCGGCCACGGGCCACCTGGTGCTCGGCTGCGGCGAACAGGGTGCCGACCAGGTGCAGGCCCCGCCCGGGTTCGGTGGTGGCGCGCACGGTGCGACCGCGCGGTGACCGCGACCGCGAACGCCGGCCGGGGGCGCCCTCGCCGACTCCGGGGACGGTGAGAAGCCGAGTCCGGAACTGCGCGGACGGCGCCCCCACCGGGCGTTCGCCGGCCGTGCCGGGGCCGGGCGGGGCCGGGGCATCGGCCTGCGACGGGTCGGACGGGGCGGGGTCACCGCCGTCGGACTCGGGCTGCGGGGCGCCGCCGCCGGGACCGTCCGGGTCCGGGTCGGGTTCGGGATCGGGCTGCTGCCGGGCCTGCTCGTCGGCGTCACGCATCGCATCGTCGAGCTGCTGTGGGTCCAGGCCCGGTTCGTCGAACGGGTCGCGGCGACGACGGTGCGGCAGCGTGAGTTCGGCGGCGACCCGCACATCCTGCTCGGCGACCTCGGTCGCGCCGCGCCAGGCGGCGTGCGCGGTGGCGGTGCGCGCCAGGACCAGGTCGGCGCGCATACCGTCCACGTCGAAGGACGCGCACAGGGCCGCGATGCGGCGCAGTTCGGTGTCGGGCAGTGCGACCTCGGCCAGCGCGCCGCGTGCGGCGGCGATCCGGCCGGCGGTGTCTGCGTCGGCGGCGGCGTACCGGGCGGCGAACCCGGCCGGGTCGGCCTCGAAGTCGAGTCGGCGACGGATCACCTGCATGCGGACGTCGACGTCGCGGGAGGCGGCGACGTCCACGGCCAGACCGAACCGGTCCAGCAGCTGCGGGCGCAGCTCCCCTTCCTCCGGGTTCATGGTGCCGACCAGCACGAACTTCGCCGGATGGGAGTGCGAGACGCCGTCGCGTTCGACATGGACACGGCCCATCGCGGCGGCGTCGAGCAGCACGTCGACGAGGTGGTCGTGGAGGAGGTTGACCTCGTCGACGTAGAGCACGCCGTCGTGCGCGGCGGCCAGCAACCCGGGCTGGAACGCCCGCTCGCCGTCGCGCAGCACCTTCTCCAGGTCGAGGGACCCGACGACGCGGTCCTCCGTCGCACCGACCGGAAGCTCCACCAGGCGGGCCGGGGTGCCGGAGGACGTCGGGGGCAGCAGTGCGGCGAGGGCGCGGACCACCGTGGACTTGGCGGTGCCCTTCTCGCCGCGGACCAGCACGCCACCGATGCCGGGATGCACCGCGCACAGGGTCAACGCCAGACGCAGCTGGTCCTGGCCGACGATCGCACTGAACGGGAAGCCCGGCTCGGCAGCCGAACCCTGTTGCGGCACGGCGGCCGAATCATGTTGCGCCACGGCGACACTCCCCTCACTCCCCGGTCTCCACGCCGGGGGTCGGACGAAAGGTTCCGCCGCCGCGGCGATCTGACTTCGGACGCGCTCATGGGCCTGCGTCCGTCACAGTGGCGGGACCGTGCCTGATTCACACAGGACTTCCCCGCGGCGGAGAACATCGATGTTCGGTGCCGACTCTATCCGGTGAGACGACACCGGCCGCCACCTGGCCCGGACGGGCAGGTGACGGCCGGTTGGGGATCCGACGGATCAGGCCGAGGCGGCTGCGGCGACCTCGGCGGACGCCTCCAGCTCGAGAGCCTTGTTGCTCCAGTCCCACACCTCGCGGAACAGGGACTCGTTGTCCGACAGCTTCAGGCCCAGTGACGGAACCATCTGCTTGAGCTGCGGCTCCCACGCTGTCCAGCGGTCACCGAAGCAGCGCTGCAGGACGTCGAGCATCGCGGGGACCGCGGTCGACGCACCGGGCGAGGCACCGAGCAGGCCCGCGATGGTGCCGTCGGCGGCGTTGATGACCGCGGTGCCGAACTCGAGCACGCCGCCGTTGCCCTTCTTGCGGATCACCTGCACGCGCTGGCCCGCGGTGATCAGTTCCCAGTCGCCGCCGGTCGCGCGCGGCACGAACTCGCGAAGGGTCTCGATGCGGTCGTCGGCCGACTGCAGCAGCTCACCGATGAGGTACTTGGTCAGGCCAAGCTCGGTGACGCCGACGCCGAGCATCGACATCAGGTTGTTCGGCTTGATCGAGCCGGGCAGGTCGGTGACCTTGCCGTTCTTGAGGAACTTCGGGGACCAGCCTGCGTACGGGCCGAACAGCAGGCCCTTCTTGCCACCGATGACACGGGTGTCGAGGTGCGGGACCGACATCGGCGGCGCACCGACGGCGGCCTTGCCGTAGACCTTGGCGTTGTGCTGGTCGATGAGCTCGGGGTTGGTGCAGCGCAGGAACTCGCCGGAGACCGGGAAGCCACCGAAGCCCTTGGCCTCGGCGATGCCGGACTTCTGCAGCAGGTGCAGCGCTCCGCCGCCGGCGCCGACGAACACGAACTTCGCGTTCACGGTCTTCTTGTCGCCGGTCCGCTGGTTGACCACCTTGAGCGTCCAGCTGCCGTCGGACTGCTTGGTGATGTTTCGCACGTCGTGACCGAAGTACACGCTGCCGCCGGTCGCGCCGATGTTGCCGAGGAGCTGCTTGGTGAGGGCGCCGAAGTCGACGTCGGTGCCACCCTCGGTCCAGTTCAGGGCAACGGGGTCGGAGAAGTCACGACCATTGGCCATCAGCGGCAGCCGCTTGGTGAACTCGTCCGGGCGCTCGGTGTACTCCATGCCCGCGAACAGCGGGTGGCCGGCGAGGGCGTCGTAGCGAGCCCGCAGGTACTTCACGTTCTCCGCCCCGTGCACGAAGCTCACGTGCGGGATCGGGTTGATGAACTCCTTGGGCTCGGTCAGGATGCCGGCCTCGATCGCGTACGACCAGAACTGGCGCGAGACCTGGAACTGCTCGTTGACGTTGACGGCCTTGGTGATGTCCACCGAGCCGTCCTTGTTCGCAGGCGTGTAGTTGAGCTCGCACAGCGCCGAGTGTCCGGTGCCGGCGTTGTTCCACGGGTCGCTGCTCTCGGCAGCGGCGGCGTCGAGTCGCTCGAACACGCTGATCGACCAGTCCGGCTGCAGCTGCCGTAGGAGCGCTCCGAGCGTGGCACTCATGATGCCCGCACCCACGAGAACTACATCGGTCTTGGTCTGTACCGCGGTGTTGTCTGACACTGGAGAATCGACTTCCTTGTCCATTGGCAGCGGCAGTCGCGCCGACTGCCCGCGCATAGGTTACCTGCGCGTATGAGCAGGGTTTACCTCGCCTCAATTGTGCGCCCCCGGCCGGTCACGAACGACCATTACGATTGTGATTTGTGACTACCTGGGTGCCGGACCTCCTCGGTGACGGCTACGAACAGACGACCCTGCCCCTCGGCAACGACCCCGACGGCGAGGGCGAGGTGGTCGCGACGCTGGTCCGGTACCGCCCGGCGGGCGCGACCCCACGCCGTCGCGCCGTGCTCTACCTGCACGGATTCACCGACTACTTCTTCCAGACGCACGTCGCCGAGCACTTTCACGACCGCGGCTACGACTTCTACGCACTCGACCTGCGCAAGTGCGGCCGGTCACGACGCCCGGACCAGACCCCGCATTTCGTGACGGATCTCGCACTGTACGACGCCGAGCTGGACTGGGCGCTGGAGACGGTCCGCGAGCAGACGCACGGCGGTTCGGTGTTGTTGACCGGGCACTCGACGGGCGGCCTGATCCTGCCGCTGTGGCTGGACCGGGTGAACCGCCGCCCCGGCGGCAGCACCGGCGCCGGCATCGCCGGCCTGATCCTCAACAGCCCGTGGTTCGACCTGCAGGGCCCGTCGTACGTGCGCAGCGCGGGCACGGTCGCGATCCGGACCGTCGGACGGCTCAAGGACAGGCTCGAACTCAAGCAACCGCCGATCGACGTGTACGGCCGCACCCTGCACCGCAGTCACGGCGGCGAGTGGGACTACGACCTCGAGTGGAAGCCGTTGCGCGGCTTCGGGGTCACGTTCGGATGGCTGCGCGCGGTCCGGCGGGCGCAGGCCCATCTGCACCACGGGCTCGACATCGGGGTGCCGTCGCTGATCCTGCGGTCGAAGTCGACCCACTACTCGATGCGGTACACCGAGAAGTCGGAGGTCGCGGACCTGGTGCTCGACGTCAAGCAGATCGCGCGCTGGGCCGGATGCCTCGGCGACCGCACCACGATCGTCCCGATCGAGGGAGCCCGGCACGACGTGTTCCTGTCCCGGGAGGTGCCGCGCAAGCAGGCGTTCGACGAGGTGGACCAGTGGCTGGGCTGGCTCGAAGCGCAGGGCGTCCCGGAGGGACAGGGCATCTCGGAAGGACAGGGCGCGTGACGCACTTCGACCTGGCGATCATCGGATCCGGTTCCGGCAACACCATTCTCGACGAGAGGTTCGCGGACCTGAAGGTCGCGATCTGCGAAGGCGGCACCTTCGGCGGCACCTGTCTGAACGTGGGGTGCATCCCGACGAAGATGTTCGTCTACGCAGCCGAGGTCGCCCGTACCGTGCGCGACGCCGCCCGGTACGGCGTCGACGCCCACGTCGACAAGGTGCGCTGGCCCGACATCGTGGGCCGGGTCTTCGACCGGATCGACCCCATCTCGGCGGGCGGCGAACGCTACCGCCGCGACGAGAACCCGAACACCACGCTGTTCTCCGGCTACGCCACCTTCACGGGTCCGCGGACGATCAGCACCGGCCCCGGCGAGGTGATCACCGCGGACCAGGTCGTGATCGCGGCCGGGTCGCGGCCGATCATCCCCGACGAGGTCGCACGCAGCGGCGTCCCGTACGTCACCAACGACGACATCATGCGGCTGCCCGAACTCCCGGGGCACCTGGTGATTCTCGGCAGCGGATTCATCGCATCCGAGTTCGCGCACGTGTTCTCGGCCCTCGGCAGCCGGGTGTCGATCATCGGGCGCGGCGAGCGTCTGCTGCGCGACCTCGACGCGGACGTCTCCCAGCGGTTCACCGACCTCGCGCGCGGCAAATGGGATGTGCACCTGGGCAATCCGGCCGTCGAGGTGCGGGGCCGCGAGGGCGCCGTGGAGGTCGTGCTCGCGGACGGCACCGTCGTCGCAGGCGACACCCTGCTCGTCGCGACCGGCCGCACCCCGAACGGCGACCGGCTCGGCGCCGAGACCGCCGGCATCGAGGTGGACGCCCGTGGCCGGGTGACCGTCGACGAGTTCCAGCGCACCACCGCCGAGGGCGTGTTCGCGCTCGGCGACGTCTCGTCACCGCACCAGCTCAAGCACGTCGCCAACCACGAGGCGCGGGTGGTGCAGGCGAATCTGCTGCGCGACGCGTGGAGCGAGGGCGCCGACCTGGTGCGGACCGACCACCGGTTCGTCCCGTCGGCGGTGTTCACCGACCCACAGATCGCGTCTGTCGGGCTGACCGAGGCCCAGGCCCGCGAGCGGGGCCTGGACGTCTCGGTGAAGGTGCAGCGGTACGCCGACGTCGCCTACGGCTGGGCGATGGAGGACGACGAGGGCCTGTGCAAGGTGATCGCCGACCGCGGCACCGGGCAGCTCGTGGGCGCGCACGTCATCGGCGCACAGGCGTCGACGGTGATCCAGCCGCTGGTGCAGGCGATGAGCTTCGGCCTGCCGGCACGCGAGATGGCGCTCGGCCAGTACTGGATCCACCCCGCCCTGACCGAGGTCGTCGAGAACGCCCTCCTCGGCCTGAGCTGAAAGTGTGTGATTCCTCCCGGGTTCCGGGAGGAATCACACACTTTCCGCGAGCCCACGCGCCGCGGCGCCGCTGACCCGTACCCGGATGTCGTCGAGGTCGACCTCGTTACCTGCGGTGCTGCGCACCTCCACGCTGATCGGCTCGCCGGTCTCGTCCTCGACGAGCTGCAGCGGCCCGCGGCCGTCCTGCAGGTACTTGTCGCCCCACTGCATGAGCGCGACGACCGCCGGCAGCAGATCCTGGCCCATGTCGGTCAGGACGTACTCGTAGCGGGTGCGCTGCCCGGGCTCGCGGTAGGGACTCTTGGCCAGCAATCCCGCCTGCACCAGGTCCTTCAACCTGGCCGACGCGACGGCGTCCGTGATCCCCACCCGCTGGGCGAAGTCGTCGAAGCGCGTGGTGCCGTAGTACGCCTCGCGCAGCAGCAGCATCGCCGAGCGGGTCCCGACGACGTCCATGGCCCGCTTGATCGAGCAGCGATCGCCCGCCTCCCATGCCGAGCGGTCCGCGAGGGGTCCCTGCAGCTTCATCGCCATGCCCCCAGACTACTGACTTACGAAAACCATAGCCAGACTCCGCCCGATCTGGGTATGGTTTTACATAGCTAGATGGTTTGCACTGGTGGACCGAGCGTCAGGACCCGACCGGGCGCTCACGAGCGAGAAGGACACACGATGAGGGACGCAGTGATCGTCGAGGCCGTCCGCACTCCCCTGGGCCGAGGCAAGGCGACGGGTGTGCTGCACGACGTACACCCCGTGGACCTGATGGCCCACAGCCTCCGCGAGGTGGTCCGGCGCAGCGGTGTCGACGCGAGCCTGATCGACGACGTCATCGGCGGCGTGGTCAGTACGGTCGGCGAGCAGGGCGCGAACGTGACCCGCCGCGCGGTGCTGGCGGCCGGGTACCCCGAGTCGGTACCCGCCACCACGGTCGACCGGCAGTGCGGCAGCAGTCAGCAGGCGGTCCACTTCGCGGCACAGGGAGTGATCTCGGGCGCGTACGACATCGTCGTCGCGACCGGGGTGGAATCCATGAGCCGGGTGCCGATGGGCTCGAGCATGCTCGGGACCACGGACCCGAGCGGAATCGCCTTCGCCGAGCGCTACCCCGAGGGTCTGGTACCGCAGGGCATCAGTGCCGAACTGATCGCCGCGCGCTGGGGCATCTCCCGCACACAGATGGACGAGTTCGCGCTCGCCAGCCATGCCAAGGCGGCGGAGGCCGCCAAGAACGGACTGTTCGACGCCGAGATCAGCCCCGTGGGCGACGTTCGCACCGACGAGGGCATCCGGGTCGGCAGCACACTGGAGACCATGGCGGGTCTGCGGTCCGCCTACTACGACGAGGCGATGGCCCGCAGGTTCCCCCAGATCGGATGGAACGTCACGGCGGGCAACGCGAGCCAGGTCACCGACGGCAGCGCCGCGCTGCTGATCACGACGAGCGAACGTGCCGGACAACTCGGACTCACACCGCTCGCCCGGATCCACAGCGTCGCGGTCGCCGGCGACGACCCTCTCTACATGTTGACCGCGGTCGTCCCCGCGACCCGCAAGGTCCTCGACCGCGCGGGACTGACGATCGGCGACATCGACCTGTTCGAGGTGAACGAGGCGTTCGCCTCGGTCGTGCTGGCCTGGGAGAAGGAGACCGGCGCCGATCCGAGCAGGGTCAACGTCAACGGCGGCGCCATCGCGCTCGGCCATCCGCTCGGCGCCAGCGGCGCCCGGCTGATGACCACACTGGTTCATGCACTGGGCGATCGCGGCGGCCGGTTCGGTCTCCAGACCATGTGTGAGGCAGGCGGTTTGGCGAACGCAACCATCATCGAACGCCTGTGAGCCCAAGCTCCGCGGGCGGGGTCACCCCCGTCCGCGGAGCCACCGCGGCGGCCGACTCCGGCCGTCACCCGATGAGAGGAAACCATGAACATCGAAGGACGCACCGTGCTCGTGACGGGCGCGACCGGAGGCCTCGGCCGGGAATTCGTCGGCCAGTTCCTCGCCCGCGGGGCGCGCCGCGTGTACGCCGCGGCGCGGCGCGATCACGACTGGCACGACGATCGGATCGTCCCCATCCACCTCGACGTCACCGACCCCGCGTCGGTCCGGTCGGCCGCCGCCGCGGCACCGGACGTGGACGTGATCGTGAACAACGCCGGGATCACCGGCGCCCCCTCGCTTCTCGCCTCACCGATCGACGAGATCCGGAACACGTTCGAGACCAACGTGTTCGGGCCGCTCGAGTTGGTTCGTGCCCTCGCCCCAACTCTTGCGCGGAACGGAGGAGGAGCGGTGATCGACCTGCACTCGATCCTGAGCTGGCTGGCCACGCCCGGGGCCTACAGCCCGTCCAAGGCCGCCTTCTGGGGACTGACGAACGCGCTGCGGCTCGAGCTCGAGGGACAGGGGACCCAGGTGCTCGGCGCCCACCTCGCCTACACCGACACACCGATGATCGCGCACCTCGACGTTCCGAAATCGGACCCGGCCGTCATCGTCTCCCGCATCCTCGACGCCCTCGAGGACGGGGCGGAGGAGGCGATCGCCGACGACGTGACGGCGGGACTGCGGGCGGTGCTCGCGACCGCGACCACCGGACGGATCCCGAGCCACGCCTGAGCGGCCGCGCCACCGGTGCGTGATCTCACCCCGGTCGGGGTGAGATCACGCACCGCGCGTCAGCGCCGGTGGTCCAGCGCCCGAACGGCGCGGTCGCCGATCGACTGCAGGATCTGCACGACGACCACGAGCACGACGACCGCGACGAGCAGCACCGGAGTGTTGAAGCGCTGGTAGCCGTAGACGATCGCGAAGTCGCCGAGGCCGCCGCCGCCGATCACACCGGCCATCGCCGAGTACCCGACGAGCAGCACCACGGTCAGGGTCGCGCCGGCGATCAGCGCCGACAGCGATTCCGGCAGCAGCACCTTGCGCACGATCTGCCCGTTGGTCGCGCCCATCACCTGGGCGGCCTCCACCCGTCCGACCGGGACCTCGCGCAGCGCCGCCTCGACGACGCGCGCGTAGAACGGAATCGCGCCGATCGTCAGCGGCACGATCGCGGCGGTGGGGCCGATCGCGGTGCCGACGATCAGACGCGTGGTACCGATCAGGGCGATCATCAGGATCAGGAACGGCAGCGAGCGGAACACGTTGACGACGGCGCCGAGCACCGAGTTGACCGCGCGCTGCGGCCACAGACCGCCCGGCGACGTCACGTGCAGCACCACACCGAGCACGATGCCGCCGATCACGGTGAGCACGAACGAGATCGACACCATGTACAGGGTCTCGAGGGTCGCATCCCACACCTCCGGCAACGAATCCTGCCAGGACAGCTTGTTCATGCGGTCAACCCCTCGATCCCGCTCTCGGCACCCCACGCGAGGGTGACGTTGGGCTGCGCGTCGACGAACGCCTCGACGTCCGCGCGGTCCACTTCCGGCCCGAACCGCAGCCGCAGCCGGCCGACGGTGACGCCGGCGACCGGTTCGACCCGGCCGCCGACGACGGCGATGTCGGCGTCGAGTTTGCGGATCAGCTGCGCCAGCCACGGGCCGTGGGCGTCGTCGCCGATGGTGGTCACCAGCGCGGTGTCGGCGCCCTCGCCCGCCGACAGGTCGTCGCCGACCGGCAGGATCGCCGCGCCCAGCGCCGACTCGGGGTCGGCGACCAGGTCGAGGATCTTCCCGGACTCGGCGATCCGGCCGTCCTCGAGCCGCGCCGCGGAGGTGCAGATGCGGCGCAGCACGCCGAGCTCGTGGGTGATGAGCACGACCGTGACGCCGATCGTGCGGTTCAGTTCCGCGAGCAGGTCGAGCACCTGGTCGGTGGTCTCGGGGTCGAGCGCGCTGGTGGCCTCGTCGCACAGCAGCACGTCGGGCTCGGACGCGAGCGCGCGGGCGATGCCCACCCGCTGCTGCTGCCCGCCGGACAGCTGCGACGGGAACGACTGCTCCCTGCCCGCGAGGCCGACCAGCTCGATGAGCTCGTCGGCGCGGGCCCGGCGCTGCGCGCGGTCGAGCCCGGCCAGTTCGAGCGGGAACTCGATGTTCGCGCGCACGGTCCTCGAGTGCAGCAGGTTGAACTGCTGGAACACGGTGCCGATGCGGCGGCGCGCCTGCCGCTGACCGGCCCCGGTGAGCCGGGACAGGTCGTCACCGCGCAGCACGATGCGACCGCTGGTGGGCCGTTCCAGGAGGTTCAGGCACCGCAGCAGCGTCGACTTGCCCGCACCGGACGGCCCGACGATGCCGAAGATCTCGCCTTCGCCGATCTCCAGGTCGATCCCGCGCAAGGCCGAGACCTCCCCCGCGCCACCGGCGGCGGGGAAGGTCTTGACCAGGTTCTCGACGGTGATCATCAGTTCGCGGGGTGGACCGGGACGACGGAACCGGAGTAGTTCTCCTCGATCCAGGTGGCGGTCTCCGGCGAGACGAGGGCCTCGGCGAGTGCCTTCACACCGGGATCGTTCTCGTCGGCGGCGCGGACCACGAGCAGGTTCGCGAACGGGTTGCCCTCGACCTTCTCCGAGAGCAGCGCGTCCTTCGCCGGGGTCAGGCCCGCCTCGATCGCGTAGTTGGAGTTGATGACCGCGGCGGTGATCTGCGGGTCGCCGAGGTTGCGAGCGATCTGGGAGCGTTCGATCTCGACGAACTTCAGGTTCTTCGGGTTGGCCTTGATGTTCGCCTGGGTGACGACGGACAGGTCTGCGTCGGCGAACGGCTTGTCCATCTGGATCAGGCCTGCGGACTCGAGCAGGTAGAGGCCACGCGCGAAGTTGGTGGTGTCCTTGGGCAGGGCGATGGTCGACCCGTCGGCCAGCTGGTCGACGGCGGTGATCTTCTCCGAGTACAGGCCCATCGGCTCGAGGTGGACGTCGGCGACGGAGACGAGGTCGCTCACACCCTTCTGCTTCTGCCAGTCCGCCAGGTACGGGGCGTGCTGGAAGTAGTTGGCCTGAACGTCGCCCGCGACGAGCAGTTCGTTGGGGTCGATCTCGCCGGTGACCGGCTTGATGTCGAGCTTGACGTCGCCGAGGACGCCCGAGTCGGCGATGTGCTCGAGGATCTCCACGTGCGGCGTGCTGGAGGCGGAGACCACCAGGGTCTCGGCGTCACCACCCGACGAGCAGGCGGCCAGGCCCGCGGCGAGCAGGGCGGCTGCGGAGAGAACAGCGGTGCGGCGCAAGAACATTGAGGGATACCTTCCGGGTGGGTGGTGACGGGTCAGCCGCGCAGGGCGGGCAGGTCGAGCAGGTCGCGGTGGTACCGCTCGGTGACGTTCGGATGCGCGCGCAGGCGCGACTTGAGGGCGTTGAGGCCGTACCGGGCGTGCAGGGTGCCGCCGTGCTGGTCCGGCCCGACACCGGCCGCCTCGGCCGCGAGCTCCGGCGAGAGCGGCACGGCCGGGAGGGCCTGGTCGTAGCCGGGATTGAGGAAGAACGGCAGCGAGACGCGGTCGGTGCCCGCGGCAGGCGGCAGCACCCGGTGCACGGTGGCCTTGAGGTAGCCGCCGGTGGCGACCTCGAGCAGCTCGCCGATGTTGACGAGGAAGTGCCCGGGGATCGGGTCGACGTCGAGCCAGGCGGTCCCGCCGTCCGGGGTGCCGGTCTCCACCTGGAATCCGCCGCTGGTGGGTTCGGGGTACAGCAGGGTCAGGGCTCCGACGTCCTTGTGGCTGCCGACGCCCTGGTCGGTGACCGAGCCGTCGTGGCCGGGATACCGGGCGATCTTCAGCAGCGGATCGGGGTCGGCGAACGCGGCGTCGAAGAAGTCCGCCGGGGCGCCGAGCGAGACGGCCCAGCCCCGGATCAGCCGCAGGCCCGCGTCCTGGGCCTGCGTCATCCACTCCAGCGCCAGGTCACGCAGCTGCGGAACCCGGGTCGGCCACAGGTTCGGTCCGTGCAGCACGTCCCACGGGCGGGCGGGGTCGATCGGGTCCACCGCGGCGCGCTCGGGTCCGATGTCGAGCTGCTCGCGCCAGTCGATGTAGCCCTGGGTACGCTCGCCGCCGATCCGGGTGTAACCGCGGAACTGCGGCGAGTTGCTGTTCTCGATCTCCAGCTTGTCCGCCTCGGGCAGCGCGAAGAACTCACGGGCCGACGCGATCAAGGTCGTCGGTGAGATGCTGACCGATGCCGTGACCGGTCAGGTAGAAGAAGCCGATCTCGTGCGTGACCTGGCGGAGCGCGTCGACGTCGAGGTTCTCCAGATCGATGATCGGGAGCGTTCGGGCGGACATGGACTGGTCCTTTCCCCACGGGCACCGGGCAAATGACTGCGCTGCGACGAATCGGTGCCCGGTGGGAATTTCACGCGGGAAGATGGCGGCACGGTCACTCGATGTGACGGCGCGCGGGATCTCGTCTCAGCGGCGGTGCATTCGACAACAACCGCCACGCATCAGCGTCGTGGTGACAGTTGCTGCATGGCCGCGCATCGTGGTCCTTCCCGGACGAGATCGTTACCGCCGCGTAGAAGTCGGCGTGACTGCAGGCTAACGCGCAAGCGGTTGAGAGTTCAAATCACGCGTATACGCGCGGCGACGAGCGGTGACATCCGCGAGACGAGCGGTCAGAGCCGCCCGGACAACCGCTCGAGCCGGTCCAGGCTCGCCCCGTCCAAGCCGACGATCCGCACGGACTTCCCGCGCGCGGCGTACTTGTGCGAGACCGCGTCGAGGGTGGCAACGGTGGACGCGTCCCACACGTCGGCCTCGGACAGGTCGATCACCACCGAGTCGGGGTCGCCGGCGTAGTCGAACCGGTGCACGAGGTCGTTGCTCGACGCCCAGAACAGTTCGCCCGACACGCGGTACGTCCGCTCGCCCTCGCCGTCGGCGACATCGATGTCCGTCAGGTGCGCCACCCGGCGCGCGAAGGCGACCATCGCGGTCAGCACGCCGAGGACGACGCCGACGGCGAGGTTCTCGGTCGCGAGGGTGCCGACGACCGTCACCACCATCACCAGGGTCTCGCTGCGCGGCATCAGCCGCAGGGTACGCGGGGCGACGCTGCGCCAGTCGAAGGTGGTCACCGCGATCACCACCATCACCGCGACGAGCGCCGCCATCGGAATCGCGCCGACGACGTCGCCTGCGGTCACGCAGAGCACCAGCAGGAACGCCCCCGCCAGGAAGGTGGAGATGCGGGTGCGGGCCCGGCCCTCCTTCACGTTGACCATGGTCTGGCCGATCATCGCGCACCCGCCCATACCGCCGAAGAGCGCGCCGGCCATGTTCGCCACACCCTGCCCCCAGGACTCGCGGGTCTTGTCCGAGGGCGTGTCGGTGATGTCGTCGACGAGTTTCGCGGTGAGCAGCGACTCCAGCAACCCGACCAGGGCGAGGCCGAGGGCGAACGGCGCGACGATCGTCAGCGTGTCCCACGTCCAGGGCACGTTCGGGATCATCCACGTCGGCAGTCCCGACGGGAGCTCACCCTGGTCGGAGACCTCGGGCACATCCATGTGAAACAGGGCGACGACCCCGGTCAGGACGACGATCGCGATCAGTGGCGCCGGCACCGCCTTCGTCAGCTTCGGGATGAACACCACCATCGCGATCCCCGCGGCGACGAGCGGATACACCAGCCACGGCACGTCGAACAGGTGCCGCAGCTGGGCACTGAAGATGAGGATCGCGAGAGCGTTGACGAAGCCGATCATCACCGACCGCGGAATGAAACGCACCAGCCGCGCGAGACCGGCGACGGCGAACAGGATCTGCAGCCCGCCGGCCAGCCACACCGCCGCGATCAGGTAGTCGATGCCGTGCGACGCGACGAGTGGCGCCACCACGAGCGCGGTGGCGCCTGCGGCCGCCGAGACCATCGCGGGCCTGCCGCCGACGAACGCGATCGTCATCGCCATGACGCACGAGGTGTACAGCGCCACCTTGGGATCCACACCCGCGATCACCGCGAACGAGATCACCTCGGGAATCAGGGCCAGCGCCGTCACGAGCCCGGCGAGGGCCTCCGTGGTCAGCCGCCGCGGCGAACGCAGGGCCGAGCGGACGGAGGTGACACGGGAGGGGGCGGAGACGCTGTCGAGCACCGGCAGAGTCTAGTGCGCTGCGCGTTCACCCGCGGTTCACGGCCGGCGGGTGAGTGCCGGACGGCTGGCGCAGGCGCCCCGACGTGTTTCCCGGGGACGCCGGGAACGGTCGCTACGACTTCTCGAAGTAGGCGACGATGGAGTTGATCAAACCCTCGCGAGCATCGTCGAGGTCTCCGTACGTACCCAATGTGCGTTCGGAGGCGAGTCCTCGCATGGCCGCCGGGAGCAGGGCCGCGATCTGACGGATCCGCACCCTGTCGATGCCGAGACCGGCGAAGGCCCGTTCGCACGCCTGATCCCAGCTCGGCCTCCATGACGCGAGCTCCGCCGCGGTGAGCGGATACGCGCGTTCGAGTTCGGCGGTGTCCCGGGGCAGGGCGGCCCGGAGATTCTCGATGGCAAGCGATTCCGGGGAACGCAGACCGACATACATGGCATCGATCAGCGCGGCGACTCGCTCGCGCACAGGTCCATCGGGTTTTGCGCTCGCGGGGAGGTCACCGCGCTGCTCGGCGGTGTGCCTCAGCACCGCAGCCCACAGGCCGTCGATGTCGCCGAACTGGTACTTCACCACACCCCAGGTCGCGCCGATGTCCCGCGCGATGCGGTTTCCCGACACCGCGGCGGGGTCGCCGCTGGCCAGCGACGAGATCGCCGCCTTGATCATGCTCTCGCGCGTGGCCGCCCCGCGTTTGTTCACGCGGCGACCCGGTGCGGCTGCTACCTCCGACATCGGCTCATGGTAACGCGCTCCCAAAGATTTCAAAGAACCCTCTTGTATTGTTTCACAGAGGGTTCTACCCTTCTGCGTGTCGTCGGTCGCGGACCGCTCTCGAAGCCCCGGCGGCAATTCGGCTCACGACCCCGCGATGGTGGAGGAGTTCTCGTATGGCGCACACGCCGTTGTCGATGGAGCCCACCGGCTGGTTCCAGGTCGCCTGGTCGGCCGAGATCCGAGTCGGTGATGTGCGCAAGATGAAGTACTTCGGCCGGGAGATGGTCGCGTGGCGATCGGCATCGGGCACCGTTGCCGTGTTCGACGCGTACTGCGAGCACCTCGGTGCCCACCTCGGGTACGGCGGGCACGTCGAAGGCGAGAGTCTCGTGTGTCCGTTCCACGGATGGGAATGGAACCGCGAGGGCCGCAATGTGTGCATCCCGTACGAGAAGGCACCGAACAAGGGTCGCCGCATCCGCAGCTATCCGGTCGTCGAACGCAATGCGGCGGTGTGGATCTGGTACGACATCGACGGCCGGCCTCCGCACTTCGACGTCCCCGACATGTTCGAGGCCTTCGGGGACGACAAGACGGCCGCGGACTACCACCAGCCCTTCCCCGCCGCCACATTGTTCCGCGAGCAGCTGGAGATTCACCCGCAGTACATCATGGAGAACGGGGTGGATTTCGCGCACTTCAAGTTCGTCCACAAGACGCCGTTCATGCCGGAATTCACCCGCCACGACTTCTCCGGCCCCGTCTCCTACGTCGATTTCACCATCGCCTTCGACGAAGGCGCGACCCTCGAAGAGGCCACCAGCGGTGTGGAATCCATCAATGCGGGGCTCGGCTGCTCGATCACCAAGAGCTGGGGAATGGTCGACAATCGCACCATGCCGGCGGTGACACCGGTCGACGAGCACACCTCCGACGTGCGTTTCACCGTCTGGATCGGACGCAGGCCCGGTGAAGACGGCCCCGAGATCACCGAGTACGGCAAGACGATGGCCAATTTCGTCATCGAACAGTTCGAGGCCGACATTCACATCTGGGCGCACCAGCGCTACTCCGACCCACCGGCCCTGTCGCAGAAAGAATTCAAGGGATTCAAGGCGCTTCGCGAATGGGCGGCGCAGTTCTATCCCGACAGCGAGCACCGTCTTCAGTTCCACAACCCGACAGAAAGGCATCAGCAGCGATGAGCACCGTCGACAAGATTCGCGTGTTCCAGGTCGCCACCGGAAACCTGGGCACGGAGATGATCGGCCGCATCCAGAACCACCCGGATCTCCAACTGGTCGGCCTGCACTGCTACTCGCCGAACAAGATCGGCCGCGACGCCGGGGAGATCGTCGGTCTCGATCCGATCGGAGTCATCGCCACCGGCACGGTCGAGGAAATCATCGCGGCACACCCGGACGTACTCACCTTCCACGGAGTGTTCCCCGACGAGGCCCTGTACGAGAAGGTCCTCGAAGCCGGGATCAACATTGTCACCACCGCCGACTGGATCACCGGCCACCACCGCGACACCAACCATCCCCACCCGTCGGGCAGGAAGGTCAGCGAGGTCATTTCCGCGGCCTGCGAACGCGGCAACGCCACCTTCTACGGGACGGGAATGAACCCCGGACTGTGCCAGATCCTCGGCCTCGTCCACTCCGCCGACGTCGCCGACATCGAGAATGTCACCGTCATCGAATCGGTCGACGTGTCCTGCCACCACTCGGTCGACACCTGGAAGGCCGTCGGCTACGGCCGGCCGGTCGACGACCCGACCATTCCGGACTCGCTCCACAAGTACACCGCTGTGTTCGCCGACTCGGTCCACTTGATGGCCGATGCGTTCGGGCTCGTTCTCGACGAGGTCAAGTTCAGTTACGAGCTCGGCGCATGCACCAAGGACGTCGACCTGGGTTGGTATCACCTGCCCAAGGGGTCGCTCGGCGCCAACTACATCAAGTACCAGGGCATCGTCGACGGTGTCTCACGCGTCGAGACGCACCTGGAGTGGCAGATGACCCCGCACACCGATCCGGCATGGAACATCAAGGGCTGCTACATCACCCAGATCACAGGCGACCCGAACGTCTACAGCAGGCACATGATCTACCCGCGAAAAGGCTTCGACATGTCCAACCCGGAGAACTTCGCCTCCATCGGCATGACCGTCACAGGCCTTCCGGCCCTGAACTCGATCCGATCGGTGGTCGACGCACCTGCCGGAATCATCACCAGCGCCGATCTCCCGCTCCGCGCGTTCGCCGGCCGATTCAAGCTCTGAGCGCGGCGGTGCAGCCCACGGTTCGGCACCGGGTCCGGGCGGCCACCGTGGAGGCATGTGACATGTGAGCCCGCCGGCCGGACTCCACGAGGGGCCTCACCACATGCTGGTGCGCAGGGAGATCTCCGTGGCGAATGCGGCAGCCCCGGCATCCGGCACCGAGTCGACACCGTCCAGTTCGACCACCCGGAAGTCCGAGCGGCAGCGCCGGCCACTGGCGTCGGCATCGGGCCGCCCGCCGGGACCGCCGACGACGACCGTGGAGGGAATCTCCACCGCCGGGCAGTCCGCACCCGCGACCGCTGGATGGGGACTGTCGGCGACAACGAGGCTCTTGAATCTGCCGAAGGTGCGGGCGGCGGCCTCCCAGGCGAGGGTCGCACCCTCGCGGTTGCCTGCGAGGTTGACGTACGTCAGTCCGAGCCCGTCGAGAAGGGCCAGCACGCCCGCAACGTCGAGACCGTCGATCGAGTCCGGCACCACGGTGCGCAGATCGGATCCGTGCAGGCGCTCGCAGACCGCGTCGAACACCGAACCGTCCTCGCCCGCGCCCGGCAACAGCAGGACCACGTGGGCACTCTCGGGACCGTCCACCCGGACGCTGTAGACGACGTCCCCGACCGACACTTCCGTCAACTCCATGGCACCGGACGCTACACGGCGGCGACCGCACCGCCCGCACGATCACACTCCGACCGAGGGATCCGCCATTTCGAGGGCCTTGACGGTGTAGACCCGGTAGCCACGGTGCGGGCGATAGCCGTGGACCTCCGGGGTGTCGAGGCTGCGGATGAACGAGAGGATCTGCCTGCTGAACACCTGCCCAGGGACCAGCACGGGGAAGCCCGGCGGATACGGGGTGACGAAGGTCGCCGAGACCACCGACCTGCCGGCCTCGATCGCATCCTCCACCTCGTCGTCGGTGAGGTACTCGCAGAGCGCGTCGTCGTAGGCGAGGAAGAAGGCCCGCCGCACGTCACCGTCGGGAGTCGTTGCGCCACCGTTCTTCTCCAGGAAGCTCGGATGGAACCCGCTGAAGTCCGGCAGCGGCGCCGACGGGTTGGTCAGCCTGGCCACGGCCGCCTCGTGGTAGCCGCGCTCGGTGATGCTCATGTCGGCGAGGCGGTCGTCGAGTTCGTGCGCGAACTTGACCAGCACCTCGACGAGGTAGGCGACCGAACTGCGGGTGGTGCCGATGTTGGTCATGAACAGGACCGTGTTGCGGGACGTCTTGTTGATCTGCACGCCGTAGCGGTCCATCAGCTCGGCCCGCTTGAAGGTGTCCCCGTCGACACCCGTCGGCCCGATGTAGAGGGTGACCCGCGAGGGGTCCAACACGAACTCGTCGCTGCGCCAGGCGGTCACCATCTCGCGCAGGCCCCCCCGCAACGGCTGGGAGAGACCCGAGGGCCGGAACTCCTCGGGAATCATCTCGCCCGTCGACAGGCAGTGCATGTACCTGCTCAGCAGCGGATGGTGGTCGACCGCGTCACGCAACTGCATCGCGTTCTCGACCTGCTTCTGAACCAGCTCTGCACCCTCCAGGTCGGCCTGCCTCCGGCCGATGTCGAGGGAGGCGAGGATCTGGTAGTTGGGCGAGGTGGAGGTGTGGGCCATGTACGCCTCGTGGAAGGTCTCCTCCACCTTCTGGTCGAATTCCTGGTCGAACACGTGGATCATCGAGCCCTGTCGCAACGAGGTCAGCGTCTTGTGCGTCGACTGGGTGGCGTAGACCCGCACCCTGGCGCGTGCCGGGTCGGGCATCAGGCGCCGTTCGAGCAGCTCCTCGTCGGAGGCGCCCCGCACCTGCTCGGCGTGCGCGTCGTAGGCCGCCCTGGATGCGGGGTCGCGCAACCGTTCGCGCACCGCCTGCGCCGCATGCATCGCGGTGCGGGTGCGGTAGACCGGATGGAACCGGGCGAAGGCGAACCACGCCTCGTCCCACAGGAACACCAGGTCCGGCTTGATCGCCAGGCATTCCTCCATCACCCGCTCGACGTCGTAGATGATCCCGTCGAAGGTGCAGTTGGTCAGCATCAACAGCTTGACCCGGTCCAGTTTCCCGGCCGCGCGGAGCGCCAGCAGCCTGGACTTGATCTCCCTCAGCGGCACCGCACCGTACATCGAGTACTGACTCAGCGGGTATGCGTCCAGATACGTCACCTGCGCGCCGGCGAGCATCAAACCGTAGTGATGGGACTGGTGGCAGTTGCGGTCGACCAACACGATGTCGCCCGGCGCGATGAGGGCCTGGACGACGATCTTGTTGGCCGTCGACGTGCCGTTGGTGACGAAGTACGTCTGGCGCGACCCGAACGTCTTCGCCGCCAGCCGCTGCGAATCACGCAGCGGCCCGATCGGCTCGAGCAACGAGTCCAGTCCACCGCACGTGGCCGAGGTCTCGGCCAGGAACACATCCAACCCGTAGAAGTCCACCATGTCGGAGATCCAGTGCGAGTTGACGATCGATTTGCCCTGCGAGATCGGCAGCGCGTGGAAGACCCCGGTCGGGCGGTGACTGTATTCGCGCAGTGCACTGAAGAACGGGGTCCGATACCGGGCCGCGACGCCCTCGAGCAGACTCAGGTGCAGGTCGAGCGAGCCCTCCCCCGCATGGAACACCCGCCGGAAGTACCGGCCGAGCCGGCCCGCGGTGTCCTCGACCGCGATCTCGGTCATCAGGTACAGGTCGAGCTCCGGACGGGTGTCGGCGAGCTCCCCGGCCAGGATCCGGGTCCGTTCGTCCGGCGGCTGCCCGGCCAGCTTCTCCGCCACACCGGAGTAGATGAAGTCCGACAGGGCGGTCAGATCCTGCTGCGACCGGTGGCCGAATCGACGCCGGATCACGCACGCCTGCAGATTCACGTTCAGCCGCGCCGCGATGACGGCGTCGTCGCCACTGCCGACGATGACCAGTTCGTAGATGAACTCGTCGTCCGGTCGCCGCCAGGCCCGCAGCTCCCGGCGCAGGGCGAGTTCCTGTGCCTCCGTCATCCTTTCGACCACGAGCACCTCGAAGTAGTGACGCTCCGGTCGGTCCGCACCCGGCTCCTCGCTGCGCGCGGAGTCGGCGTCGAGTGCCTCGTGCTCACCGTCGGCAAGGGACGCCGGTACGCCGCTCCGGTACGAGCCGGTGACCAGCGCCCGGTTGATCCGCGCAACGGTCCGGGCGAGCTTGTCGTATCCTCCGCCCGCGAACTGTCGCTGGATGCGGGCGAAACTCTGCGATCCCGGATAGGCCCAGTACCGCTCGAACGGCCGCATCTGGCCGAGCAGCCCCTCGACGCGCTCGATCAGCTCGTCGAGCGGCGCGCCGCGTGCGGCCAGACCCGCCAGGTGCGCGCTGGCCGCCTCCAGCCGGCACCACGCGTCCGCGCGGAACTGCCACACACTGTTGTAGGCCCGTGGGTTCACTTCTTCCGTTGCAGCCATCACAGCCTCCACCGATTCGATCACGACCGGCATCCGAGGCCCGTCGACGGAAGTGCCGTCGCGGCGAACACTCTCAGCCTGCTCCCCGACCCGTGCCCAGGCAAGGGAGCCAGGGGTTGCCCTCCACGCGAACCGCTTCTATGGTTCATTACATGAGTAATGAACCAGTGAGCCTGGGGGGGAGGTCGGTCCCGTGATCGACGACGGCCGGCCACTGTTCCAACAGATCGCCGAGCAGATCGAGGGCGAGATCATCGACGGCTCGCTGCCCGAGGAGACCCAGGTCCCCTCGACCAACGAACTGGCGGCATTCCACCGGATCAATCCGGCGACCGCCGCGAAGGGCCTCAACCAGCTCGTCACCGAGGGGATCCTCTACAAGAAACGGGGAATTGGAATGTTCGTCAGTCCAGGGGCGCGCGAAGCGCTCCGCTTCCGGAGGCGAGAAGCGTTCGCGCGCCAGTACATCGAGCCCCTCGTCGCCGAGGCCGATCGGCTGGGCATTCCGCTCGACGAACTCAAGTCCATGCTCGACACGAGGGAGGTGGCCCGATGACCCGGAGCCTGACCGTCACCCGGATCGCCGACCGGAAGTCGACCGGGCGCGACGTCGTCGCCTCGATGCGAGAGGTCGACAAGCGCTACGGGGACGTCGCCGCACTCACGGACATCTCGTTCGACATCGAGCGTGACAAGATCTACGGCCTGCTCGGACGCAACGGAGCAGGCAAGACGACAATCATGTCGATCCTGACCGGACAGAGCCTCCAGACCTCCGGCGAGGTCTCGGTCTTCGGCGCCAACCCGTTCGAGAACGCGGGCGTGCTGCACAGCATCAGCTTCATCAAGGAGAGCCAGACCTACCCGGACGACCTCCGGGTCGGGCACGTCCTCTCCGCCGCCGGACACCTGATGGAGCGGTGGGACCGCGGCTTCGCCGAGCTGCTGCTCGACGACTTCCAACTTCCGCTGTGCCGCATGGTCAAGAAGCTCTCCCGTGGCATGAAATCCGCCCTCGGGGTGATCATCGGCCTCGCGTCACGAGCACCGCTCACGCTGTTCGACGAGCCGTACCTCGGCCTCGACGCCGTCGCCCGGCATCTGTTCTACGACCGCCTGCTCGCGGACTACGCCGAGCACCCCCGCACGATCGTGCTGTCCACCCATCTCATCGACGAGGTGGCGAACCTGCTCGAGCACGTCATCCTCGTGGACCGGGGTCGGATCATTCTCGACGAGGATGCCGAGACGCTGCGCCGCCGGGCGGTGATGGTGTCCGGCCCCACCGAGGCGGTCGACGCATTCACCGCGAAAGGCACCGTCCTGCACCAGGAATCGCTCGGTTCTCAGACGCGAGCCACTGTCCAGGTCACCGCGGACGAGGCCGACCGGGCCCGACTGATCGCCGCCGGCGCAACGATCGAACCGGCATCACTCCAGGAACTCGTCATCCGAACCACCACGCAGGAGTCGACGTCATGACCGCAGCCACCCTGACCGCCACGGCGGACGCACACGCCACCCGACCATCCCGGATCGGATCGGTGCTCCGCCTGCACACCGTCGCCTGGCCGCTGCTGATCGCATGGCCCGTCGGGATCCTCACGGTGTCCTTCGCGATCAGCTGGACGATCTACTTCCTGGTCGGAAACGAGGAAGGTGAGGGTTTCACCGGCAGCGTCACGGCCCTGCTCGGGTTCATGATCGCGTTCTACGTCCAGGCCCTGACCCAGACCTTCCCGTTCGCTCTGGGACTGAGCGTCACCCGCCGCGAGTTCTACGGCGCGACGGTCCTGATGGCGCTCGGACAGTCGGCTGTGTTCGCGGTCGCGGTACAGGTGCTGTCCGCAATCGAGAGCGCCACCAACGGGTGGGGCGTGTACATGCGGATGTTCGGGATCGCACGCTACTTCACGGACAATCCGCTCGTGCAGCTGCTTTCGCTGTTCGCGATCATGTTGCTGACCGCGGGGATCGCGGTACTCGCCGGCGCGATCTACCAGCGATGGCGCACAACCGGACTGCTCGCGGCGATCGTCGGGGCCGTGGGCGCACTCGGACTGGCAGCGATCGTGATCACCTGGGCACGCTGGTGGCCCGCAATCGGCTCGTGGTTCGTGGACATGCCGCGAGTGGTTCCGATGGTGGTGCTGCCACTGGTCCTCGCACTGCTCGCCCTCGCGAGTGGATGGGTGGCGCTGCGCCGCACGACGGTGTGACCCGAGCTCAGGCGTCGGCCGCCGACCCGAGCCCGCTCGTGATCGTCGGAAGGTCCCGCGGCGCTCCGCTTTCGATCAGCGCGAGCACCGCATCGACGTCGACATTGCGCTCGACCAGGTCGGCGAGCAGGTCGAGCTGCGAATCCCGCTCGGCGGCAACCGAGGTGTCGGGGGCGACGGCGAACTCGCGTCCGGTCGCCGCGGCGATCCGGGTGAGCAGGGCCCGCCGGTACTCGTCCGACTCGAGCAGTCCGTGCCAGTGCGTGCCGAACACCGACCCGCGCACGCTGCCCTCCGGGGTCCCGTCGTCGTGACGGAGCAGCGGGGCGTCGCCTGTGCGGGTCACCCGACCATGGTGGATCTCGTAACCGGACACCACGATCCCCTCCGCGGTCCCGGTCGCCTGTCGCAGCACCTTGTCGGCGGCGAACTCGATGTCGAGGTCGAGCAGGCCGAGCCCGTCGACGGTTCCCGTGCCGGACTCGACCGTGTCGACGATCCTCCGGCCGAGCATCTGGTAGCCGCCGCAGATTCCGAGAATCGGCAGGCCCGCTGCGGCCCGGTCACCGAGGGCGTCCGCGATCCCCGACGACCGCAGCCACGCCAGATCCGACACCGTGGACTTGCTGCCCGGCACCACCACCAGGTCGACGTCGGCGAGCCGGGACGGTTCGCTCACCCAGTGCACCGACACGCCCGGCTCGCAGGCCAGTGCCTCGACGTCGGTGGCGTTGGACACCCGAGGCAGCCGGATCGCGGCCACCCGCAACCAGTCCCGGCCCCGCGGCGGCGCGGGCCGGCCGACCGGTGCGTCGGCGACCGTGGACAGCGAATCCTCGGCGTCGATCCACAGTCCCTCGGCGAACGGGACCACGCCGAGGGCGGGACGGCCGGTCAGCGATTCCAGTTGGCGCAGGCCCGGTTCGAGCAGAGCGACGTCCCCGCGGAACTTGTTGATGACGAAGCCTGCGATCAGCGCCTGGTCGTCGGGGTCGAGAACGGCGACGGTGCCGAACAGGTGGGCCAGCACTCCCCCGCGGTCGATGTCACCGACGACGAGCACCGGAAGGTCCGCGGCGCGGGCCAGACCCATGTTCGCCAGGTCGGTGGCGCGCAGGTTGATCTCGGCGGGCGACCCGGCACCCTCGCAGATCACCACGTCGAATTCGGCTCGCAGCGAGGCGAGTTCGTCGGCGACCACCCCGCGCAGCCACTGCCGGTGCGCCATGTAGTCGCGGGCACCGACCGAGGTGACGGCCTTTCCGCGCACCACGAGCTGCGAGGTGCGGTCGCTGCCCGGCTTGAGCAGCACCGGGTTGAACCGGACACTCGGCTCGAGCCCGCAGGCCCGCGCCTGCAGCGCCTGCGCCCGCCCGATCTCCCCACCGTCCAGGGTGACAACGGAATTGTTGGACATGTTCTGCGCCTTGAACGGCGCCACCGAGAGGCCGCGACGGGCCAGCAGCCGGCACAGCCCGGCCACGAGGACGCTCTTCCCGGCGTCGGAGGTGGTTCCGGCAACGAGCAGCGCACCGCTCACGGGAGCGTGAGAATCTCGGTGCCCGTTTCGGTGACGACGATGGTGTGCTCGAACTGCGCGGTCCACTTGCGGTCCTTGGTGACGACGGTCCAGTTGTCGTCCCAGATCTCGTAGTCGACGGTGCCGAGGTTGATCATCGGCTCGATGGTGAACACCATGCCCGGCTCGATGACGGTGTCCACGTTCGGCTGGTCGTAGTGCAGGATCACCAGCCCGTTGTGGAAGGTCTCGCCGATGCCGTGCCCGGTGAAGTCGCGGACGACGCCGTAGCCGAATCGGTTGGCGTAGGACTCGATGACCCGGCCGATGACATTGAGCTCACGGCCCGGCTTGACCGCCTTGATGCCGCGCATGGTCGCCTCGCGGGTGCGTTCGACGAGCAGGCGGTTCTCCTCGGAGACGTCACCGGCGAGGAAGGTCGCATTGGTGTCGCCGTGCACGCCGTCGATGTAGGCGGTGACGTCGATGTTGACGATGTCACCGTCCTGGATGACCGTCGAGTCCGGGATACCGTGGCAGATCACCTCGTTCAGCGAGGTGCAGCAGGACTTCGGAAAGTCCTTGTAGCCCAGCGTCGACGGGTAGGCGCCGTGGTCGATCATGTACTCGTGGGCGATCCGGTCGAGCTCGTCGGTGGTCACGCCCGGCGCCACCGCCTTGCCTGCCTCCTGCAGGGCTTGCGCGGCGATCCGGCCTGCGAGCCGCATCTTCTCGATGGTCTCGGGCGTCTGCACCCACGGCTCGTTGCCCTCGTTGACGGTGGGCTTCCAGGCGTACTCGGGTCGCTCGATCTTCGCGGGCACGGCCAGGGTTGGCGAAACGGTTCCGGAGACGAGGGGTGCGCGCACAGACATGGCGTCAAGGCTACGCGCCGCACCGGCGCCCGAACGGACGAGCCCGGCGGACGTCCACGAAGAGACGTCCGCCGGGCTCGAGTGTGCGGCGTGCCGGTCAGCTCTGCGCCGACACCAATTCCTCCTCGGGCGCGACAGCCGGTGCAATCTCCGCCCGCCGTGCCGCAGGGATGCTGGCAGCGACAGCGGCGGCGACGAGCGCGACGCCACAGCCGATCAGCAGTCCGGTCCGGAACCCGTTCTCGGTGGGCAGCGTGTAGTCGCCGACCTGGACGCTCATCTGGGCGAGGACGAGACCGACGACCGCGGCGGCGATCGAGGTACCCAGGGCCCGCGAGAGCGTGTTGAACGCCATGGCTGCCGCGGTCTCCGAGTGCGGCACCGAGGTCATGATCAGGGCGGGCATCGCACCGTAGGCGAAGCCGGTGCCGGCGCCACAGATGGCGGCGACGATCATCAGACCCCAGGCCGAGCCCATCAGCAGCATCGACGAGGCGTAGCCGAGCGCGATGATCAGGGCACCGACGACCAAGGTGATCTTCGGCCCGCGAGCCGAGGAGAGCTTGCCTCCGATGGGTGCCACGAGCATCATGACGACGCCACCGGGGATCATCCACAGACCCATGACCAGCATCGACTGCCCGAGCCCGTAGCCGGTGGACTCCGGCAGCTGCAGCAGCTGCGGAAGGATCAGCGACTGCGCGTACATCGCGAAGCCGACCACCAGGCCGGCGATGTTGGTGAGCAGCACCCGCGGGCGGGCGGTGGTGCGCAGGTCGACCAGCGGATCGGTGGTGCGCAGCTCCCACCAGCCCCACGCGAGCAGAACGACGAGCGCGGCGGCGAACAATCCGAGGACGGTGCCGCTGGTCCAACCCCAGACTGCACCCTTCGAGACAGGCAGCAACAGGCAGACCAGACCGACACCGAGGCCGATGGCACCGACGGGGTCGAACTTGCCCGCGTCGGAGTCGACCGGGGTGGCGGGCACGAACTTCCAGATCAGGGCGAAGATCGCGACGCTGAGGGCGGCAGCGCCCCAGAACAGCACCCGCCAGCTGGTGTTCTGCGCGACGGCTGCGGCGAGCGGCAGGCCGAGTGCGCCGCCGATGCCCATCGACGCGCTCATCATCGCGATCGACGAGTTGAGCCGCTCCGCCGGGATCAGGTCACGCATGGCGCTGATGCCGATCGGGATCAGGCCCATGCCGACGCCCTGCAGTGCACGGCCGGCGATCATCGGCAGCACCGAGGTGGCGAGTGCGCAGACGATCGAACCGGCGATCAGCGGCACGGCGCAGATCAGCAGCATGCGGCGCTTGCCGTAGATGTCGCCGAGGCGACCGGTGATCGGCACGCAGACGGCGCTGGCGACGAGCGTTGCGGTGATGATCCACGACGCGTTGGACGCGGTGGTGTTCAACAGGTGCGGCAGGTCGGCGATCAGCGGGACGACGAGCGTCTGCATGAGTGCGGCGACGATGCCGGCGAATGCCAGAACGCCAACGAGCGCGTTGGGGTTCACGGCGGTTTTCTGCCCTCCCAAGGGACGACTCCTCACTACTTCACTATCGAGAATGTGGTGCAGAGACCTTTGTGGCCGGCACGGACTGTGCCCAGTGCACATTAATTGCATAGTACACATAATTTGCAGGGTACAATCAACTTGCATGATGCACGTCACATGCATTGTGCAACCTGCATGTATGGTACAAATCGGATGTATGGTACGAATCGACCACCCTGGACACGCCTCCACGCAGGGGCGACGCCAGGGACCGACCACGCTCGGGGGGAAGAGGAAAGGATGCACATGACCACGGCCGCGGACCGCATCGAGTTCGAGACCATGCTGCTCACGCGACACCTCACCCACCCTCGCCGCGGCACCGGCCACCTCGACAACAGCGCGTATCTCCTGCTCAGCCGGATCAGCGCGCAGGGGCCGATGTCCGTCGGCGAACTGAGCGAGGCGTTCGGCCTGGACACCTCCACCTTGAGCCGGCAGACGACCGCGATGCTCAATTCCGGCCTGGTTCAACGCATCCCGGATCCCGACGGGGGAATGGCTCGCAAGTTCCTGATCACCGACGAAGGCCGAATCCGCCTCGAGGAGGAACGGGCGGGGAAGGCCGGCGGGGTCGCCAGCATGCTCGAGAGCTGGGACGACGACGATCGAACAACCTTTGCGAACCTCCTCGAACGCTTCAACCTCGAGATCGAGCAGCACACGGGTCGCGAGTGGCCTCGCCCCGTCACACACGACAACGGGACATCGCAGGCCTGAGCCGAGGCGACGCCGCCGCCCCAGGCCGCGCGTAGCGTGGACTGCGGGACCCGGTCCCGGCAGCGGGAGGCGAATGATGTCGGACGACGTCGAGAAGCGGTGGAACGATCCGCCGGAGATCCGGCGAGCCACCCGCTACGCGGTCGTCGTGCTCGCCGCGGCCCTGACGGTGATGGGACTCGCCGCACTCTGGGCGTATCTGGGCCGCAGCGACTGCACCACTGCCCCGACGATGGTGTGTGCGACGGCCGACCGCTATCTGCTCGCGATCGCACCCGCGGCGATACTGATGGTCGGCGGGATCGGCGCGTTCGTGCACACCTACACGGTGTGGCGGCACGGCGGCACCTGGCCGGCGTGGCAGGGCGCCGGCTGGGCCTTGATGACGTTCATGTTGATCTACGCCGCGATGGGATCCGGTCTACTGGCCCAGTGAGCGGCGCGGGCACTATCCCGACTTGGGCACCCAGTGATCCGTCTCGAGTTCGTAGCTCTGTTTGAGCTCTCCATAGGCTGCACGCTGGGCTTCTTCACCCTCGCCGTACCGCCTGACCGCCGTCTCGTGGGCCGTCGCGAAGGCCTCCTGCACCTCCTTCGCGGATCGACGCAACGTCTGCGGGAGCTCGAACCGATTCACTTCGCCACCCCTTCGTCGATGAGGAACGCGTGTGCCCATTGTCCGTCGCGCTCCCCCGATGCGGTACCGCTCGGGCGGAATTCGTCGCATCGAGGTGTCGGCGGCGCCCGGAAGTCAGCGGAGTTCGGTCACGAATGCCATCCGGTCCCCCCGGTACAGCGATCGCACGCGCTCGATCGGGACCCCCGTGGCGTCGCGGGACACGCGGTGCAGTTTCAGCATCGGCATCGCCGTGCTCGACTCGACGAGCCCTGCCTCGCGCGGGGTGGGCAGAGCGGTCTCGATCCGCTCGGTGGCCGTCGTGAACTCGATTCCCTTCGCGCGGATCGCCGCATACAGGGAGCTCTCGGGGTCGAACGTGTCCGCGAGATCCGGGAAGCGGTACAGCGGCAGGTAGGTGCTCTCGAGTCCGATGCGCTCGCCGTCGGCCAGCAGGACCCGTTCGAGGTGGATCACCCGATCGCCGACGGCGATCTCGAGGATCGCGGCCAGTCTCTCGTGCGCGTCGATCTCTTCCCACCGCACCAGGATTCGGCCCGGTTCGCGCCCCTGGCTCAGTGCGCCCTCGGTGTAGGAACCGAGTGAGAGGGGCTGGACCAGTTTCGGGCGCGCGACGACGGTGCCCCTCCCCCGGCGTTCGATCCGGCCGGCGACCAGCAGCTCGTGCAGCGCCTGACGAACGGTCTCCCGGGAGACTCCGCAGGTGGCCGCGAGTTCCCGCTCGGCAGGCACCGGGTCACCCGCGACGAGGTCCGCGAGCAGGTCCTCGACGTGCGTCCGCACGATGTAGTGCTTGGGCAGGCTCTCGGCCGTCACGATGCCACCGCCGCGGCGCCCACGCGGGACGCGACTGCGCGGACGCCGCGCCGGGCCCTGCCATCGAGCCCGTTGCGACGCGAATCAGACAGCGCAGCAGTCTCTTCGAGCACGGACGTGTCGTCGTTCACGTCCGTCAGCGTACACAGTTTTTGGTCTATACCAATTGTTCATCTGCCCTTTCCCGGGCGTCTCCCAGATGGTCTAGACCAATGGTCAGGCTGTGCCCCATGCGAATTGCAATTGTGGGAGGCGGGATCCTCGGCACGGCACATGCCGACGAGGCGATCCGCAGAGGACACGAGGTGGTCCACCTCGAACGCGAACCCGAGGCGCGCGGTGCCACGGTACGCAACTTCGGCCTGGTCTGGGTGTCCGGGCGGGCCGAACACGAACTGGACGCCGCACTGCGCTCGCGTGAACTGTGGGCCGATCTGGCCGCCCGCGTCCCCGCCATCGGTTTCCGACCGGCCGGCTCACTGACCCTGCTCCGCACGCCGGAGGAGGTGGCGGTCGCCGAGGAGGTGCTCGCCCGCCCCGCCGCCGCCGCCCGTGGCTTCGCGCTCCTCGACCCGGAGCGGGTCCGCGCAGTCAACCCGGCCCTGCGCGGCAAGTACCTCGCGGGCCTGCACTGCACCCGCGACGGCGCCGTCGAGTCCCGGGTCACCCTGCCCGCGATCCGCGAACACCTCGAGGCCAGCGGGCGCTACTCGTTCCACCCGTCCACCGAGGCCCGCGAGGTCACCAGCGACGCCACCGGCGTCCACATCCGCGACGACCACGGCCGCACCTTCGACGCCGACCTCGCGATCGTGTGCCCGGGCGCCACCCTCGGCGGCCTGGCCCGCGACCTGGCAGGCGAACTGCCTCTGCGCCGGGTCCGGCTCCAGATGATGCAGACCGCCCCGCTCGGCGAACCGCTGACCACCGCAATCGCCGACGGCGACAGCCTGCGCTACTACCCCGGCTTCGCGGGCGGCGCCCTCGACGCCCTGAAGTCGGCGCAGGCGCAGGCCCCGACCGCGGCGGCGCACCGGATGCAGTTGTTGTGCGTGCAGCGACTGCACGGGGGCCTGACCATCGGCGACACCCACGAATACGACGAACCCTTCGACTTCGACGTCGACGAGGCCCCGTACGAGCACCTGACCTCGGTGGCAGAGGAACTGCTGGGCCGCAAGCTCCCCCACGTCGTCAAGCGCTGGGCAGGCGTCTACAGCCAGCACCTCGACCCGGGCGAGCTGGTGCACCGCGGTCAACCGGCCGAGAACGTGTGGGTCGTCGCGGGACCGGGCGGTCGCGGCATGACCCTCGGGCCGGCACTCGCCGAGCAGACCGCCGAACACCTCGGCCTCTAGGACACCGCCGACCAGGTCGGCCCGTAGGAACAGGAGACACCATGTCCGACAACCAGATCCGACTCGCCGTCCTCGACATGGCCGGCACCACCGTCGCCGACGACGGGCTCGTGCTGCGGGCGTTCGTGGCAGCCGCCGACGCCGCGGGCCTGCCCACCGAAGGTCCCGAGGCCGAGGCCGCCCGGCAGTACGTCATCGACACCATGGGACAGTCCAAGATCGTCGTGTTCCGTGCGCTGACCGGAGGGGACGAGGATCGTGCCCAGGCCGCCAACGCGGCGTTCGAGGCCACTTACGACCGGCTGATCGACGAGATCGGCGCCGAACCGATTCCCGGTGCCGCCGAGACGATCACCGCGCTGCGCGAGAACGGCATCAAGGTGGCGCTGACCACCGGATTCAGCCGCGGCACCCAGGACAAGCTGCTCGCAGCGCTCGGGTGGCGGGCCCTCGCCGACCTGACCCTGGCGCCATCCGACGCCGGTCGCGGTCGCCCCTACCCCGATCTGATCCTCACCGCGCTGCTTCGGCTGCAGGTCGACGACGTGCGCGAGGTCGCCGTTCTCGGCGACACCGCCAACGACATCACGTCGGGCCTGCGGGCGGGCGCGTCCGTCGTCGCCGGAACCCTGACCGGAGCCCACGACGAGGCGCAGCTGCGCGCCGCCGGTGCCACCGCCGTACTGCCCTCGGTTCGCGAGTTCGCGGATCTGATCCTTTCCGACCGCTAGCCGCCCGCCCTACGAAGCATTCGCCCACACCCCTTCACCCCGAGCGAGGAAATCGATGCGCCCCTTCCGGATCCGCCCCGCCGTCGCCGCGGCCGCACTGGCCGCAACAACCCTGACCCTGACCGCCTGCGGCGGCACCGGCACCGCCGCGAACTCCGACGGCTCCGGCGTCGTCACCGTCTACAGCGCCGACGGGCTCGCAAACTGGTACAAGCCGCAGTTCGAGGCGTTCACCGAGGAAACCGGCATCGCCGTCAACCTCGTCGAGGCCGGGTCCGGCGAGGTCGTCTCCCGCGTGGAGAAGGAGCAGTCCAACCCGCAGGCCGACATCGTCGTCACGCTGCCGCCGTTCATCCAGAAGGCCGCCGCGCAGGGCCTGCTGCAGCCCAGCGGTATCGACACCTCGGCAGTCCCCGCCGCCGAACAGGACCCGGCGGGCACGTACGTGCCCGTGGTGAACAACTACCTCTCGTTCATCGCCAACCCCGCCGCGAACCCGGGCCCCACCAGCTGGGACGACCTGCTCACCGAGCAGTACAAGGGCAAACTGCAGTACTCGACTCCCGGCCAGGCCGGCGACGGCACCGCAGTACTGCTGCTGCTCCAGCACCTCAGGGGCAAGGACGGCGCACTGGACTACCTGGGCAAGCTGCAGACCAACAACGTCGGCCCCTCGTCGTCGACCGGCAAGCTGCAGCCGAAGGTCAGCAACGGCGAACTGCTCGTGGCCAACGGCGACGTGCAGATGAATCTGGCGTCGATCAAGGACGACGGCTCGAAGTTCGGGTTGTTCTTCCCCGCCAACGCGGACGGCACCCGCACCACCGTCGCCCTGCCCTACGTAATGGGTCTGGCGAAGGGCGCCCCGCAGGAGGACGAGGCGAAGAAGCTGATGGAGTACCTGCTCTCGGAGACTGCGCAGCAGGCCGTCGGCACCGAGGCGCTGGGGGTGTCGGTCCGCAGCGACCTCGCCGCCACCACCGTGTCGGCCGGCGAGAACACGCCGGCGGGTGTCCTCGTAGGCGTCGACGTGTGGACCCCGAACTGGAACGACGTGCTGCGGGACCTCGACGCCGACGTCGCCGCCTACCAGAAGGCCACCGGGAACTGACATGACGCGGATCAACGCCCGGTGGCGCCAGGCGGCCACCGAGATCGACGGCGGCACGGTCGGCACCACCTCTCCCGCGATCCAGTTCGATCGCGTCAACGTCGCCTACGGGCGCGGCCGCGGCGCCACCCGGGCGTTGGTCGACTTCAACCTGCGGGTGGCACCGGGCGAGACCGTGGCCCTGCTCGGGCCGAGCGGGTCGGGCAAGTCGACCGCGCTCAAGGCACTGGCCGGGTTCAACCGCCCGGTGTCGGGCACCGTCCGCCTCGGCGGCGTCGACATCACCGACCTGCCGCCGGCCAAACGGGGCATCGGCGTCGTCGTCCAGTCCTACGCCCTGTTCCCGCACATGCGGGTCGCGGAGAACGTCGCGTTCGGGCTCCGGTCCCAGCGGGTGCCGCGGTCCGAGATCGGCGGCCGGGTCGACGACGCGCTCGCGATGGTCGGGATGTCCGCCTACGGCAAGCGGTTTCCCCGCGAACTGTCGGGCGGACAGCAGCAGCGGGTGGCGATCGCGCGGGCACTGGCGATCCGGCCGAAGGTGCTGCTGCTCGACGAGCCGCTCGCCGCGCTCGACGCCCAGCTGCGCCAGTCCATGCTCGCCGAACTGCAGCAGCTGCGCGCCGCCCTGCCGGACACCGCGATGCTGTACGTCACCCACGACCAGTCCGAGGCGCTCGCGCTGGCGGATCGGATCGCCGTCATGCGCGACGCCCGGCTGGTGGACGTGGACACCACCGAGAACCTGTGGAAGCGGCCCCCGAGCAGCTTCACCGCCGCGTTCCTCGGCGGGGCGAACCTGCTGCCGTGCACGGTGAGCCGGGTGATCGGCACGTCCGCGCTGGTCTCGCTGGCCGGGCTCCCCGTCACCGCGCAGGCTCCGCGACCGGAGATCGGCGCCACCGACTGGGAGGCCGCCGACTCGGCTGCGCTGCTGTGCATCCGGCCGCACGCCGTCGAGTTGACCGGGCCCGCCGACCGGGGCGCGCTGCGCGCCGCCGTGACCGGCAGCGTATGGCGCGGCGCCACCACCCGCCTGACCGTGACGCTCGCCGGGATGCCGGAGCACCCCCTCCACGTCGACGTCACCGGGCACGACGACCGGCCGATCGGCACCCCGGTGGGTGTGAAGTTTCCCGACGGGAGCGCGGTGCTCGTCCCGGCCCCGAGGCCGGTCCCGTGAACGCTCCCGTGCTGGAGCGGCCGCCCTTCCTCGATCCCACCCCGGCGCGCCCCCGTCCGCGCCGGTGGGGTCCGACGCTGTGGGCGCTGCCGCCGCTGCTGCTGGTCCTCGGTTTCGCCGTGTACCCGATGGCCCGCGTTCTGGCGGAGTCGACGGTCACCGACGACGGCCGCGGCTGGTCCACCTGGGGCGAGGTCCTCGGGTCGCAGCTGTTCCGCACCGCGCTGTGGCGCACCGTGCAGATCGCGGCCCTGTCCACACTCGGCGCGATGCTGCTCGGCACCTTCCTGGCCCTGGTCCTCGCGTTCGTGCCGTTCCCCGGGTCCAAGGCGGTGGGCCGCCTGATCGACACCGTGCTCTCGCTGCCGTCGTTCCTGATCACCCTGGCGTTCACCTTCCTGTACGGCACCGCGGGCGCGGTCAACGCGCTGATCACCCGGATCACCGGCGCCGAGCACGGTCCGCTGAACTTCCTCGCCACCCCGCTCGGCGTGATCGCCGCGGAGGTCACCTTCTTCACGCCGTTCGTGGTCCGCCCGCTGCTCGCCGCGTTCACCCAGATGCCGCGTGAGCAGCTCGACGTGGCCGCCGGCCTCGGCGCGTCCCCGTGGCGGGTGCTGCGCACGGTGGTCATGCCGGAGGCGTGGCCTGCACTGATGTCCGGCGGCTCGCTCGTCCTGCTGTTGACGCTCAACGAGTTCGGCATCGTGCTGTTCACCGGAGCCAAGGACGTCGTGACGCTACCGGTGCTGATCTACACCCGCGGCATCGTCACCTTCGACCTGCCCGGCGCCGCGGTGATCGCCACCGTCCAGGTGGCGCTGTCGGTGGCGCTGTACGTCGGCTACCGGGTCCTGTTCAACCGACCGATGGGAGGCAGCCGTGCTGCTGTGGACAACGCGGGCTAGGGCGCTGACGCTGACCGTGTTCGGGCTGGTTGTCGCGGTGGTGTTCGTGGCCCCGATCGCGACGGTCGTCGCGGCGGCGCTGGCCGGGTCGTGGACCGGACCGCTGCCGTCCGATCTGGGTGGCAAGCACTTCGCAGCCGCGCTGACCGACGAAAACCTGGCGAGCCTGGCGGTGAGCCTGCAGACCGCGTTCATCGCAGGCGCGATCGCGCTGGCCGTCGGCACCTGGGCCGCCCTCGCGGCACGCGAGGCGCCGGTGTGGCTGCGCAAGGCCACCGATGCGGTGTTCCACCTGCCGATCGCGGTGCCCTCGGTGGCGATCGGGCTGGGGCTGCTG
Organism: Rhodococcus sp. NPDC003322; assembly: GCF_053589555.1. Classification (NCBI taxonomy): domain Bacteria; kingdom Bacillati; phylum Actinomycetota; class Actinomycetes; order Mycobacteriales; family Nocardiaceae; genus Rhodococcus; species Rhodococcus sp. NPDC003322. The sequence goes on along the minus strand of NZ_JBSFSC010000003.1, from coordinate 416,560 downwards.
GTCGCGTTCAACTCGAAGCCGCTGTTGCTCGGCGGCACCAAGTGGATCGTGATCCTCGCGCACACGGTGCTGGTGCTTGCGTTCGCGTTCAGCTCGGTCTCCGCCGCGCTCGACCGCCTCGACCCCGCCTACCGGCAGGCCGCCGAGTCGCTCGGCGCCGGGCCCGCCCGGGTACTGCTGCGGGTGACGCTCCCCCTGCTGCTGCCCGCGATCGGCGCCGCCGCCGGCTTGTCGATCGCGCTGTCCATGGGAGAGCTCGGCGCCACCGTGATGGTATACCCGGCGACCTGGAAGACGTTGCCGGTGACCATCTTCGGCCTCACAGACCGGGGCCAGGTGTTCCAGGCCGCCGCGAACACCACCCTCCTGCTCGCCGTCACGCTCGTCGCCCTGCTTGTCGTCGGCCGCATCCGCAGGCGCTGACGCAACCCGGGAGTCCTTCCGGTCCGCCTCCGGACGGGAAGGGCTCCCGGGTCTAGCCTTGCACTCTCGTGGCCTCCCCACCGGCGGCCGTCTCGGGAGTGGGTGCCATGCGGATCGGAATCCTCGCGTACGACGACTGTTTCGCGACGGAGGTGTTCGCCGTCTCCGACATCCTCCGCATCGCCAACCGGGTCGCCCGCGAGAACGGCACCTCCCGTACCGACCTGTTCCGGACCACGGTCGTCGCCGCGGGGGACGGACCGGTGGCCGCCGCAGGCGGGTTCACGATCGGCGCGCAGCGATGGCATCACCGGTTCGATCTCCTCGTCGTGCCGGGATTCGACGTCTCCCCCACCGAGGACCTCGACGTCCGGCTCGCCGATCGCGGCCGCGAGATCGACTTCCTCCGAGCGGCGGCGCGCCACAACACCCGGATCGCGTCGGTGTGCGTCGGCGCATTCCTGCTGGGTGAGGCCGGTGTGCTGGACGGACGACGGTCGACGACTTCGTGGCTGTTCGCGTCGCAGCTGGCTCGGCGATATCCGCAGTCGACGGTGTGCGCGGAGTCGCTGGTCGTCGGCGACGGCCACGTCACCACCACCGCCGCGTTCAGTGCATCCCTCGACCTCGCGACCGCGATCGTGCGAGACCACCTCGGCGCGAGCGTCGCCCGTGCGACTGCCCGCATCACCCTGGTATCGGAGAACCGGGCCAGCCAGGCGCCGTACGTCGTCGAGTCGATGGTGCCGACGACGTCCGGCCCCTTCGCGACCGCGGTACAGCGCTGGCTGGTCGATCACCTCACGGAGCCCTACAACCTGTCCCGGCTCGCGGATGCGTTCCACGTCAGCACCCGAACCCTCTTGCGCAGGTACGGCGGTGAGGAGGGTCGGACGCCGTTGGCCTTCCTGCAGGAGGCACGGATCGCTGCCGCCAAAAGGCTTCTCGCCGATACCGATGTCCCGATCGGCGACATCCCGCGTCGGGTCGGGTACCAGGATCCCGGCACGCTGCGGCGGATGTTCGTCGATCGCGTCGGAATCGGTCCCGCCGAGTTCCGCCGCCGGTTCCGCGCTCGTTGAGGTTGCCGCCCCGGGCGGGGATCGGATTCCCAGGCGGCTGCCAGGGTGAACCCAGGTTCGACGCCTAGAACTGAGGCGCTCTGCGACAACGGTTGTTTTCGGCGTCATCGGGGACCTCGCCCGAGCCACCCTGGCCGGATCGACCCGAAAGGTGGCGATCCCGCCCCTCGTCCCCCGGTCCGCCGGCCACGAGACTCGGCCTGTTCAGTGACCGACAACGAACAGGAACCCACAGATGACACCGCACGACACGACCGTGGACGATCCGCTCGACGACTTCGAACGGCGCGACGTCACCTTCGATTCGGTCACGAAGGTCGTGCTCGTCTCCGGCGCGGGCCCGGCCGTCGTCGTCATGCCGGAGATGCCCGGAATCAGCCCGCACGTGGCCCGGTTCGCGCGGTGGGTGCGCGACGCCGGCTTCACCGTGTACCTGCCGTCGCTGTTCGGGCGCGACGGTGCGGTGCCGACGACCGAGGACGGCAGCGCCGTGATGCAGCGGGCGTGCGTGAGCGCCGAGTTCCGGGCGTTCGGCGCGAACCGGACCAGTCCCGTGACCCAATGGCTCCGCGCGCTGGCGCGAACCGCCCACGAGGAGTGCGGCGGCCCCGGCGTCGGCGCCGTCGGGATGTGCTTCACCGGGAACTTCGCGCTGACCATGACACTCGAGGCGTCGGTCCTCGCACCGGTGCTCTGCCAGCCGTCGCTCCCGCTCGACGACCCGGGGGGACTGGAGATCGCACCGGAGGACCTGACGGCGGTACGCGACCGCCTCGACCGGGACGACCTGACCGTGCTGTCGTACCGGTTCGCCGGCGACAAGTGGTGCCGGGCCGAACGTTTCGCCGCCTACGCGTCAGCGCTCGGCGACCGGTTCGTGGGCACGGTGCTCCCGGACAGCGCGGCCGACCCCACGCCCCCGCCGTTCTTCGCGGACGTGGTGGCGAGCCCGCACAGCGTCGTGACGGCACACCTGATCGATGCCGCGGGCGAGCCGACCATTGCCGCGCGCGACGAGATCCTCGCGTTCCTCACCTCACGGCTGACCGAGACACGATGACGGGAGTCCGGGGCCGACGACCCGGCCACCGAACTCCCCGTCACGCGCTGTCAGCCCTTGCGCAGGATGTAGCGCTGCACCTTGCCGCTCGGGGTCTTCGGCAGCGACGGCACGAAGTGCACGGTGCGCGGGTACGCGTGCGCGGCGAACTTCTTCTTCACCAGCAGCTGCAGGTCGGCCTCGAGCTCGTCGGTGCCCTCCACCCCGTCACGCAGCACGACGAACGCCTCGAGGACCTCACCCCGCAGCTGGTCGGGCATGCCGACGACGGCGGCCTCGATGACCTGATCGTGCATCACCAGCACCGACTCGACGTCGAACGGGCCGATCCGGTATCCCGCCATGATGATGACGTCGTCGTCGCGGGAGCTGAAGAAGAAGTGCCCGTCGTCGTCGGTGCTGCCCGCGTCGCCGGTGATGTACCAGCGGCCGTCCTCACTGAACCGCTGCTTCGTCTTCTCCGGGGCGTCGACGTAGCCGGTGAACCACATCATCGGGCTGTGGTGCGTGTCGATCGCGACCCGGCCCGCGGTGCGCGGCGGCGCGACCTCGTCGGCGTCGTCGAGCAGCACCGCGCACGACCAGCCCGGCAGCGCCCGGCCCATCGACCCGGCAGGAACACCCTCGCGCAGCCCGTCCGCCCAGGCGTTGACGATGAACATCCCGTGCTCGGTCTGCCCGTAGTGATCGCGGACCTCGACCCCGAGGGTGGACTGCGACCACGCCACGACGTCGGGGGTCAGCGGCTCGCCGGCCGACGACGCACGCCGCAACGCCAGCCCGGCCGGGACCGGGTTGGTGTCGGCGCGCAGGCTGCGGTACACGGTCGGCGCGGCGGCGAAGTTGGTGACCCCGAACTTCTCGATCACCTGCCAGGTGAGGGGCGCCGAGAACCCGGCGTGCAGCAGCAGGCTTCGCGTGCCCGACGCCAGCGGCCCGAGCAGCGCGTAGTACAGCCCGTACGCCCAGCCCGGGTCGGCCGCGTTCCAGAACACGTCGTCGGAGCGCACGTCGAGCCCGAACTCCATGTATCCGTGGAACGACGCGAGCGCGCGCACCGGCACCGGCACGCCCTTCGGGGTTCCGGTGGTCCCGGAGGTGAACAGCTGCACGATCGGCCCCTGCGCGCCGACCGCGACCGCGGCACCCTTCGGGTCGTCCCCGGGATGCGCGGCGAGCAGGTCCGACAGCTTCAGCTGACCGTCGGACTCCGGTTCGCCGGCAGCGACGATCACCGTCCACGGCGCGTCGGCGGGAATGTCCTCGCCGGGCGCAAGCTTGTCGAGCTGGTTCCGGTCCGCGACGACGACCTTCGCGCCGGACGAGTCGAGCCGGAACGCGATCGCCGGGGACGCGAACGCGGTGAACAGCGGCACGTGCACCGCGCCGCGCCGCCAGATGCCGAGCAGCGCGACGACCAGCTCCGCGGACTTGCCCATCAGGGTGGCGACACAGTCGCCGGGCTCGACGCCGAGGTCGGCGAGGGCGGCGGCGAACTTCGTCGACTCGGCGCGCAGCTCGCCGTAGGTGAGGTCGCGGGAGGACAGGTCGCCCTCGATCACGGTGAACGCGATGTCCTCGGCAGGATGCCGGTCGCAGAGCAGCTCGGCCGCGCAGGCATCGGCGGTGTCGTACTGACCGAGCAGCTCGCGCACCCGCGCATCAGCATCTGCGCGACTCGTCGCGGCACTGTTGTCGACCATGGAGGTTCCTTCCCACTTCACTCCGGCATGACGCCGGACACTTCACTCGCCTTATGATCTAGCTCACAAGGTCTCCACACCACCCCCGGAAAGGGGTAGCCGCACCGATGCCGACGCCGACGAGCCCCCGCGACGCGCTCCTCCGTCCCCGCGACGGGGACGCGCTGCGCGCCGAACTGCGACTGACCGCGAGCCTCACCGACGTACCGGTGCTGTTCGGCGGTGAGGTCCACGACGGAAACCTGCTGCTCAGCGAGTTTCTCGGCACCCGAACCAACGGGTTGAAAGGACTCACCGTCCCGTCGTCGTCCGGGCTCGGTGGACGCGTCTCGCACCAGCGCCGGCCGGCGTCGGTGCCCGACTATCGCAGCGCCCTGAACATCACCCACCACTTCGACGGACCGGTCCTCGGCGAGGGCCTGCGGTCGGTGATCGCCGTCCCCGTCGTCGTCGACGGCGTCTCCCGTGCCGTGCTCTACGCCGCGATCCGCGAATCCACCCCGATCGGTGACCGGACCGCGGAACTGCTCACGCTGTCCGGGCGCAGGCTGGCCGCGGAGATCGCGATCCGGGACGAGGTGGACCGGCGGCTGCGACTGCTCGGGACCCGGGAGACCAGTTCCGGTCCCGCGGACGCCGCCGTGTCGGAGGGCATCCGGGACGCGCACGCGGAGCTGCGGAGCCTGGCCCAGGACGTACCGGACAACGCGTTGCGGAGCCGGCTGCGTGTGGTCGCCGACAAGCTCGCCGGACTGCTCGCGGAGGGTGCCGCGCCGTCCGCGGTCACCCTCTCCCCGCGCGAACTCGACGTCCTCGCGCACATCGCCCTCGGCTGCACGAACAATGAAGTCGCGCACCGGCTCTCGCTGGGACCGGAGACCGTCAAGAGCTACCTGCGCAGCGCGATGGGCAAGCTCGACGCGCACTCGCGGCACGAGGCGGTGGTCAGCGCGAGGCGCCTCGGTCTGCTTCCATAGATCCAGTCAGCGCGAGGAGGGGCCATGGCCGCACCGTCGTCCACCACCGGGCACGAACCGACCCTCAAGCGCGTGATGGGCCCGTGGCTGCTGCTGCTGTTCATCGTCGGCGACATCCTCGGTACCGGGATCTACGCACTGACCGGCCAGGTCGCGAACGACGTCGGCGGCGTGGTGTGGCTGCCGTTCCTGGTCGCTTTCGTCGTCGCGATGATCACCGCCTTCAGCTATCTGGAACTGGTCACCAAGTATCCGCAGGCGGCCGGCGCCGCCCTGTACACGCACAAGGCGTTCGGTCTCCAGTTCCTCACGTTCATGGTCACGTTCGCGGTGATGTGCTCGGGTATCACCTCGGCGGCCACCGCGTCCCGGGCGTTCGCGGCGAACTTCGCCGAGGCCTTCGAGCTGGACGTGCGCACCGGCATCGGCATCACCCTGCTCGGCGTGGCGTTCATGCTGGTGGTCGCGGCGGTCAACTTCCGCGGGGTCGGCGAGTCGGTCAAGATCAACGTGGTCCTCACCTGCGTGGAACTGTCCGGACTGCTGATCATCATCTTCATCGGCATGTGGGCGCTCGGAGTCGGCGAGGGCGACTTCTCCCGCGCGATGACGTTCGACACCGGCGACCGCACCGCGCTCGGAGGCGTGATCGCCGCGACGACTCTGGCCTTCTACGCGATGGTCGGATTCGAGGACTCGGTGAACATGGCCGAGGAGTGCAAGGAACCGAGCCGGATCTTCCCGCGCGTGCTCCTGATCGGGCTGCTGTTCACCGGCCTGATCTACGTGCTGGTGTCCGTGACCGCGATCGCACTGGTGCCTGCCGACGAACTGGGCGAGGGCGACACCCCGCTACTCAAGGTCGTGCAGGCCGGCGCCCCCGGCTTCCCGCTCGGGATCTTCGCGTTCATCACGATGTTCGCGGTCGCGAACACCGCCCTGATCAACATGCTGATGGCCAGTCGCCTCCTCTACGGCATGAGCCGCCAGCACGTGCTGCCGCCGCAACTGGGCCGGGTGCACCGCACCCGCCGCACGCCGTACATCGCGATCGCGTTCACCACCCTGCTCGCACTGGGGCTGATCACGTTCGTCGGCGAGGTGCCGCAGCTCGGCGGCACCACGGCGCTGCTACTGCTGTGCGTGTTCACCATCGTGAACGTCGCGGTACTGGTCCTACGCCGGGACCCGGTGGAGCACAAGCATTTCCGCGCACCCACTGCCCTACCGGTCGTCGGGGCGCTGAGCTGCGCATTCCTCGCCACTCCGTTCACCGACCGCAACCCCGAGCAGTACGCGATCGCCGGGGTGCTGCTCGCGATCGGAGTGGTGCTGTGGTTCGTCAACCACCTGGTGAACACGAAACTCGGGGTCAAGGGCGAACTGCATCCCGAGTACCTCGGGGACGCCCCGCAGGATCCCACGAACCCGCAGGGCCCCAGCAACTGACTTCTAGAACGCGTTCCAACTTTCTGGCATACTCCGCGATGCCCGACGCCGTCACCGATCCGAGGTGTGCCATGCTCGCCGACCCCACCACCCTGCTCGCGCTCGCGCACGCCTCCCCCGCCGCGGTCGCCGCCCACGACAAGGCCGCGTGGCTGGGCCTGTTCGCCCGCCAGCACGTCGTCGAGGACCCGGTCGGCGGGCGGCCCGTCCTCGGCGGCCTGTACGACAAGCGCAGCCTCCGCCGCGGCGGCGAACCCCTCGCCCGGTTCTGGGACACCTTCATCGCCCCCAACGACATTCGGTTCCACATCGACCGCGACGACATCGTCGACGGCCTGACCGTGGTCCGCGACGTCACCATCGAGACCCGTCTCGGCGGAGGCGTTGCCGCGAAGGCCCCGATGCACCTGCTGTACGAGGCCACCCTCGACGACGGCGAACCGCGGATTCGTCGGATCGCCGCGCACTGGGCGGTCGCACCGATGTTCGCGCAGGTCGCGGGGGTCGATCCGGCGAAACTCAAGGTCGGCATGTCGATGGGCGCGCGGATGCTGCGGCACCAGGGCCTGGGCGGATCCCTCGCCTTCGGCGCCGCGGTCCGCAGCGTCGGAGAACGCGGCAAGCAGTCCGTGCGGCGACTCGTCGAGTCCGCCGGACGCGGAGACGCCGACGCCCGGGCGGTCCTCGGCGGACGCACCGTGACCGACCTGACCAAGGTCATCGCCGCGGGGGACGCCGTCACCGCCTCCTGCACCGCCGACGGCTCCCCGGCCCTGCTGTGCTGCTATCTCGATCGCAGGTCCCTCCGAGTGATCCGGGCCGTCGTCTACTCCTGACGCGCGCCCCGGCCCGCAGCAGGCCAGTGTTCGCGATCTGGCTGTCGACCGCACCGCACCTGCCGGGCAGCCTGGGGGCGTGGTGATTTCGACGGCGGCGGCGTTGGGTATGGCGTTGACGGCACTGGGAATGGTCCTCACCCCGGGGCCGAACATGATGTACCTGGTGTCTCGCAGCATCAGCCAGGGCCGCACGGCCGGTCTGATCTCGTTGTCCGGCACAGCGACGGGATTCGTGATCTACATGGCGATGGCGAACCTGGGTCTGGCGGTGGTCTTCCTCGCGGTTCCGTGGCTGTACACGGGATTCAAGGCGGCCGGCGCGGGCTACCTGGCCTACCTCGCCTGGCAGGCGCTCAAACCCGGCGGACGAGGCCTGTTCGAACCGGCGTCACTGTCCCGCGACTCGACCGGCAGGCTCTTCGGGATGGGGTTGGTCACCAACCTGCTCAATCCGAAGGCGGCGATCATCTATCTCGCGCTGATCCCGCAGTTCGTCGACCCGGGCCGCGGGCACCCCGTCGCACAGGGATTCGCGCTGGGCGGCGTGCAGATCGCGGTCAGCGTCGCCGTGAACGCGGCGATCGTGATCGCGGCGGGCGCGGTCGCCGCACTGATCGCCGCGCGCCCCGCGTGGGCGACGTGGCAGCGCCGAGTCACCGGAACCCTCCTCGGCGCGGTGGCCCTGCTGCTCGCCCGGGAGGTACCGGCTCGGGCACGGGCGTGACGGGTGCGGGTCAGTAGCCTTCCGGCAGCGCCGCGAACATGTCGTTGGTGACGGCGACCGCGTTGTCGGAACTGCCGCCGCGGACCACGAGGGTGGCGAAGGCGATGTCCCCGCGATAGCCGACGAACCAGGCGTGCGAGCCGCCGTCGACCTCGGCCTCACCGGTCTTGCCGTACACGTCGCCCTCGCCGGCGATCCGGGTCGCGGTGCCGGACGTGACCACCTCGCGCATCATGCCGCGCAGACCGCTGACCATCTCCGGGGTGATCGCCGTGCGGTCGCCGTCGACGGTGGTCTCGTCACCGAGGATCAGGTGCGGCACCGGCGTCGAACCATTCGCGACGGTCGCGGCGGCCAACGCCATGCCGAACGGGCTGACGACTACCTTGCCCTGCCCGAAGCCGTCCTCGGTGCGCTGCACGAGATCCTCGGCCGGGGGCACCGACCCCGAGTCCGTCGGCAGGCCGGGCACCTCGTAGTCGACCCCGATACCGAACTGCGCTGCCGCCTTCGTCAACGCCTCCGGCTCCATCTCGCTGGCCAGTTTCGCGAAGGTGGTGTTGCAGGACCGCGCGAACGCGGTGCTCATCGAGACGGTGCCGAGCGCGAACTCGTTGTAGTTCGGCACCGACCGCTCTCCGATCGTGATCCGGCCCGGGCAGCCGACCATGGTGCCCGGCTGCGCGAGACCGTTGTCGATGGCGGCGCCCGCGGTCACGATCTTGAACGTCGACCCGGGCGGGTACATGCCGGTGGACGCGACCGGGCCGTCGCGGTCGGCGGCCTTGTTCTGCGCGACGGCGAGGATCGCGCCCGTCGACGGCTGGATCACCACCATCATCGCCTGGTCGGTGCGGGCATTGACGGCGTTCTGCGCGGCCACCTGGATCGGCCGGTCCAGGCTCACCGAGAACGACGGCGCCGGTTGCGGTTTCGTGTCCGTGAGCACGTCGGTGTCGACACCGTTCTGGTTGACGGTGACCACACTCCACCCCGCGGTTCCGTCCACCTCGTCGATGACCCTCTTCTTGACCTGGCCGATCAGGTCGGGCGCGAAGTCGCGGTCGGTCGACACCAGGTCGGCCTCCTCGTCGACCGTGACGCCCGGCAGTTCGGCGAGCGAGGCGGCGACCGTCTCGTAGTCCTCCTGGCGCAGGCTCGCGACCAGATAGGTGCCCTTGACGGTCGATGCCGACTCGGCGATGGACTGCGCCGTCAGCGACTTGTCGAACGGCGCAAGGATCTTCGCGAGCGCGGCCGCGACGGACCCCAGGTTGCCCGCCTTGCGTGCGTCCAGCTTGATCCGCTCTATCGTGCCGGGCACCAGGACGTCGGTGCCGGAGCGTTCGTTGACCCGTGCCCGCGGCGCCGGCGTGGCCCGCAACGACATGGTGTGGGTGTCACCGAGTTTCGGGTGCAGGTCGGTCGAACTCCAGCGCACCGCCCAGTCCCCGTCCTTGCGTCCCATCTGCAGATCACCGGAGTAGGTCCACACGCGCTCCTTCGGCAGGTGCCACTCGTAGGTGTAGCCGACGGTCGCGGTGTCGCCGGTGACGCGGACCGAACCCAGCGTCGCGGTCATCGACTCGGCCTGCAGGTTCTCCCACGCCGAGTCGAGCGCCCGCTGCGCGACGTCCGGGCGGTCGGACAGGGCAGCCGCGGCCTCGGTGTCCCGCTCCGCGAGCGCGGAGACGAATTCCTGCGCAGCCGGCTCGGGTCCGTCGGGTTTCGGGGTGCAGGCGGCGAGGCCCACGGTCAACGCCCCCGTCACGGCGAGAGCGAGCGGGGTGCGGACACGGCGGGCGACACGAGAGTTCATCGACGCCCATAGTAGGTGTGCCGCCGACACATTCGGCCGATCGACCACGCGTGAGATTCGCCCCAGCCGGTGCACGGCACCCGCCGGCTGCCGCATCAGTCGAGGAGGACGGTCGAGAAGGTCGCGACCTGGGTGAAGCCGACCCGCTCGTATGCCCGCCGAGCCGGCACGTTGAAGCTGTTCACGTAGAGACTGGCGGTGCGCCCACCCCGGACCACGGCGGCCGCGACGGCCGCGGTTCCGGCGGCGCCGAGCCCGCGGGATCGGTGGTCGGGATGCACCCACACGCCCTGGATCTGGCCGACCTGCCGGGACGCGGAGCCGATCTCCGCCTTGTACAACACCTGGCCGTCCTCGAATCGGGCGAACGCACGGCCCGCGGCGATCAGCCCGGCGACCCGGCGCCGGTAGCCGCGACCTCCGTCCCCGGCGCGCGGATCCACCCCGACCTCCTCGATGAACATCTCGACGGCGGCGCAGAGGTAGGTGTCGAGCTCGTCCATCCGGACGAGCCGGACGTCGGGATCGGGTTCGACGAGCGGCCGGGCCGCCAACGCGAGCAGCGGCTGCTCGGCGCGGACCTCCCGCGCCGGACCCCAGTCGGATTCGAGCATCTCCCACAGCGGCATGGTCAGCTCGGCACGCCCCACGAGGGAGGAACACATCCGCGGGAACCGGCACGCCCGATCCGCGAACGCGCGCAGGTCGCCGATGCTGCCGCGCAGTGGGACCAGGTTCGCCCCGGAGAAGCACAGCGACTCGTCGGGGCCGCCGCGACTCCACAACTCCCCGTTGATCGATCGCGGCTCGACCCCGAGGTCCTGCACCCGCGCGGCGACCATGCAGGTGGCGACGGGGTCGGCGTCGAGGACCCGCAGCACGTCAGCGCGGTCCCGTGCGCCGAGTTGCCTGGCGCCGAGGAGTTTGAGCACCCCGTCACCCCCGGGTCTCGTCGAAGAAAGCGGACAGTCACGCCGTTCCTCACGGTGGGCGTGCCGACAGGATACGGTGCGCGATCAGCTCACGGTGACGACAGGCGATCCCGATTCGGAATCGTTGCCCATCTCCTCCGCGATGCGCATCGCCTCCTCGATCAGCGTCTCCACGATCTGCGCCTCGGGGACGGTCTTGATGACCTGGCCCTTGACGAAGATCTGGCCCTTGCCGTTGCCGGACGCGACACCGAGGTCCGCCTCGCGCGCCTCGCCGGGACCGTTGACGACGCAGCCCATCACCGCGACCCGCAGCGGCACCTCCATGCCCTCGAGCCCGGCGGTCACCTCGTTCGCCAGCGTGTACACGTCGACCTGTGCGCGTCCGCACGACGGGCACGAGACGATCTCCAGCTTGCGCGGGCGCAGATTCAGCGACTGCAGGATCTGCGTGCCGACCTTGATCTCCTCGGCCGGTGGCGCGGACAGCGACACTCGGATGGTGTCGCCGATGCCCTCGCTGAGCAGCGCACCGAACGCGACGGCGGACTTGATGGTGCCCTGGAACGCCGGACCGGCCTCGGTGACGCCCAGGTGCAGCGGATAGTCGCACTGCGCCGCCAGCTGCCGGTACGCCTCCACCATCACGACCGGGTCGTTGTGCTTGACGGAGATCTTGATGTCGCCGAAGCCGTGCTCCTCGAACAGGCCCGCCTCCCACAGCGCCGACTCGACGAGGGCCTCCGGGGTGGCCTTGCCGTACTTCTGCATGAGCCGTGGGTCGAGGGATCCGGCGTTGACGCCGATCCGGATCGGGATGCCCGCGTCCCCGGCCGCCTTCGCGACCTCCTTGACGCGGCCGTCGAACTCCTTGATGTTGCCGGGATTGACCCGCACCGCGGCACAGCCGGCGTCGATGGCGGCGAAGATGTAGCGCGGCTGGAAGTGGATGTCCGCGATGACGGGAATCTTGCTCTTGCGTGCGATCTCGGCGAGCGCGTCGGCATCCTCCTGCCGCGGGCACGCGACCCGGACGATGTCGCATCCGGACGCCGTGAGCTCGGCGATCTGCTGCAGGGTCGCGTTCACGTCGTGCGTCCTGGTGGTGCACATCGACTGCACCGACACCGGATGATCGCTGCCGACACCGACGTTGCCGACCATCAACTGCCGGGTCTTGCGGCGGGGAGCGAGGACGGCGGGAACATCGGGCATGCCCAAACCGACGGGGCTGGTCACGGTTGCCTTCTTTCTTTGCGGTACCAGGAAAGTCTAGGTCGTGTCTCCCGATCCTTGCCGGGGGCGCCGTGAGGGGATCGGAAGGCACGTCCTCCGGGCTAGAAAATCTTGATCGGATTGACGATGTCGGCGGTCAGGGTCAGCAGCATGAACGCGCCACCGATGACGATCACCACATAGGTGAGCGGCATCAGCTTCGTGTAGTCGACCGGCCCGCCCGCAGGCAGTCCGCGACGGATGCGCAGCGTGTTGCGGATCTTCTCGTACACCGCGACGGCCATGTGGCCGCCGTCGAGGGGCAGCAGCGGCAGCAGGTTGAAGACGCCGAGGAAGAAGTTCAGGCTGATGAGCAGCAGAATGAACATCTCCCACAGGCCGCGCTCGGCCGCCTGACCGCCGATCACCGACGCCCCGACGACGCTGACCGGGGTGTCCTGGGCGCGTTCTCCACCGGTGACCGCGGTCCACAGGTCGCCGACCTTGCTCGGCAACTCGGCGAGGCCCTTGAGCGACTCGACCATCAGGTCCCCGGTGAACGCCACCGAGGCCGGGATCGCCGCCGCGACGTTGTACTTGACGGGCTCGTAGTAGTCCGGGGACACACCGATCGCGCCGACGGTCGTGGTGGTCACCGTTCCGTCGGCGTTCGTGACCATCCGCTGGACCTGGTCGGGCACCACGGTCACCGTCATCGACCTGCCGTCGCGCTCGATCGTGAAGTCGACCGGGCCGGTCTGCTTCCGGGTCTGGGTCTGGAACTGGCTCCACGTCTCGACCGGCACCCCGCCGATCGCGGTGACCAGGTCGCCCTCGCGCAGGCCCGCCGCCTCGGCCGGGCCGGTGCCGGAGCACTTCGCCAGCGTCTGCGCGTCGATCTGGTCCGAGGTGCAGCTCATCGCGCCGAGCTGCGTCTCCGGCGGCTGGTTCATGTTCGGCAGGCCCCACCCGACCGCGAGCACCACGACCAGAGCCAGACCGAGCAGGAAGTTCATCGCGATGCCGCCGGACATGACGACCAGACGCTTCCACGTCTTCTGCTTGTACATCGCCCGGTCGACCTCGTCGGGGGCGAGTTCGTCGTGCACGGTCATGCCCGCGATGTCACAGAACCCGCCCGCGGGGATGGCCTTGAGCCCGTACTCGGTCTCGCCGCGCCGGAAGGAGAAGATCTTCGGACCGAAGCCGATGTAGTAGCGACGGACCTTCATGCCGAGCTTGCGCGCGGTCCACATGTGGCCCGCCTCGTGCAGCGCGATCGAGACCGTGATGCCGAGCGCGAACAGCACCACACCGATAATCAACATGCGGCCGCGGCCTCCCCGATCAACACCGTTTCGTCCTAGCCCTTCCGCTCGACGAGCTCGTGTGCCCGGGCCCGGGCCCAGGAGTCAGCCGCGAGCACGTCGTCCACGGTAGCCGGTGCCGCCGACCACTGGCCGCCACCGGCGAGAACACGCTCCACGGTCCGCACGATCGACGGGAACGTCGCGGCACCGTCGAGGAAGTACTGCGCGGCGACCTCGTTCGCGGCGTTGTAGACCGCGGTCATGCAGCCGCCGGCCTTCCCCGCCGCCCGGGCCAGGTCGACGGCCGGGAAGACGGCGTTGTCGAGAGGTTCGAAGGTCCACGTCGCGGCGGTGGTGAAGTCGCAGGCGGCGGCCGCGCCGGGCACCCGGTCGGGCCAGCCGAGGGCGAGGGCGATCGGCAGCCTCATGTCCGGCGGGCTGGCCTGCGCGAGGGTCGAGCCGTCGGTGAACGTGACCATCGAGTGCACGATCGACTGCGGATGCACGGTGACGTCGATGCGGTCGTAGTCGATGCCGAACAGCAGGTGCGTCTCGATCAGCTCGAGACCCTTGTTCACCAGGGACGCCGAGTTGAGGGTGTTCATCGGGCCCATCGACCACGTCGGGTGGGCGCCGGCCTGCTCCGGGGTCACGGACTCGAGCGCCTCCGCGGTCCAGCCGCGGAACGGCCCGCCCGACGCGGTGAGCACCAACCGGTCCACCTCCTCGGCGCGCCCGCCACGCAGGCACTGCGCGAGCGCCGAGTGCTCGGAGTCGACGGGCACGATCTGACCGGGCGCGGCGGCGGCGGTCACCAGGGGCCCGCCGGCGACCAGGGACTCCTTGTTCGCCAGCGCCAACCGGGCGCCGGACTCGAGCGCGGCGAGTGTCGGTTCCAGTCCGAGCGAGCCGACGAGCGCGTTGAGCACCACGTCCGCCTCGGTGGTCCGCACGAGCTCGGTCACCGCACCGGGGCCCGACAGCACACCCGGCAGGTCCAGCCGGGCCGCCGCGGCCGGGTCGGCGACCGCGACCCGCGTCACGCCGGTCGCCCGGATCTGTTCGGCGAGCAGGTCGACGTTGCCGCCGCCCGCCGCCAGACCGACGACGGTGAACTTGCCGGGGTTCGCGGCGACGACCTCGAGGGCCTGGGTGCCGATGGAGCCGGTGCTGCCGAGCAGGAGCACCCGAACGGGAGAAGTGTCAGACACGCCGTCCATTCTTCCCGATGGCGCCTGAGAGCAACCTGACAGGCCGACGGTCACCGGGACCGGGCGGTGTGGGCCGTCGGCCACTGCGCGTTGGCGGCACAGGTGACGCGGATCGTCATCGGCTCTCCCCGAGCCGCGCCACCTCCGACTCGTAGTGACCCTTCATCGCGAGGTAGTCGTCGAACCGCGGCCGCGATCCACCCGTGCGGGCGGCGACAAGCAGATCGAGGTAGTACTCCCAGCCGGGTCCGGTGTCGACGGCCACCGCGACCGACGCCTCGTCGAGATGCTGGATCAGGCTCAGGAGGGTTCCGTCCGGTTCCGCGACCAACTGCACCTCCATCAGCCACGACCCGAACTCGTCCGACGAGGACACGACGTATCGGGTCGGCGCCTCGCAGGCCTCGACGGTCATGTCCATCCACGGTTCGCCCTCCTCGAAGAGCATCTGCACACGAATGGTGTTGCCCGGGGCCCCGGTTCCGGTCCACGGACCGAACCAGGCTGCCGTGCGGTCGGATTCGGTGACGGCCGCCCACACCTCCTCGATCGGGTCGGGAAACCGGCGGTCGATGACGAGATCCGCACCGCTGTCGCGGCGAACGACCCGTCCGGTCGGTGTGACGGTCACGCGAAACACCCCTCCCACATGCCCACCCCGCTCGCTACGACGGCGGGTCGTATGCCACGATATGCGAGCAATATGCACACCCGCACGAGCAGGAGGATCGGCCGTGGCCGCCAGCGAGCCCATCGTCACCAGCAAAGTCGACACCGCCGAGGTGCCCTCTGCGGAATGGGGCTGGAGCGGTGAGGCGCCGCGACTGTTCCGCTTCCTGGGCTGGTTCTTCGCGCTGTTCCTGCTCCTGTACACGATCGGCAACCACGAGGGCAAGGTCGAGGACCTGTGGCTGGTCGGCCTCTCCGCCGCCATGATCGTCATGCTGGTGCTCGACATCGTTCGTCGCCGCAAGCCGCGGTAACCACACACCTACGACGACGGCCGCGCCGCTCCCCCGGAGCCGCGCGGCCGTCGTCGTTTCGCCGTGTCCCCGGCAGGTCTCGTCAGTTCTCCGCGGCGAGCTGACCGCACGCGGCGGCGATCTCCTGGCCGCGGGTGTCGCGGACGGTGCACGAGACGCCCTGTGCGATGACGCGGCGCACGAACTCGCGCTCGACGTCCTTCGGCGCCGCGTCCCACTCGCTGCCCGGGGTCGGGTTCAGCGGGATCAGGTTCACGTGCACCAGCGAGCCGAGCGCCTTGTGCAGTTTCTTGCCGAGCATGTCGGCGCGCCACGGCTGGTCGTTGACGTCCTTGATCAGCGCGTACTCGATCGACACCCGGCGCCCGGTCTTGTCGGCGTAGTAGCGGGCGGCGTCGAGCACCTCCGCCACGGACCACCGGTTGTTCACCGGAACCAGGGTGTCGCGCAGTTCGTCGTCCGGGGTGTGCAGCGACACCGCCAGCGTCACCGACAAACCCTCGTCGGCGAGCTTGCGGATCGCCGGCGCAAGCCCGACCGTCGAGACGGTGACCGACCGCTGCGACAGCCCGAGCCCCTCGGGCGCGGGCGACGTGATGCGGCGCACCGCAGCGACCACGCGCTTGTAGTTCGCCAGCGGTTCGCCCATGCCCATGAAGACGACGTTCGACAGCCGGCCCTCACCGCCGGCCACCTCGCCGTCGCGCATCGCGGCGGCGGCCGCCCGGACCTGGTCGACGATCTCCGCGGTCGACAGGTTCCGGTTCAGTCCACCCTGCCCGGTCGCGCAGAACGGGCAGGCCATGCCGCAGCCTGCCTGGCTGGAGATGCACAGCGTCGCGCGGTCCGGGTAGCGCATCAGCACCGACTCGAGCAGCGTCCCGTCGTTCGCCTTCCACAGCGTCTTGCGGGTGGTGCCGTCGTCGCAGGCGACGTGCTTGACCGGGGTCAGCAGCGTCGGGAACAGCGCGTCACCGACCTTCTCCCGCACGGCGGCGGGCAGGTCGGTCATCTTGTCGGGGTCCGCCTCGAGCCGGCCGTAGTACTGACGGGCCAGCTGGTCGGCACGGAAACCGGGCAGGCCGAGTTCCTTGACGGCCGCCTTCCGGCCCTCCGCATCGAGGTCGGCGAGGTGCGTCGGCGGCATGCCGCGACGCGGGGCGTTGAACACGAGGGGCAGGGAAACGGCCATAGTGTTGCCCAGTGTCCCACCGACCACCGGCGACATGCGAATTTCGCCGGCGGGATGCGCGTGCAATCACACATCCGGTGCGTGATGATCAGCGCATGTCCCCCACGCACGACACCCCCGATCCGCACGAGTCGACTCCGCCGGTCCCGCCGCCGGAGCCGGAGCCGGAGTCGGCGCGTGCCGACGTGCCCGCGGCCACCGCTCCTGCGTCCGACACCGCACCGGCCCTCGGCGGCACCCGGGCCGCGGCCACGTGGACCGGGTTGGTGATCGGGGCGCTGGTACTGATCCTGCTGCTGGTGTTCATCCTGCAGAACCTGGACTCGGTGACGTGGAACCTGTTCTGGTGGGAGTTCTCGCTGCCGCTCGGGGTGAGCCTTCTGCTCGCCGCCATCGCGGGTGCGCTGATCATGGCGTTGGCGGGCGGGGTGCGGATCCTGCAGATCCGGCGCCTGGCCAAGCGGGCCACCACCGCGGACTGACCGATGGCGCCCACGGCCGCCGACCTGCGTCGCGAACGGAGCGTCCTGCGGGTGTCGATGGCGGTGACCTGCACCCTGGCGGTGCTCGCGGTGGCGTGGGGCATCACGTCGAACTCGCAGGTGATCCTCCTCGACGGCGCCTACGCCGCGCTGGGCGCCGCCCTGACATGGCTGTCGCTGGCCGCGTCCCGGATCGTCGCGGGCGGGCCGACCGCCCGCTTCCCGTTCGGCCGCGAGGCCCTCACCCCGGTGGTCGTTGTGGTCCAGGGTCTCGCGCTGCTCCTCACGCTCGGCTACGCCGCGATGGAGGCGGTCCGGGTGATCGTCGACGGCGGATCCGAGGTCGCCGGCGGATCGCTGCTGGTGTACGGCCTGATCGGCACCATCGCGGCGACGGCGACGTACCTGTACGTTCGCCGGGCCGCGACCGCGTCGGATCTGCTGGCGGCGGAGGCGACCCAGTGGGCATCCTCGGCGGTGTTCAGCGCCGTCGTCGCGGTCGGCGGCGTCGTCGTGTGGGTGCTCGGCCGGACCGAGTACTCGTCGGCCGACCGCTACGTCGACTCGGCGCTGGTGCTCATCAGCTGCGCGGTGCTGCTCCCCCAGCCGTGGACCCTGATCCGCGGCGGCATGCTCGAACTGCTCGAGAGCGCCCCGGGACCGCAGATCCAGGAGCCGATCCACCGGGCGGTGGAGCAGGTCCGCGACAAGTTCGATCTACCCGCGCCGGACATCGCGATCGGCAAGGTCGGTCGCAAGGTGTACGTCGAGGTGGTGTTCCTGGTCTCGGGCACGGCCTGGGACCTGGCGACCGAGGACGAGGTCCGCAGGCAGGTCGCCCGCCGTCTGCGGGAACTGCCCTACGACCTGTGGGCGACGGTGGAGCTGACCACCGACCCGGAGCTGGTCTGAGTCAACGCAGGACCAGGCCCTGCGGCGCCCGCCGGGTGTGGACGCGGTACCCGACCTCGAGTGACCGCCCCGAGGTCTGCGCGAACGCCCGGTCCGCGGTCCGCTCGGTGAACTCGATACCGAGGACGGCCCGCAGCGCGCGCCGGTCCTCGAACTCCCACCGCGTCGCCACCCGCGTCAGGTCGAAGCCCTGCGCGGCGAAGAACGCCTCCACCGCCGCCGGGTCGTAGTGCGGCAGGTCCGCGCGCATCCAGTCGCCGTAGCCGGGCGCCCTCGCATCCAGGTCCACGACGACGAGCACCCCGCCGGGCCGCAGCACGCGCATCGCCTCGGTGATCCCGGGGCCGCAGCCGGGACCGAAGAAGTACGCGGTCCGGGCGTGCACGACGTCGACGCTGCGGTCCGGCACCGGCAGCGTCTCCGCGCTGCCGGCAAGCACCCGCACGCCGGGCAACCGCGCGGTGCGCTCACGGGCGGCGTCGACCAGCGGCGGATGCGGTTCGACCCCGGTCACGCTGCGCGCGTCCGCCGCGAACACCGGCAGGTGGAAACCGGTGCCGCACCCGACGTCGAGGACGTCGCGGTCGGTCCAGTCGGCGACGCGGGCCAGCGTCTCGAAGATCGCGCCGTCCACGTCCTGGGCGCGGTTCTCCACCTCGTAGATCCGCGGCCAGTGCCAGATGTTCGGGCTGGGGATCGGGACGCCCGGGGGCGGTCGGCGAGTCATGGGTTCGGCGGGCGTCAGAGCAGGGCGGTGAGCACCAGCCAGGTCACGAACGCCGATGGCAGCAGCGAGTCGAGCCGGTCCATGATGCCGCCGTGCCCGGGCAGCAGGGTGCCCATGTCCTTGATCCCGAGGTCGCGTTTGACCTGGGACTCGATCAGGTCGCCGAGGGTTCCGGTGATCACCAGCACGACACCGAGCAGGACGCCGATGAACGGGTTGGCGTCCAGGATCAGGGTGACCGTCGCCAGCGACCCGAGGACCGCGAAGACCAGGGACCCGCCGAGACCCTCCCAGGACTTCTTCGGGCTGATCGCGGGCACCATCGGGTGCTTACCGAACAGCACCCCGGCCGTGTAGCCGCCGACATCCGAGCAGACGACACCGATCATGAACACGAACACCCACTTGTTGCCGCCCTCGTGGGTGACCATCAGGGTCGCGAACGACGCGAGCAACGGCAGCCACGCCGCGACGAACACGGTGATCGCCATGTCCCGCAGGTAGTTTCGCGGCGCCGATTGCAGGCCCTGCGCCAGCAGCCGCCACACCATGCACACCAGCGCGGTGCCGGCGAATCCCGCCAGCACCCCGGTGGTGCCGTACGGCCACCCCAGCCAGATGATCGCCTGCCCGCCGAGGATCAACGGGATCAACGGGACGAGGACGTCGCTCTCCCGCAGCCGCGACGCCACCTCCCAGGTCGCGATCGCGATCGCCGCGGCGACGATCCCGAACCACACCTTCGGCACGAAGAACAGCGACACGATCACCAGCGCGCCGAGGCCCACCCCGACCGCGATCGCGGCGGGCAGGTTTCGACCCGCCTTGGAGGTGACAGCGGCGGTTGTCCCGTTCGCACGGGAGCCATCCGTCCCATCGTGGCGCTCCGCGCCGGTGGGACTGTCGGTGGACACCGCCTAGACCTCCATCAATTCGGCTTCCTTGTGCTTGACCAGCTCGTCGATGTGCGCCACGTACTTGGCCGTGGTCTTGTCGAGCTCCTTCTCCGCGCGCGCGACCTCGTCCTCGCCGGCCTCGCCGTCCTTCTGGATGCGGTTCAGCTCGTCCATCGCCTTGCGGCGCACGTTGCGGATCGCGACCTTCGCGTCCTCGCCCTTGGCCTTCGACTGCTTGACCAGCTCGCGGCGCCGCTCCTCGGTCAGCTGCGGAACCGAGACGCGGATCAGGGTGCCGTCGTCGGTCGGGTTGACACCCAGGTCCGAGTTGCGGATCGCGTTCTGGATCGGCCCGAGCTGGGACGCCTCGTACGGCTTGATCACGACGAGCCGGGCCTCCGGCACCGTGATCGACGCGACCTGCGAGATCGGGGTCATCGCGCCGTAGTACTCGATCGCGATGCGGTTGAACATGCCCGGGTTGGCACGGCCGGTTCGGATACCGCCGAGGTCGTCCTTCGCCGACGCGACGGTCTTCTCCATCTTCTCCTCGGCATCGAAGAGCGCTTCATCGATCACGGTGTTCCTCCAGGCTCGCGGGGATGGCGGTGCTGCCTGCCGTCGTGCTGTTCACGACGGCAGTGGTCACGACTTCACTGGTCACGATTTCACCAGGGTCCCGATCTTCTCACCGGACACCGCGCGGGCGATGTTGCCCTCGGTGAGCAGGTTGAAGACCATGATCGGCATCCGGTTGTCCATGCAGAGGCTGAAAGCGGTCGCGTCGGCGACCTTCAGGCCCTGCTCGATGACCTCGCGGTGACTGATCTCGGTGTACATGGTGGCGGTCGGGTCGACGCGCGGGTCGGCGGTGTAGACACCGTCGACGGCCTTGGCCATCAGGACCACCTCGGCGCCGATCTCGAGGGCGCGCTGGGCGGCGGTGGTGTCGGTGGAGAAGTACGGCATGCCCATGCCGGCCCCGAAGATGACCACGCGCCCCTTCTCCAGGTGGCGGCGGGCCCGCAGCGGCAGGTACGGCTCGGCGACCTGCCCCATCGTGATGGCGGTCTGCACGCGGGTGTCGATGCCTTCCTTCTCCAGGAAGTCCTGCAGCGCAAGGCAGTTCATCACGGTGCCGAGCATGCCCATGTAGTCGGACCGGGCCCGGTCCATGCCGCGCTGCTGCAGTTCGGCGCCGCGGAAGAAGTTGCCGCCGCCGATCACGACCGCGACCTGCACCCCGGACTCGACCACGGCCTTGATCTGACGGGCCACTGTCTGCACGACGTCCGGATCGAGACCGACCTCGCCGCCACCGAACATTTCGCCGCCCAGTTTGAGCAGGACGCGCTTGAAGCCGTCGCGTCGGGGCGTGGTGTCGGTTGGGGCGGATTCGGTCATGGCTCTCTTTCGTCTCGGGCCGCTTGGATGGTGCGACCAGCATGAATCGGCCACCCTCGGCGGTACAGCCACAGATGACCCCTTCATCCTGCCTTATCCGGGCCCGCAGACCACCTTCGGGGCCGTAGGCTCGCGCGGCGCACCGCGTGGGCGCGAGGACAACGAGGAGTCCCCGGACTCCGGAACGAAGGAGTGCCATGATTCTGGACCGTTTCCGGGTGACCGATCAGGTGGCGGTGGTGACCGGTGCCGGACGGGGCGTTGGTGCGGCGTCCGCAGTGGCGCTCGCCGAGGCCGGCGCGGACGTCGTACTCGCAGCACGCACCACCGAACAGCTGGAGGAGGTCGCGGACCGGGTGCGTGCGGCCGGTCGCCGTGCCCACGTGGTCGCCGCCGACCTCGCCGATCTGGACGCCGTCGCCGGGCTCGCCGGTGCGGCCGTCGAGGCGTTCGGGCGTCTGGACATCGTCGTCAACAATGTCGGCGGCGCGCTGCCGACGCCGCTGCTGCAGACGAAGCCCCGACAGCTGGAGGAGGCGTTCCATTTCAACGTCTCGACCGCGCACGCCCTGGTCCGGGCCGCGGTGCCGCACATCCTCGAGACGGCGGGCGGCGGCGCGATCGTCAACGTGTCCTCGGTGGTCGGCAGGGTCGGCGGACGCGGGTATGCCGCCTACGGGACCGCGAAGGCCGCCGTCGCGCACTACACCCGCCTGGCCGCGGCCGATCTGTCCCCGCGGATCCGCGTCAACTGCGTCAGTCTCGGGTCGGTCCTCACGTCGGCACTGGACGTGGTCGCGCAGAACGAGTCGATCAAATCCGCGATGGAGGCGGCCACCCCGCTGCACCGGATCGGCGACCCGGAGGACGCGTCCGCCGCGGTGCTGTACCTCTGCTCACCGGCGGGGTCGTATCTGACCGGCAAGGTCCTCGAGGTCGACGGCGGCCTGCAGACCCCGAACCTGGACTTCGGCCTCCCCGACCTGTGAGCAGCTTTGCTGCCCGTGCGCAAAACGGCCCCGCCACCACAATTGGTGACGGGGCCGCTCGCAGCTACTGCCTGGCGACTAGCTGGCGCCGACCTCGAACCGCGCGAAGCGGACCAGGGTCACGCCGGCCTCGTCGAGCAGGGCCTTGACGGTCTTCTTGCTGTCGGTGACCGAGGACTGCTCGGTGAGCACGACATCCTTGAAGAAGCCGTTGACGCGGCCTTCGACGATCTTCGGGAGAGCGGCCTCCGGCTTGCCCTCCTCCTTCGCGGTCTGCTCGGCGATGCGACGCTCGTTCTCGACGACGTCCGCGGGGACCTCGTCACGGGTCAGGTACTTCGCCTTGAGCGCGGCGACCTGCATGGCGGCGGCACGGGCGGCCTCGGCCGCCGCGTCACCCTCGCCGGTGTACTCGATCAGCACGCCGACGGCCGGCGGCAGGTCGGAGGCACGCTTGTGCAGGTAGGTCGCGACCGGGCCGTCGAAGGAGACGACGCGACGCAGCTCGAGCTTCTCGCCGATCTTGGCGGACAGCTCCTGAACCAGCGCCTCGACGGTCTTGCCGTCGACCTCGACCGCCTTGAGGGCGTCCAGGTCGGCCGGCTTCGCGGCGGCGGCAGCGGCGATGATCGTGTCGGCCAGCGCCTGGAACTCGGCGTTCTTGGCGACGAAGTCGGTCTCGGCGTTGAGCTCGATCATGACGCCGTCCTTGGCGATGACCAGGCCCTCGGCGGTGGAACGCTCGGCACGCTTGCCGACGTCCTTCGCGCCCTTGATGCGCAGCAGCTCGACGGCCTTGTCGAAGTCACCGTCGGTCTCGGTCAGCGCGTTCTTGCAGTCCATCATTCCGGAGCCGGTGAGCTCACGGAGCCGCTTCACATCAGCGGCGGTGTAGTTCGCCATCGGGGGCGAGCCTCCTCGAGTGAGTTTCGGTGGTGGGGAGCGAAACGGCCCCGACCCGGTGGTGCATGCGAGGGTCGGGGCCGGATCGACTAGGCCTGCGGGGCCTCGGCGTCGGTCGCGGGAGCGGCCTCGGCGGCGGGCGCGGCCTCGGCGTCAGCAGCCGGAGCGGCCTGGGAGAGCAGTTCCTGCTCCCACTCGGCGAGCGGCTCGGCGCCGGCCTCGGGCTTGCTGTCGTCGGCGGCGTTGCGGCCGGCGCGGGACTGCAGGCCCTCGGCGACGGCGGAGGCGACAACCTTGGTCAGCAGCGCGGCGGAGCGGATGGCGTCGTCGTTGCCCGGGATCGGGTAGTCGACGAGGTCGGGGTCGCAGTTGGTGTCCAGGATCGCGATGACCGGGATGTTCAGCTTGCGCGCCTCGGAGACCGCCAGGTGCTCCTTGTTGGTGTCGACGACCCAGATGGCCGACGGAACCTTGGCCATGTCCCGGATACCACCGAGGGTGCGGTCCAGCTTGGTCATCTCACGCGTGAGCATGAGGATTTCCTTCTTGGTGCGACCCTCGAAGCCGCCGGTCTGCTCCATGGCCTCGAGGTCCTTCAGGCGCAGCAGGCGCTTGTGGACGGTCGTGAAGTTGGTGAGCATGCCGCCGAGCCAGCGCTGGTTCACGTACGGCATGCCGACGCGGGTGGCCTCTTCGGCGATGGACTCCTGCGCCTGCTTCTTGGTGCCGACGAACAGGATGGTGCCGCCGTGGGCGACGGTCTCCTTGACGAACTCGTACGCCTTGTCGATGTACGTGAGGGTCTGCTGCAGGTCGATGATGTAGATGCCGTTGCGGTCCGTGAGGATGAATCGCTTCATCTTCGGGTTCCAGCGACGGGTCTGGTGCCCGAAGTGGGTACCACTGTCGAGCATCTGCTTCATGGTCACGACAGCCATGGCTGTGTACCTCTTTCATTGCCGGTTGTCGCAGGTGGTCGGGTGACCCCTGCCCTGGCGCCCACCAACCCTCGGACCTGCACGAATGCAGGACCAGCCGAGGGCCGTTGTTCGTTGCGCGGGCGCGCGAAGTCGGACTGCGCGAACACAGACCGCGTGTCGAGTGTACGGGGTCCACGGCGCCCGACCTAACCGGTCCCTCTGCCTGTGGAGTTCGGCGCGAGAGGATCCACAGATCTACTCGGCGGGCTCCCCGCACGCCGCTCGGCGGCCGAGAGTGGTCGGCATGCGAATGCCCGTGGTGCTCGGACTGTGCGGACTGATGATGCTCGGCGGCGGTCCTCCCGCCGACGCGGCGGGTTTCGGGTGGCCGTTGCGCCCCCGGCCCACCGTGGTCACCGGGTTCGACCCGCCCGCCCACGACTGGCTGCCCGGACACCGCGGGGTGGACCTGCGCGGCGCACCCGGACAAACAGTGCTCACCGCGGGCGACGGCGTGGTGGTGTTCGCCGGCCCGGTGGCGGGAAAACCGGTCGTCTCGGTCGACCACCCGAACGGCCTGCGCACCACTTACGAACCCGTGACGGCCGGCGTCCGCGTCGGTCAGCGGGTGACGCGGGGAACCGAGATCGGGGTCCTGGTCACCGGGCATTCCGGATGCCCGGACACCTGCCTGCACTGGGGCGTGCGCCGTGGCCGGGAGGAGTACCTCGATCCGCTGGCCCTGGTGCGATCGGGCCCGGTGCGGTTGAAGCCGCTGCGGGGCCGGCGCGTCATGCCCGCGGGTGGGCCTGGTCGTGCACCGCGCGCAGCCGGGCGACGGACACGTGTGTGTAGAGCTGGGTGGTCGCCAGGCTGTTGTGCCCGAGCAGTTCCTGCACGACGCGCAGGTCGGCGCCGCCCTCGAGCAGGTGGGTCGCGGCGGAGTGCCGCAGCCCGTGCGGCCCCAGGCTGGGCGCGCCCGGCACCGCTTCGAGTACCTCGTGCACGACCGTCCGGGCCTGGCGTTGGTCGAGCCGACGGCCTCGCTTGCCGAGGAGCAGAGCGTTCCCGGACTGCGAGTTCGCCAGTGCGGGCCGCCCGACTCGCAGCCAGGCGTCGAGGGCCTCGGCGGCCGGGCCACCGAACGGCACCGACCGCTGCTTGTCGCCCTTGCCGACCACCCGGACCACCCGCCGGTCGTGGTCCACGTCGTCGAGGTCGAGTCCACACAGTTCCCCGACCCGGATCCCGCTCGCGTACAGCATCTCCACGATCAATCGATCCCGGACCGCCACCGGGTCATGCTGCGCGGCACCGGATTCGGCGGCCCTCATCGCCTCTTCCGCCTGTCCCTGCCGCAGCACCGCCGGCAGGGTGCGGTGCGTCTTCGGGGACGCCAGCCGCACCCCGGGGTCGCGGGGAATGCGGCGGGTACGGGTCAGCCACGCGGTGAAGGTCCGCGCGGAGGCGGTGCGCCGGGCGAGGGTGGTGCGGGCGACACCGGCGGCGGCCTGCCCGGACAGCCAGCCCCGCAGCGTGGCCAGGTCCAGGTCCTCGAGCCGGGCCTCCGGATCGGCGGCGACGACGTGGGTCAGCAGCGAGCGCACGTCCCCGAGATAGGCACGCACGGTGTGTTCGGAACGTCCACGTTCGAGGCGCAAGTGGTCGGCGTAGACGTCGAGGAGTTCGGCCAGGCGCGCGGGCAGCTCGTCGGGCCCGTCACCCTGCGCGTCGGAGGTCATGGTCAAAAAGATTGCCCCGCCACGGGAATAAAGCAAGCACACGCGCCGCTGGGTGTCTCATGTGACCCGTGCGATATCCGTTCCGATGCTGTTGACCCTTGCCCTGCTATCGGCGATCGCGCCGCTCGCGACCGACATGTACCTGCCGGGCCTGCCGGCGCTCGGCGAGGATCTCGCGACGTCCACCTCGACGATCCAGCTGACGCTGACCACCTTCATGGCCGGGCTGGGCATCGGGCAGTTGATCGTCGGTCCGCTCTCCGACGGCTGGGGGCGCCGCAAGCTGCTCCTCGGCGGCACCGTCCTGTTCGCGATCAGCGGCCTCCTCTGCGCGCTCGCACCGTCCGCGGGCGTCCTGATCGCCGCCCGGCTCCTGCAGGGGCTCAGCGGCGGCGCGGCGATCGTGTTGGCGCGCGCCGTGATCGCCGACCGCGCGTCCGGCGACGCGGCCGCGAAACTGTTCTCGATCATGATGATCATCGGCGGCGTCGCCCCGGTGGTGGCGCCGATGGCCGGTGGCGCGCTGCTCGGACCGATCGGCTGGCGCGGCATCTTCTGGGTCCTCGCGGGCGCGGGTGTCGTGATGGTGGTCGGCGTGCTCGCGCTGATCCCGGAGACCCTCACACCGGAACGCCGCCACGGCGGCGGACTGTCGGCGCTGGCCCGCAACGCCCGGTACGTGCTCGGCAACCGGCGGTTCGTCGGCTACGCGCTGACGTTCATGTTCGGGTTCGGTGCGCTCTTCTCGTACATCTCGGCGTCGCCGTTCGTGATGCAGGACGTGCTCGGTCTGAGCTCGGGCCAGTTCTCGGTCGTGTTCGGCGTCAACTCGATCGGCATCGTGCTCGGCAGCATCGTCAACACCCGGCTGATCGGCCGGTTCCACGCCCGGCAGATGCTGACCTTCGGTGTGCTGGTGCTGACCGCCGCCGCGGTCGCCCTGCTCCTGGAGGTCACGGTGGGCGGCACCAATCGGGCCGTGGTGTTGCCGTTGCTGTTCGTGACGACCACCGCGATCGGTTTCATCATGGGCAACGCGACCGCGCTCGGTCAGTCCGAGGTGCGCGAGGCCGCGGGCACCGGATCCGCGGTGATGGGCGCGGGCCAGTTCGGCCTGGGCGCGCTGGTGTCCCCGCTGGCCGGCGGGTCTGCCGCGGGCATGGCGACGAGCATCCTGGTGTGCGCGGCCGTCGCGCTGCTCGCCCTGTTCACCCTCACCCGGCCGAAGGCGGGAGCCGAGCACCCGGTTCCGGTGACGGTGGCGGCCGAGTAGTGCGGTGGCTCCCGAACCGGGGTTCGGGAGCCACCCGGGGTCAGCGGCCCTGCTCGGCCGCCACCAGGTCCGACTTCCACACGCGGAAGCCCTCCTCGGTGCGGCCGCGGCGCCAGTACCCGGAGATCGACGCCCACTCGGCGCTCACGCCGCGTTCCTTGCGGATGTAGGGACGGATGCCGTGCATGACGGCGTGCGCCTCACCGTGAACGAACACGTGCGGCCGGCCGGGCCACCAGTCGGCGGCCTTGACCGCGGTGATCAGGAGGGCGTTGTCCCCCGCCAGTTCGTCGCCGACCTCGTTCGCGCCACCACCGCGGTGCACCCAGGTGATCGTCGCGTCGGCGTCGGTGCGCAGCTCCACCTCGTCCTCGGGGCCCGCGACCTCGATGAACACCTGCACACGGGCGCCGGCCGGCAGCGCCTCGAGCGCGGCCGCGATCGCGGGCACTGCGGACTCGTCCCCGGCGAGCAGGTGCCAGTCCGCGTCCGCACGCGGGGCGTAGGCGCCACCCGGCCCGCGCAGCTGTAGCCGTTCTCCCGGCTTCGCGCCCGCGGCCCACCGGCCGGCGATGCCCTCGTCTCCGTGCACCACGAAATCGATTGCGACTTCCCGCTTCTCGTCGTCAACCCGGCGCACCGTGTAGGTCCGCAACACCGGATCCTCGTCGGTGCCGAAGACGAGCTTCACGTAGGCGTCGGTGTAGCCGTTGGACACGAACTCCTCGAACCCCGGCCCACCGAGGTGAACCCGGACCAGGTGCGGGGTGAGCTGTTCGGTGCGCTGCACGGTCAGCGTCACGGTCGGTCGCGTCATGCTTCAAGCCTCCACTTATTAGGTTCACCTAACTGTACGCGTCCGGGTCGTGGCGCCGCGAGGGCGAGGATTCGGTCCGACCGATCGACCACGGCTGGCATACTCCTTCGGTCGCAGCCGCTTCCATCGGAGGATCATGAATCTCGCACGTCGCATCGCGCCCGCCGTCCTGCTCGTCGCCGCCGCTGTCTTGACCGGCTGCTCGTCCACCTCCGAGGCCGACGCGGCCGCGGACTCCACCTGCGTTGACGCCTCGCAGCCCAACGCGACCGCCGAGGAGCTCATCGACGTGCTTCGCCCGCAGCCGGTCGGGGAGCCCGACGACACCTACCGGCAACTGGCCGCCATGTTCGACGAGTCCCGTACAGCGCAGATCGAGCGGATGCAGGCCAGCAGCGTGTTCACCGCGGTTCCCGAGGGCGGGGACGCCGAGTTCGCGAAAGCCGTGTGCGGGCAGTCCCGTTGGGACGACCACACGTCGGCCGATGGCACGTCGACGCCCGGGCTCCGCACGCAGCGGGCCGCCATCGTGTCCACGGGCCACACCTTCTGCGACACCTACGAGCAGCTGCGCCCCTCGGCCGTCTCCACCGACGCCTGGTCGGACTGGAACGGCTACGTGGAGATGATGTCGCGCGGCGACGACAGCGAGGGCACCCGCCAGCTCGCCGACGCAGCCCTCGAGTACCTCTGCCCGCAGTTCGGGGCCTGACCCGCGGCCTGCCGACCGGCTACCCGGGGTTCCATCCCACCCGGGCAGGCAGGCCGGTCGGCACCCGGTCCACGAGCAGTGCCGCCAACGCCGCCGTTTCGTCCGATGTGAGGAAGCTCGGATTCGACATCCGCGGCGCCCGGAACTGCTCGCACCGCTGCAGAGCGGGCGTCGCCCGCATCACTTCCCGGGGAAGGTACGTCGTACGCGTCAGCCTGATCGCGTCGAACTCGACACCGAGACAGGGCTGGGACGCCTTCTCCCTGTCGACCGCGTGGGCGGTGCCGAATCCGCCGGGCCAGTCGACGGCGCCGTCGCTGGTGACCCTGCCGAACTCGTAGATCCCGGGATTCCTCGGCCCGGTGATCCACAACGCCACCAGGTCTCCGCGTTCGACGAGTCCGGGGCGCCGAGAGGCGGCGCTCAGACTCCATCTGCTCGGATGCGGTTCCGGCCCGCGCTCCTCGTCGATGCCGGCGAAATAGTCCCACACCGCCGGGTTGCCCTTGACGATCCAGCACCCGACGTCACCTCGTGTAATCGGCATTGCCTGCTCCTCCCCTTCTGTTCCGACACAGCTCGTCCCGCCTCTTCTCATCCCCGCCGGAACCAGCCCGTCTCGTCCTGCCCGACCAGACCCTCGAGTTCGAGCGTGGGCAGTGCCCCTCGGACCGCGGCAAGCGGCTGCCCCGACGACTCGGACAGCTCGCGCACCCCGACCGCGCCCGACGCGGGCAGCGCCTCGTACACCCGGGATTCGGTGACGGACAGCGCATCGAGGCGTCGCGCCGGGCCGGACTCGTTCTCCCCTGCCTCGATCGGTCCCGCGGCCGCAACGACCTCCGAGGCCCGCGTGACGAGTTGAGCGGCACCGTCGCGGATCATCCGGTGACATCCCACGGACGCCGCGGACGTCACGGGTCCCGGAACTGCCAGCACCGGGCGGCCGAGCCGCGCCGCCCACGCCGCCGTGTTGCGGGCACCGCTTCGTGCCCCCGCCTCGATGACGAGAACCGCGTCGGACAGTGCGGCGACCAGCCGGTTGCGGGCCAGGAACCGGTGCCGCGCAGGGGTGGTCCCGAGGGGATACTCGCTGACCACCAACCCGGTGGCGGCGATCTCCTTGAGCATCCGGGCGTGCCCGGCCGGGTACGCCCGGTCCACGCCGCACGCGAGGACCGCGACTGTGGGTCCGCCTGCGGCCAGCGCGGCCCGGTGCGCGGCCCCGTCGACGCCGTACGCCGCGCCGGAGACGATCGTCCACCCGGAGCCGGACAGGTCCTCGACGAACTGCGTCGTCACATGCTCGCCGTACCCACTGGCCGCGCGGGTGCCGACCACGGCGACGGCGCGGTCGGTGAGGTCGGCCGCCGATCCTTCGCCGAGCGCCCACAGCGCGAGCGGCGGCGCGGCCTCCCGGTCCCGGACCGCGTCGATCCCGTCGAACGCCAGCAGTTTCCATGCCGGCCAGTCCTCGTCGTCCGGCGTCAGGAGGCGGCCTCCCAGCCGTTCGAGGTGTTCGAGGTCGCGCTCGGCGGTGTCGAGATGCCGGCGTGCCTCGGTGCGCGTCCGAAGCACCTCGGGCAGATCCGCCTCGCGGACCGCGTGGGCCGCGTCCTCCGGTCCGACGGCCGCGACGAGTTCGGCCAGCGGCGCGCACGGGCCGAGCGCCACCTGCGACAGGTACGCCCACGCCAGGGTCCGCGCGCTCACGCGGCCCACCGGTCCCGGTAGCCCAGGGCCAGTCCGACCTGGTCCTCACCAGGGACGGTCAACCCGGCCAGATCTCCCAGCGTCCACGCAACTCGAAGCGCGCGGTCGGCGCCTCGGGCGGTGATCTCACCGGCCCGCAGGGCCCGCTCCATCCCGGCGAGCGCGCCCCGGCCGAGCCGGAACCGCTGCCGCAGAGCCGGTCCCGGGACCTCGGCGTTGGTGCGCCACCCGAATTCACGCCAGCGCTCGACCGCCGCCGCGCGGGCCTGCTCGACCCGCGCACGCACCGCGGCGGTGCTCTCCCCCGCGTCGCCGTTGAGCGCGCCGACCGAGAGCGCGAACATCTGCACCCGAAGGTCGACCCGGTCCATCAACGGACCCGACAGCTTGCCGAGGTAACGGCGGCGGGCGGTGGGAGCGCAGATGCAGTCCTCGGCGCGCGGCGGGGCGCACGGGCAGGGGTTGGCGGCGAGGATCAGTTGGAAGCGGGCCGGATATCGTGCGACGCCGTCGCGGCGGGCGATGCGCACCTCACCGTCTTCGAGCGGGGTCCGCAGCGCCTCGAGTGATTTCACCCCGAGCTCGGCGCATTCGTCGAGGAACAGCACGCCCCGATGCGCCCGGCTCACCGCCCCCGGTCGCGCCATCCCCGACCCGCCACCGACGAGCGCGCTGATCGAGCACGTGTGGTGTGGTGCCACGAACGGCGGTTCGGTGATCAGCGGTTGATCGGCCGTGAGCAGTCCCGCCACCGAGTGGATCGCCGTCACCTCCAGCGACTCCTCCTCGCTCAGCGCGGGCAGGATCCCCGGAAGTCGCTGCGCGAGCATCGTCTTCCCGGTCCCGGGCGGCCCCGTCAAAATCAGGTGATGCGCGCCGGCCGCGGCGACCTCCAGCGCCAGCCGGGCCTCCTCCTGCCCGGCGACGTCACTCAGGTCCGGCACCACCCGCACCGGATCACGGTCGATCGCACCCGGTTTCGCGAGCACCAGCTCACCGCGCAGCCACTCGACCACCTCGCGCAGGTCACGCGCGCCGAGGACATCGACGCCGTCGACGAGCCCGGCCTCGGCAAGCGCGACATACGGCACCACCACCGTCGACCATCCGGCCTGCTTCGCCGCGAGCACCGCGGGCAGAATGCCCCGCACCGTCCGCAGGCGACCGTCGAGCGCCAACTCCCCCAGCAGGACGCTCTTCTCGAGATCCCTGACCGGCACCACCCCGGCCGCCGCCAGCACCGCACACGCCAGCGCCAGATCGTAGGCACTGCCACCCTTCGGCAGCGTCGCCGGCGACAACGCCAGGATGATCCGCGAATCCGGCCACTTCTCACCGGAATTGGTCACCGCGGCCCGCACCCGGTCCCGCGACTCCTGCAACGCCGTGTCCGGCAGCCCGACCAGATGCGTCCCCGGCAGACCCCGACCGAGATCGGCCTCGATCTCCACCAACTCCCCCTCGACACCCCGCACCGCGACCGAGTGCGCCCGCCCCAGCGCCATCAGAACACCGCCTCGAGATGGGTCAGCTCCGGCGCGCATCCCGGCGTCGCCAGCACCGAGATCACGTCGAACCGCACCCGCGCCCACCCCCGGGCCTGCTCCCGCAGCCACAGCCCCGCCAACCGCCGAATCCGCGCCTGCTTCGCAAACGTCACCGCCTCCGCCGGCGTCCCGAAACCGCGCCCGGTGCGGGTCTTGACCTCCACGAACACCACCGCGCCGCCGTCCTCGGCGATCACGTCCAGTTCGCCGTACCGGCACCGCCAGTTGCGGTCCAGCACCACCATCCCCCTCCCGACCAGATGCTCGACCGCCAGCTCCTCGCCGAACGCCCCCAACTCCACATTGCGTGCCATGCCACGACCCTGCACCCCACCACCGCCCGAAGCCCCAGAGCCACCAGCGGTTTCGGCGGGCCTGTGGATGAAATCAGGGGCTGTGGACAAGGACCACGCCGTGCCGAATCGGTCAGGTCCTCCGGACCGCGACCCGCGTCGGGATCGCGATGGCGAGCGCTCCCAGCAACACCGTCGCGGCGATGATCCCGCCGTACACGGCCGGGGAGATCGCCGGGATCGGCTGCCCGGAGATCCCGATGCTCACGCCCACCAGCGGCGGCAGCGCGATGAGGGTGCCGACCACCGCGGCGATCACGACGACGATCACCGACTCGGCCCGCATCATCGCCCGCACCTGCCGCCGACTCGACCCGACCAGCCGAAGCAGGGTGAACTCGCGTCCTCGCTCCACGGTCGACATCACCAGCGTGTTCACGACGGCCACGGCGAGGTAGCCGAGGAGGACGGCGAGTCCGATCAGGCTGGTCCACGACTGCGCGTCCCGTTGCTGCTCGCCCGCGGCACCGAGTGCAGCGCGGTCGGCGGCCTCCAGGCCAGCCGCGGTCAGCGCCTGCCCGACCTCGGCCTGCCTGCCGGGTTCGGTGCGGACGAGGATCGAGTCGTCGAGCCCGCTGGTGGTGTGCGCCCGGACGATGGTGCCGGCCATCGTGACGTCACCGAATCCGAGCCCCCGGCCATAGGTGGCGACCACCGTCGCGGCGACCGGGGTGCCGTCGCCGAGGTACAGGTCGACGGTCTCCCCGATGCGGGCTCCGATCGTCTGCGCGGCATCGGTGCTCAGCGCCACGGCGTCCGGGGCGGCGAGCCCGGCGAGGCTGCCGTCGGTCACCTTCAGGTCCATGGTGTCCGCTGCCGCGGCGGGGTCGACGCCCTGCAGCGCGTACCGCTCCGTGACCGACTCCTCCCCCACCCCGTGCGGGATCAACACCTGGCTTCGGGTGATCGGGTTCGCGGCCGACACTCCCGGCAGCGCGGCGACCGCGGCGCCGACGCCCGGTGAGAGGCCGGAACCGGGGGCGGTGACGAGGAAGTCGGCGGTGACGCCTTCCCTCGCCTGATGGTTCGCCTCCGCCGCGACGGTCGTCTGGGCGAACACCTGCACGCACCCGAGCCCGATCGCGAGCGCCAGCGGGGTGATCGCCGACGCGAGCCCACGCGCATTGCTGCCGGTGTTCGCGGCGGCGAGGAACAGTGCGGGCCGGCCCGACCTTCGCAGCGGTCCCCCGATCGCGGACACCGCGCCGGCGACCAGTCGTGGCCCCAGCAGTCCCACGGCGATCATCAGCAGCACAGCCGAACTCGCGGCACCGGCGACGGCCGCCGGGCCGTGCACGACCACCGGCAGCATCGACGTGGCGAGGCCGAGAGCGCCGAGGACGAGCCCGGTGATCACCCGGCCACGGCCGAGCGTGGCCGGGGTGGCCGACGCCTCTCGCAGTGCGTCGACCGGGTCGATCCGTGCGGGTCGGCGGGCGGCGACGGCCGCGGCGATCCGCGCGGTGAGCACGCTCAGTACCACCGCCGCGACTGCCGGAAGCGGGCCGCATGCCAGGCCGAAGTCGGCGGGCAGCATCCCGACGGCGGCGAACCGTGACCGCAGGAGCCCGGCGAGCAGATACCCGGGCACCGTGCCCAGCGCGGCCGCGGCGGCGCCGACCAGCAGCACCTCGTGGCCGACGAGCCGGTGGATCTGCCGGGAGGTGGCGCCGACCGCGCGCAGCAGCGCGAATTCGCGCCTGCGCCTGGCGATGGTCAGCGACAGGGTGGTGGCCACGACGAACATCGCGATCAGCACCGCGGTGCCCGCGAAGGACGTTCCGATCATGACGAGTTCGCCTCGCGCGGCACCGGAGTCGAGGAACTCGACATCGCCTCGGGCGGCGCCGGTGCGGACCTCGAGTTCGGGCGCGGCCCGGCGGATCTCGTTCACCAGGTCCCCCACCGACGTGCCGTCGGCCGCATCGATCGCGATCGCGTCCACGGTGTCCGGGCGCGGTGACAACTCCGCGGCACGCGAGTCGGCGACGAAGACGTGCGCCGCCCGGTCCGGGGTGTCGCCGTCCCCCGCGGAGGCGACGCCGACGACGATGTATTCCGCTCCGATGCCGCCGTGTGCCAGCGGAATCCGGTCACCGAGCCGGGCGGGCTGTCGGTCGTCGACGACCACCTCGCCCGCGATCCCGGGGGCCCGGCCCTGCCGGATCTCGTACGGGGTGATCGCCGCCGCGGACCAGCCGTGCGCCTGCACCGGCCGCCCCGCCCAGGACAGCGGGACGGTCGTGTCGGCCACCGCCCGGCCGACGCCGGGCAGCGCCGCGAGTTCCCCGACCACACCCGCAGGCAACGTCGCCCGCTCGGGCAGCGCCTGATCGATGTCCTCCGGGACGGCCAGGCGCTGTGACGCGCCGACGACGACGTCCGCACCGGCATAGCGCTGCGGCGCCACCCCGCCGCGGATGCCCGACTCGATCAGCACCCCGAGTCCGGTGACGAGCATCGCGGCACACAGGACCGCGACGAACATGCCGACGAAGCCGCCGCGGTGCTCGCGGACACCGGCCCTGGCGAGTGCCCTCATCGTCACCACTCCCCGAGGTGGGTCATGTGGTCGGCGACCTGCTGCGGCGTCGGCCGGTCCAGGTGACCGACGAAGACGCCGTCCGCGAGGAACACCACCCGGTCGGCGTGCGCGGCGGCGACGGGATCGTGTGTGACCATGACCACGGTCTGGTCGAGGTCCGTGGCGGTCCGCCGCAGCAGGTCGAGCACCTGGCGGCCGGTCCGCGAATCGAGTGCTCCGGTCGGCTCGTCCGCGAACACCGCGTCGGGACGTGTGACGAGGGCGCGGGCGATGGCCACCCGCTGCTGCTGACCACCGGACATCTCCGCGGGCCTGCGCCCACGGAGCTCGGCCAGTCCGACAGCGTCCACCACGAAGTCCAGCCAGGCCGGATCGACGGACCGGCCCGCCAGCAACAACGGCAGGGTGATGTTCTGCTCTACCGTCAGCGCGGGCAGCAGGTTGTAGGCCTGGAACACGAAGCCCACGTGGTCGCGGCGGAACCTGGTGAGCGCCTTCGGCTTCAACCGCGAGATGTCGGTGCCACCGAGCCACACCGATCCGCTCGTCGGGCGGTCGAGGCCGGCCGCGCAGTGCAGGAAGGTGCTCTTCCCGGAGCCGGACGGCCCCATCACCGCGGTGAACGAGCCCCGCGCGAGATGCAGGTCCACTCCGCGCAAGGCGGTGACGCCCGCCGCGCCGGAGCCGTACGTCTTGGTCACCGAGTCGAGCCGGAGAGCGGTCCCGGACGGGACCCGGACCGGGGTCACTGCTGATGTCTGCATGACTCCCAACGCTATTGACGCTGCTGCATCCTGCCGATCCACCGTGGTACCCGATCAATGGTGTAGCTGGCTGTACCGTCCGGCCCGGCCCGGTGCGGCATGCTGGGGTCCATGTCGATGACCGGGATCCTGCGCAGGTGGTGGCGGGCGACCCGTTTCCTGGTCATCGAGGGGCTGGCCGGATTCGTGTCCCTGGCGCTGCTCCCCGTCGGCGTGCTGCTCGTCGTGTTCACCGTGATCGGTCCCGGCTGGCTGGCGGCACCGCACGCGGTGCGACTGCTGCGGTGGTGGGCGGGGTTGGCCCGGCTTCGTATCGGTCGGTTCGTCGGCGAGACGGTGCCGCAGCGGTATCCCCCGATCCCGGGCGAGCCCACGTTCGCCGACGCGCGACGGTTGCTGACGGCACCGTCCACGCGGCGGGACGCGTGGTGGGTGGTCCTGCACGGCGTCCTCGCGCCGATTGCCGGTGCGCTGGCCGTTGGTCTCCCCCTCGGCGTCCTGAACTCGCTGCTCGTCCCGGCCTACTGGTCGACAATGCCGCCCGAGGAGCCGGTGACCAACCCGTTCCCGGTGACGTCCTGGTGGACCGCCGCGGCGATGCCCGTGGTCGCGGCGCTCTACGCAGGGCTGGCCCTGTGGCTGGTCCCGGCGATGGCTCGCGGCCTGTCCGCGCTCACCCGCAGGCTCCTGGCGCCGGCACGCGAATCGGAGTTGGCGGCGCGGGTGAGCGAGCTGACCGAGAGCCGGGCGGCCGCGCTGGACGCGCATGCCGCCGAACTACGGCGCATCGAACGGGATCTGCACGACGGCGCCCAGAATCGACTCGTCGGTGTGGTGATGATGCTCGGTCTCGCCGAACGCTCCCTGACCACGAATCCGGCGCAGGCACTGCCGCAGCTGGCGCGGGCGCAGGAGGCCGCCGCCGATGCGCTCGCGAGCCTGCGGACCGTGGTGCACGACATCTACCCCCCGATCCTCGACGAACTGGGCCTCGACGGCGCCCTGTCGGCGCTGGCCGGGCGCTGCGCGGTGCCGTGCGTGCTCGACGTGGACGAGCTCGCGCGGGTACCTGCCGCCGTCGAGTCCGCGGCATACTTCGTGGTCGCGGAGGCCCTGACCAATGTGGTCAAGCACAGCGGCGCGGCCCGGGTCGCGGTGACCGTGCGGACCGAAGCGGCGGAGGCAGGACACGTCCTCACGATCGGGGTCGTCGACGACGGCGGCGGCGAAGCGCGAGAACGGGACGGCGGTGGCCTCGCCGGGATCCGTCGCCGGACACGGGCATTCGAGGGAAGAGTGGAACTGGACAGCCCGGTCGGTGGACCGACGACGTTGAGAGTGGAGTTGCCGTGCGCATAGCGATCGCCGAGGACGATGCACTGCTGCGGGAGGGCCTGGCCCTGCTGCTGCGCAGCGAGGGGTTCGATGTCGTTGCCGCGGTGGACAATCCCGACTCGTTCCTCGAGACCCTCGACTCGGTGGACGCGGCGGTGCTCGACGTCCGAATGCCGCCGACGTTCACCAACGAAGGACTGCTGGCGGCGGCCGAGGCGCGGCGGCGGCGGCCGGGATTCCCGGTTCTGGTGCTCTCGGCGTACGTCGAGGACCGCTACGCCAGCGGGCTGCTCGCGGACGGCGCGAGCGGTCTCGGCTATCTCCTCAAGGAACGCGTCGGCCGGGTGGCCGAGTTCACCGACGCTCTGCGCCGCGTCGCCGAGGGCGGGACGGTGATGGACCCCGAGGTGATCTCGCAGCTGATGAGCCGGCGCCGCGCCGACGACCCGATCCGGTCCCTCACCCCACGCGAGTCCGAGGTCCTGGGTCTGATGGCCGAGGGCCTGGACAACACGTCGATCGCCGCGCGACTGGTGGTCAGTGACACCGCGGTGAGCAAACACATCGGCAACATCTTCGCCAAGCTGGGACTGTCGGCGTCGGATGCGGGTCACCGGCGGGTCCTCGCGGTGCTCGCCTACCTCCGCGCCTGACGACCGAGACGCAACAGCGATCTCCTGTCGGACCCCGTCGCTACCTTCGCGGGAAGCGTCCGAAGAAACCGGACGGGACCTCGAGGAGCTTCGTGAGCGACAGGACGACCACCGACGCCCGGGACGACGAGTCCGCCTTCGCGCCACCCGCCTCGTGGATTCCCGTGAAGTATCCGCGGCGGGGCGGCTTCGCGGCCGACGTCGCCCCCGTCGACCCCGACGCGGGCACGGTCCTCGACCACGAGATCGAGTCCAACGAACAGCATCTGCAATGGGCCGCCTGGGATCTGGTGAAAGATCCCAATCCCAACGCGCTCGCCGCCGCCGCGCGCCGCTACCAGGCCGGCGAGTACTCGCCGGTCGGTGCGGCCGCACTGATGGTCCTGCTCACGCGATTCACGACGCCCGAGACGGGCGCACTCGTCGTGGACGGGTGGGCGGCGAGGCACGGAGTGCCGTTCGCGGTCGAGGCACTGCTGCAGGCATCCGACATGCGGCAGGTCAGCACCCGGGTGCCGGTGCCGGAGAACGCCGACTTCGTCTTCGTGACCTTCGTGGTGGGGGGCATCGGATCGAATCGCGAGTCGTCGGCGGAAGTCGGCCCGCCGAGCCACGTGATGCGCGACGTGCTCACGCAGACCGGCGACCTGAACGAGCAGGTGCGCCACACCGTCCGCGAACACATGCTCGACCGCATGCGCGCACTACTGGCCGCCGCGTCGGACGACGACTACGCCGCGGCGCGCGATGCGGCATCGGGGCTGCGCACGAACACGATCCGGAGCCTCACCGCGACGTACCTCTTCCCGACCGAACGGGACTGGTCCAACGAGCTGATCATGGGGATGGACGAGGTCCCATACCACTGGCGCACCCATCTCGTGGTGTCGTCGAACACGACCGCCGAACTCGGGCGGGTGATCGGCCGGAACGGGCGCCACGCGTGGCTCGACGACGAAGCGGTTCTGGCGGGCGTGGTCGACGGTGTCGGCGCCGACGTCGCGACGGCACTGACCACCGCCTTCGACACGGAATTCCCCTACCGCAGCGTTCGGGACGACGAGATCCGGCTGCGCATCCTGCACGCACTGTCGTCGATCCCCACCGAGGACGCGTTCGCCGCACTGGTCGACCGGGCGCAGCTGAAGAACGCACTTCCCGCGGTGCTGCACGCGATGGAGAACTACCCGCGCCGCGCCTTCAAGATCCTGGCCCGATCCGATTCGGGGTTGTTCGACCGCCATGTCCGGGAACATCCGGCCCTGGCCGCCGAGCTGGCGGACACCCTCCCCACGTGGGCCCGGCGCCGGGTCGAGGAACTGACGACGACGGCGCCCGAGGCGACCGATCTTCCCTCGATCCTGGTCAGCCCGCCGTGGTCGAAGAGGCGAAAGCCGACCCCGCCGACCGTGCTGGACGGGCTCGTCGCCCCCGCTGTTCGCCGAATCGATTGGCTACCGGGCGAACTCGAAGAGCTGCGGAACACTCCGCACGACTACTGGTACACCACGTGGGAGCAGTACCGGCAGTACGTCCGCGAGACGACCGCGCAGGGTGTGAACGAGTGGGACGCCTGGGTGATCTTCCTGATCGCCCCGGACGAGATTGCCCGACCGCTGCTCACGGACTGGGCGGGAACGTCGCTCAAGGACCCGCTTCGCGTCGTGGCCCGCTACGAACTCGACGCCCTGCCGCTGATGCTGCAGTTCGCCCGCGCGCATCCCGGCGCCGCGGCCCCGTACCTGATGCCGTACGTCGACATCGACGTCGCGCGGCTGCACGCGACGATGTTCGCCACCCGCAAGAATCTCCGCAGACCGGCACTGTCGTGGCTCGTGCGACACGCCGCGGACGCGGTCGCATTGCTGGCTCCGGATGCGGTGGGACCGGTAGGGCCGCAACGCGATCACGCCACCGCCGCCCTGCGAGCGCTGGCCCGCGCCACCGCTCGGGAGACGGTGGTCGACGGCGCCGAGCGGTACGGAACCGACGCCGCGAAGATCCTGGGAAACCTGGTCGATCTCGACCCGCTCGAGGCGCTACCCAAGAGGATCCCCAAGATTCCCGCGTGGGCGGACATCGAGTCGCTGCCGCCGATTCTGACGACCGATCGATCCGCGGCGCTCCCCGCCTCCGCCGTGTCGACCCTGCTGACGATGTGCGCGATCGGGACCGCGGACGCCCCGTACGCCGGACTCGACGTCGTCGCCGCGTTCTGTGATCGCACATCGCTGGCCGCGGCCGCATGGGAATTGTTCGAACGCTGGTGGGGAGCCGGCGCCCCGGCGAAGGACAACTGGGTGATCCTCGCCCTGGGCTGGCTCGGCGACGATTCGACCGTCGCCAGGCTGGCACCACTCATCCGGCGGTGGCCGGGCGAGAACGGCACCGCCCGAGCTCAACTCGGGCTCGATGCGCTCGCCGCACGCGGGTCGGCGCGGGCGTTGACCGAACTCGATCGCATCTCCCGGAAGATGAAGTTCAAGTCGTTGAAGAACGGTGCCCGGCAACGAGTCGCGGACGTGGCCCAGGATCTCGGGCTCGACCCCGAGCAACTGGCGGACCGCACCGTGCCCGATCTCGATCTCACGCCCGAGGGAACGATGACGTTCGACTTCGGATCGCGCACGTTCGCCGTGGGTTTCACCGAGGCACTGGTGCCGTTCGTCCTCGACGAGGCCGGCACGAAGACGGCCGGACTCCCCAAGGCGAGCGCCGGGGACGACCCGGCATTGGCCGAGGACGCGAAGAAGCGGTTCTCGGAACTGAAACGTGAGGCGAAAACTGTCGCCGCGGAGCAGATCAAGCGGTTCAACCGGTCGATGGTCACCGGGCGCCGCTGGAGCGGAGACGAATTCACCGACTTCGTTCTCGGTCATCCCGTGCTCGTGCACATGGCACGCCGCCTGCTGTGGGCCTCGTTCGACGAGAACTCCCGTCCCGTGGTCGTGTTCCGGGTCGCGGAGGACAACACGCTCGCCGACGTCGAGGACCGCGCGGTCGCCCTGCCGGACGGCCCGATCGGGCTCGTGCACCCCGCCCACATACCCGACATCGTGGGCGCCTGGTCCGACGTCTTCGCCGCTCACGACATTGCGCAACCGTTTCCCCAACTCGGCCGTACCGTCCACCACCCCCTGCCCGGTGACACCGACGGGAGCGGACTGTCGCGATTCACCGGGGTGACCGCGACACCGAGTCAGGCCCTGCGGCTGACGTATCGCGGATGGGAACCCGTGTGGGAGAACCCCGCGTCCTGGGGTCAGGGGCTGCTGTATCGGCTCAGCGACGAGGTGTCGGTGTTGCTCGGACTGGAACCGGGGATGGGAACGGGCAGCCCGTACGACGGGTATCCCGACCAGAAGCTCGTCTCGGTGAACCTTCGCGGAGGGACCCTGGACGACGTCGACAGGGCGACCGTCTCGGAGCTCATCGCGGATCTGGCGGGTTTCGCGTCCTGACGCACCGTGTCCGACCTCACGCCGGCGCACGGGTGCCGCACCGCGAGGTTCGCGGGAGGGCACCGCCGTCGCACCCTCCGGCTACTCTCGACCGGGTGAGTTCGGAGAAGATGCTGGTCCGGATCGGCGGGCTGTTACGGCAGGCGGAGTCGACCGACAACCCGCACGAGGCGCAGGCGTTCATGGAGGCCGCGCAGCGGCTCGCGACCGCCACCGCCGTTGACCTGGCCGTGGCCCGCGCGCACACCGCGTCCCGCGAACGCCGCGCCACCCCGGTGCAGCGGGCGATCTCGATCGGCGAACCGGGACGCAAGGGACTGCGCACCTACGTGCAGTTGTTCGTGGCGATCGCCGCGGCCAACGACGTGCAGTGCGACGTCGCCCACAATTCCACGCAGGTGTTCGCGTACGGGTTCGACACCGACATCGACG
Organism: Rhodococcus sp. NPDC003322; assembly: GCF_053589555.1. Lineage (NCBI taxonomy): Bacteria > Bacillati > Actinomycetota > Actinomycetes > Mycobacteriales > Nocardiaceae > Rhodococcus > Rhodococcus sp. NPDC003322. The sequence goes on along the minus strand of NZ_JBSFSC010000003.1, from coordinate 375,061 downwards.
CCTGTCAGACGCTGTACGCCTCGCTGCTCATGCAGATGGTCCGGGCGTCGGACGCGTACATCCGGTCCGGGGCGCACCGCCCCGTCGCCGGCGTGACCGCCCGGCTGAACTTCCAGCTCGCCTTCGCGGCACGGATCGGCGAACGCCTCGCCACCGCCAAACGCGAGGCCGAAGCGGACGCCGTGCGGACCGACACCGGCAACACCGATCCGACCGGTACCGCACTCGTGTTGCGGGACAAGCAGATCGAGCTGCGCGACTTCTACTCGCAGACGTCGAAGGCGCGTGGCACCTGGCGGGGCGCGCAGGCGAGCGTCGCCCGCTCCGACAAGGCCCGCCGGGCCGGGGACCGGGCCGGCCGGGACGCCCGGCTGGGGGCGAATCCGGAACTGCCCGGCGCACGGAAGCGGCTCGCGTGAGTGTCCGCGACAGCCAACGCTCGCTGGTGTACGACGCGGAATCGGTGGTGCGCGGGATCTTCGACCGCGCCGACCGGGGCACCGGGCGGCAGCTCGAACTGTTCGGCTCGCACCTGACCCTGCCGGTCGAGCGTCGCTTCGCGTCGGTGGAGTCGGTGCAGGACTACGCGGACCGGGTGCTGACCCTGAACTGGGTCCGTGCCCGCTGGCCGCGGTCCGCGGTGCCGGTGACGGTGCGGACGCGCGCCGGCGCGAAGGCGGCGCACTACGAACCCGGCACCGCCACCCTCGCCGTGCCCGTCGTGGGCGGCCGATCCCGCTGGGCACTGCGGGAACTGGTCGTCCTGCACGAGCTGGCGCACCACCTCGAACCGGACGGCGCCGATCTGGCGCCGCACGGCCCGGAGTTCGTCGACCGCTACCTGGTGCTCGTCGAGGAGATCCTCGGCGGCGAGGCCGCTTTCGTACTGCGCACCGTCTTCGTCGAGAACGGAGTCCGGCTGGCCTGACCGGACCGCGTGATCCCGGGCCGCGCGGAGCTCAGGACCCGAACGGGCCGTTGTCGGGCAGCCGCAGGTCGGACTTCTCGAGTTCCTCGATGTTGACGTCCTTGTAGGTGATCACCCGCACGTGCTTGACGAACCGGGCGGGCCGGTACATGTCCCACACCCAGGCGTCGGCCATCCGTACCTCGAAGTAGATCTCCCCGTCCGCGTTGTGCGGCACCAATTCGACGGAGTTCGCGAGGTAGAACCGCCGTTCGGTCTCGACGACGTAGGCGAACTGGCCGACGATGTCCTTGTACTCACGGTAGAGCGAGAGCTCCATCTCCGTTTCGTACTTCTCGAGATCTTCGGCGCTCATCGGTTTCGTTGTCCTCCTGCTGTTCGCTGGTCCAGGCAGCCCGGTGTCCGGACCTGACGCCCCATCATCCCGCACCGACCGCGGCGGTGTACATCGCACCCGTCCCGACGCCTGCGGCGGCCCGCACGTTCGCGTACGACATGCGGTGTTCGCGGCTCGGTCCGAGGGCGCTCAGCGCCGCGGTGTGAACGGGTGTGCTGTACCCCTTGTGCCCGGCGAAGCCGTACCCGGGCAGGTCCTCGTCCAGCGCGACCATGGTGCGGTCCCGGGACACCTTGGCCAGGATGCTGGCCGCCGCGATGCACGCGGCGGACGCGTCACCGCCGATCACCGGCAGCGACGGCGCGGCCAGTCCGGGCACCCGGAATCCGTCCGTCAGAACGTAACCCGGCGGTGAGGACAGGCCGGCGACGGCGCGGCGCATGCCCTCGATGTTGGCGACGTGCACGCCCAGCGCGTCGACCTCGGCGGCGGGGATCTCGACGATGCACCACGCTCGGGCGAGGCGCTGGATCACCGGGAACAATTCCTCCCGGACCCGCTCGGTCAGTTTCTTCGAGTCGTCGAGCCCGGCGAGTGCACGATGCGGCTTCGGACCGAGGACGCACGCGGCCACCACCAACGGTCCCGCGCACGCCCCCCGGCCCGCCTCGTCAACCCCGGCGACCGGGCCGAGACCCGTCCGGATCAGCGCAGACTCCATCGTCCGCAGCCCGGATGCTCTGCGGATGACGGTGCGCGGTGGCCAACTGGTCAATTCTTCTGTGTCAGTTCGTCTCGGGATCAGTTCGTCTGGGGGTTGGGCGAGGAGATCGTGCCCCACCGCGACGGCGGCAACACGATCGCGACGGCCTTGCCGATCACGTTGTCGATCGGCACGGTTCCGTTGTACTCGTCCCCGACGTGGTAGCGCGAGTCCGCCGAGTTGCTGCGGTTGTCGCCCATCACCCACACGTTGCCCTCCGGCACGGTGTACGGGCCGAAGCAGCGGCCGGACTTGATCGGGGTGTCGCACGTCTGGATGCCGGGAGTGAACGGGAAGTCGCTGACCACGTACGGCTCGTCGAGTGGCTTGCCGTCGACCAGGACGCGGCCCTGCTCGTCGCAGCACTCCACCTTCTGGCCTCCGGTCGCGATGACCCGCTTGACGAGGTCGTTCTCGTCCGGCGGCACCAGACCGACCAACGAGCCGAACTCCTGGACGCCGCGGATCACCACGTTGTCGGACCGGGTGGACGACCATTCGCCGTTCCACGAATCGGGACCCTTGAACACGATGACGTCGCCGGGATCGGGGTCCCCGAAGCGGTAGCTGATCTTCTCGACCAGGATCCGGTCGCCGGTGCAGCCGGCGCAGCCGTGCAGGGTGGGTTCCATCGACTCGGAGGGGATCAGGTACACCCTCGCGATGAACGTCTGCAACACGAAGCTCAGCAGCAACGCGACGACGATGAGGATGGGGAGTTCCCGCCAGAACGAGCGGGGCTTCTTCTTGGGCCGCTCCGACGCACTGTCGGGGCCATCGGCGCCGCTGCCCGGCGCCGTCGATTCCTGCGGGGTATCTACCACTGGAACAGGTTAGCGTCTGCGCACTTCCGATTGCTGCTACTGGCACAGCAGCACGAGGGCTACGTGGTCACGGCTTCCCGTCGCACTTCGCCCCCCACGCGTCGACCTTCGCTCGAAAGCGGAAAGCCCGGCCCAGAAATTCCGGGCCGGGCCAACACTGTGAGCCAGAGCTCAGTGCGCTTGCGCGCGAACGCTCAGCGCTTTTCCTTGATCTTCGCGGCCTTGCCACGCAGATCGCGCAGGTAGTACAGCTTGGCGCGACGCACGTCACCGCGGGTGAGCACGTCGATCGAGGCGATGTTGGGGCTGTGCACCGGGAAGGTGCGCTCGACACCGACGCCGAAGGACACCTTGCGGACGGTGAAGGTCTCGCGGATGCCGCCGCCCTGACGCCGGATCACGACGCCCTTGAAGACCTGCACGCGCTCCTTCGAGCCCTCGATGACCTTGACGTGCACGTTCAAGGTGTCGCCGGGACGGAACTCCGGAATGTCGCTACGGAGTGACTGGGCGTCCAGGAAGTCCAGTGTGTTCATCGGTTGATCCATCCTTGCGTTTCTTCGCACGAGCAGAGGACCCGAGCGGCACCGCGGATCCGCGATGCTCGGCTGGTTCGTACTCCGATTCAATGGGTGCGCCTGTGCAGGCAACCCGTCAATTGTGCCAGACGGGCTGTTCCCAGGCGAAATCACCCGTCAGACGCCGTCCCGGCCGCCATGCCCGACGGGCGGCGCGGCCCGCACGGTCCGCTCCAACTCCTGCTCGGTCGCCGTCACCGCGTGCTCGACGCTCGGTTTGCCGGCGATGAGGTCCTGCACGTAGATCTTCGCGCGGATCATCGGCCGCCGGTACCGCTTCTCCCGTGCAATCGCCCGCGCCATCTTCCTGGGCTTGTCCGTGTACCGCCATCGGGCCCAAGGCGCCCCGGGTCGACTCAGCCGGATGGCGCCGACCAGCAGCATCGGGAAGAAGAACATGCCGAACAGACCGGTCCAGATCTTGCCCTTCGCGATCACGACCGCCGCGATCGCGAGACTCAGCAGTGACAGCACGGCCAGCACGGCCCGCACCCACAGCTCAGGGTTGTCCCGGAAGTCGGACGGGTTGACGATCGCGTCGGGCCGCGCCCCGAGCAGCAGCAGGCCGGTGACGGCGACGGCCACGAACACGGCATCCACCGACGCACGCCCCTGCTCGGCCCAGTACACGTCCTTGAGGTAGAAGATCAGCGCGAACTCGTCGAGCACCAGCGCGGCACCGACGCCGAAGCACGCGGCGAGCACCGCACCGGATGCCTGCGTGCCGTCCTCGTAGATCGCGATCAGCCCGACCCCCGACACGAGCATCGCGACCACCCCGAAGACGACATGGTGGACGTGCTGACCGCCAGGGGTCACGTTGCCCGGCCACCACCGGACCTTCGCACGGATCATGCGGACGCTGAAGCGGATGAAGACGAAACCGGCGATGAAGCCGAGCAGGAAGAACAACAGCGGCAACCGGCCGCGTGCGACGATCTCGTCCTCCAGCCAGTGCCGCATCAGGCCGGCCCTTCGCCCCTGACGATGCACCGGAAGCCGACGTGACAGGTGGACGTCTCCTCGGTCTCCCCCTGCCGGGCCGCCGGGCGGTAGCGCAGGCAGTAGTTCGGCGCGCACAGGTGCGAGCCACCCTTGATCACCCGCCGCGGATACACCTCGCCGGCCCGCACCTCCGCCGCCTCCACCCGCGGATTGCGCGGAATGCAGCAGGCACTCGCAGGCGCGACGTTGCGTCCCGACGCGCCGTGGTCGGCGGTGTGGAAGTCCGTCGTCCACTCCCACACGTTGCCGGCCATGTCGACCAGGCCGTACCCGTTGGGACGGAACGACCCGATCGGCGAGGTGCCGACGAAACCGTCCTCGGCCAGGTTCTGCCAGGGGAACTCACCCTGCCAGGTGTTGGCCTGGTACCGGCCGCCGGGCGTGACGTCGTCGCCCCAGGCGTAGGTCTTGCGGTCGAGGCCGCCGCGGGCCGCGAACTCCCACTCCGCCTCGCTGGGCAACTCCTTGCCAGCCCAGGCCGCGTAGGCGAGCGCATCGGCGTAGGCGACGTGGGTGACCGGATGCCGTTCACGCCCACCGACGTTGCTGCCGGGTCCCTCGGGGCGGCGCCAGTCCGCCCCGGGCACCCACGACCACCACTGCCGGTAGTCGTCGAGGGAGACCCTCCCCGGCGGCGGGGTGAACACCAGCGAACCGGGCACCAGGTCGCCCGGGTCGGCGTCCGGGTAGTCGGCGGGGTCGGGCGCGGTCTCGGCAATGGTGACGTGCCCCGTGTCCTTCACGAAGCGGCGGAACTCGGCCACCGTCACCGGGTGGGTGTCCATCCAGAACCCGTCGACCTGCACCTGGTGCACGGGACGTTCCTCCGGATAGAAATCCTCCGAACCCATCCAGAACACGCCACCGGGAACCCACGACATGTCCTTGCGCGCCCCGCTGGTCACCATTGCCACAGCATCTCACCCATCACGGATGGTGTCGGTACGAGACCCTCCGCCGAAGATCTGGGCATGGGTACTGCAATCGGTGACATCCTCCCCCTCGCGCTCGGCGTCGCGATCAGCCCGATCCCGATCATCGCGGCGATCCTCATGCTCCTGACCCCGAAGGCGGGCACCACTGCCACCAGTTTCACCGCTGGCTGGGTCCTGGGTATCGCGGTCGGTTACGCGGTGCTCGTGGTGATCGCGAGTGCCGTCGGACTGAGCTCGTCCTCGGACGGCAACGCCACCACGGCGACGATCAAGATCGTGCTGGGTGTGCTGCTGCTCCTGCTCGCCGCAAAGCAGTGGAAGGACCGCCCCGCGCCCGGTGAGGACCCGAAGATGCCGGCCTGGCTCGCCGCGATCGACAAGGTCACGCCCGGCAAGGCACTCGGACTCGGTGTCGTGCTCTCCGTGGTGAACCCGAAGAACCTGCTGATGATCGTCGGCGCGGCGGTGGCCGTCGCGCAGCTCGGCGTCAGCGGCTCGGTGCTGACCGTGGCCGGGATCGTGTTCACCGTCATCGCGGCGAGCACGGTGGCGGTGCCGGTGATCGCCTACTTCGCGGCGCGTGAGCGGGTAACCGGCTGGCTGAACAACCTGAAGGTGTGGCTGACTGCGAACAACGCCGCCGTGATGGCGACGCTGCTGCTGGTCATCGGTGTCGTGATGATCGGCAAGGGCATCGGCGGGTACTAGCGGCCACGCCGCCGCGTGCGCACTTGTGGTGGCTCCCGCCACCACAAGTGCGCACGAGTGCGCAGCGCCTACTTCCCGAAGCCGGCCTTGCGGAGGGCGTCGGCCATCGATCCGTTGGCCGGCCGCTCGGACCGGCCCCCGCCCTGACGCTGCCCGCCGTTGCCCCGACCGCCGCCGTTGCCGTTGCCGCGCCCACCGCCGTTGCGACCACCCTGACCGCCACCGTTGCCGCCCGAGCGGTGCTGCTGGCCGCCCTGACGCGGACCCGACTGCTTCGGCGCACCGGGCTCGTCGTCGAGGCGCAGGCTCAGGCCGATCCGCTGCCGCGGCACGTCGACCTCCATCACCTTCACCTTGACGACGTCACCGGACTTGACGACCTCGCGCGGATCCTTGACGAAGTTGTGTGACATCGCGGACACGTGTACCAGGCCGTCCTGGTGCACACCGACGTCGACGAACGCGCCGAACGCGGCGACGTTGGTGACGACACCCTCGAGCACCATGCCGGGATTGAGGTCGGCGACCTTCTCCACGCCCGCCGCGAACGTCGCGGTCTTGAACTCCGGTCGCGGGTCGCGGCCCGGCTTCTCGAGTTCGGCGATGATGTCGCTGACGGTCGGGACGCCGAACCGGTCGTCGGCGAATTCCTGCGGGCGCAGCGACCGCAGCACCGTCGTGTTGCCGATGATCTCCTTGACCGTCGAGCCCTGGGCGTCGACGATGCGCCGCACCACCGGGTACGCCTCCGGGTGCACGGCGGACGCGTCGAGCGGGTCGTCGCCGTCGGTGATCTTCAGGAAGCCCGCACACTGCTCGAATGCCTTGGGCCCGAGCCGGGGCACGTCCTTGAGCGCGGCGCGGGTCCGGAACGGTCCGTTGGCGTCGCGGTGCGCGACGATCGACTCCGCGAGCGAACCCGCGATGCCCGACACCCGCGACAGGAGCGGCACCGATGCGGTGTTGACGTCGACGCCGACGGCGTTCACGGCGTCCTCGACGACCGCGGACAGCGACCGCGCGAGCAGCGACTCGGACACGTCGTGCTGGTACTGGCCGACACCGATGGACTTCGGGTCGATCTTCACCAGTTCGGCGAGCGGGTCCTGGAGCCGACGCGCGATCGAAACGGCGCCGCGGATCGACACGTCCAGGTCGGGCAGTTCCTGCGAGGCGTACGCGGACGCCGAGTAGACCGACGCCCCCGCCTCGGAGACCATCACCTTGGTCAGCCCGGCATCGGGGAACTTGGCGATCAGATCGGCGACCAGAGCGTCGGTCTCGCGGGACGCGGTGCCGTTGCCGATGGCGACGAGGTCGACGCGGTACTTCGCGGCGAGCCCGGCGAGGGTGGCCAGGGACTGGTCCCACTTGTTCGCGGGCTGGTGCGGGTAGATGGTCTCGTGGGCGAGGACCTTGCCGGTGGCGTCGACCACCGCGACCTTCGTGCCGGTGCGGAATCCGGGGTCGAGGCCCATGGTGGCGCGGGTGCCGGCGGGCGCGGCGAGCAGCAGGTCCTTGAGGTTCGCCGCGAACACGTCGACGGCGTCCTGCTCGGCGGACTGCCGCAGGCGCATCCGGGTGTCGATGCCGAGGCTGACCGCCAGCTTCGTCTTCCACGCCCAGCGGACGGTGTCGAGCAGCCAGCGGTCGGCGGGACGGCCCCGGTCGGCGACACCGAACCGGGCGGCGATGCGGCCCTCGTACACGGACGGCTCCCCCGGCACCGGTTCCTCGGTGTCGGCGTCCAGGCTGAGCGAGAGCACCTCTTCCTTCTCGCCGCGCAGCAACGCGAGAATCCGGTGTGAGGGCAGCTTTTCGAACGGTTCGGAGAACTCGAAGTAGTCGGCGAACTTGGCGCCTTCGGTCTCCTTGCCCTTGCGGACCGAGGAGCTCACCTGGCCGCGCCGCCACATCGTCTCGCGCAGCTCACCGACCAGGTCGGCGTCCTCGGCGAACTGTTCGACGAGGATCGCGCGGGCGCCGTCGAGCTGCTCGGCGGTGTACTGGGCGGGGTCCACGGACGGATCGGAGAGCAGGGTGTCGGCGACCGGCTGGTGTCCGGCCTCGCGGGCGATCTGGGCCTTGGTGCGCCGCTTCGGCTTGTACGGCAGGTAGATGTCCTCGAGCCGCGCCTTGGTGTCGGCGAGCATCAGCTGGTCCTCGAGCTCGTCGGTCAGCTTGTCCTGCGACCGGATCGACTCGATGACCGCGGCCCGGCGCTCGTCGAGTTCACGGAGGTAGCGCAGGCGTTCGTCCAGCTGCCGCAGCTGCACGTCGTCGAGGCCACCGGTGACCTCCTTGCGGTACCGGGCGATGAACGGGACCGTCGCACCGCCGTCGAGGAGATCGACGGCCGCGCGGACCTGCTCCTCCCGGACGTCGAGTTCCTCGGCGATGCGCTGGTTCACGGTCTTGAGAGCAGTCGTCACATCGGGGAACCCTACCGGTGCCGACCGACACCACACTCGCGCGACGCCCGTCGCGTACGGCCACCACCGACGGTGGTGCGTGCGACGATTCGAGAGTGCGGCGCGCGAGGCGCGGAACGTCGTTTCGTCAACCGACCGGAGGTGCGCGGATGCCGGGAATCGATCCGACCGAGACCATGACCCACGTCCGGGGAATCCTGGGCCGTCAGCCGGCCGTCGGGTTCGCGCTGGGAATCGTGCGCGACGGGTCGACCGAGTTCCTCCACACCAGCGGCCTGGCGGACATCGCGGCGCACGCTCCGATCACCGAGGACACGGTGTTCCGGATCGCCTCCATCACGAAGACCTTCACCGCGATCGCGATCCTGCAACTGCAGGAGCAGGGGCTGGTCGACCTCGACGCCCCCGCCGACGAGTACCTGCGTGCGTACCGACTGGTTCCGTCGAAATCCGGATGGCGGCCGGCGACCCTGCGTCACCTGCTGACCCACACCGCCGGGATCGGGGAGCTGGCGCCCCGATCCGGTCTTCTCCGGCGGGATTTCGGCGAGAGCATCGCGCCCGGGCGGCCGGTGCCGACCTTGGCCGAGCACTATCGGGGCGGCGTCCGCCTCGACGCGGAGCCGGGCACGGTGTTCCGGTACGGGGACCACGGTCCGGCGACACTCGGGCAGATCGTCGAGGACGTCACCGGAATCCCCCTGCACCGCTATCTGCGCGAGCACGTCTTCGCACCGCTGGGCATGACGGACACGACCCTGCTGCGCTCCGAGGTCGACCCCGCCCGACTGGCGACCGGGTACACACTCGGTCCCGACGGTGCCCGCGTGGTCCCGTTCCGCGAGTGGGTGACAGCGGGCGCCGCCAATGCGCTCTCCACCCCACGGGACATGGGTCGGTACCTCGCCGCACTGCTGGGTGGCGGCAGCAACGAACACGGCTGCGTCCTGCAGTCGGCGACGCTCGCGAGCATGTTCGCGCCCCAGTACCGGCCCCACCCCCGCATTCCGGGCATGGGCCTGGCGTTCTTTCGTAAGAACCCGGGCGGGCACGCCGTCATCGAACACCAGGGCCTGCTGCCGGGGTTCGATTCGCAGATCGTCGTCGCGCCGGAGGACGGCGTCGCGATCATGGCGTTCACGAACGGGACCCGGCAGGGAGGGATGTGGCTGCCGGTCGAGGTGGGCGGCCTGCTCGGCCGGCTGATCGACGTGCCCGACGACGGGATCCGCACCGATGTCCCACAGCGACCCGAGTTCTGGAACGAGCTGTGCGGCTGGTATCAGCTCCCCGGCTCACTCACGGACACCCGGGTGCGGTCGCTGATGGGCGCCGGATTCGAGGTTCTCGTCCGCCGCGGCCGGCTGACCTTCCGATTCCTCGGACCGGTCCCGCCCCTGCTGCGCGGACTGCCGCTGCACCCGGACGACCCGGCGGACCCCTACGCGTTTCGGCTCGACCTCTCGGAGTTCGGCGTGGGCAGTTTCCCGGTCGTGTTCGGTCGCGACCCGGATTCGGGCGTCATGGCGGTGCACCTGGAGATGATGCCGCTCTCCGCGCACAGGAAGCCGAGGACCACGAATCCGCGGCTGTGGGCCGAGGGCGCCGGCGCCGCCGCGGCGGCGGCCGTACTCGGACGGGTGGTGTCCGGCAGGATGAGACGAGCAAGGTAGGTCGGTCCCATGGCGGCGGGCCGGATTCCGATCCGCGACCATTGCCCGCCCCCTACCCTGGGACACCGGCACGGACACGGCACCGAGGAGGCACCCATGCGCGCGCGTTTCGCGGCGATCGCACTCGCCGCGGCGATCGCACTCGGGGCCTGCGGATGCACCGTGCCGACCGAGTCCGAGCAGGCCACCCTCCCCGCCCGACCGGACGCGCCGACATGGCAGGCGGAGCAGCAGGTGCCGACGCTGCACGACCCTCCCCCCGTCCCGGCACCACCCGCCTCCTCCGCGACGGCTGCGCCGCCACCGCCGATGGCCGCGACGTGGACTCCGGTGCCCCGCGCCTCGGGTCCGCTGCCGGCCGACATCGAGGCCCGGATCGGCGCTGCGACCGCCGCCGCCTCTGCCCGTGGCGCGGACGCGTCGGTGACGTTGCTCGACCGCGTGACCGGCGACCGGTTCGGCACCGCCGAGACCGACGTCGTCGAGACTGCCTCGGTCGCCAAGCTTTTCATCGCGGACGAGATGCTGCACGAGGACGCGTCGATCTCGGAGGAGGACGAGGACCTGCTCGTCCGCATGCTCGAACGGTCCGACGACGACGCCGCGAACAGCTTGTGGCTCCGATACGGCGGCAGCGCGATCGTCGACTCCGTCGCCGACCGCTACCAACTGCCCGACACGCGCCCGCCATGGGACGGCAACTGGTGGAACACCGAGACCACCACTGCCGATCTGGTCGACTACTACGCCGAATTCCTCGACGGCGGAGGCGGACTGGCACCGGACGCGACCGCGGAGATCCTCGGGCACCTGCGCCGGTCCAGTCCCCTCGCCGCCGACGGTTACGACCAGCGGTTCGGCATCCCGGAGGCGTTGGGCGCGCAACAGGACGGCGATGTCGCGGTCAAACAGGGCTGGATGTGCTGCACGGCCGGCCGCTGGGTCCACGTGTCGACGGCGGTGGTCGGGCCGGACTCGCGGTACGTGCTGGTCGTCGCGGCACACGAGACCGTGGACTACGCCGATGCCACCGACCGCGGGGCCGAGGGCGACGAACAGGAGGCGTACCCGACGCTGCCCGACACCTCGTTGGACTCGGCGGCGGACGATGCCAGTGCCGCACACGCCCGCGAGACGATGACCCTGGTGGTGCGAACCCTGTTCCCGGAGGGGCGAATCGGGTAGCGGAGGTCTACCGGCCGGCGCCGTGATCCGGCAGCAGGTCCGGCCGCCGCTCCGCGGTCCGGCGCAGCGACTGCTCCCGGCGCCACTGCTCGACCTTCGCGTGGTTGCCCGACAGCAGCACCTCGGGGACGTCGAGTCCGCGCCAGCTGACCGGCCGGGTGTAGCTGGGTCCCTCGAGGAGCCCGTCGGAGAACGAATCCTCTTCGTGCGACTGCTGATTGCCGAGCACGCCGGGCATCAGCCGCACCACGGCCTCCGCCATGACGAGCACCGCGGCCTCGCCTCCGATGAGCACGTAGTCGCCGATGCTCACCTCCTCGACACGCACGCGGCGGGCGGCGTCGTCGAAGACGCGCTGGTCGATGCCCTCGTACCGGCCGCAGGCGAAGACGAGATGCTTCTCCCGAGACCAGCGTTGGGCGGTCGCTTGGGTGAACGGCACCCCGGCCGGGGTGGGGACCACAAGCAGGGCGTCGTCGGGGCAGACCGCATCGAGCGCGTCGCCCCAGATGGTGGGCTTCATGACCATGCCGGGCCCGCCGCCGTACGGCGAGTCGTCGACGGCCTTGTGCACGTCGTGCGTCCAGTCGCGCAGGTTGTGCACGCCGACGGACACCAGACCCTTGTCGATGGCCTTGCCCAGCAACGCCGTTCGCAGCGGTTCGAGGTACTCGGGGAAAATCGTGATGACGTCGAGGCGCACGGCTACTCCGGGTCCAGCAATCCTTCGGGCGGGTCGATCTCGACGTAGCCGTCGGCGACAGCGACGATCGGGACGATCGCGGTGACGAACGGGATCAGGATTTCGCCCGCCGACGGTGCCGGGGACGCGGGGGCGGTCGACGGTGCCGACGAATCCGGCACGGCGCCGGCCGGCCGCACGGACAGCAGCTCCCCTGCCGCCGAGTGCAGCACCTCGACCACGGTGCCGACAACGGTCCCGTCGCCCAGCCGGACCTCGAGACCCTCGAGTTCGTGGTCGTAGAACGAGTCCGGGTCCTCGGACGGCGGCAGCTCCGTGGTGTCGACGACGAACAGCGTTCCACGCAGCGCGTCGGCCGCGGTGCGGTCGTCGACGCCCTTCAGACGCAGCAGAAGCCGCCCGGAGTGTTCCCGGGCGGCTTCCACCGTGTAATCGGTCAGCTTCCGATCACGGGGCTTACGGCCGTGCAGGACCGCACCGACGGCGAAGCGCAGCTCCGGCTCGTCGGTGCGGATCTCGACGGCGAGTTCGCCCCTGATGCCGTGTGACTTGGCGACACGGCCGACAACGAGTTCCACCGATCTACTGATCGGTGTCGATCACGTCGACGCGGATCCCCTTGCCACCGATGCCGGTGACGAGGGTCCGCAGTGCGGTGGCGGTGCGGCCACCACGGCCGATCACCTTGCCGAGGTCGTCGGGGTTGACGTGGACCTCGACGGTGCGCCCACGACGCCCGGTGATCAGTTCGACCCGGACGTCGTCGGGATTGGCGACGATGCCGCGAACGAGATGTTCGACGGCGTCGGCGACAACGGCACTCACTTGTCAGCAGCCTCGGAATCCGCGGCGGCCTCGGCCTCGGCGGGCGCCTCGGCAGCAGCCTCGTCCGCGTCCTTCTTGGCGGCCTTCTTCTTCGGGGTGATGGCCTCGGCGACCGGCTCGTTCTCGGCCTGCGCGAGCGCGGCCTGGAACAGCTCGAGCTTGGAGGGCTTGGCCTCCTTGGTCTTGAGGGTGCCCTCGGTGCCCGGCAGGCCCTTGAACTTCTGCCAGTCACCGGTGATCTTGAGCAGGTTCTCGACCGGCTCGGTGGGCTGGGCGCCGACGCCGAGCCAGTACTGCGCGCGCTCCGAGTCGATCTCGATCAGCGACGGCTCTTCCTTCGGGTGGTACTTGCCGATGGTCTCGATCGCACGGCCGTTGCGGCGGGTGCGAGAGTCCGCGACGATGATGCGGTACTGCGGGTTGCGGATCTTGCCGAGCCGCGTGAGCTTGATCTTGACAGCCATGGTGGAGCCTTTCGAATGGTCACGGCGCAATTCAGCGATGCGCAAGGCGTGCGCACCCGGTTTTGCGTTTGAGGGGGTGTCGTGACCGCCGCGCGGTACGTAACCGGAGACGGGCGAACAGCGGTCCATTCTGCCAGACGGGGACGCCGACGGGCGAATCGCCCGTTCCGCCGCCCCGCGACTCGCCAACACCGGTGATACCGCTCTCCTCGGCGGGGTCGCTGCCTAGACTCCGGTCAGCCGCGCGTTGCGGGTTCGTTCGACGTCTCGAAGGGGGTTCGACGTTGTCGTCCACGCCGCCCACGCCCACCCCGCCGGAGCCGGTCACGACTCCTCCGGCGAACCCGTACCCCAGTTTCGCCGACGGCCCTCCGGTTCCCGAGCGAGGGCGTGCCACCGCCCTGGCGTGGCTGGTGCTGCTGCTCGGCCTGGCCGCGTTGCTGACCGGGCTCGGTCCGCTGCTTCGGGTGCAGACCGACTCGGGCGAGCTGACGGCGAGTGCCTTCGTCGTGCCACAGGGCCTGCTGGTCGTCGCCTGCCTGCTGTTCTCCGGGCTGGTCGCCGGACTGTCGACGCTGCCCCGCCTGAAGCAGGTTCGCGGCGCCACCCCGGTCCTGCACGCCCTCGCCACGGCCGCCGCCACGGTCGGTGCCCTGCTCGCCGCGTTCGCGCTGATCGTGATCGTCGGCGTCGCCCGACCCACCGATCTGATCTCCGGTCTCACCCGCGACACCGAACTCGTCGTCGGGCTGGGCTGGGCCGGGATCGCGATCCTCGCGCTGGCGGTGGCGCAGGCGATCACCGCGTTCGTCGCGCTCGCCTACGACGTCGGGCTGGTGCAGACCCGCCGCACGATGCTCCTGGCGCCGGGCCCCCTCCCCACACCGGCGTCCGAGTCCACCGACCATGCGCCCACACCCACGAAAGCCGACACCGTATGAGCGAGAGCGCACCCGCACCGCAGCCGCCGAATCCGCTCCCGCCCGAACCGCCCCGCCCACCGCTGTCGGTACGCGGATGGCTGGCCGTCGCGGCCGCGGCGGCCGCCGTCCTCGCGCTGCTCGCCGGAGGCGGCTATCTCCTCAACCGGACCCTCGGCGACGACGAGACGACGGTTACGGGCAGCGCGGCGCCGGCTGCCGACGACAACGGCGATCTCGGTGGCGGCGACTTCGCCACCGGGGGCGACTTCGACTTCGGCGCGGACACCGACACCATCGCCGTCGCTCCGACGGCGGTCCTGCCCACCTGCACTCCCCTGCCGCCTGCCGTGGACTCGGCGGGTCGCTCGCACGCCTACGAGGCCCCCAACGCGATCGACGGCGACGTCACCACCGCCTGGCGGTGCAAGGGCACACAGGGGCAGACCCTCGCGATCAGCTTCCCGTGCTCGGTCCACCTGGCGACCGTCGGAATCGACCCGGGCCACGACAAGACCGATCCCGACGGCTCCGACCGGTTCGCCCAGAACCGCAAGGTCACCCGGGTGAAGTGGACGTTCGACGACGGCACCAGCGTCGAACAGCAGGTCGAGCCGCGCCGCGGCATCCAGACGATGCCCGTCGACACCACCGCCCGTACCGCGACACTGACCGTGCTGGCCACCGTCGACGGTCAGCCGGTCACCAACCGGGCAGGCGAGCGGTCCGCCCCGTTCAACGACGTCACGTCCATCAGCGAGATCCGCTTCACCGCCCGCGCCGGCGACGGCGGGGACGGCTGCGTCCGCTAGCGCGCGGGCCGGTCACCGGATCATGAATCCGGCGTCGAGCGGCCACTGGATGCCGGTGATGAACCTCGCCTCGTCGGACACCAGGTACGCGACGGCGTTGGCCACGTCCTCGGCCTCGATCATCTGCAGCGGCAGCGCGTTCTGCATGCCGGAGATCGAGTTCGCTCCGCCGGCCGCGGCCTCCTCCATCAGGGCGGCCATCGCGGCGTTCATCGTCATGCCGCTGGCCACCCCGGTCGGGTGAATGGTGTTGACCCGGATCCATTCCGGGGCCAGTTCGGCGGCCAGACCCTGCATCAATGCGACCACACCGCGTTTGGCTGCGGCGTAGGCGTTCCCGCTCGCGTTCAACGACGCGGACGCCTTGAGCCCGGCGGTGGAACTGGTGATGACGATCGAGCCACCGCGCCCACCGGCGCGCAGGGCGGGCAGCGCGGCGCGGACGGTGTGGTAGACGCCGGTGAGGTTGGTGTCGATCACGTCGTTCCAGTCGGCCAGGAAGTCCTCCGACTCGGGGCCCATCCGAATGATGCCCGCGTTGGCGATGACGATGTCGACGCGGCCGAACTGCTCGTGACCCACATCGAAGGCGTTCTGGAGTTGTTCGTAGTCACGGACGTCCGCCTTGAGTCCGGCCATCGTGCGGCCTTCCTTCTCGACCAGGCGAACGGTCTCCTCGAGATCGGCCTCGCTCGAGTTCGGGTAGGTCATCGACGCCACGTTCTCGCAGATGTCGATCCCGATGATGTCGGCACCTTCCCGTGCGAGTCGCACCGCGTGGGCTCGACCCTGCCCCCTACCTGCTCCGGTGATGAATGCGACGCGTCCTTCGAGTCCGGGCATTGCTCTGTGACTCCTTCTCGGCACCTGTGCCGTTTCGAGTTGGATCGGCTGGCTATCGGTTGTGACTCGTGACGCCCCGGGATGTCGGCGCGCCTCGGCGGCTGATTCGGTCCCATGCCTCGTTCGCGGTGCTGTGCAGGGCCTGCCCCTTGGCGAAACCGGAGTAGGCCGCGAATTGCAGGACCACCTCGTCCATTTCCGGTTTCGTGATGTCGCCGGACTCCAACGCCGAACCCACGTGGGACTGCAGCGGCGTGATCGCGTCGTTCACCGCAACCGACGCGACGGTGATGAAGCGGCGGTCGCGGCGGGTCAGGCCCGGACGCTGCCAGACGTGACCGAAGACGAAGTTGAGGATTCCGGCGTGGATGTAAGGGGTGTCGGGTGTCGGCGCGTCGATCAGGTTGACGTCGACGAACTCCTCGATGCCGCGCTCGATGCGCTCGTCCCAGTTGGCCTGCCCCAGTGTGCTGTTCTCCATGGGCCGCGAGGGCGAGCGTTCGAGGCCGCGGTCCTGCTGGATGCGTGCCCATTGCCTGCGCACGACACCCTCCAGGTGGGATGCCTTGGGCCAGCCGTTGTACACGGCGAAGTGCAGTACGAACTCCAGCAGCTCGTCCACGGTCATGTCGCCGCTGTTGAGGGCCGCGTACACGTGATCGTCGATCGGCCGTGGCGCGTCCGCCGCCCCGACACAGGTCAGCGTCACCCATCGGCGGTTGCGACGGCTCAGGCCCGGGCGTGACCAGATCTGCCCGAAGACGAAACGCCGGTTGAACTCGTCGAACGGGGTGTCCGACGGTTCGGGCTCAACGGTCATCACACCCCGAAGCTCCTCGGCGACTTGACTTTTCATTCGGGACACCCACTCTCAATTCGTGTGCATTAAGATTAAGTCCTAAGACTTAGGTTGTCCAGAGTGGTTTCATGTGGGTTATGTCCAAGCCGGAACCGGTCGCGCCGTCGGCCAAACAGCAGCTGGTGCTCACTGCCGAACGCCTCTTCGCGATCCACGGACTGGACGGCGTGCCACTGCGGCGTATCGGCACGGAAGCGGGCATGGCGAACAAATCGGCCGTGCAGTACCACTTCGGCACCAAGGAAGGGCTGATCGAAGCCATCCTGTTCAACCGCGTGGACGACCTCACCAGACGGCGCGCACTTCTCGAAGCCCGTGTGCAGGTGGGCGACCTCCGCGGCACCGTGGAAGCCCATCAGCTGCCACTGATCGAACTCGGCGAGGACGAGAACTGCTACTACCTGCCGTTCCTCGAGAAGTTGACGCAGCACGAACACCCACTCGAGAATCTCCCCGCGAGCCACCGCGGGTCCGAAGTCGCGTACTACGACCGCCTCCGCACGATGCTGGACTTCGTCCCACAACCGCTGCGGGACATCCGAATCAACCAAGTCTCGTCGGTGTGCCTGCACGTGTGCGCCGACCGGCACCGGCGCCGAACCCTGGGACTGCCCATCGCGCCCTATGCGCTGCACGTGAGTCAACTGCTCGACGGCCTGGTGGCCATCCTCGCCACCCCGCCGTCCGACGAGACGCTCGCAGCACTCGAAGGCGTCCCCTCCGATCAACCCCCGCTACGACTGCTGCCCTGAGGCACACGGCAGCCGACACCGGTCCCACCGGAAAACCGGCCCCGCTACGCGAACCGGCCCTGTCGAAGCCGCGTTCGCTACGCGAACCGGCCGCGCCGGGTGACGACCTTCCCGCGCAGCACCACCACGTCCGGCTGCGACAGCACGCCGGGGCCGGTACGCGGATCCTGTTCGTACACAACGAGGTCCGCGGGTGCGCCGGGGTCGAGGCCGGGGTGCCCGAGCCAGGGACGGGCATCCCAGCAGGCGGCGCCGAGGGCCTTGGTCGGCCCCAACCCGACGGCGGACAGTGCCGCGACCTCGTCGGCGATCCGGCCGTGCCGGATGGACCCACCCGCGTCGGTGCCCGCGTAGATCGGGATCCCGGCGTCGTGCGCGGCGCCGATCGTCTCCCCCACCCGCGCGTGCAGGTCGCGCATGTGCACGGCGTACACCGGGAACCGGTCCGCCGAGTCCGCGATCTCCGGGAAGGTCGCGATGTTGACCAGCGTCGGCACCAGCGCGGTGCCGTGCTCGACCATCATCTCGATCGTCGCATCCGTCAGCCCGGTGCCGTGCTCGATGCAGTCGATGCCGGCGCCGATCAGTCCGGGCAGCGCGTCCTCACCGAAGACGTGCGCGGTCACCCGGGCACCGACCCGGTGCGCGGCCGCGATCGCCTCCTTGAGCACCGCGTCGCTCCACAGCGGCCGCAGGTCCCCGACCTCGCGGTCGATCCAGTCGCCGACGAGCTTGACCCAGCCGTCTCCGCGCAACGCCTGCTCGGTCACCGCGCCGGGCAGCTGCGCCTCGTCCTCGAGGTCGATCGGCAGCCCACGGATGTACCGCTTGGGGCGCGCGATGTGCCTGCCCGCCCGGATGATCCGGGGCAGGTCGTCCCGGCCGTCGACGATGCGGGTGTCCACCGGGGACCCCGCGTCACGTAGCAGCAGGACGCCGCAGTCGCGCTCGGTCTCGGCCTGCGCGAGCAGCCCGCTCTCGTCCTCGTGGCCGCCGCCGTACCGGATCCCGACGTGGCAGTGCGCATCGACGAGCCCCGGCAGAATCCACCCGGTCTCGGTCAGCGTCCGTGCACCCGGGATCGGGTCGGTGGAGATCAGGCCGTCGTCGTCGACCCACAGCTCGACACCCTGTTCGTCGGGCAGGCCGCGGCCGGCCAGCCGGAGCGCCACCGGCTACTTCTTCGGCAGCTTGAGCTGGGACAGGTCGAGGCCCTCGAGGCCGGGCGGCAGCTCGTCGAGGCCCTTCGGCATCTTCGACAGGTCCATCCCGGCGGGCAGGCCGGGGAAGCCACCGGGGAATCCGCCCGGCATGCCCGGGAATCCTCCGCGGATCTTCGGCGGCGTGGGGCCCTTGCCGCCCTTCTTGCCCTTCTTGCCCTTCTTGGAGCGCTGGGTGCGGGCACCCGGCATCCCCATCCGGCCGGCCATCGCCGTCATCATCTTGCGGGCCTCGAAGAACCGGTCGACCAACTGGTTGACGTCGGAAACCTTGACACCCGAGCCGTTCGCGATCCGCAGCCGGCGGGACGCGTTGATGATCTTCGGGTTGGCGCGCTCGGCCGGGGTCATGCCGCGGATGATCGCCTGGATTCGGTCGAGCTGCTTGTCGTCGACCTGGGCGAGGGCGTCCTTCATCTGCCCGGCACCGGGCAGCATGCCGAGCAGGT
Organism: Rhodococcus sp. NPDC003322; assembly: GCF_053589555.1. Classification (NCBI taxonomy): domain Bacteria; kingdom Bacillati; phylum Actinomycetota; class Actinomycetes; order Mycobacteriales; family Nocardiaceae; genus Rhodococcus; species Rhodococcus sp. NPDC003322. The sequence continues at coordinate 355,846 of NZ_JBSFSC010000003.1, read as the reverse complement.
TGCCGATCGGGCCCATCTTGCGGACGGCCATCATCTGCTCGAGGAAGTCCTCGAGGGTGAGTTCGCCGGAGCCGATCTTCTGTGCGGCAGCCTCGGCCTGCTTGGCGTCGAAGACCTGCTCGGCCTGCTCGATCAGCGTGAGCACGTCGCCCATGCCGAGGATCCGGCTCGACATCCGGTCCGGGTGGAAGACGTCGAAGTCCTCGAGCTTCTCGCCGGTGGACGCGAACATGATCGGCTTGCCGGTGATCTCGCGGACGCTCAGCGCGGCGCCACCGCGGGCGTCACCGTCGAGCTTGGTCAGGACGACGCCGGTGAACCCGACGCCGGACTGGAACGCCTCGGCGGTGTGCACGGCGTCCTGACCGGTCATCGCGTCGAGGACGAACAGGACCTCGTCGGGCTGCACTGCGTCGCGGATGCCTGCGGCCTGCGCCATCAGCTCCTCGTCGATGCCGAGGCGACCGGCGGTGTCGACGATGACCACGTCGAAGTGCTTGGCGCGGGCCTCCTCGACGCCGCGGCGCGCCACGTCGACCGGGTCGGCCGCGGACTGGCCGAGCTCGTTCTCCCCGCCGCCGATCGAGGTGCCGGGGTGCGGTGCGAACACCGCGGCCCCGGCCCGCTCACCGACGATCTGAAGCTGGTTGACCGCACCCGGACGCTGCAGGTCACACGCCACCAGCAGCGGAGTGTGGCCCTGCCCGGTCAGCCACGACGCGAGCTTGCCCGCGAGGGTGGTCTTACCGGAACCCTGCAGACCGGCGAGCATGATCACCGTGGGAGGGGTCTTTGCGAACTGCAGCCGGCGCGTCTCACCACCGAGGATCCCGACCAGTTCCTCGTTGACGATCTTGACGACCTGCTGGGCCGGGTTCAGCGCACCGGAGACCTCGGCGCCCTTCGCGCGCTCCTTGATCCTGGCGATGAAGGACCGGACGACCGGCAACGCGACATCGGCCTCGAGCAGGGCGAGCCTGATCTCCCTGCACGTTGCGTCGATGTCGGCGCCGGACAGCCGGCCCTTGCCGCGCAGGTCCTTGAGGGCACCTGTCAACCTGTCGGAAAGGGATTCGAACACCGATCGAGCTCCTGGCTGTGAGACGGGGCGGTCTGGACTGGCTGTCCGCGGACACTTCCGTCCAGACTAGCCGCTGCCGGCCATGCTCCCCTCCTCCCCGTCCTTCTTGGCCGGGGCCGGTGCGGGCACCACCGCCAGGATCGCGGTCTCCAGATCCTCCCGGGTCACCCGGGAGTCACCCTCGCCGAGGTGCAGGCAGAACGCGTCCACGACCGCGTTGCCCAGGGTGGCGACCTTCGCCCACCGCACGTCCGCGCCGTGCTGTTCGAGGGTGGCAGCCAGCCTGCACAGCAGGCCCAGCCGGTCCTCGGTGCGCAGCTCGACGATCACCTGACCGTCGACGGCCGTCTCGAACCAGATGATCCGCGGCGGCGCCTGCGCGTACTGCACCGGCACGCCCGCGACGCCGAGCTCGAGCGCCTGCTCCTCGTTGGCGACCCGTTCCTTCTCCGCCAGCATCGCCACCAGGTCCAGCTCCCCGGCGGTGGCACGGATCAACTCCTGCCGCAGCAGCCCCGCCTGCGGCGGGGCCCCGAACCGGGGCGAGACGGTGAAAGAGTTGACCGCCGATCCCTGATGACTGCCGACCGAGGCCGACAGCACCCGCAGCGAGTGCAGGGCCAGCACCCCGGCGGCATCGGACAGCAGCCCGGGCACGTCCGGCGCGATCACCGTCACCGTGTACGTGTGCGGGCCCTCGGCGGGCGCCAGCATCACGTGCACGCCCCCGGTCTCGGCCAGCGCCGCGTGCTCGGGGTCGACCGGGTCCGGCTCCGGCAACGTCTCACCGGCCATCACCAGCCGGCAGCGCCGCACCAGTTCACCGATCAGCGACGCTTTCCAGTCCCCCCACACGCCGGGTCCGGTCGCCAGCGAATCCGCCTCGGCGAGCGTGTACAGCAGCTCGAGCAGCACCGAGTCGTGTCCGAGCGCGTCCGCGACCATCTGCACGGTCGCGGGGTCGTCGAGGTCGCGTCGGGTCGCCGTGTCCGGCAGCAGCAGGTGGTGCCGGACCATCGCGCTGAGCAGCGCGACATCGGACGGCCACAGCCCGAGCCGGTTGCCGATCTGGTTGGCCAGCTCGGCACCGACCACGCTGTGGTCGCCGCCGCGCCCCTTCCCGATGTCGTGCAGGAGCGCCCCCAGAAGCAGCAGGTCGGGACGGGTGACGCGGGTGGTGAAGGACCCGACCTGCACCGCGGTCTCGACCAGGTGCCGGTCGACGGTCCAGGTGTGCACCGCGTCCCGCGGCGGCAGGTCCCGCACCGCGCCCCACTCGGGCAGCAGCCGCCCCCACAGGCCGGTGCGGTCCAGGGCCTCGATGACCGCGGCCATCCGCGGACCCGAACCCAACAGCACCAGGAGGTCGCCCAGCGCCTCCTTCGGCCAGGGTTCCCGTAGCTCCGGGGCGCTGTCGGAGAGCCGCCCCAGGGTGGACGACGAGATCGGCATGCCGGTCTGGGCGGCCGCCGCGGCGACCCGCATGATCAGCCCCGGGTCCTTGTTCGGTTTCGCGTCGCGGGCGAGCACCACCTCCCCCGCGTGCTGCACGACGCCCTCGTCGAGGGGCCGGCGCACCGGCACTCGCCGCAGTCGGGCCAGTCCCCGCCGAGGCAGACCGTTGGCCGCGGTGCGCAGTCCGACGTCCACCGAGTAGCCGATGGTGCGGGCAGAGTCGCTCAGGGTCCGAGCCAGATCGAACCGGTCGCCGATCCGCAGCGCGGCGCCGATCTCGTCGGCGTCCTGTGCCCGCACCTGGTCCCGGCCCCGGCCCGCGACCCGGTGCAGTTCGGTTCGGACGTCGAGCAGTCGGTCGTGCGCGGCGTCCAGACCGCCGCCGGGGGCGTCCGGACCGAGGCTCGTCGCGGCGTCGGTCAATTGCGCGATCGCCAACGCGTCGAGCAGCTGGACGTCCCGGAGGCCGCCGCGACCGTTCTTGACGTCCGGTTCGGCGCGGTGCGCGATCTCGCCGCTGCGCGACCACCTTGCCTGCGTCATCTCCACCAGCTCGTCGAAGCGCGACCGGATTCCGGTCCGCCACTGCCGCCGCACCCCACCGATCAGCAGGTTGGTCAGTTCCGCGTCACCGGCGATGTGACGGGCCTCGAGCAGGCCCATCGCCGCGGTCAGGTCCGTGGACGCCACCTGCAGCGCCTGCGGCACCGTCCGCACACTGTGGTCGAGCTTGATGTTCGCGTCCCACAGCGGATACCAGAGGCAGTCCGCCACCTGGGACACGATGTCGGCATCCATGTCGTCGTGCAGCAGCACCAGGTCGAGATCCGAGTACGGCAGCAACTCCCGCCGTCCCAGTCCCCCGACCGCGACGATCGCGAACCCGCTGTCCGGAGTGATGCCGAGTTCCGTCCCCTTGGTCGTCAACCAGAACTCGTGCAGTTCGACCATGGCCTGACGCAACGTCGCCGCGTCGAGCCGGCGCGACCGGGGCCCTCGGTCCAGCAGCTGTTTCCGGGCCCGGGCCAGGTCGTCGGCGGCGACGATGTGCGCATGTGCTTCGTGGGCCGCAGACGCGGGTGGCCCCGACCCCGCCGACAGTGCGACGGGATCGGGGCCACCGAAAGCGGACCCAGTCGGGTCAGATTGCATCCGCACCCCGTTCGCCGGTCCGAACCCGGACGACGGAATCCACGGGGCTCACCCAGACCTTGCCGTCACCGATCTTGCCGGTGCGTGCGGCCTCGACGATCACCTCGACGACCTTGTCGACTGCACCGTCGTCGACGACGACCTCGACGCGGACCTTCGGGACGAAGTCCACCGAGTACTCCGCTCCGCGGTACACCTCGGTGTGGCCCTTCTGGCGGCCGTAGCCCTGGACCTCGCTGACGGTCATGCCCAGCACGCCTGCCTGCTCGAGCCCGGTCTTGACGTCCTCGAGAGTGAACGGCTTGACGATTGCGGTGATGAGCTTCATTGTTTTCATGCCTCCCTGACGGACGTGCGCACCGGTGCCGAGATTGCCGAACCTGCTGAGACTCCACCAAGAGCGACGAAGTCGTACGCATTTTCGGCGTGCTCAGTATCGTCCAGGCCACGGGCCTCGGCCTCGTCACTCGCCCGGAGACCGATCGTGTACTTCACGATGAGCGCGACGATGGTCGTGGCGACCAGCGAGTACAGCAGGACCGCGCCCGCACCGACCGCCTGACGCCACAGCTGGTCGAAGCCACCACCGTAGAACAGGCCGTCGACCGCGGCCGGGGCCTCCGCCGTGGCGACGAAACCGACCATCAGGGTGCCGACGATGCCGCCGACCAGGTGCACACCGACGACATCGAGCGAGTCGTCGAAGCCGAAGCGGTACTTCAGTCCGACGGCGAGGGCACACAGCACGCCGGCGACGACACCGATGGCGAGGGCACCGAGCACGTTGACCGAGGAGCAGGACGGGGTGATCGCGACGAGGCCGGCGACGATGCCCGACGCGCCACCGAGGGTGGTCGCGTGGCCGTCACGGATCCGCTCGACGAGCAGCCAGGCCAGCATCGCGGCGGCGGTCGCGACGAGCGTGGTGACGAAGGCGGCACCGGCGATCCCGTTCGAGCCCACCGCGGACCCGGCGTTGAAACCGAACCAGCCGAACCACAGCAGGGCGGCACCGAGCATGACGAACGGCAGGTTGTGGGGACGGAACGGGGTGGTCGGCCATCCGCGGCGCTTGCCGAGGACCAGCGCCAGGACCAGGCCGGCGATACCGGCGTTGATGTGCACCGCGGTGCCACCGGCGAAGTCGATCGCCTTGAGCTTGTTCGCGATCCAGCCACCGGTCTCGGCGGTCACACCGTCGAAGGAGAACACCCAGTGTGCGACCGGGAAGTACACGATCGTCGCCCACAGGCCGGCGAACAACAGCCACGGACCGAACCGCAGGCGATCGGCGACGGCGCCGGAGATCAGCGCGACGGTGATGATCGCGAACATCGCCTGGAAGGCGACGAACACCGTCGCGGGAATGGTGCCCACGAGCGGGATCGCGGCGGCGGCGCCGGTCTCGGCATCGGCGAGGTAGGAGCCACCGAACAGACCCTTGAGTCCGAAGAACTGGGTCGGATCGCCGATCAGGCCGCCCTTGTCGTCACCGAAGGCCATCGAGTAGCCGTACAGGGCCCAGAGCACACCGACGACGCCCATCGCGCCGATGCTCATCATGATCATGTTCAGGACGTTCTTCGCGCGAACCATGCCGCCGTAGAAGAACGCGAGACCCGGCGTCATCAACAACACCAGCGCGGCGCTCATCAGCATCCACGCGGTGTCACCGGCGTCCGGCGCTCCGATAGTCGGGAATTCCACCTTGTGCCTCCTCCTTCTGTCGCCCCGCGTGCTCGCGGCTTTTCGACTTAAGGAGAAGACTGCTCACCTGGTGTTTCGGCTGTGACGCTCCGGTGTTTCGAGCAAGTGAACGCATCCCGGAACTCTGTTGCTTTCAGGTTTCGTCGTGAAATCCGCCGAGAACAGAGTCCGGGACGGGCGGCGGTCAGCCGAGGAGCGCGTCGACGAACGCCTCCGGTTCGAACGGTGCGAGGTCGTCGGCGCCCTCACCGAGGCCGACCAGCTTCACCGGGACGCCCAGTTCGTGCTGCACCTGGAAGACGATTCCGCCCTTGGCCGTGCCGTCCAGCTTGGTGAGCACCACACCGGTGATGTCGACGACCTCCGCGAACACCCGGGCCTGGACCAGGCCGTTCTGACCGATTGTGGAGTCGAGGACCAGCAGCACCTCGTCGACCTTGGCCCGCTTCTCGACGACCCGCTTGACCTTGCCGAGCTCGTCCATCAGGCCGGTCTTGGTGTGCAGGCGACCCGCGGTGTCGACAATGACGACGTCGACGCCGGTCTCGATGCCCTTGGTGACCGAGTCGAAGGCGATGGCGGCCGGATCGGCGCCCTCCTTGCCGCGGACCACCTCGGCACCGACCCGCTCCGCCCACGTCTGCAGCTGGTCCGCGGCGGCGGCACGGAAGGTGTCCGCGGCGCCGAGCAGCACCCGGCGTCCGTCTGCGACGAGCACCCGGGCGAGCTTGCCCGTGCTGGTCGTCTTGCCGGTGCCGTTGACGCCGACCACCAGAAGCACGCCGGGCGTGGCGTCGTGCGGCAGCGCCCGGATGGAGCGGTCCATCTCCGGGTGCAGCGCGTCGACGAGAACCTTGCGCAGCATCGCCCGGGCCTGAGCCTCCGTCTTGACCGTGCCGGACGCGATCTCCGCGCGCAGCTTGCCGACGACCTCCTCGGTGACCGCACTGCCCAGGTCCGCGATGATCAGCGTGTCCTCGATCTCCTCCCAGGAGTCCTCGTCGAGGTCACCGCCGCCGAGCAGGCCGAGCAGCGACTTGCCGACAGCATTCTGGGAGCGGGACAGCCGGCCGCGCAGACGGCCGAGACGGCCCTCGGTCGGCGCGATCTCCTCGATCGCGGGCGCCGCGGGAGCTTCCGGCGCGGGGGCGGTGATCGTCGGCGCGACCTCGGGCTCGGGCGCGACGACCTCGGGAGCAGCCGGGGCCTCCACCGGCGGCTCGGCAACCTCCGGCTCGGCAACCTTCTCGACTACCTCGGGCTCGGCAACCTTCTCGACTACCTCGGGCTCGGCAACCTCCGGCTCGGCGACCGGCTCCTCGGCAACCTCCGGCTCGGCAACCGACTCCTCGGCAACCTCCGGCTCGGCAACCGGCTCCTCGGCAACCTCCGGCTCGGCCACGGGAGCCTCGGCGGGCTTTTCGACCAGCGGCTTCTCGACGATCTTGGGCTCGACCGGGACCGGCTGCGGCTTCGGGGGCGCAGTTGCCGTGGAGCCCTCGCTGAAACTGAACCCGCCGGCCGACTTGTACCCGCCGGAGCGGTCCTTCGCTTCGCCGAGCGCCTCGGGCTGTTCGGACTTCGGCGTCAGGCTGACCTGCCGCCGGCGGTACAGCACCGTACCGACGACGAGCGCAACGATGAGGACGGCCAGTACGGCCGCGATGGCGATCCAAGCTCCGGTAGTCACCGACCCATACTCTCAGGCCGGGACGGCGGTGGTGAACCGCGGTGAGGCGGGAGAGCGGGAACGGTCAGTCGGCGGTGGGCGCCGAGAGGGCCGGGAACCAGATGTCGGTGAGCACCTCGGCGGCCCGCTCGGCCGAGACGTCGATCGTCCCCTGCATCGCCCAGCGGGTGAAGAACCGCTCCAACTGGGTCGACAGGAGTTCGACCCGCAGGCGCGCCTCGTCACGGCTCGACTCGGGCCATCGCGCCAGGTAGTTCGTCATCGCATTGGGCAGGGCCAGCATTCCGTCCCTCGCGATCGCCGCGAACTCGGGTTCGAGCACCGTCGCCTCGTCCCATGCCCGAAGCATCTCCCGGTACTCCCGGAACCACTCGATGGCCCGGGTGATCCAGCCGGTGAACTCCTCGCGCGATCCGGTGTCGAGGACGCGGTCGAGGTCCTGGTAGATCGCCAGTGTGCTCGGCACCGTGCCCTCTTCGCTGAGTGCGCGCAGGACGTCCACCTTGCCCGGGAAGTGCAGGTAGAAGGTCGCCCTGCTGCAACCCACCTCCGCGGCGATGTCGTCGACGGTGACCGCCGCGTACCCCCGGGCGCCGAAGTGCGACCGCGCGGCGTCGAGCAGTCGCGCTCGGGTTGCCCGCTTCTGCTCGTCGCGCAGGGTTCCCCTTCTCGCCTTCCCTGCACCGGTCGACTTGCTCGCCACGTCCGCCATGGCGCTGACACTACCCCGCACCTACTCAATCGACGTAACGACATTCACAGTGCGTTTCGTTAGTCACTTGACACACCGTCAGTAAACCTGTTCTATGGCGCATGTCACACCGATTGGGCTTCACCGAGCATCCTCCGACGGTGGTGGCGCGACCGTCGATCCCGCGCCTGCCCACCCCGCGCAGAGAGAAACATCGTCATGAAGAGCACCCCGCTACCTCGCGTCTGCATCATCGGCGCAGGACCGTCCGGAATCACGACCGCGAAACGGCTCAAGGACTTCGGCATCCCCTACGACTGCTTCGAGGCCTCCGACGAGGTCGGCGGCAACTGGTACTACAAGAATCCCAACGGAATGTCGGCCTGCTACCAGAGCCTGCACATCGACACCTCCAAATGGCGGCTCGCGTTCGAGGACTTTCCGGTCCCCGCCGAGTGGCCCGACTTCCCGCACCATTCGCTGCTGTTCCAGTACTTCAAGGACTACGTCGCCCACTTCGACCTGCGGGACACGATCACGTTCAACACCTCCGTCGACCACGCCGAACGGGGAGACGACGGGTTGTGGACCGTCACGTTGTCCACCGGCGAGACGCGCACCTACGACGCGCTGATCGTGTGCAACGGGCACCACTGGGATCCGCGGACCCCGGACTACCCCGGCGAGTTCGACGGCACGCTGATCCACAGCCACGAGTACAACGACCCGTTCGACCCGATCGACATGCGCGGCAAGAACGTCGTGGTGGTCGGGATGGGCAACTCCGGCCTCGACATCGCGTCCGAACTCTCCCAGCGGTTCCTCGCCAAGAAACTGACGGTCTCGGCGCGCCGTGGCGTCTGGGTGCTGCCCAAGTACCTCAAGGGCACGGCCGGCGACAAGATGACGATGCCCGCGTGGATTCCCCGCCCCGTCGGCCTCGCTCTCAAGCGACGCTTCCTGAACAAGAACCTCGGCCCCATGGAGGGCTACGGCCTGCCCAAGCCCGACCACCAGCCCTTCGAGGCGCACCCGTCCGCCAGCGGCGAGTTCCTCGGCAAGGCGGGCTCGGGCGACATCGCGTTCAAGCCGGCCATCACCGCGCTGGAGGGCAAGCAGGTGCGTTTCGCCGACGGGAGCACCGAGGACGTCGACGTGATCGTCTGCGCGACCGGCTACCACATCAGCTTCCCGTTCTTCACCGATCCGAACCTGTTGCCCGACAGTGAGAACCGCTTCCCGCTGTTCAAGCGGATGATGAAGCCCGGCATCGACAATCTGTTCTTCATGGGCCTCGCGCAGCCGATGCCGACCCTGGTGAACTTCGCCGAGCAGCAGAGCAAGCTCGTCGCCGCCTACCTCGCCGGCAAGTACCTGCCCCCGTCGCCCAGCGAGATGCAGTCCGTCCTCGCCGCCGACGAAAAGTACTACCTCGGCCCCTACTACGAATCCCCGCGACACACCATCCAGTGCGAGTTCGACCCCTACGTGCGAAACCTGAAGAAGGAAATCGCCGACGGCGGCAAACGCGCCCGGGCCGCCGGCAACGTGTTGCCCGTTCCCGCTCGCGCGCTGCAGAACGCCTGATAAGGAGATTCGATGACACTGACACAGGGACTCTGCGCGGAGGGCTTCGAGCCGGTTCGCGAGGCACTCGAGCTGCAGCTCGCCTCCGGCGAGGAGCTCGGGGCGTCCATCTGCGTGACCGTCGACGGCGAACCCGTCGTCGACATCTGGGGCGGTCACACCGACATCGACCGCACAGCCGCCTGGCAGCGGGACACCATCGTCAACGTCTTCTCGATCACCAAGACGATGACCGCGCTCAGCGCGCTGCTGCTCGTGGACCGCGGCGTTCTCGACCTGAACGAGAAGGTCGCGCACTACTGGCCCGAGTTCGGAGCGAACGGCAAGGCGGACATCGAGATCCGGCACCTGCTCTCGCACACCTCCGGTGTGTCCGGCTGGGAACGGCCGATCGAACTCGAGGACGTCTACGACCACGAGTCCGCCGCCGCCCGACTGGCCGCGCAGGCCCCGTGGTGGGAGCCGGGCACCGCGTCCGGCTATCACGCGCTCAACTACGGGCACCTGATCGGCGAGGTCGTCAGGCGAATCGACGGACGCACCCTGGGCCGGTTCTTCGCCGAGGAACTGGCCGGACCACTGGACGCGGACTTCCACATCGGTACCGGCCCCGAGCATTTCGGCCGGATCGCGCCGCTGGTGCCGCCGCCCGCGCTCGAGTTCGACATGGCGACCCTCGACCAGGACAGCATCCTGGTCAAGACGCTCACCTGCCCGCTGCTCGACTACGAGCGCACCTCGGACCCGCAGTGGCGCCAGGCCGAGATCGGGGCCGTCAACGGTCACGGCAACGCTCGGTCGATCGCCCGACTGCAGTCGATCGTCTCCGGCGGCGGCGTCCTCGACGGCCGGATCTGGCTGTCGCCGGACACCGTCGAGGCGATCTTCCGGGAGCAGTCCAACGGTCTGGACCTGGGAATCATGACGCCGCTGCGGTTCGGGATCGGTTACGGACTGCCGCATGCACAGACGGCGCCCGCAGTTCCCGACGGCAAGGTCTGCTGGTGGGCCGGGGTCGGTGGGTCGTTCGTCGTCAACGACGTCGACCGTGGAATCACCTTCGCGTATGCGATGAACAAGATGGCGCCGGGGCTCATCGGTTCCGACCGTGCCGACGCCTACCTGAATGCGACCTTCGAGGCGGTGGCGTGATGCGCGCACTACAACTGACCGATCCCGGCGTGGTCGAGATCCGGGAGGTCCCGGTTCCGGAGATCGGCCCGTCGGACCTGCTGATCCGGGTCGGCGCGGCCGGGATCTGCCACTCCGACCTTCACCTGCTGCATTTCCCGGTGAAGATGAGGGAGGAGCCGCTCACCCTCGGGCACGAGATCGCAGGCACCATCGAAGCGGTCGGCAGCGAGGTGGACGGCCGCCACACCGGCGAACGCGGGATCGTCTACCTGTGCTGGTCGTGCGGCGTCTGCCGCGAGTGCGTCAGCGGCAACGAGAACGTCTGCCTGGCCGCGGGCCGGACCGCCATGCCGCCGTGCCCCGGGCTCGGCCCGGACGGCGGCATGGCCGAGTACGTCCGGATCCCGGCCCGGTCGTTCGTCCCGATCGGCGACCTGGACTTCCTGCAGGCGGCACCGATGGCGGACGCCGCGCTGACCAGCTACCACGCGATCCGTGGGGCCCGGGACCACCTGCGCCCCGGCTCGACCGCGGTGGTGATCGGCGTCGGCGGGCTCGGGCACGTCGCCGTGCAGATCCTCGGCGCGGTGAGCGCCACCCGGATCGTCGCGGTCGATGTGGGCGCGACGCAGCTCGAACTCGCGAAGCGGTGCGGCGCCGACATCACTCTCGAGTCCGGGCCGGACACCGCCCGTCAGATCCTCGACCTCACCGAGGGACGCGGCGCGGATGCGGTGTTCGACTTCGTGGGGATCGACGCCACCGCACGGATGTCGGTCGAGTCGGTGGCCCCCAACGGCGCCTACCGGATGGTCGGCCTCGGCGGCGGGGTCCCGGGAGTGACGGCCGAACCGTCCGGCGGCCCCGGCTGGCCGTGGGGCGCGTCGGTCCGGAAGTCGTACGGCGGCACCAGGAGCGACCTCGTCGACTCGATCGCACTGGCGCAGGCGGGCCGGCTGACCGTGGAGGTCGACAGGTTCGACCTCGCCGATGCCCGGACCGCGTTCGACCGCCTCGAAGCGGGGACGATTCGTGGTCGTGCCGTCCTCATCCCCTGACGTGAACCCAGTGATCGAAAGGAACGACAATGACGAAACCCGTTGACCCGCAGGCGTACATCGCATCCGTGATGGCCGGGCTGACGGGCCCGGGCGGACGGTTCGAACTCGGCACCGAGGATGTACTCGGCACCGAGATCCCCGTGATGAAGAACCGGGACCGCGCACTCGGGGATGTCCTCGCGGCCTCGCTCGCCCACGGTGACCGCGACTATCTGGTCACCGAGGATCGCCGCATGAGCTACGCGGAGCACGGCCGAGCCGCGTACGCGCTGGCGCGAGCGCTGCGCGAGCGCTACGGCGTCGACCCGGGTGACCGCATCGGCATCCTCGCCGCCAACACACCCGAGTGGGTTGTGTCGTTCTGGGCCACCCAGGCCCTCGGCGCGATCGCCGTCGGCTTCAACGCCTGGTGGGCTCCACGCGAGATCGAGTACGGGGTCACGCACACCCGGCCCACCGTGGTGATCGTCGACAGCAAGCGCGCCGAACTGCTCCGCGAACTCGACCTCCGGATCACCGTCCTGACCATGGAGCGCGACATTCCCCGGCTCATCGAGGAATTCGCCGGCGGCGAGCTCCCGCACGCCGAGGTGGCCGAGGACGACCCGGCCGTGATCCTGTACACCAGCGGGACCAGCGGCCGCCCCAAGGGTGCGGTGCACTCGCACCGGAACCTGCTTGCAGTCATCGACTACCACCGGTACAGCGACGCGCTCGCCGCCGCGTTCGCGGGCGCCCCGATCGGCGACGGCCCGAGCGACCTGCGGTACCTGCTGACCTCGCCGCTGTTCCACATCGCCAGCCTGCACAATCTGGTCGTCCCGCGACTGGCCACCGGCGGGGCCGTCGTGATCCACCAGGGCTCGTTCGACGTGGACCGCGTACTGCGACTGGTCGAGCGCGAGAAGGTCAGCAACTGGGGCGCGGTCCCCACCATGGCGAACCGGCTGCTCGAGCACGACGGGCTCGACAGGTACGACCTGTCGTCGCTGACCGCGTTCGCCCTGGCGTCCGCGCCGTCCTCCCCCGCGTTCCAGCAGCGGCTGCGGGAGAAGCTGCCGTTCGCCAGGGGCGCCCTGGTGGACAGCTACGGGCTCACCGAGTGCAGCACCGCGGTGTCCGTCGCGACGCCGATGGACCTGCAGGCGTTCCCGGGCACACTGGGGCGGCCGATCATCGGCGTCACCGTGCAGGTGCGGGACCCGCTCGGCGACCCGGTTCCCGACGGCGTGGAGGGCGAGATCTGCGTCCGCAGCCCCTACGTGATGCTGGGCTACTGGGAGGACGACACCGCGACCGCGGCCTCGATCACCCCCGACCGGTGGCTGCGGACCGGCGACTTCGGCGTCCTCGAGAACGGCATGGTCCGCCTGACCGGACGGCGCTCCGACCTGATCCTGCGCGGAGGCGAGAACATCTACCCGGTGGAGATCGAGCAGTGCCTCGACGAGCACCCCGAGGTCCTCGAGTGCGCGGTGATCGGGGTGGCGCACCCCGACCTCGGCCAGGAGGTCGCCGCGGTGGTCGTGGTCCGCGACGGAGACTCGGTGACCGAAGACGAGTTGCGCGAGTTCGCGGCCGAACGACTGGCCTACTTCAAGGTTCCGGCCCGCTGGCGGATCACCACCACTGCGTTGCCCCGCAACGCAACCGGCAAGACGATGCGCACCGAGGTGGTCCTCTGATGGAGCCCCGGTCGGCAACCACCACACGACGAGAATGGAGTGGTCTGCGATGACCTACGACGTCATCATCAAGAACGGCCTGTGGTTCGACGGCACCGGCGCACGACCCGAGACCCGCAACCTCGGCATCCGTGACGGCCGGGTCGCGGCCGTCACGGATGCCGCGCTCGACGAGGCGGACTGTCCGCAGGTGGTCGACGCCGCCGGGAAGTGGGTCATCCCGGGCATCGTCGACATCCACACCCACTACGACGTCGAGGTCATCCTGAGTCCGGGGCTCACGGAGTCGGTGCGGCACGGCGTCACCTCGATCTTCCTGGGGTCGTGCTCGCTGTCGGCCGTCCATGCCGGTCCGTCCGACGCCGGCGACCTGTTCGGCCGGGTCGAGGCAATTCCGCGCAAGTTCGTGGTGGACACGCTCACCGAGTCCCGGACGTGGACCTCGGCGCACGAGTACGTCGAGGCACTCGAGGCCCTGCCTCTGGGCCCGAACGTGGCGTCCTTCATCGGCCATTCGGACATTCGTGCGGCGCAGATGGGCCTGGACCGGGCGACCCGTAAGGACGTCAAGCCCACCCCGGCCGAACTCGACGCGATGGCGGCCAAGCTCGAGGAGGCGCTCGACGCGGGCTTCATCGGCATGTCCTCGCAGGAACTGCTGTTCGACAAGCTCGACGGCGAGACCTGCCGGTCCCGCACGCTGCCGTCCACGTACTCGACGCGGAAGGAACGTCGTAGGCTCACCTCGATCCTGCGGCGGCGGGGCCGGGCATTGCAGGCCGGCCCGGACGTGGGCCGCCCGCAGTCCATGGTCGCGTTGGCGCTGAGCAGCGTGGGGCTCTTCCGCCGCCCGTTGAAGGTGAGCCTCCTGTCGGCCGCCGACGTGAAGGCGATACCGGGGATCGCACAAGTCTTCCCGGCGATGGCGCGGGCAGTCAACGGGCTGCGCGGCGACTTCCGGTGGCAGCACCTTCCCGTGCCGTTCGAGGTGTACTCCGACGGTATCGACCTGCCGGTGTTCGAGGAGTTCGGGTCCGGGGCCGCGGCGCTGGACCTGTCCAACCAACTGGAGGCGCGCAGTGCGCTGCTCGCCGACGAGTCCTACCGCCGCCGGTTCCGCAAGGACTACGACAAGAAGTACGGACCGCGGGTGTGGCACCGCGACTTCTTCGACGCCGAGATCGTCGAGTGCCCGGACCCGTCGGTGATCGGCAAGACCTTCGGGCAGGTCGGGGTCGACCGGGGTGGGGTACACCCGGTGGACGCCTTCCTCGACCTGGTCGTCGAGTACGGGACCAAGGTGCGGTGGCGAACCACGATCTCGAACCACCGGCCGGAGGTACTCAACAAGTTCGCCTCTGATCCCGGTATCCAGCTGGGCTTCTCCGATGCAGGCGCGCACCTGCGCAACATGGCCTTCTACAACTTCGGCCTCCGCCTGCTGCGTCGCGTCCGCGACGCCGAGCAGGCGGGGACCCCGTTCATGTCCGTCGAGCAGGCGGTGCACCGGCTCACAGGCGAGCTCGCCGACTGGTACGGACTCGACGCCGGGCACCTGCGCGAAGGTGACCGGGCCGACGTGGTGGTGATCGACCCGAAGCATCTCGACGCCTCGCTCGACGCCTATGCCGAGTGCCCGGTCCCCGAGTACGACGGTCTCTCCAGGATGGTGAACCGGAACAACGACGCAGTGACCGCGGTGTTCGTCCGCGGCGAATGCGTCGTCCGGGACGGACAACCGACCACCGTCCTCGGCAGCCGACGGACCGGACGGTTCCTGCGTGCCGGAGAGCGCGCCGCCCGATGATCCGACACCATGTGACAACCGAAATGGAGGCGATTCTGTGAGCAGTGGACGATTTTCCGGGCGGACCGCCGTGGTCACCGGGGCAGCATCCGGTATCGGCGAGGCGATCGCGTCGCGGCTGCTCGCCGAGGGCGCGACGGTGGCGGGCATCGACCTCGCGACCGATCGCCTCGAGCGGATGGCGGAGGAGTTCGGCAACGCGTTTCTGCCCACCCCTGCCGATGTGACCGTGGAGGCGGAGGTCGAATCCGCTCTCGCCGCCGCGGCGTCGAGGTTCGGCCGGGTGGACCTCGCGTTCAACGTCGCGGGCGCTTCCCGCGTCGGTGCGATCGTCGACCTCGACGAGGCGGACTGGGACTTCACCGTCGACCTCGTGCAGAAGGGCGTGTTCCTGTGCACCAAGCATGAGGCCAGGCACATGCGCGCAGGCGGTCGCGGCGGCGCGATCGTGAACGTCGCATCACTCAACGCCCACGTGCCGATGCCGGCGGGCAGCCCCTACTCGACGGGCAAGGCCGGCGCGGAAATGTTCAGCAAGACGGCGGCGGTCGAGCTGGCCCCCGACGGAATCCGGGTGAACGTAGTGCTTCCGGGGCTGGTCGACACGCCGCTGGTCGCCCCGGTGATGGCGTACGAGCCCGCGCACGAGATGTTCCTCGAACGCATCCCGGTGGCGCGGGCGGCCACGCCCGAGGAGATCGCCGGGCCGTGCCTCTACCTGGCCAGCGACGACGCAACCTATGTCACCGGCGCGAGCCTGGTCGTCGACGGCGGCTGGGAGCTGTCCAACTATCCCGACCTCCGCCGGCTCGGGTGACCCGGGCCGCCCCCTGTTAGACCCCTTTTCACCGAATGTGGGATTCGGTCACGTGAAGTGACCGAATCCCACATTCGGTGGTTCCGGGGGGGTGGCTCACCCGTCAGGCCGGGTCCGGGACGGGCTCTGCTGCCGCGAGGTTCTGTCCACGCAGGCGCTGCGAGATCACCTGGGTGATGCCGTCGCCGCGCATGCTGACGCCGTACAGGGCGTCCGCGATCTCCATGGTCGGCTTCTGGTGGGTGATCACGATCAGCTGGGACTTCTCCCTCAGCTGCTCGAACAGCCCGATCAGCCGGCGCAGGTTGGTGTCGTCGAGCGCCGCCTCGACCTCGTCCATCACGTAGAACGGGGACGGCCGGGCCCGGAAGATTGCGACCAGCATCGCGACCGCGGTGAGCGACTTCTCGCCGCCGGAGAGCAGCGACAGCCGCTTGACCTTCTTGCCGGGCGGGCGGGCCTCGACCTCGATGCCGGTGGTGAGCATGTCGCCCGGGTCGGTGAGGACCAGTCGGCCCTCGCCACCGGGGAACAGCTTCGCGAACACCTGCACGAACTCGCGTTCGACGTCCGCGTAGGCCTCGGTGAACACCTGCAGGATGCGGGCGTCGACGTCGGCGACCACCCCGAGCAGATCCTTGCGGGCGTTCTTCACGTCCTCGAGCTGCGTGGACAGGAAGTTGTAGCGCTCCTCCAGTGCCGCGAACTCCTCGAGCGCCAGAGGGTTGACCTTGCCGAGCGTGGCGAGGTCCTTCTCCGCACGCTTGGCCCGCCGCTCCTGACTCGCCCGGTCGTACGGCATCGGCGCGGGCGCGACCACCGCTTCCCCGCGCTCGCGGGCCTGTTCGTACTCGGCGATCTCGAGCGGCGACGGCGGCAGCGGCACATCCGGCCCGTACTCCGCGACCAGGTCGTCGAGGCCGATGCCGTGCTGTTCGGAGATCGCGGCCTCGAGCTGTTCGATGCGGGTCGCGGCCTGCGCGCGGGCCACCTCGTCGCGGTGCACGGCGTCGGTGAGGGCGGTCAGCTGCGCAGTGAGCTGCCGGACCCGTTCCTTGACGGTCTCGACCTGCTGTGCGCGATCGGTGCGTTGACGGGTCAGGTCGTCGCGGTGTGCGAGGGCCGCGGCGACGACGGTGTCCAGGTGGGCGGCGACCTTCGCTCCGGACTCGGCGACCGCGGCGGCGACCGCGGCGGCGTTCTTGCGCGCCGCCATCGCCCGCTCGGCCCGCGCCCGCGATTCGCGTTCGGCACGGGCGGCGCGGCGCAGCCCGTCGGCCTTGCCGCGCACCGATTCCGCACGCTCCTCCGCGGTGCGCAGCGACAGCCGCGACTCGACCTCGACGGCGCGCACCTCGGCCAGCGCGGCGGCCGCGGCCTCGCGCTCCCCGCTGTCCGTGCCCACCTCGGTGCCGTCGCCGGACTGCTCCTGCTGCGCGAGGGTGAGCCGTTCCTCGAGGTCCCGCAGCGCCGTGATCGCGTCCTCGCGCCCGGTCTCGGCGGCCGTGCGCTGCGCGGTGAGCCGATCGGACTCGGCGTGTGCGGCGCGGGCCACCTGCCCGAGCCTGCCGAGCTGTTCGTAGATCGCGGACATCGCGGCGTCGGACTCGTGCAACGCGGCGAGCGCCTCTTCCGCGGTCTCGGCGCGATCCGCCTGTTCGGCCAGCGCGCCCGCCAGTGCGGCGGTCAGGTCCTCGGACCGACGCTCGGCCTCGCCCAGCGCGACCGTGGACTGGTCGATCGCGGACTGCACCTCGAGCGTCGAGGGCCTGCGGTCGGAGCCGCCGATCACCCAGCCGGCCCCCGCCAGGTCGCCGGTCCGCGTGACGGCACGCCACTGCGGCCCGGCCGCGACGACTTCTGCCGCCGACCCGAGGTCGTCGACGACCACCACCGACCCGAGGAGCGCGGTGAGCGCGCCCCGCATCGATTCCGGGTGCTCGACCAGTTCGAGCGCGGCGCGCGCCCCGGCGGGCAGCCCGGCCGGCGCCGTCCCTGCGACCGGGGTGTCGGCGACCACCAGTGCCGCCCGTCCCCCGTCGGCCTGTTCCAGGGCCGACACGGCGGCGTGCGCGGCGCCGGCGGACTCGGCGGCGACGGCCTCGGCGGCCGGTCCGAGGGCGGCCGCGATCGCCACCTCGTACCCGGGAGTGATGCGCAACAGCCCGGCGAGCGGCCCGGCCAGCCCGTCACCGGACCGGTGTTCGAGCAGCCAGGCGGCGCCGTCCTTCTGCTGCAGGCCGATCGCCAGGGCGTCGATCCGGGCCCGCAGCGAGGCAACCTCCTGACCTGCGGCGCGTTCGGCGTCCTGCAGTTCGGTGACCCGCGCGCTCGCCGACTCGAGCGCGGTGACCGACCGTTCGTGGTGCGAATCCAGGCCCAGCTCACCGGCGTCGAGTTCGTCGATTCGTTCCTGCACCGATTCGAATTCGGCCTGGGCCGCGTCGCCGCGGGCGCGGGCGTCGTCGATCGCGAGCGTCAGCCGGGCCACCTCGGCGTCGACCGAATCGGCGCGGGTGCGCAGGGTGTCGACCTGGCCGGACAGCCGGGCAAGACCTTCGCGCCGGTCGGCCACGGCACGGACCGCGGCCAGGTGGGCCCGCTCGGCGGCGGCCGATGCCTCCTCGTACTCGGCGAGCTGTTCCTTCGCGGCGTCGAGGGTCGCCCGCGCGATCTCGACCGCCTCCTGCAGTTCCAGTTCCTCGGCGGCGACCCGATCGGCCTGGGCCTCCATCTGGTCCGGGTCCTGGCCCCGATGCGCGACCGGATCGCCGTCGAGGTGCCGGGCCCGGTCGGTGGCGATCCGGACCGTGGCTCCGACACGTTCGGCGAGCGCCGAAAGCTGGAACCAGGTCTGGCCCGCGGCCTCGGCCCCCGGGGTGAGCCGGGCGAGAGCCTGCTCGTGGGAGCCGAGTTCCGCGGACCCGGCCTCCAGTTCGGCCTGCACGTGTTCCTGCTGGGCGCGGACGACCGCCTCGTTCTCCGACTGGGAGGCCAGCTCGGTGCGGCGGGTCACCAGGTCGTCGGCGGCCAGTCGCAACCGGGCGTCGCGGAGGTCGGCCTGCACGGTCTGCGCGCGGCGCGCCACCTCGGCCTGCCTGCCGAGCGGTTTGAGCTGGCGCCGCAGTTCGGCGGTCAGGTCGGTCAGGCGAGCCAGGTTCGCCTGCATCGAGTCGAGCTTGCGGACCGCCTTTTCCTTGCGTTTGCGGTGTTTGAGGACGCCGGCGGCCTCCTCGATGAACGCCCGCCGATCCTCGGGCCGGGATTCGAGGATCGCCGCGAGCCTGCCCTGCCCGACGATCACGTGCATCTCCCGGCCGATGCCGGAGTCGGACAGCAGTTCCTGCACGTCCATCAGACGACAGGACGTGCCGTTGATCTCGTACTCGCCGGCACCGTCGCGGAACATCCGCCGCGTGATCGACACCTCGGAGTACTCGATCGGCAGCGCGCCGTCGCTGTTGTCGATCGTCAACGTCACCTCGGCGCGGCCGAGCGCCGCCCGGCCGGTGGTGCCGGCGAAGATGACGTCCTCCATCTTGCCGCCGCGCAACGCCTTGGCGCCCTGCTCCCCCATCACCCAGGTCAGGGCGTCGAGAATGTTCGACTTCCCGGATCCGTTGGGACCGACGACACAGGTGATGCCGGGTTCGAACCGCAGAGTCGTCGCGGAGGCGAAGGACTTGAATCCTTTCAGCGTCAGACTCTTGAGGTGCACAGCGGCTTAGATTACGGCACCCCACCGACCGATTCCGCGATTGCGTTCCCGCGCCTACCCCTCGTGCACTCCCGGCAACGGGGCACCCACGGTGAACGTCGCACCGAACGGATCGGTGATCTCCGCGGTTCGCCCGTACTTCATGTCCGTCGCATTCTTCGCGGTGCCACCGGCGGCGCGGGCGGCGGCGACTGCCTTGTCGGCGTCGACGACCTGGAACAGCGTGCCCCAGGCCGATCCGGACGCGGTCGGGTCGCCGAGGATGCCCCCGATCTCGTGCCCGTCGGGTCGGCGGAGGAACGTGAAGTCCATACCGGGCAGGTCATCGTTCCCGTCCAGTGTGAAGTCGAACACCGCGGAGTAGAAGGTCCGGGCCGGGCCCGGGTTGGGCGTCACCAGATCGTTGCGGAGCAGGGTGTTCGGCTCGTTGACCAGTTCGCAGCCGACGTGTGCGAAGCCCTGCCACAGTCCGAACTGTGCGCCGGAGGGATCCCGCACGATCGCCATCCGTCCCTCGCCCATCACGTCCATCGGCTCCGCCAGCACGATGCCACCCGCGTCGGTGGCCCGCGCGACCGTTTCGTCCACGTCGGCAGTGGCCAGATAGACGCTCCACCAGAATTCCGTTGCCACCGGATCGGGATTGGGCATCAACGCGGCGACCTTCTTGCCCCGCAGCAGGCACATCGTGTAGCGCCCCGCCTCCTCGGGGCCGATGTCGAATTCCCAGCCGAAGACCGCCCCGTAGAACGACATCGCCCGATCGAGATCGGGGATGCCCAGGTCGATCCAGGTGGGGGTGCCCAGCGGTTGGTTCGTGGAGACGACGCTCATCACAGCTCCTGGGGCGGTCGGTGCGGCCTGGACTGCCGGATGCCACCGGCAGCCAGTGGACGGTCCCAGCCTCCTCCCACCCCGATCACGGCGCAATTTCAGCCGACGTCAGGCGGTCTCCGCACCCGAGCCCAGTCGGGGAAAGGGCTCGGTCGAGAACACGACCTCGACGGCCACCTCGAAGTACGCGGCGATCCGCAGAGCGAGGTGCAGGCTGGGGCTGTACTCGCCGCGTTCGAGGTACCCGACCGTCTGATAGTGGACGCCCAGCGCCTCGGCCAACTCCCGCCGCGAGATGCCCCGCTCGGCACGCAGCATCGCGATGCGGTTGTAGATGACCTCAGAAGGCACGCTGCATCGCCTTCTCTCGCCGTGCCGCCATACTCGATCCTGATTCGTGACGCGCCATGCGCCGCAACACTACCGGCGCGATCAGCAGCCCTGCGACGGCCCAGACGCCGAGCACGGCAGCCGTCTCGATGTGCCGCCAGGACTCGCCGATCTCGATGGAGACCGCCTCGGGAGGCAGCAGCGCCGAGCGCATTCCGAGACCGCTCCAGTAGATCGGGAACACCTGTGCCACGCCCTGCAGCCAGCCCGGCAACGCGGTGATCGGGTAGAAGATGCCGGAGATCGCAACGAGTCCCATGAGCGGCATCGTCAGCAGGAACGTCGCGCGCGGTCCGTCGAGGACGGCGCCGAGAATCGCCCCGACCGGCAGCGCGGCGAGCAGGCTGAGCAGCAGAACCCAGACGAACGTCAGCCACGCCGCGGCCCCGTCGAGCGAGGACCCGCCGATGATCGCCATCCCTGCCGCCAGCACGACAGCCACCTGCACGACAACGGATCCCGCGGCGGAGACGATCTTGCCGACGACGTAGCCGATCATGCCGCCCGGCACCGCCTTGGCCCGCAACAGCGTTCCGTCCTCCCTGTCGAGGACGAGCACGTTGGTGATCGCGAACAGACCGTTGAACACGATGATCGACCCGATCAACCCGGGCAGCGCCAGTTCCGCGACGGAGAGCTCGCCACCCGGGTACCCGCGATTGCGCAGCAGGTAGAGCACGACCAGTGCGATGGCCGGCGTCAGGAACTGACCGATCAGGTCGGGGGCGGCGGTGAACAGTTGACGAAGCTCGATCCATCCGCGAGTGAAGCCCGCCCGGACCGCATTGGACGTGGGGTTCATCGTGCGACCTCCGAGAGTGTGGGCACCCCGGTCGGGGCGTCGCCGGACTCGTGGCGGCGGACCAGGGCCATGTAGGTGTCCTCCAGCGAGGCGCGGCGCACCTCCAGTTCGCCGATGGAATCGCCGTGCTGTTTGAACAGTTCGTGGACGAACTTCGTCGACTCGGTGGTGGTGTGCACGAAGCGCTGGTCGTCGACGGTCCAGCGCACCTCCGCCTCACCTGCGATCGCGCGGGTCAGCTCGTCGGGCGAGCCGTCGGCGACGATGCACCCGCCCGCGAGGATCAGGATCCGGTCCGCGATCTTCTCCGCTTCGTCCAGGTCATGGGTGGTGAGCAGTACCGTCGTGTCCTCGAGATCGGCCAGTCGGTGCACGAGGTCGTGGAAGTCACGGCGGGCCGCGGGGTCGAAGCCCGCGGTGGGTTCGTCCATGAACAACAACTCCGGACGGCCGACGATCCCGATCGCCACATCCAGCCGGCGCCGTTGACCACCGGACAACGTGCCGATCTTGGCTCCCGCCTGACCGGACAGCCCGACAAGGTCGATGAGTTCAGTTGTGTCCCAAGGCTGTTGGAATCGTTCACCGAGGTATGGGCGATAGAACACGGCGATGTGCTCGAGCAGATCGCGCACGCGCCACTTGGCGTGGTCGCGCCAGGACTGCAGGACGACACCCACCCGGGCGCGCCAGCGTTCGTCGCCGTGTTCCGGATCGACACCGAGGACGGTGACGCCACCCGCCGACCGAGTGCGGAAGCCCTCCAGTATCTCGATGGTGGTCGTCTTGCCCGCCCCGTTGGGGCCGAGCATGACCAGCACCTCACCGCGGCGCGCCTGGAAGGTCACCCCGCGCAGAACGTCGGTGTCTCCGTATCGCATTCGCACAGCGTCGACATCGAGCACAACACCGTCCCTCGAACCCATGACCCCTCCCCATAATCAACCTTCGATTTTATGTAGCATACCTACTACATTTCGATGCGGCAATACTCCGGCGGAGCATCGGATGCAGTCACCCCACGGCCTCGGTCGGACACCGGGGTCGGCGCCGCCGACACAGCGGCGCGATCCGGGGCGAGGGGCGCCGAAACAGCAAGCGGGAGACGTGCCCTAAGCTGCCGCCAGTGATCGATGAGGCGGCGCCGGCCGCAAAGCATGTTGACGCGGGCGTCCCGGACAAGGGGCTGCGGTCGGGGGCACTGACCCTGACGTCCAGTGTGGTGATCGGGGTCGCGTCGGCCGGACCGGCGTACAGCATCGCCGCGACGCTCGGCCTGGTGGTGGCCGCGGTCGGCCTGCAGGCGCCGGTCATCGCACTGCTGGCGTTCGTCCCGATCCTGTTCGCCGCGTTCGGGTATCAGCAACTCAACCGCGTCGAACCCGACTGCGGCACCACCTTCGTGTGGGCGACCCGCGCGTTCGGCCCGTCCTGGGGCTGGATGTGCGGCTGGGCCATCGTCGTCGCCGACGTGCTGGTGATGGCGAGCATGGCCCAGGTCGCCGGACAGTACACCTTCCTGTTGTTGGGCGCGGACGGCATCGGACACGATCCGACACACATCGCGGTCCTCGTGCTCGGCGTCGTGTTCATGCTCGCGATGTCGTGGCTGTGTTTCCGCGGCATCGAACTCTCCGCCCGGATCCAGCGACTGCTGCTCACGGTGGAGTTCGTGGCGCTCGTGGTGTTCGCGGTGGTCGCACTGGTTCGGGTGTGGCTGGGCCGCGCGGGCGAGGCGGCCCTGACACCCCAGTGGAGTTGGTTCAACCCCTTCGAAATCGGCTCCTTCTCCACCTTCGTCAACGCGATCCTGCTGATGGTCTTCATCTACTGGGGCTGGGACTCGGTGGTCTCGGTCAACGAGGAAACCGTCGACGCGAGGCACACCCCGGGCCGGTCCGCTGTGATCTCCACAGTCGTGCTGGTCGCCCTGTACGTGCTGGTGACCATCGCCGCTCAGTCGTTCGCCGGTGTCGGCGACGACGGCACCGGATTGGCCAACCCCGAGCACTTCGACGACTTCTTCGCCGCCCTCGGCACCGCGGTGTTCGGGGACGGACCGGTCGGGGCGTTCCTCGTGCACGTGCTGCTGCTCATGATCCTGACCTCGGCGATCGCGTCCACACAGACCACGATCCTCCCGACGGCGCGCACCACGCTGTCGATGGGCGTGTTCAAGGCGCTGCCCGCGTCCTTCGCGAGTGTGCATCCGCGGTTCCGGACACCGACGGTGTCGACGCTGGCGATGGGCGGCGTGTCAGCGGCCCTCTACGTGGTGTTCAACTTCATCGCGGCGGGCGACCTGATCTACGACTCCGTCGCGGCGATCGGTATCGCGGTCGGCTTCTACTACGGGATGACGGGGCTGGCCTGCGCGTGGCTGTACCGCGACACCCTGCGCGAGGGCGGCCGGAAGGCATGGCTGCAGGTGCTGCTCCCCCTGACCGGTGGGGCGATGCTGCTGTTCGCGGCCGGATGGACGACGGTGACGTCGTTCGCCGCCGACTACGGCGAGACGGCGTGGACCCTGCCGTTCGCCCCGCACTGGCAGGTCGGCGGGGTGTTCCTGCTCGGGGTCGGCTCGATGCTCGTCGGCCTGCCGCTGATGTGGTGGTGCAAGCGCCGCGAACCCGCATTCTTCGACGGCGACACCGTCGCACGCGGACTCCCGGCCGAGGAACGCGTCGACGCGGGCCGGCACTGACCACGAGCCGAAACCCCTTCCCTCCCCGAGTTCCCGGATCGGTCCGGGAACCCGGGGTCTCACGTCACCAGGCGTTCAGCGCGTTCAGGATCTGCGGGCGGGCCTTCCACAGCTCGGACTCCCAGTACGGCCAGGAGTGGACACCGTTCGCCGGGAAGCTGTAGGTCGCCGGGACACCGAGGGTGTCCAGCCGTACCTGGAAGGCCCTGCTGTTGGCGAGCGCGAGCGCCTCGAGTCCCATCGCATTGGCCATGTGGTAGTAGTCGATCGGCGCGCTCGGGTGGTCGAACTGGCCGGGCAGGCCGCTGGCGGCCGACACGTACAGCGACAGACCCCGCAGCTGTGGGGCGAACACGAACGGGTCGTTGCGCAGCCACGCCCTGCTCCACGGCGGGCCCCACATCGAGTCGACGTTGAAGCGGCCGGCGTCGAGCATCGCGACGCGGATCGCCTCGCGCATGCCGGGCGCCGAGATGTTCAGGTACCCGGACAGCGAGCCGGCGAACCTGAACTGGTCGCGGTGGTAGGCCGCCAGCGTCAGTGCCGCGGAGCCGCCCATCGACAGGCCGAGCACGCCGTTGTTGGAGCGCGAGACACCGCGCGTCGCCAGGTAGTCCGGGAGGTTCTTCGTCAGGAAGGTCTCCCACCGGTAGGCGGTCTGCTGCCCGTTGAAGTTCGACGGCGCCAGCCAGTCGCTGTAGAAGGAGGATTCCCCGCCCACCGGCATCACCAGCGTGACGTTGTCTTTCCCGTACTGGGCGAGGGCGTTGGTGTCGTGCGCCCAGGCGTTGTAGTCGTTGCGCGCCCGCATGCCGTCGAGCAGGTACAGCGCCGCGTTGCCGCCGCGCCTGGCCCACTGGATCTGCACCTTGACCGGGCCCATGTCCGAGGGCACCCAGACCTCTTCGTAGCCACCCCACGGCGCTCGGTGCGTGATCGGGGCGGCACCGGCGACCGCGCCGCCCGCCGTTCCGGCGATCACGCCCGCGACGACCGTCGTCGCGGCCAGCGTCCGCAACCCGCGTCCGATCCGACGGGACCATCCTGCTCTCGACATCGGCGAAGACCTTTCCCCCTCGCCGAACCGCGGACGACGGCCGCGCCCGCTCGGACGCCACCCACCACCGTTCGACGAATGTGTAGCTCGGTGTTGACCCGACCCACCGGACAGTGTTACAGGTGGGACTGGTGTTTCGCCCGAGGCGTGCCCCGATCGAGATCGGACGGTGTACTCGACCGAGACCTACCGGTATTCGCTAGAGGATCGCGACCGCGACGACCAGTCCCAGCGCCAGGTGGGCGGCGGCGACCACGAGGACCTCGGGCGTGAACCGGTCGCGGACGAGGACCTCGCCGATGTCGATGGCCGTCACCAGTTCGACGAGTCGCACGGAGATCACCTGTGCGGCGATGCCCACCAGGCCGAACACCGCGCTGTAGATCAGGCCCTCAACCAGCTTGCCGGACGAGGCGTAGATCGCCAGCACGACGATCAGCGCCATGCTGACCATGCCGGACGCGGTGACCACGGCGGCATTCGGTCGCCCCTCCCGAACCAGCGTCCGCAGGTGACCGGGGGTCGTCCAGTCGATCGCGAAGAAGCCGAGGACCATCAGGACGAGCCCGAGGATCGCGTACAGCACGATCGCCGAGACGCCCCGGCCGAGGGTGGACCAGTAGTCGCTGCCGAGGGCTACCACCGCAGTGGTCATCGTGATGCTCCTTCGTCGGATCGTGAGGTGATTCGGGGGTGGGTCAGGCCTGCGGGATTCGATGCGGCACGAACGCGGCACCGTCGTCGGTGACCAGTCCGGCGGTCTCGCGGATGCCGAGGCCGGCGGCCTCGTCTCCCACGATCCACGCGCCGAGCGCCGGTCGCATGCCGTCGAATTCGGGCAGGGGATCGAGCAGTTGGTAGACGAACCCCTCCTCGCCGTAGATGCCGCCGGTGGCGGTGTCCATCCCGGCGCCGACGATGGAAACGTTGGCGCCCTCACGGCCGAGCTTCGGCTTGCGCACGTACTCGGTGAGCTCGTGCGGGTCGTCGATGTACGCCGGGAGCAGGTTCGGGTGACCCGGGTACATCTCCCACAACACCGCGAGGATCGCCTTGTTGCTCAGGATCGCCTTCCACAGCGGTTCGACCCACAGGGTTTCGGGGAGGAGTTCGACTGCGCGCCTGCCGAACTCGTCGTCGAGGATCCACTCCCACGGGTACAACTTGAACAGCGAGGAGATCGGCGCCTCCTCGAGGTCGACGAACCGGTGCAGGTCGGGGTCGAAGCCGATCTCCTCGATCGCGAGGGCGACGGTGTCCAGCCCCGCCTCCGCCGCACATTCCTGCATGTAGGCGACAGTGACGTTGTCCTCGCCGCTCAGGTCCGCGCTCGACCACGCCAGATGCAGTTCGGCACTGGGCAGTTGGCTTCGGATCTCGGCCCATCGTGCGACCAGTTTCTCGTGCAGCGAGTTCCACTGGTCGTCACCGGGATGGGTGTCGGTGAGCCAGTGCCACTGCAGGATCGACGCCTCCAACAGCGTGGTCGGGGTGTCGGCGTTGTACTCGAGGAGCTTCGCCGGCCGCCGCGCGTCGTAGCGCAGGTCGAAGCGCCCGTACACGTGTGGGTCGCCGCGGCGCCACGACTGTGCGATCGGCTCCCACGTCCACTCCGGCAGCCCGAAGTCGCGAAAGCGTTCCGTGAGAATGACGTGGTCGACGGCCTTGAGGCACATCGAGTGCAGCAGTTCGACATCCGCTTCGAGGGCGAGGATCTCGTCCATCTCGAACTCGTAGTGGACGGACTCGTCCCAGTACGGGCGGTCGGTGCCGTCGGCCATCCGCGCCGGAGTGCCGAACACCATGCCCTGCGCGGCGACGGTCTCCTTCCAGCGCGGACGGGGGGTGCTTCGCAGTCGCCTCACGTCAGGTCCCGACGCTTCCGCTGCTCTTGCTGCCGAAGCCGCCCCGCTGGATGGTGGTGCCGGACTTGGTCTTGATGGTGGTCCCCTTCGGTGTGACCACGGTCCCGCCCGACACCTTGGTGCCGACCGGTCCCGTGTTGCCGCCGTAGTAGTAGCGATAGGTGGACCCGGCGTAGATGAAGACCCCGCCCGCCCCGGGAGTACCGGTGGTGCAGTAGGACTCGTCGACCACGACCTCGGTTTCGGGGTCGATGCAGGTGGCCTCGACCTCGTCCGAGGACAACACCGAGTAGCCGAGGGCGACCAGGCCGACGACCCCGACGACGGCGACGCCACCGATCATGGCCTTGCGCCGGGTGCGCCGCTTCGCCTCGTCCTTGGCGGCCTGCTCGGCGGCGAGACGCTCCTCCTCCTCGCGGGTGCGACGCGCCTTGTCCCGGGCGCGCGCCTCGGCAACGGTCGGCGGTCGAGGAGTGGTCTTGCCGGGTTCCTGGCGGCGGATACGTCCGGCCGCAGGACGGATCTCGTCACCGTCGGCCGGAGGACCGACGTCGTCACCGCCGGCCGGAGGACGGACGTCGTCACCGCCGGCCGGAGGACGGACGTCGTCACCGTCGGCCGGAGGACCGACGTCGTCACCGCCGGCCGGAGGACGGGCGTCGTCACCACCCGACCGCGGCTGCGATCCGCCCGAGCCGGACTCACCTGCGGCGCCGGCATCCGGGTGCTGTTCCTCGGGTCCCATCGGCCCCTCCCCCCTGTGTGTCGACACTCGCACCGACCCTAGGTCACGTCGTGCAGGTCCCCGCGCGGCACCCCCACCCTCTGGACGGGGTCAGCGCTCGACGAATCCGACCAGGTTCCCGGCCGCATCCGACCAGCTCTCGACGACGAGGTCGACGACGCCGGGTGTCGATCCGGATCTGAGCAGGTCCAGCAGCCTTTCGCACTCCGGGCGTGGTCCTTCGGCAATCACCAGGACGCGACCGTCGGGTCGGTTGGTGGCGTGCCCGACCAGGCCGAGTTCCAGTGCCCGCGAACGGGTCCACCACCGGAAGCCGACGCCCTGCACGGTGCCGTGCACCCACGCGGTCAACCGAACCCGTTGCGCGTCCACTGCGGCCACGGTCAGTTCGTCGGTGGCGTGAGGCGGTGCACCGTGCCGTCGAAACCGGTCGTGTACAGCGACGCCGCGTCCCACCCGGGTCCGGCGCCGAACCGGACCGAGGACGTCAGCGGCAGACCGGACGCGATCTCGCAGCTGTCGCCGGTCGCGGGGTCGAGGCGCACGACTTTGCCTGCGCCGTTGAGAGCCATGTACACCCGGCCGTCGGCGTCGACGGTCAGGTCGTCTCCGGCGTTCGTCTGACCGTTCCCGGGGAGGGAGACGGTCGTGACGTCGCCGTCGAGGTCCGCAGCGTCGAGGATGCGCACCTCGGTGGTCTTCTCGAAGGTGTTGCCGATGTACACGCGCGAGCCCGAGGTGAAAATGCCGTTGGCCGAACCGATGTCGCTGCGCACGGTCTCGGACTTGTCCGTGCTCCCGGCGGGGACGCGGGTCAGCCCCGGCTCCCTGCCCAGCGCGTGGGTCACCAGCAGGTCGCCGCTCTCGAGCCGGGTGAGACCGTTCGGCATCGTCAGCCCGCTGGCCAGTGTGGTGCGGTCCCCGCCGTCGCGGCGGACCGACTCGACGGTGCCGTTGGTGCCGTTGTACAGACCGGCCATCACGTTGTTGCCGGTGGTGAACACCACGCGGTCGTCGTCCACGACGATGCCGCCGGGAGAAGGCACACCGGACACCAGCGTGCCCTTCTCGCCACTGGGAGTCAGGGTGCGGATGGCGCCTTCGCCGAGGGCCGGGCTCTCCGAGAGCAGCAGGCCGCCGTCTCCGTCGAACGCGAGGTTCTCGAGCACACCGAATCCGCTCGCGACGGTGCTGACCCGCCACGTCGTGCACGCGGGCGGCGCGACCGGTGTTGTCGTCGGCGCGGCGGTGGTGGTCGCCACGGCAGACATCGGCGCGGCGGGGGCCGCGGACGACGCGGGTGCGGCGGTGGTGGTCGGGGCGGTGCCGGTCGTCTGCTCCGCGCCGGGCAGCGCAGGAAGGGCGGGCAGCGACGGGACCGGCAGCGGCGGCAGTGTCGGAATCTGTACCGGGAGCTCGGCAGCCGGAAGCGGGGGCACCGGCAGGGTGCTCGTGGGCGCGGTGCTCGTGGGCGCGACCGAGCTGGGCTGAGCGGCGGCGAGTGGTGCACCGGCGACCACGCCGGCAGCCACCACGGCGCCGACCATCGCAACGCGGGACAGAGTCATGGCGCCTATCAGATCACGAATCGGTTTCAATCGAAAGCCGAACGACAGTGCCGCTTTTGAGGGTACGACCGACCGTGCACACCTTGTCGATCGACTTCTCCACCACCGTGATCAGCCGCTGTTGTGCGTCGGCGTCGAGTTCGCTGAGGTCTAGCTCGAGCACCTCCTCCAGGAGGGGGTAGACCTCGTTCTCGCGGTCGGCCGCGCCGGAGACCCGCACGGTGGCGTCGTAGTCGTCGCCGAGGCGCCGCGACAGCGGAAGGTCCGAACTCATTCCGCTGCAGGCCGCGAGCGCGATCTTGAGCAGCTCGCCCGGGGTGAACACGCCTTCGACGGACTCCGACCCGATCAGCACCTCGGCCCCGCGGGAGCTGCGGCCCGTGTAGCGGCGGGTGCCGGTTCGCTCGACCCACAGCTCGGTCGTGGCGTGGCTGTTCTCGGGGCTCTGATCAGTCATGGCCCAATCCTGCCATTGCCGCTGCGACCGGCGGTCGAGCACCCGTCCGCAACGTCACTCCTGGAAGCGGTATCCCATCCCGGCCTCGGTGATGAGATGTCGCGGCCTCGAGGGGTCGTCCTCGAGTTTGCGGCGAAGTTGCGCGAGATACACCCGGAGGTAGTGGGTCTCGGTGGCGTACGCCGGTCCCCACACCTCCCGCAGCAGTTCCTTCTGTCCCACGAGCTTGCCCTTGTTGCGCACCAGCATTTCCAGCATGCCCCACTCGGTGGGGGTCAGATGGACCTCCGCGTCCGCCTTCGTCACCTTCTTCGCGGCGAGGTCGACGGTGAACGAATCGGTCACCACCACCGGGTCGTTGGCGTCCGAGGCGGCCGCCCCGCGCCGGACCGCCGCCCGAAGGCGGGCGAGGAACTCGTCCATGCCGAACGGCTTGGTGACGTAGTCGTCGGCGCCGGCGTCGAGTGCGGCGACCTTGTCCGACGAGTCGGTACGCGCGGACAGCACGATCACCGGCACCGTGGACCAACCGCGCAGCCCGGCAAGGACTTCGATGCCGTCCATGTCGGGGAGGCCGAGGTCCAGCACGATCACGTCGGGATGCCGCTCGGCGGCCGCCCGTAACGCGGCGGCGCCGTTGGCCGCGGTCGTCACGTCGTATCCGCGGACACTCAGGTTGATCCGCAGCGCGCGAAGGATCTGCGGTTCGTCGTCGATCACCAATATCCGCGTCATGCGGCGAGCCCTTCCGTCACTCAGTCAGCCTTTCCGATTCCGGCCAGATCCACCACCATGGTCAGTCCCCCGCCCGGCGTGTCGGTGGCGCCGACCGTGCCGCCCATGGCGTCGACGAAGCCGCGCACCACCGACAGCCCGAGCCCGACGCCGGTCGTGGTGTCCCGGTCGCCGAGTCGCTGGAACGAGTCGAACATCTGCTCTTCGGCACCGCGAGGGATGCCCGGGCCGGAATCCGTGACGGTGATCAGCACCCGATCCTTCACCGCCCCGGCGCCGATCCGCACCACTCCCTGCGGGGCGTACCGCAGCGCGTTGTCCACCAGGTTCGCCACCACGCGTTCGAGGAGTCCGCTGTCGGCGAGGACGGCGTGACCACCCACGTCCACCTGGACCCGGTCCCGCAGTGCCCGCGCGGAGCCCGCCGTGGCGCCGACCCCGACACCGACGAGCGCCCGGTGCACCACTTCGTCGAGGTACACCGGCCGCAGGGCAGGCCGGACGACACCTGCGGCGAGCCGCGAGGAGTCGAGAAGATTGCCGACCAGGTTCGTCAGCTGGTCGGTCGACTCCTCCACCGTGGCAAGCAGTTCCGCGGTGTCCTCGGGCGAGAACTCGACGTCGTCGCTGCGCAGGCTCGACACGGCCGCCTTGACCGCGGCCAGCGGGGTGCGCAGGTCGTGACTGACCGCGGACAGCAGGGCCCGCCGGAGCCGGTCGGCCTCGGCGAGTGCCCGCGCCTGCATGGCCTCCGCCGCCAACTCTTCCTGCCGGATCAGCCCGACGGCCTGGTTCGCGACCGCGGTGAGCACCCGCCGGTCGCGCGCCGCCACGTCGGATCCGCTCAGCGCCAACGCGTAATCGGCATCGCCCGCCTCGCACACCGTGTCCGCGGCGTCGAGCGTGCGCGGCGGGTCCTCCCCGACCGCGCTGACCACCCCGCCCTCCCGGTGGATGACGCTGACGGCCCGCTGTCCGTAGGTTTCCCGGACCTTGTCCAGGAGCGCAGGCAGGTCCGCACCGCGGAGCACCGATCCCGCGAACAACGCGAGCAGCTCGGCCTCCTGGGACGCCCGGCGGGCCTCCCTCGCGCGTTTGGCGGCCGCGTCGACGAGCACCGCGACCGCGACCGCGACGACCAGCAGCACCACGGTGGTGATGAAGTTGTCCGGCTCGGCGATCGTGAAACTGCGCAGCGGCGGCGTGAAGAAGTAGTTGAGGAGCAGCCCGGAGATCAGCGCCGACAGCACCGCCGGCGCCACCCCGCCGAGCAGCGCCACGATGAGCACCACGACGAAGAACAGCGCGCTCTCGCCGCCGACGTCGTATCTGGCATTGATCGCCCACATCAGCAGCGCGGCGAACGACGGCACCAGCAGCGCCGCGATCCACGACACCGCGCGGCGGGGCCGGGACCCGGTGGGCAGCCACCGGCGGGGCGGCTTCGTCTCGCCGTGAGTGACCATGTGCACGTCGATGCCGCCGGACTGCTGCACGACGGTCGCGCCGATGCCCTCGTCGAAGATGCGCGCCCACCGGGACCGGCGTGAGGTGCCGAGCACCAACTGGGTTGCGTTCGCCGAGCGGGCGAAATCCAGCAGTGTCGCCGGGACGTCGTCGCCGACGACGCTGTGCAGGCTGGCGCCGACGCTCGCCGCGAGCTTGCGCACCTTCCCCATCTCCGGCGCCGACACCCCGGCCAACCCGTCGCCACGGACCACGTGCACGACCATCAGTTCGGCGCTGGCCTTCGACGCGATCCGGCTCGCCCGCCGGATCAGCGTCTCGGATTCCGGGCCACCGGTGACCGCGACGACCACCCGTTCCCGCGCCTCCCAGGTGTCGGTGATCGCGTTCTCGGCGCGGTACTTCGCCAGCGCCGCGTCCACCTGGTCGGCCACCCACAGCAACGCCAGTTCTCGCAGCGCGGTGAGGTTCCCCCGCCGGAAATAGTTGCTCAGCGCGGCGTCGACCTTCTCCGCCGCATAGACGTTTCCGTGGGAGAGCCTGCGCCGCAACGCCTCCGGGGTGAT
This sequence comes from Rhodococcus sp. NPDC003322, assembly GCF_053589555.1. Taxonomy (NCBI): domain Bacteria; kingdom Bacillati; phylum Actinomycetota; class Actinomycetes; order Mycobacteriales; family Nocardiaceae; genus Rhodococcus; species Rhodococcus sp. NPDC003322. Next base: position 323,071 of record NZ_JBSFSC010000003.1, on the reverse strand, counting down.
GTCGACCAACTCGACCTGGGTGGCCGAACGCACGACCTCGTCGGGCAGCGTCTCCCGCTGCACCACCCCGGTGATCTGCTGGACGACGTCGTTCAGCGATTCGAGGTGTTGCACGTTCACCGTGGACAGCACGTCGATGCCCGCGGCGAGCAATTCCTCGACGTCCTGCCAGCGCTTCTCGTTCCGGCTGCCCGGGGTGTTGGTGTGCGCGAGCTCGTCCACGAGGACGAGGGCGGGCCGCCGACGCAGGACCGCGTCGACGTCCAGCTCCCCCATCCGTGTGCCCCGGTACTCGATGATCTTCGGTGGGATCACCTCGAGATCACCGATCTGCGCGGCGGTGCGGGCGCGGCCGTGCGTCTCCACCACGGCCGCGACCACATCGGTGCCCCGCTCGCGTCGCCGGTGTGCCTCACCGAGCATCGCGTAGGTCTTGCCGACGCCCGGCGCTGCGCCCAGGTAGATGCGCAGTTCGCCGCGCTTGCGGGCGGTGTCGCTGCCGCTCGTCGCAGACCGCGGCACGGGTTCGATGCCACTCACCCCGCCATCATCCACCCGCGGTCGCACAATCCGGTGCCGTGAGCCCGAGCGCGAGGTTCAGTTCGAGCACGTTCACCCGCTCCGCGCCGAGGAAGCCGAGCTGGCGGCCGTCGGTGTGCTCGTCGACGAGGGCACGCACCCTGTCCTCACTCAGCCCGTTGACCTCGGCGACGCGGCGCACCTGCAGCTCCGCGTACGCGGGGCTGATGTGCGGGTCGACACCGGAACCGGACCCCGTCAGCGCGTCGACCGGTACCCGATCCGGCGACACGCCCTCGCGGTCGGCGATCGCCGTGCGCCGGGCCTCGACGAAACCGGCCAGGATCTCGCTGCTTGGCCCCTGATTGGTGGGTAGGGCGACGGCGGGGTCACCGGGCGCGAACGGGTCGTCGTCGGAGACGGACCCGGTCACCCGGGGATGGAAGAACCGGTCCGGCTCCCCGGCGGACACCTGTGGGTCGATGCCGATCCACCGGCTGCCGACCACACACCCGGTGGCGTCGCGGACGGGTGAGCCCTCAGCCGATCCGGACGACAGGCGCCCGATCCCCCACACGGCGGCGGGGTACGCAATGCCGAGTACCACGGTCAATGCGAGCAGGACGGCAAGTCCCGCTCCGACCTGACGCAGAAATCCGATCGTGAATCGCATGGTCACTCACCCAATCCCGGGAATCAGTCGGACGACGAGGTCGATCAGCCAGATGCCGATGAACGGCGTGACGACACCGCCGATTCCGTACACCAACAGGTTCCGTCCGAGCAGCTTCGAGGCGGTCGCCGGCCGGTAGCGGACACCCTTGAGCGCCAACGGGATCAGCGCGATGATGACCAGCGCGTTGAACACCACCGCGGACACGATCGCCGACTCCGGCGTGGCCAGACGCATGATGTTCAGCGTGTCCAGCTGCGGATAGATCACGCTGAAGAGCGCGGGGAGGATCGCGAAGTACTTCGCCAGGTCGTTGGCCAGCGAGAAGGTGGTCAACGCGCCGCGGGTGATCAGCAACTGCTTGCCGATCTCGACCACCTCGATCAGCTTGGTGGGGTCGGAGTCGAGATCCACCATGTTCCCCGCCTCCTTGGCGGCGGAGGTTCCGGTGTTCATCGCGACCCCGACATCGGCCTGCGCGAGCGCGGGCGCGTCGTTGGTGCCGTCGCCGGTCATCGCGACCAGCCGGCCACCACTCTGCTCGCGGCGGATCAGCGCGAGCTTGTCCTCCGGGGTGGCCTCGGCCATGAAGTCGTCGACCCCGGCCTCCGCCGCGATCGCCTTGGCGGTCAACGGGTTGTCGCCGGTGACCATCACCGTCCTGATGCCCATCGCCCGGAGTTCGGCGAACCGCTGTGCGATACCGGGCTTCACGACGTCGGCGAGCTTGATCACGCCGAGCACCCGCACCCCGTCCGGCGACGCGTCGGCCACCACCAGCGGGGTGCCACCGCCTGCGGCGATGTCGCCGACCGTGTCGGTGACTGCGACGTCGGCGGCTCCGCCCTGCGCGCTCACCCACCCGAGGACTGCGTCGCCGGCACCCTTACGGATCTGCCGGACCTCATCCGTGTCGTCCCGCATGTCGAGCCCACTCATCCGGGTCTGCGCGGTGAACGGCACGAACTCCGCCGCCTTCTCGGCCTCGGTCGGGTCCGCGGACAGGCCGAACTCGGTGGCGCACAACTCGACGATGCTGCGCCCCTCCGGGGTGCCGTCGGCCAGACTGGACAGCCGCGCCGCGGCCGCGAGGTCGACGGCGTCGACGCCCGGTGCCGGGTACAGGGCGGTGGCACGACGGTTGCCGAAGGTGATGGTGCCGGTCTTGTCCATCAGGAGGGTGTCGATGTCGCCTGCGGCCTCGACCGCCCGGCCGGACATCGCCAGCACGTTGCGCTGCACCAGCCGGTCCATGCCTGCGATGCCGATCGCCGAGAGCAACGCGCCGATGGTGGTCGGGATCAGGCACACCAGCAGGGCGATCAGCTTGATCGGGTCCTGCTCGTGGCCCGCGTACAGACCCATCGGCCCGATCGCGACGACGGCGAGCAGGAAGATGATCGTCAGCGACGCGAGCAGGATGTTCAGCGCGATCTCGTTGGGCGTCTTCTGCCGGGCCGCGCCCTCGACGAGAGCGATCATCCGGTCCACGAAGGACTGCCCGGGGGCGGCGGTGATCTCGACGACGATCCGGTCGGACAGCACCACGGTGCCGCCGGTGACGGCACAGCGGTCGCCGCCGGACTCGCGGACCACGGGCGCGGACTCACCGGTGATCGCGGACTCGTCGACGGTGGCGATGCCCTCGACGACGTCGCCGTCACCGGGGATCACCTCACCGGCGACCACCACCACCCGGTCCCCCACCCGCAGATCGGTGCCGGGGATCGACTCGATCGCCCCGCTGTCGGTGATCCGGTGGGCGGTGGTGTCCTGTTTGACCTTTCGGAGGCTGGCGGCCTGCGCCTTGCCGCGGCCCTCGGCGACGGATTCGGCGAGGTTCGCGAACAGGACGGTGAACCACAACCAGCCGGCGACCACCCACGCGAAGACGGAGGGGTCGGCGAGCGCCATCACCGTCGTCACCACCGAGCCGACGAAGACCACGAACATCACGGGATTGCGCGCGAGGTGGCGGGGGTCGAGCTTGCGGACCGCACCGGGCAGCGCGGTCACCATCTGCCGGGGGTCGAACAGGCCGGCCTTGACCGGTTTCGGGTCCGGACCACCGTCGGGTCCGGGGATCGTCCGGGGACGTTCCTTGGTGTTCACGCTCATTGCAGAGCCTCCGCGATCGGGCCCAGCGCGAGGGCCGGGAAGAAGGTGAGTGCAGCCACCAGAACGACGGTGCCGGTGAGCAGTCCGGCGAACATCGGTCCGGCGGTGGGGAGGGTGCCCGCGTTGGGTTCGGAACGCTTCTGTGCGGCAAGCGATCCGGCCAGGGCCAGGACGAACAGGATCGGCAGGAACCGGCCGATCAGCATGCAGACCCCGAGCGAGGACTGGAACCAGTCGCTGGTCACGGTGAGCCCGCCGAAGGCGCTGCCGTTGTTGTTCGACGCGGACGCGAAGGCGTAGAGCACCTCGCTGAAGCCGTGGATTGCCTGCGGGGTGCCGGGATCCCCGGAATTGCCGAGGTATCCGATGGTCGAGCCGAGGATCACCGTGATCGAGGTGCCGATCAGCACCAGGGCCGGCATCACCAGCACCGACAGTGCGGCGAGGGTGATCTCCCGCCTGCCGAGCTTCTTGCCGAGGTACTCGGGGGTGCGACCGACGAGCAGTCCGCCGACGAACACGGCGATGATCGCCAGGACGAGGATGCCGTACAGGCCGGTGCCGACACCGCCGGGGGCGATCTCGCCGAGCAGCATGTTCAGCAGGACCGCACCGCCTCCGAGCGGCGACATGCTGTCGTGCGCGGAGTTGACCGCGCCGGTGGAGGTTCCGGTCGTGGTGACCGCGAACAGCGCGCTGCCGGGGATCCCGAACCGGACCTCCTTGCCCTCCATCATCACGCCGGCCGCGGTCGCGGCCACCCCACGCGTGCCGGACTCGGCGGCCAGCGTCACCGCGAGCAGACCGCCCCACAGCACGCCCATCACCGCGAGCAGGGTCAGTCCCTGCTTCCGGTCGCCGACCATGGTGCCGAAGGTCCGGGTCAGGCACACCGGGATCAGCAGGATCGCGAGGATCTCGACGATGTTGGTGACCGGGGTCGGGTTCTCGTACGGGTGCGCGGAGTTCGCGGCGAGAATGCCGCCGCCGTTGGTGCCGAGTTCCTTGATCGCCTCCTGCGAGGCCACCGGCGCGAGGGCGTTGGTGACGACGTTCCCGTCCAGTCCGGTGGACTCGAATCCGGTCCGGAAGGACTGGATCACGCCCTGACTCAACAGGATCAGCGCGATGACGAACGAGATCGGCAGCAGGATCCGCAGGCAGCCCCGGGTCAGGTCGACCCAGAAGTTGCCGATCTCGCCGCCCCGGGACACCCGGACGAAGCCGCGGATCAGGGCGACCGCGACGGCCATGCCGACCCCGGCGGACACGAAGTTCTGCACCGCCAGCCCGAGCGGCTGGGTGAGGTTGCTCATCGTGGTCTCGGGCGCGTAGGACTGCCAGTTGGTGTTCGCCACGAACGAGGCCGCCGTGTTGAACGCGACCGCGGGGCTGACCCCCTCGAGTCCGCCGCTCAGCGGTAGCACGCCCTGGATGCGCTGCAGGAAGTACAGGAAGAGCACGCTCGCGGCGGAGAAGCCGAGGAGCGAACCGGCGTAGCCGTACCAGGTCTGCTCTGAGCGGGCATTGATCCGGCAGAGCCGGTAGAGGACCGTCTCGATCCGCAGGTCGCGGGATCTCAGGTTTGCATCGGTGGTGTAGACCTTGGCCATGTAGTCACCGACGGGGACGTATGCGATCGCGAGCACGCCGACGACGAACGCGATCTGCAGTCCCGCTGCGAGTGCGGGATTCACAGGTCTAGAACCTTTCGGGGTCGACGAGCGCGACGAGCAGGTAGAGCACCAGGGCGGCCGCGAGCACGATCAGCACCACGCTCAGCACGCCCGCGGCCGTCACCGGTTCGCCTTCGTCTGCAGCCCGCGCAGCACGGCCGCGCAGACGGCGAAGGTGCCGATGATCAGCATCACGTAGGCCAGATCAGCCATCACGCATTCCTCTTCACACTGCAAAAGGGCCGCCGTCCGTCGGCGCGCCCGACCCGTTCAAGGGCCACAGTGCAGAGTGCTCCCGGAATTGCCTGATTTCCTCGCCCCTGACGAGTCGCTGACACCGCGACCAGGGGACGTTTACGCGATCCTTACGTCCTCCCCGGCCCGTGCGCGATTTTCACCCCGACGGCCGTTCACTCACGGGCGGCGCGGCCGCGGACGAGCCTGTGGACGGACGGCGGTACGGTCGCGTCGTCGCCGACCCAGGGCGCCCGGATCGGGGCGTCCGCGACCGTGCGCAGCGGCACCACGCCGGCCCAGGTGTCCGGATCCGCGTCGCCTTCGCTCGGGGGCGCGGACCGCACCTTGACCGTCCATTTCCCGTTCTCGATCGGCAGCGCGATCGTCAGTGTCGCGGCGAGCTCCTTCCGCGTCGACGGCCGCACCTCGCCGCTGCGACCCGGGATCAGCGCATCCGACAGGGCGATCAGGGCGGCTTCCGCGTCGTCGGTCCCGACCGGGACGAGTCGGCCGCGCACCACGGCGGACCGGTAGTTGGCGGACGAGTTGAACAGGTTGTCGGCCAAGACGATTCCGTCGAGGTGCGTCACGCACAGTGACGCCGGGGCGCCCGCCGCGACGTGGCGCAGTGCCCCGGCGCCGGTGGATCCGTGCAGCAGGATCCGGTCGCCGGTCCGGGCGTAGAGCATCGGCACCACCCAGGGAAGTCCGTCGACGACGGTGGCGAGCGTGCCGAATGCAGAGGCGTCCAGGACCGCGTCGAGGTCGGCGCGGTCGGCGCTCGCGCGTTCGGGCAGTCTGCGGATACGCGAGAGTTCGAGGTCGGTCGTCATGCCTCCACTGTCGCCCGATACCGGTCCGCGATCCAGATCCAGTTCTGCGGATATTCGCAGACCAGTATCCTGCGGGAGTGAGCCGGACAGCGACGCCCTCGACACTGCACCTCACACTGGAGGACAGCGGCGAACCGCTCCGCCGCCGCATCGCCGGTGCCGTGGTCACCGCGTTGCGCAGCGGCACGCTCGGGCCAGGGGACGTGCTGCCGTCGAGCCGAGCGCTCGCCGCCGAACTCGGTGTCTCGCGCACGGTCGTCGTCGACGCCTACGACGAACTGGCCGCCGCGGGCTTCGTCGACACCCGCGCGGGATCCGGAACCCGCGTCGCCGCGGGCGCGGACGCCGCCGCCCGCGCCGGCGTCACCCCGCACGTCACCGGCGGGGCCGCGCGGGAATCCGCTCCGCGCACCGGCCTCCCCCACACGATGCTCGACCTGTCCCCCGGCTACCCCGACACCGCCCTGGTCTCGTCCCGCGACTGGAAGGCGGCGTGGCGTGCGGCCGCAGCCGCTCCGGTTCCGAACGGCGTACCCGGGCCGAACTCGAATCGACGGCTCCGCGAGGCACTCTCGGGGCACCTCCGCCGCACCAGGGGCATCGCGGCGAGTGCCGACGAGATCGTCGTGGTACCCGGCGTCGCCGCCGCGCTGCGAACTCTGGTCACCGCGGCCGGCCTCGCGGGACGGCAGGTCGCGTTCGAGGATCCCGGATACACGAAGGCGAGGCTGGCAATCGAGGCGGCGGGCTGCCGCATCCGGCCGGTACCGGTTGATGCCGACGGACTCGATCCGGAGACGATCCGCGCGGCGGATGTGGCGGTGTATTGTACTCCCGCGCACCAGTACCCGCTGGGTGCCCGGATGCCTGCGACACGGCGTGCGGCGCTGGTGTCCGACGCGGCCGAGGCCGGGCGACTGCTCATCGAGGACGACTACGACGGCGAATTCCGGTACGGCGTGGCGACATTGCCCGCCCTGCGCGCGATCGAGGGCGGACATGACCACGTCGCCTATGTCGGAACGGCATCGAAGATCCTCACGCCGTCGGTGCGCCTGGCGTGGCTCGTCCCGCCCGCAAGGCTGCTGCCCCGGATCCACGAGGCACTGGCGGTCAGCGGCGAGGCGGTCTGCGCGATCACCGCGGACGCGTTCGCCGGATTCATCGAATCCGGTGCGCTCACCCGGCATCTCGCCCGGTCGTCGCGGACCTACGCGGCGCGCAGGCACGCGTTCGTCGAGGCGCTGCGCGCGTACCTGCCGGACGTGCACCCACTCGGCGTCGAGGCGGGACTGCACGTCGCACTGCGGTTGCCCGACGTGGCGGACGACGGCGCCGTCGCCGAGGCGATCGCGCGGCGAGGTCTCGCGGTTCGGGCGCTTGCCGCGTACCGGGTGGACACGACCGGTCCCCGCGGGTTGCTGTGCGGTTACGCGCGGCTACCGGAATCGCGCGCCGACGATGCCGCGGCGGTGATCTCGGAGGTCATCCGCGCACGGACCGCGGGCGCGGTTGACATTTCGGGCAGCTGTACGACGAGCGGTTCATGAACTTCTCCCGCCGGATCGGCGCCCCGCACCGCGGGCAGGGCTCGTCCTCGCGACCGTAGGCGGACAGCGAACGATCGAAGTAGCCGGATTCGCCGTTGACGTTGACGTACAGGGCATCGAAGGACGTGCCGCCCTGCGCGAGGGCCTCGGACATCACCTCGGTGACCGAGTCGAGCAGGGACCGCACCTGGGGTCGGGTCAGCCGGTCCGAGGGTCGATTGCCATGAATCCCGCTGCGCCACAACGCCTCGTCGGCGTAGATGTTGCCGACCCCGGACAGCACGGTCTGGTCGAGGAGCACCCGTTTGATCTCGGAGCGTTTGCCCCGGATGGCCGCGATCGCGGCGTCCGGGTCGAAGAGCGGGTCCAGGGGGTCGCGAGCGATGTGCGCGACCGGTTCCGGGACGGCGGTGCCCGCGACCTCCACGAGCGGCGCCAGCGCCCAGCCCCCGAACGTGCGCTGATCGACGAACCGCAACTGCCGGCCGCTGTCGAGTTCCGCGAGGATCCGCAGGTGCTTCTCGCGCGCGACCTCCGGCGACTGCACGAGCATCTGCCCGCTCATCCCCAGATGCACGACGACGGCGAGGTCCCCCGGGTCGACCTCGAGCCACAGGTACTTGCCGCGACGCCGCGCGGCGGTGACGGAGAGCCCGGTCAGCCGGGCGACGAGGTCGGGTCCGCCGGGCAGGTGCCGGCGAACCGCCCTGGGGTGCAACACCTCTACGGAGTCGACGCGGGAACCCACGACGTGGGCATCGAGCCCACGACGCACCACCTCGACCTCGGGCAGCTCCGGCACGAGGCTTACTCGCTCGCGTCGGAGTCGCCGCCGGAGGAGTCCGACTGCACGTCCGTCAGCGCCTTCCAGGCAGTGCTGGCGGCCTTCTGCTCGGCTTCCTTCTTCGACCGGCCGATGCCGACGCCGAGAGGCGCACCGGCGACGAGGACCGTCGCGGTGAACTCCTTGTCGTGATCGGGCCCGGTGGAGGTGATCTCGTAGGTGGGTACACCGTCACCGCGTTCGGCGGTCAGTTCCTGGAGGCTGGTCTTCCAGTCCAGGCCGGCGCCGAGCTTCGGTCCCCGCTCGAGCAGGTCCGCGAAGAGGGTCAGGACGACGGTGCGGGCGGTGTCGATGCCGTGCTGCAGGTGCACGGCGCCGAGCAGCGACTCCATACCGTCGGCGAGAATGCTGGCCTTGTCCCGGCCGCCGGTCATCTCCTCGCCCTTGCCGAGCAGGAGATGGGCACCGAGACCGCCCTCGCCGAGACCGCGCGCGACCTCCGCCAGGGCGTGCATGTTCACGATGCTCGCGCGGATCTTCGCCAGCTCACCCTCGGACTTGTCCGGGTGCGCTGTGTACAGACGCTCGGTGACGGAGAGTCCGAGGACGGAGTCGCCCAGGAACTCGAGCCGTTCGTTCGTCGGCAGGCCACCGTTCTCGTACGCGTACGACCGGTGGGTCAGCGCGAGCGTCAGGAGTGGTTCGGCCAACTCAACGCCAAGAGCGGCGAGGAGGGAAGCATGCTGTCCCTCCTCGCCGCCGGCGGGAGCTGTAGGGCTCGTACTGCGTGTCACTGCGACTAGACCGCAGCGGTGACCTGACGACCCTTGTAGGTGCCGCAGGACGGGCACGCGATGTGGGGAAGGGTCTTCTCGCCGCAGGCGCGGTTCGGGCAGGTGATGAGGGTGGGCGCAGTGGTCTTCCACTGGCTGCGCCGCGACCGGGTGTTGGATCGCGACATTCTGCGCTTGGGGACAGCCACTTCTACTTCTCCTCGGCTTCGGTGTTCACACGACTCGTGCTGGACTCTGCATCGGCATCGACACCGTCGGCGTCAACCAACTTCCCCGCGAGGGCAGCCCAGCGAGGATCCAGTATCTCATGCCCATGCCCGGATTCTGCAATCGCCAGGCGAATCCCACATTCGGGACACAGTCCCTGGCAATCTTCGCTGCACAAGGGTTGCAGCGGAAGTTCGAGCCCGGCGGCATCGACGACGACCGGCTCCAGGTCGATCAGGTCGTCGACGATCCGGTAGACCTCGTCCTCTTCGGTGGTCTCCTCGGTGACGCTGTCCGGGTACGCGAACAGTTCGGTCAGGTAGAGGTCGAGCTCGCCGTCGAACGGTTCGAGGCAGCGCGAGCACTCCCCCTTCGTCGCGGCGCGCACGGTACCGGTGACCAGCACACCCTCGGAGACGGACTCGAGCCGCAGATCGAGCTCCACGTCGGCACCCTCCGGGACCGCGATCAGGTCGAGACCGATCCTCGCCGGCGCGGGCAGCGTCCGGGTGAGGGTCGTCATCGACCCGGGTCGCCGACCGAGCTTGCGGGTGTCCAGCACGAAGCCACCGTCATGCGGACGGGGCGCGGTGGAGCTGTGGGAGGACACGCGAGCACTCTTTCGTCGAGAGGGACAGGTCGTCGAGGCGGTCAAGGACCGCAACGGGCAACCACCCCAGGGTACGCGATGTCCACGCGCACACGAAACCGTGCCCCCACGGGGGCGGCGCGGTTCCACCTCGCGCCGTCCCGCGACCGGGAGCATGATGTCACCAGCGATTCATCCGAGCCGCGCGGCGAGGGCGCAGTCGACCGGTCCCGACGCGGGGTCCCGGCAGACGGTCCCCCACCGGGCCGACGAGGTCAGGGGTGTTCGGTGGGAAAGAAGCACGGCGGCAACCACGGTGACGGCGGCAACCACGGCAGTGGCAACAAGCACGGCGGCGGCAACAAGAAGGGCGGGAAGTCCGCGGGCACCCCGGACTCCACCGGAGACGAGCTCCTCGCGCCGGGCGCCGAGCCGGCACCCGACCGGATGAAGTACAAGGAGTATCGCCACCTGCTCGTGCCGCTCCAGGCCGAGCTCGTCGCGATGCAGGAATGGGTCAGGTCCTCGGGCGCCAAGATCTGCATCGTGTTCGAGGGCCGGGACACCGCGGGCAAGGGCGGGGTCATCAAGGCCATCACCGAACGGGTCAGCCCCCGGGTCTTCCGTGTCATCGCGCTGCCCGCCCCCACCGAACGCGAGAAATCGCAGATGTACATCCAGCGATATGTGCCGCACCTGCCCGCGGCCGGTGAGGTGATCATCTTCGATCGCAGCTGGTACAACCGCGCGGGAGTCGAGCGTGTGATGGGCTTCTGCACCGAGGACCAGTCGCTTCAGTTCCTCGAGGCCATACCAGCGGTCGAACGCACCATCGTCGAATCCGGCGTGATCCTGCTCAAGTACTGGCTCGAGATCAGCGAGGAGGAGCAGACCCTGCGACTGCAGAGTCGCATCGACGATCCACGCAAGATCTGGAAGCTCTCCGACCTCGACCTCGAGTCGTACACCCGCTGGTACGACTACTCGCGGGCCCGCGACGACATGTTCCGGCTCACGGACACCGGGTGGGCGCCGTGGTTCCTGGTCAACACGGACGACAAGAAGCGGGGCCGGCTCAACGTGATCAGCCACCTGCTCGACCAGGTGCCCTACGAACCGCCGGAGCATCACGACGTCGAGCTGCCGCCGCGGCAGTCCCCACACGGTTATCAGCCCACCCACCAGCCCCTGCACTGGATTCCCACCCCGTACTGAGGAGTCCCATGTCCACCACCGAACACCACTCCGCTCCCCCGGCCGCCGTCGTCACCCCGCCGTCGCCGCCGTGGCACACGCAGGAGGCCGATGCCGTCGTCACGGCGCTGTCGTCCGACCTGCGGGCGGGACTGACGACGGCCGACGCGACGGAACGCACCCAGCGCTACGGCGTCAACGAGATCGCCGCCGAACCCTCCCCTTCCCTGTGGGCGACCGCGCTGAGGCAGCTACGGGACCCGATGAACCTGATGCTGGTCGCGGTGGCCGTCGTCAGCTTCGTCATCGGCGAGATTCCGACGGCGATCGTCGTCGCCGCACTGGTACTCCTGAACGTGGTCCTCGGCACGCAGCAGGAACTCAAGGCCCGCGCCAGCGTGGACGCGCTGGCGAAGATGCAGACCCCGCAGGCGCGGGTCGTCCGCGACGGGACGCTCGTCGAACTCGACGCGACCGCACTGGTGCCGGGCGACATCGTCGAGCTCGAGGCCGGTGACATCGTGCCGGCGGACGGGCGGCTGATCCGGTCGGCGACCCTGGAAACCCAGGAAGCCGCGCTGACCGGCGAGAGCGCCCCCATCGGAAAGGATCCCGCGAGACTGCCCGACGCCGACATGCCCCTCGGCGACCGCAGCAACATGGTTTTCCAGAACACCTCGGTCACCCGCGGCACCGCCACCCTGGTGGTCACCGACACCGGGATGCACACCGAGATGGGCCGGATCGCCTCGATGCTCTCGGCCGTGGCGCCGAGCAAGTCACCGTTGCAGCGCGAACTGGACTCGCTGACCAAGGTTCTCGGCCTGATCGCGTGGATCGCGGTGGCGATCATCGTCGTCATCGGCGTGGTCCGAGGACAGAGTGTCACGACGGTGCTGCTGCTCGGCATCTCGATGGGCGTCTCCGCGATCCCGACCGGTCTGCCCACCTTCGTCCAGGCGATGCTCGCGTACGGGGCACGTCAACTGGCCGAGGCGAAGGCCGTCGTGAAGAACCTGACCGACGTCGAGACGCTCGGCGCGACCAGCGCGATCAACTCGGACAAGACCGGCACCCTGACGATGAACCAGATGACGGTGCGGTCGCTGTACTTCCACACCCGCTGGTACACGGTCGAGGGCGAGGGCTACAGCAAGTCCGGGAAGATCACCCACGCCGCCGGCGAGGAGGCGCCCGACTTCACCATGCTCGCCTACGGGCTCTGCCTCGACAGCGACGCCACCGTCTCCGATGCCGGGGACGTCGTCGGCGACCCCACGGAGGCCGCACTGGTGGTGCTCGCCGCCAAGATCGGCGTCGACGCCCCGCTCACCCGGCAGGCCTACCCCCGCGTCGCCGAGGTGCCGTTCGATTCCGCCTACAAGTTCATGGCGACGTTCCACCACCTCGAGATCGACGGCGCCACCCGATTCGTGGAGGTGGTCAAGGGCGGACCCGACGTCGTGATCGACCGGTGCACGACCGCGTTCCGGCCGGGCCGGCAACAGGTCCCGATCGACGAGGTCCGAGACGAGCTGCTTGCGGCGAACCGGGCCATGTCGGAGAAGGGCCTGCGCGTGCTCGCGTTCGCCGCGCGCGACCTCGACGGACAGGAGGACGCGGTCCGCGCCGATCCCATGGGGCACGTCGGGAATCTCACCTTCATCGGCATGGTCGGCATCATCGACCCGCTGCGACCGGAGGCGGTCGACGCGGTGCGCACCGCCCACGAGGCGGGCATCGACGTCCGGATGATCACCGGCGACCACGCGATCACCGCCTCGGCGATCGGCGCGGAACTCGGACTCGGTCCGGGCGCGATCGGCGGAGCCGAACTGCAGGGCATGAGCGACGAGGAACTGTCGGCGGTGTTACCGAACCTGCACGTGTTCGGCCGGGTCACCCCGCAGGACAAGCTGCGCCTGGCCGACATCATGCAGCGCTCGGGTGCGGTGGTGGCGATGACCGGCGACGCCGTCAACGACGCCGCCGCGCTGAAGAAGGCCGACATCGGTGTGGCGATGGGCTCGGGAAGCGAGGTCACCAAGCAGGCGGGCAAGATGGTGCTCACCGACGACAACTTCGGGACGCTGATCACCGCGATCCGGTTGGGCCGCAGCATCTACGAGAAGATCGTCTCGTACATCCGCTACCAGATGTCGAAGCTGTTCTCGCTGGTGCTGCTGTTCCTCGTCGCGAGCATCTTCAACATCAACGACGGCGTCGCGCTGACCCCGCTGATGGTGCTGTTCCAGCACTTCTTCATCACCCTGTTCCCGGTCGCGGTCATCATGGTCGACCCGGCGCCGCCGAACCTGATGAACAAGCCGCCGCGCGATCCCGCGCTGCCCATCGCCAACCGGCCCGCGTTCATCCAGTGGCTTGCCTACGGCGTTCTGCAGTTCGCGGTCACCCTCGCGGCCATGCTCCTCGCCCCCGGCGAGATGAGCACCACCGAGGCGAACGTTCCGATGACGATGGCGTTCGTGGTGCTCTCGCTCGCGTCGATCTTCGCGGGACTGGTCATGCGACGCGACCCGGAGTCCGGCGTCACCGCGCCGGTGCTCGGCGCGCTGAAGATCCTGTCCGTGCCAGTGGTGGTCACGGTGTTCGCGGTGGAACTCGGCTTCCTCCAGGACCTCCTGATGACGACGTCCCTGACCGGTCGCCAGTGGCTGGCGTGCCTGGGCTGGTCACTGATCGTCCCGATCGTCGTCGAGGCCGAGAAGGCTGTGCGCCGTCGCCGTCGGGCACACGCGCCCGCTCCGATGTCCGCCGCCGACGCGGTCACGCCCCTCCGCGCACGGGTGCACTGACTCGCTGACGCCGCGCGCGCGGCCACGCGGGTCGGAGCGCCGATCCCTCAGCGCCGCCGGTCGGAGCGCCGGTCCTCCGGCTCGTCGTAGGTCGGAGTGCCGGAGCCGGTGCGCAGTTGCTGCCTGCCCCGGCCGACGGAACGGACGGTGCCGGTGAGGAACTCCTCGAACTCGGCGAGCTTGTTGTCGACGTAGAGATCGCAATCGCTGCGCAGGCGGTCCGATTCGGCGTGCGCGGCATCGATCACCCGCGCCGACTCCGTGTGCGCGGCCTGCACGACCTCGGTCTGCGACACGAGACGTTCCTGCTCGGCCCGCCCCTCGGCGATGAAGCGTTCCTGCGAGGCGCGCCCCGACTCGACCATGCGCTCCGCCTCGTCCGCCGCGCGGCCGGTCACGTCCTGGTACTCGCGCCGCGCATCCGAGACGGTCTGCTCGGCCTCGTCGCGGGCGTCGGCGACCAGTTGCTCGGCGTGGGCCAGGGCCTCGGCGACCATCCGGTCGGCCTTGTCCTTGGCGTCGGCCAGGATCCGGTCGGCGTTGTCCCGCGCGCTCGTCAGTGTCTCGTCCGCCTCGGCATTGGCGGTGGACACGGTCTGCTCGGCGTGCGTGCGCGCGTCACCGACGAGCTTGTCGCGGTGATCGAGCACGTCCTGTGCGTCGTCGAGTTCACCTGGGATCGCGTCGCGCACGTCGTCGAGCAGTTCGAGGACGTCACCTCGCGGGACGACACAGCCGGCGGTCATCGGGACACCGCGGGCCTCTTCCACGATCGCGACGAGCTCGTCCAGCGCCTCGAATACCCGGTACACGCCACACCCCAATCCTCGACAGCGGCTTTCACGTCAATCTTGCCGCAGCCCGCGAGCGCGGCGCGACGCCACGCCCACGGGCATGCGGATGTGTCGAGGATCTAGCCCGCGGCCTTGCGCTCGGCGATCCGCTCGATGAGCCGGGCGTGCACGTGCGCGGGCAGCATGTCCGCGACGTCGCCGCCGTAGGTGGCGACCTCCTTGACCAGCGAACTGGACAGGTAGCTGAACCGCGGGTTGGTGGCGACGAAGAGCGTGTCGACGCCGGTGAGCTTGTGGTTCATCTGCGCCATCTGCAGCTCGTAGTCGAAGTCGTTGGCGCCGCGCAGTCCCTTGACGATCGCGGTCGCGCCGTTCGCGGTCGCGTAGTCGACGAGCAGGCCCTGCCAGGAGTCGACGGTCACGTTCGGCAGATCCGCCGTCGCGTCCCGCAGCATCTCGAGCCGCTCCTCGATCGTGAACATGCCCTGCTTGTTCGGATTGATGACGACGGTCACGACGACCTCGTCGAATTGCACCGCGACACGCGAGATCACGTCGAGGTGACCGTTGGTGACGGGATCGAAGGAACCGGGGCAGACCGCCTTGCTCATGTCTGCAGACGGTAACAGGCGATCTCGACGCGGGTGTCACCGTACTTGCGGGCCCGCTCGACCTCGAATCCGTCCGGCCACACCGTCTCCGGCGATCGGCTGGCCCGCTCGACGACGACCAGCGATCCCTCCCCGATCCACCGCTTGGCGGTGAGGTCGGCGAGGACCGCGCCGAGTTCGTTCTCCCCCAGAGCGTACGGCGGATCGAGCATGACGATGTCGTACTCCCCGTCTGGGGTGCCCGCGACGACGGCGGCCGCCGGCGCGGTCGTGACGACCGCGCCGGGCAGGCCCACCTCGGCGATGTTCTCCCGCACCACGGCGGCAGCGCGGGCGTTCGACTCGACCAGCAGCACGTGGCCCGCGCCCCGGGAAAGCGCTTCGAGCCCAAGCGCTCCCGAACCGGCGTAGAGGTCGAGCACCCGCGCACCGTCGAGGTCGATCCGCGCGTCGAGCGCGCTGAACAGCGCTTCCCGCACCCGTTCGGAGGTCGGGCGGGTGCCCTGGGAGGGCACCCGGAGCCGGCGCCCACCCGCGGCGCCGGCGACGATCCGGGTCACTGCGGGCCGTCCTCCTCCGCGGCAACGACGGAGATCACCGCGAGCAGGTCGCCGCCCTCGACCTGCTGAACGGGTGTGATCGCCAGGCGGGAGACCGTGCCCCCACGGGGTGCGGTGATCGCGGCCTCCATCTTCATCGCCTCGATGGTGGCCACGGTGTCCCCGGCCGCGACCTTCTGACCCTCGGCGACCACCAGGGTGACCACGCCGGCGAACGGTGCCGCGATGTGGCCGGGGTTGGCGCGGTCCGCCTTCTCCGCGACGGGAACCTCGCTGGCAATCGACCGGTCGCGAACCGACACCGGCCGCAACTGGCCGTTGAGGATGCACATCACGGTCCGCATGCCGCGCTCGTCGGGCTCGGAGACGGCCTCGAGGCCGATGAGCAGTTCGACACCCTTCGCGAGCTGGACGCGGTGTTCCTCGCCCCGGCGCAGACCGTAGAAGAACTGGTTCGCGGACAGCCTCGAGGTGTCGCCGTACTTGTCGCGGTGCTCGCCGAATTCCTTTGTCGGACCGGGGAACAGCAGCCGGTTGAGGGTGGCGCGCCGCTCCTGCGGGTCGCCGGCGAGACCGGCCTCGTCGTCGGCGCTGAGCGGGGTCTCCGGCTTCGCGGCGCCGCGGCCCTCGAGGGCCTTGGTGCGGAACGGTTCCGGCCAGCCACCGGCGGGGGTGCCGAGCTCGCCGCGCAGGAACCCGACGACGGAATCGGGGATGTCGTAACCGGCCGGGTTCGCGGCGAATTCGTCGGTGTCGACGCCCGACCCGACGAGGTGCAGCGCGAGATCGCCGACCACCTTCGACGACGGGGTGACCTTGACCAGGCGGCCGAGCATTCGGTCCGCGGCCGCGTACTTCGCCTCGACTTCCTCGAACTGGTCGCCGAGTCCGAGCGCGATGGCCTGCTGGCGCAGGTTCGACAGCTGACCGCCCGGAATCTCGTGGGTGTAGACGCGTCCGGTCGGCGACGGCAGCCCGGACTCGAACGGCGCGTACACCTTCCGCAGCGCCTCCCAGTACGGCTCGAGGTCGCACACGGCCTGCAGGTCGATGCCGGTGTCCCGCGGCGAGTGCGCGGCCGCGGCGACGATCGCGGACAGCGACGGCTGGCTGGTGGTGCCCGCCATGGCGGCGCTGGCACCGTCGACGGCGTCCGCACCCGCCTGCCAGGCGGCGAGGTAGGTGGCGAGCTGCCCGCCGGGGGTGTCGTGGGTGTGCACGTGCACCGGCAGGTCGAAGTTCGAGCGAAGCGCCGTGACCAGGGTCGCGGCCGCCGGGGCACGCAGCAGGCCTGCCATGTCCTTGATCGCCAGCACGTGCGCACCGGCGTCGACGATCTGCTCGGCCAGCTTGAGGTAGTAGTCGAGGGTGTAGAGATCCTCGTTCGGGTTCGACAGGTCGCCGGTGTAGGACAACGCGACCTCGGCGACCGCCGTGCCGGTCTCGCGGACCGCGTCGATCGCCGGCCGCATCTGGTCGACGTTGTTGAGTGCGTCGAAGATCCGGAAGATGTCGACACCGGTCGCGGTGGCCTCCCGCACGAACGCGCGGGTCACCGTCTCCGGGTACGGGGTGTAGCCGACGGTGTTCCGGCCGCGCAGCAGCATCTGCAGGCAGATGTTCGGCATCGCCTCACGCAGCGCCGCGAGCCGCTCCCACGGATCCTCGTGCAGGAACCGCAGTGCCACGTCGTACGTCGCGCCGCCCCACGCCTCCACCGACAGCAACTCGGGCGTCATGCGGGCCACGTGCCCGGCGACGGTGAGCAGGTCGCGGGTGCGCAACCGGGTGGCCAGCAGCGACTGGTGCGCGTCGCGGAAGGTGGTGTCGGTGACGGCGAGGGCGTCCTGCTTGCGCAGCGCCGCGGCGAATCCCTCCGGGCCGAGCTCGATCAGACGCTGCTTCGACCCGGACGGCGGGGCCGCCTTCAGGTCGATGGCAGGCAACTTGTCGTGCGGGTACACCGTCGACGGCCGATCGCCGTGCGGCTTGTTGACCGTGACGTCCGCGAGGTAGGTCAGGATCTTGGTGCCGCGGTCCGCCGAGGCGCGGGAGGTCAGCAGCTGCGGCCGCTCCTCGATGAACGAGGTGGTCACGTTGCCTGCGATGAAATCCGGGTCGTCGAGAACGGCCTGCAGGAAGGGGATGTTCGTCGCGACACCACGGATGCGGAATTCGGTGACCGCGCGGCGGGCGCGGGCGACGGCTGCTTCGAGGCTGCGCCCGCGGCAGGTCAGCTTGACGAGCATCGAGTCGAAGTAGGCGCCGACCTCCGCGCCGACCATGGTGCCGCCGTCCAGGCGCACACCGGCGCCGCCGGGGGTGCGGTAGCCGGTGATCCGGCCGGTGTCCGGACGGAACCCGTTCGCCGGATCCTCGGTGGTGATCCGCAACTGCAGTGCCGCACCGCGGATCGTGATCGAATCCTGCGACAGACCGAGATCGGCCAGGGTCTCGCCCGACGCGATCCGCAGCTGCGCCTGCACCAGGTCGACGTCGGTGATCTCCTCGGTGACCGTGTGCTCGACCTGGATTCGCGGGTTCATCTCGATGAAGACGTGGTTGCCCCGGGTGTCGAGCAGGAACTCGACGGTGCCGGCGCACGAGTAGCCGATCTGCTTGGCGAACGCGACCGCGTCCGCACAGATCTTCTGCCGCAGCTCCTCCGGCAGGTTCGGCGCGGGCGCGAGCTCGATCACCTTCTGGTGGCGGCGCTGCACCGAGCAGTCGCGCTCGAACAGGTGGATGACGTTGCCCTGCTGATCGGCGAGGATCTGCACCTCGATGTGCCGCGGGTCGACGACGGCCTGCTCGAGGAACACCGTCGGGTCACCGAATGCGGACTCCGCCTCGCGGGCCGCGGCTTCGATCGCCTCTCGCAACTGGGCCCGCTCGGCGACGCGACGCATGCCGCGGCCACCGCCACCGGCGACCGCCTTGACGAAGATCGGGAACTCCATCGACTCCGATGCCGCCACCAGCTCGTCGACATCCGCGGACGGCGCCGACGACGCGAGCACCGGCAACCCGGCCGCCTTCGCCGCGGCGATCGCGCGGGCCTTGTTGCCCGTCAGCTCCAGAATCTCCGAGGACGGGCCGACGAAGGTGATGCCCTCCGCCGCGCACGCCGCCGCCAGGTCCGGGTTCTCCGACAGGAACCCGTAGCCCGGATAGATGGCATCCGCACCGGCCTTCTTCGCCGCCGAGACGATCTCGCCGATCGACAGGTACGCCCGCACCGGGTGCCCCTGCTCGCCGATCTGATAACTCTCGTCTGCCTTCAACCGGTGGACCGAGTTGCGGTCCTCGTACGGAAAGACGGCGACGGTGCCCGCACCCAGCTCGTAGGAGGCACGGAATGCCCGGATCGCGATTTCACCGCGATTGGCAACCAAGACTTTTGAGAACATCGCTGAAAACTACCCTTGCGTTCACGGCCAACACGGCTGAACGTTCCAACATCCGGGAAACCCCCGGACGTTCGGACGCCTGTAACGATGCAGTACGCTACCGTGCCCCACCTCACACGACCACGGCACCCACGGTGAGCTGCAGATTCCGCTACTTCCGGAGGCCCGTACCGCGCCTCGGACGGGCCTGCATGACGTTCGCGCGACTCCACGTCACGGACGCCCACTGGATCGCAAGCAGCGTCGTCGCCGCCCACGCCAGCAGCAGCCCCGCACCGAGTCCCGAGGGTCGCGTCTCCGCGGGCAGTGACTGCTGCGACCAGCACGCCAGCATGCCGAACACGATGCCCATCGACGTGCCGATCATCGCCAGCCAGGACAACGCCCATCGCCGGGTCACGACCGCCAGTGTCCCGACCCCGATGCCGAACACGACCACGAACCCGAGGAACAGCCGCAGCGGCACCGTCACTCCGGCACCGCCCGCACCACCGATCACCGCGACCGCCGAGTGCCCGCCGGCGTGCGGCAGGAACAGCGCGACCACCAGTGTCGCGATCAGCCCCACGACGACAGGGCGCAGCCTGCCGAAGGAGAACTCCCGGGTGACCCGCCGCTCGATTGCCGACAGGTCGTCCTCGTACGCGGACAGGTCGTCGGACGGAGCGGACAGGTCGTCGGTCATGACTCTTCCTCGGGTCTGCGTTGCGGGCTTCGGCGGGCGGGGCCCGATGACCACCGCCGCGACCAACCTACGACTTGTCCAGAAACTCGACGCCCCTGGCATCCAGGCCCGCGGTGACCATCGAGGCCAGACCCGGGTGCGCAGACAGGTCGGGGTCCTCTGCGACGACCTGCCGAGCGAACTCGCGGGCCGTCTCGATGACCTCCTCGTGATCGAGCAGCGACAGCAGACGCAGTTTCGTGGAGGTGCCGGACTGGGCGACGCCGAGCACGTCGCCCTCGCGGCGCTGCGCCAGATCCAGTTGCGCGAGTTCGAAGCCGTCGTTGGTGCCGGCAACCGCACTCAGCCGCCGGAACGCCGGCGACTCGGGCCGCGACCCGGTGATCAGGATGCACAGCCCCTGGTGGGCGCCGCGGCCCACCCGGCCACGCAACTGGTGCAACTGACTGACACCGAACCGATCCGCGTCCACGATCACCATGACGGTGGCGTTGGGCACGTCGACACCGACCTCGACGACGGTCGTACAGACCAGGACGTCGATGTCGCCGACGGTGAAATCGCGCATCACCGAGTCCTTCTCGTCCGACGGCAGCCTGCCGTGGAGCAACCCGACCCGCACCGACGCCAGCGCGCCGTGGCGCAACTCCTCGAACACGGCGAGCGCGGCCGCGGTCTGCGGCGGCTCACCACCCTTGGGCGGCTTCGCCTTACGGGCGGGCTTGCGCGGCTGCGGCGCGGCGCGGTCGGCGAAGAGGTCGTCGGAGAAGGGGTCGAGTTCGAGCTCGCCGCCGTCCTCGGCGTCCTCGTCGCCCTCCCCGATCCGGGAGCACACGACGTACGCCTGACGACCGGCGGCCACCTCCTCGCAGATCCGCGCCCACGCCCGGTCCACCCACGCCGGCTTCTCCGACGCCGAGACCACATTGCTGACGATCGGCGAGCGGCCGCGCGGAAGCTCCCGCAGCGCGGACGTTTCCAGGTCGCCGAGAACGGTCATCGCGATGGTCCGCGGGATCGGGGTCGCGGTCATCACCAGCACGTGCGGGCTCAGTCCCTCCCTGGCCCGACCGCGCAGGGCGTCCCGCTGCTCGACACCGAAGCGGTGCTGCTCGTCGACGACCACCATGCCGAGGTTGAAGAACTCGACCTTGTCCTGAATCAGCGCATGGGTACCGATCACGATGCCCGCGTCCCCGACCATCACCTCGTTGAGCGCCGCCCGCTTGGCCGGCACCGACATGGACCCGGTCACCAGCGTCACCCGGGTGGCACCGTCAGCGGCTCCGAGTTCGCCTGCGAGAGCCAGGCTTCCGAGCATCTGTCGTAGCGACCGGGCGTGCTGGGCGGCGAGCACCTCGGTGGGCGCCAGCAGCGCGCACTGGTACCCGGCGTCGATCACCTGCAGCATCGCCCGAAGTGCGACGATCGTCTTGCCCGAGCCGACCTCACCCTGCAGCAGACGGTTCATCGGGTGCGGACGGGCCAGGTCGGCGGAGATCTCCTCGGCCACCGCGAGCTGGCCGTCGGTGAGGGTGAACGGCAACTGCGCGTCGAATGCCGCCGCGAGCCCGCCGGGTTTCGGCGGGCATGCGGGCGCGACTCGCTCGTCCACGGCGTGCCTGCGCTGCGCCAGGACCAGCTGCAGGGCCGCCGCCTCGTCGAACCGCAGTCGCTCGCGCGCCCGCTCGACGTCCTGCTTCGTGTCGGGCTGGTGGACGAGCCGCAACGCCTCGTCCAGACCGATCAGGCCGAGCTCGGCGCGGGTCGCGGTGGGCAGCGGGTCGGGCACCGGATCGAGCTGGTCGAGGATCTGCCGCACACACTTCGCGATCGTCCAGCTCTGCACGTCGCGGGTCGACGGGTACACGGGGATCAGCGCGCGGTCGAAGATCTCCATGTCCACGGCCGAGTCGGACCCCTGGGCGCTGCGGGCCATGTCCGCCAGCTCGCCGGATCCACGGACCCGACCGCCGACGACCGGCTCGCCGTCGCCGGTCGGCAGGATCAGATAGCTCGGGTGGGTCAGCTGAAGCTGCTCCCGGAAGTACTTGGCGGTTCCCGAGAACATTGCCCGCACACCCGGTTTGATCACATGCGCCACCTTCTGCGGATTGAAGAAGGTGGCGTCGACCCGCTGGGTGTCCGCGGCGAGCACCGTGCGGAGCATCTTGCCGTTGCGGTTCTTGAACGACACGACGTCGGCCTTGACGACGGTCGCGACCATCGTGATGTGCTCACCCTCGGGGGGCTTGCTCTCGCCGAGGTCCGCGCCCTGCGTCGCGTACCGGTGCGGGTAGTGCCGCAGCAGATCCTCCACGGTGTGGATCTCGAAGTCCTGCGCCAGCGGCGCGGCGACCTTCGTCCCGAGCAGGTGGTCGATGCGGTCGTTCAGGGTTGCCATCGGTGCGTCTCTCGTCCTGCCTGGAAGTCCTACTCGACGCCGACCTGCAGCAGGTCGCCGTCCTGTCCGCCGGGGTACACGTGCACCTCGACACCGGGATGGTTGCGGGTGACGTGGTCGGCGAGGGCGTCGGCCAGGGCTGTCGGCGCCCGCACCCCGACCAGCAGCGTCACCAGTTCGCCGCCGACCCCGAGCACCTGGTCGAGAAGCCTTCGCCCGGCCTCGGCGGCATCCGGGGCGATGACCACCACCTCGTGTCCGATCAGCCCCAGCCCGTCCCCCGCATCGCAGGTGCCCATCAGCGTCAGCGCCCGCTCCTCCGCGACCCGCACCGAACCCCACCTGGTGGACGCGGCCGCCTCGGACATCGCGAACGCGTCGTCGACGGCGGCGCGACCGTCGTCGTGCACGGCGAGCGCGGCGAGCCCCTGCACCGCCGACGACGTCGGCAACAGGTGCACCGCCCGGTGGTCGTCGCGGGCGGCGACGCCGACCGTCACCAGTTCCTGCGCCGGCAGCGCCCCGTTCGGCAGCACGAGGACCTCCGCGCAGTCGAGGCCGCGAATCGCGGCAAGCAGCCGCTGCGGGGTGACCGGTTCGTCGCTGCGCAGGACCTCGGCGCCCTCGACTGCGAACAGGTCGGCGGCGCCGTCCCCGGACACGACCGCGAGGATGCGCCGCTTCCCGGGCACCGGGACGGTCGCGCCGGGCAACGCACGAATCGCGTCGAGCGCGAAGCAGGAGATCCGGATGCTGTGCACGGCGCCGGCCGCGAGACCGGCCTCCACCGCCGCCCCGGGGTCGGTGCAGTGCACGTGGACCGACCACGCTCCCGCCCCATCCCCGACGATGATCACCGAGTCGCCGAGGCCGTCGAGACTCCGGCGCAACTCCCCCACCCGCCGCTCGTCGCTGCCGGCCAGCAGGTACATCACCTCGTAGTCCTGGTCGCCGGCCTCGTCGGTGCACACGCCTGACACCGGCTCGGGCGCCGTCACGGCGACCTGCGGCGCGACCAACGAAAGGCCGGCCCGGTCGGGTGTGACACCGGTGACCACTCCGACCAGGGCGTCGAGGATGACGACCAGGCCGAATCCGCCGGCGTCCACGACTCCGGCCCGGCCGAGTTCGGCCAACTGCGCGGGCGTCCGGGCGAGGGCCTCGACGGCACCCTCCGCGGCCACGGTCACGACCCCGGCCAGCGGCGTGCCGGCCGGACATCCGTCCGCGGCGGCGGCCGCGTGGCGCAGCACCGTGACGATGGTGCCCTCGACTGGGATGCTGATCGCCTCGGTCGCCAGCACCGCGGCCTCGTTCAATGCGCTGCGGACGGTGTCGGCGTCGAGGTACCCGGCGCGGGCGACCTCGGCGATCCCCCGCAGCACCTGCGAGAGGATCACCCCGGAGTTGCCGCGAGCCCCGGTCACCGCACCGCGTGCGAGCGCCGCCGCGACCTCGGAGGCCGGGGCATCCGGATCCGTCGCACATGCCTCGTCGGCTGCCGCGCGCATGGTGAACAGCAGATTGGTGCCGGTGTCCGAATCGGGAACGGGGAACACGTTCAGTCGGTTGATGTCGTCGCAGCGGCTGGTCAGTCCGTCGACACAGACCCTCGCCCAGCGGCGCAACGCCGTGCCGTCCACGTTCTGCAGGGCCTCGAGCACCTCGGTTCCGTCCTCCGCCCCGGTTCGGTATCGTCGGTTCCGCAAGATTAGCGGCAGGGCCCGACAGCCCGCTCACCTCGCAGCACCTCAGGACGCCGGTTTGGTCAAACGAGGTTGTTCCGGCTAATCTGACACGGTTGCCTGGCAAGGGCCGCACCATTGTCCCCTGCCCGCGACTGAAAACCATCCGCATCACATCAAGGAGTTCGCGACTATGGCTGCCGTCTGCGACGTTTGCGCCAAGGGACCCGGCTTCGGTAAGTCGGTCTCGCACTCGCACCGGCGTACCAACCGTCGCTGGAACCCGAACATTCAGACTGTCCGGGCCCAGGTCGGATCCGGTACGCGTCAGAAGCTCAACGTGTGCACCTCCTGCCTGAAGGCCGGCAAGGTCGTCCGCGGCTGATTTTTCAGCACCGACTGTGCCCCCGACACCATCCGGTGTCGGGGGCACAGTCGTCTGCGCATCCGGTCACCTGATGGGAGCTGCGCCACAGGCGAATCGTGCGCACGGATAAGGTTTAACGGTGACTTCACTCGACGGCCTCAGCCACGTCCGCCTCGACGGCGGCGTCCTCCGCATCGCCATTGCCACCGCCGACAACGGCACCTCCCTCGACTTCACCGGCGTCAACCAGGGCACCACCGCGCTGCGCGCGCTCGCAGCGGGCGAGATCGCCGCCGGCTCGGTACTCCTCGTCGGTGAGGGTGCGAACTTCTGCGCCGGTGGCAACGTCCGAGCCTTCGCGGGCGCGCCGGATCGTTCCGCCTACCTTCTCGAGATCGCGAACGAACTGCACGACTTCGTCCGTCTGGTCGCCGACGTCACCGTCCCCGTCGTTGCGGCCGTGCACGGCTGGGCTGCCGGCGCGGGCATGAGCCTGGTCTGCGCGTCCGACATCGCCATCGGCGGCGTCTCCACCAAGCTTCGGCCCGCCTACCCCGGCATCGGGCTCACCCCGGACGGCGGCATGTCCTGGAACCTGCCGCGCATCGTCGGCGCCCGCCGCGCCCGCGAGATCATCCTCACCGACGCGATCCTCGACGCCGAGGAAGCCGTTCATCTCGGGGTGCTCAGCCGGACCGTCGCGGACGACGAGGTGCAGTCCGAGGCGCTGAAGGTCGCGCAGGGCCTCGCCGCGGGCCCGACCAGCTCGTACGCCGGCATCAAGACCCTGCTCGCGCGGTCCGAGGAGTCCACCCTGTCGGATCAGCTCGACGCCGAGGCCGCGTCGATCTCCTCGGCCGCGGGCAGCGCCGCAGGCCGCGAGGGCGTCGACGCCTTCGTCGGCAAGCGCAAGCCGGACTTCACCTCCGTCCGCTGACCCACTCCCCCAGCGGCATGAACGGAACCGTTCATTCGATCTGATCGACTGAACGGTTCCGTTCATGCGGTCACGGTCGGTCAGGCGAGGCTCCAGTCGACCGGCTTCTCGCCCTGCTCCTCGAGGAGCCGGTTGACGCGGCTGAAGGGCCGCGACCCGAAGAAGCCGCGCGACGCCGACAGCGGCGACGGGTGGGCGGACTCCACGAACGGGGTGTCACCGAGCATCGGCTTCAGCGTCCCGGCGTCGCGGCCCCACAGGATCGCGACGAGCGGTCGACGCCGACCGCTCGGGTCGGTTCGGGCCACGAGCGCGTGAATGGCCTGCTCGGTGACCTCCTCCCAGCCCTTGCGCCGGTGCGACGCGGCCTGCCCGGGCTGCACGGTCAGCACCCTGTTGAGCAGCAGCACCCCCTGCTGCGCCCACGGTGTGAGGTCGCCGTTCGCCGGCGTCGGCAGCCCGAGATCGGTGCCCAGTTCGGTGAAGATGTTGGTCAGGCTCCGTGGCACCGGCCGCACGTCGGGGGCGACGGAGAAGCTCAGCCCCACCGCGTGACCCGGTGTCGGGTACGGGTCCTGGCCGACCACCAGGACCCGGACGTCGTCGAACGGCTGGCTGAACGCGCGCAACACGTTCTCTCCGGCGGGCAGATAGCCGCGACCGGCGTCGTTCTCCGTGCGCAGGAACTCCCCCATCGCGGCGATCCGGTCGGCGACCGGCGCCAGCGCCTGGGCCCAACCGGGGTCGACCAGCTCGGTGAGCGGGCGGGCGGCCATCAGTCGAGCCTGCGCAGTGCGTCGCGGTAGTACGCCGCGTTCGCGGCGTACATCTTCACGTTCAGCTCCAGGTGACCGGCAGGCACCTCGTAGCCCTCCCGGATCTTCGCGGGCACGCCCAGCGCCATTCGGCGCGGCGGCACCTCGAACTTGAACGGGATCACCGCCCCCGCCCCGACGATCGAACCGGCGCCGATCGTCGACCCGTTCAGGACCACGGATCCGGACGCGATCAGGCACTCGTCTCCGATTGTCGCGCCCTCGATGTGGGCGCTGTGACCGACCACACACCCGGCCCCGAGAACGGTCGGTTCCAGTGCGGTGCAGTGGATGACGGTGCCGTCCTGGATGTTGGTCCGCTCACCGATCGTGATCGTCCCGTAGTCGGCGCGCAGCACGGCCTGTGGCCACACCGACGCCCCCGCCCCCAGGGTCACGGCGCCGATCACCACGGCATCGGGATGGACGTAGGCGTCGGGATGGATGTCGGGCTCGCGATCGCCGAGTGCGTAAATGGCCATGGGTGCCACCTAACCATGCGGGGTTCACGCCGGATGACGGTGTCGGATCGGTCCGTACCGCCCACCCGTCAGTCGAAGCTCTGCCAGCCGCCGGATCCGGTCCACTCACGGCCGCCGACGAGGACCCCCGAACCCTCGCGGACGACTCCGACCCGGCGCCAGCCGTCGGGCAGTGCGGTGCCGCTCGGGAAGGTGGCGAGAAGGGAGTGGTCCTCTCCCCCGGTCAGCACCCAGTGCAGTGCATCCGCGCCGAGCACTTCGGCAGCGGCGTGCAGTGGTGCATCCGGGTCCAACGCGACCGGTTCGAGGTCGATCTGGACGCCCGAGGCTACGCCGAGGTGACCGAGATCGGCGATCAGACCATCGGAGTTGTCCGTCATCGCGGTCGCTCCCGCCCGTGCCGCATCCAGCCCACTCCCATAGGGTGGAGTCGGAACACGATGCGCTGCAACGATTTCCGGAAAACTCTCGTCGCCCGACGACAGCAGCGCCAGGCCCGCCGCGGACCACCCCAGCCGACCCGCCACCGCGACCTGGTCCCCGGGCCGCGCCCCTGACCTCAGCACCGCGGCACGGCCCTGGAGGTCGCCGAGCACCGTGATCGAGAGCACCACCTGATCGGACTGCACGGTGTCGCCGCCGACGACACCCGCGCCCAGCGCGGACGCCTCCGCCCAGATCCCCTCGGTCAGCGCGTCGACCACCGCGACCGGGGTGTCGGGCGGACATCCGAGCGAAACGAGGAACGCGGTCGGCCACGCACCCATCGACACGATGTCCGCGCCGTTCTGCGCCACCGCCTTGCGCCCGACCTCCGCAGGTGTCGACCAGTCCAGCCGAAAATGCCTGCCCTGCACCAACATGTCCGAGGACACCACGACACGGCCGTCGGCGGCGCGCACCACCGCGGCGTCGTCACCGGGGCCGAGCAGCGTGGTGCGAGGCTGGGCGCGACCGGCCACCGCGCGGTCGATGACGGCGAACTCCCCGATGTCGGCCACGGTGGGTCCTTTGTCCGGGTCCCGGGCCGGATCCGGTGTGTCGATGACAGGGCCTTTCGTCGAAATCGGTCGCGGTACCCTGGGAAGGCGGCCGGGAAACGACCCGGCCGAGCATGACAGAGCCAGAGCCACCGCGACTCTACCGAGGCCGCGGCGGCGCTGTGCCGGGAAGGGGCCCACCGGTGGCGCAGGCATACATACTGATCCAGACCGAGGTGGGCAAGGCCACAGTGATCGCCGATCAGATCCGGCAGTTGCCGGGGGTGCTGACCGCCGAGGACGTCATCGGCCCGTACGACGTGGTCGTGCGGATCGAGGGACAGGACGGCTCCGGGTTCGCGCCGGTCGTGAAGGGCATCCAGCAGGTCGCCGGGATCACCCGGACCCTCACCTGCGAGGTGGCCGCGAGCGCGTGAGATCGCCGACCCCGAACCCGGACTCAGACACGGCCGCACCCGACTACCGAAACGACAGCACCGACCTCGTGAACGAAGAAGCCCAGAACAGCGAAGAATCCCCCAGCAGCACGACCGGCACCGACACGGACGCTCCCGACGCCCGCCGCAGCCCCGCCCTGATCGCCGCGGCGGTCGCACTCCCCGTCGCGCTGGTCGCCGGCATCGTCGCCGCCGCGATCGTGGCGAACCGCAACCCCGCGCTCGATCCGGTCGCGCTCGGTCCGGTCCCCGCGCCTGCCGCCGGGTCCGCCGAATGCACCGCACTGCTCGAGAACCTGCCGGACCAGGTGGGCGACTTCGGTCGCGCCGAGCTCGTCGATCCCGCACCCGAGGGCGCCGCCGCGTGGCAGTCCGTTGACGCGCAGGAGATCGTGCTGCGCTGCGGCCTGGACCGTCCGGCGGAATTCGATGCCGCCAGCGCGCTGCAGGTCGTCGACGGCGTGCAGTGGCTGGAGATCCCCGGCGGCGAGGGCGTCGATGCGAGCACCTGGTTCGCTGTCGATCGCGGCGTCTACGTGGCGTTGACCGTCCCGCACGGCCTGGGCCCGACACCGCTGCAGGACGCGTCCGCCGCAGTGTCCGGCGCACTCGAGGCCAAGCCGATCGACCCGGCGCCGGTTGCAGTCCCCGCGCCGGAACCGGCCCCTGCCCCGGGATCCTGACCCCTTCGTCGCACCGGAAAGGGCGCCGCCGTCGACAGTTCGACGGCGGCGCCCCTTTTCGCGTCGTGACGGCAGGCTTCCCGGCGACCGGCCTACCGGTGACCGGCGGTCAGCGCAGGCCGGTGCCGCGCGCGAGAGCGGTGTCCACCAGGGTGGACACCAGCGTCCGGTAGTCGATGCCGGCGGCGTCCCACATGCGCGGGAACATCGAGATCGAGGTGAAGCCCGGCATGGTGTTGATCTCGTTGATGACCGGGCCGTTCTCGGTGACGAAGAAGTCCACCCGGGCGAGGCCCTGGCAGTCGAGCGCCTCGAACGCGCGGACCGCGATCGCCCGGATCTCGTCGCTGACGTCGTCGTCCAGTTTGGCAGGCACGTCGAACTCGCAGATGTCGTCGAGGTACTTGGTGTCGAAGTCGTAGAAGGCGCCCTCGTCCTCGGTGATCTCCGGCATCCGGATCTCCGCGACAACGCTCGCACGGACGGTGCCGTCCGGGAACTCGAGGACGCCGCACTCCACCTCGCGCCCGACGATCGCGGCCTCGACGATGACCTTCGGGTCGTGGGTGCGGGCGTGGGCGATGGCCGCGTCGAGACCGTCCCAACTCGTCACCCGGGTGATGCCGATCGAGGATCCGCCGCGGGCGGGCTTGACGAACACCGGCAGGCCCAGCGCCTCACGGTCCTCGGGGGACACGGTGTCGACACCCGGCCGCAGCACGACCTGGTGCCCGATCGGCAGACCCTCCGCGGCGAGGAGCTTCTTCGTGAATTCCTTGTCCATGCCTGCGGCGCTGGCCAGCACGCCGGGACCGACGTAGGGCAGGCCGGCGAGTTCGAGCAGTCCCTGGATGGTGCCGTCCTCGCCGTACGCGCCGTGCAGGACGGGGAACACCACGTCGACGGAGGCGAGGACCTGACCGGCCTGGTCCGCGGCGAGCGCGACCACCGCACCGGAGCGGGTGGGGTCGGCGGTCAGGGTCAGTGCGGCTCCGGACGCATCGACGGTCGGAAGCGCGCGGCCGTCGATGGTCAGCGCGTCGGCATCGGTGGACGCGAGCACCCACGCACCGTCCGGGGTGATGCCGATCGGCACCACCTCGTAGACCTCCGGGTCGAGATTGCGCAGCACGCTACCGGCGGAAACGCACGAAACCGAGTGCTCACTGCTCCGGCCACCGAAAACGACAGCGACCCTGGTACGAGGATTGTTCACCCGGAAACCCTACCGTTGTACGGGCACCGCGGACTCACTCGGGTTTGATGCGCCGCCCGAGCAGCATCCCGACCGCCTCCGGCACGGACAGGCCCTCGTGGCAGACCTTGTGGACGGCGTCGGTCAGCGGCATCTCGACACCGTGCTGTGCGGCCAGCGCCCGCACGGAGGTGCACGACTTGACGCCCTCGGCCACCTGTCCCTTGGTCGCGGCCTGGGCGCTGGCGAGGGTTCCCCCGTGCCCGAGATGTGCACCGAAGGTCCGGTTCCGCGACAGTGGCGACGAGCAGGTGGCAACCAGGTCGCCGATCCCGGCCAGGCCGGCGAGCGTGGCGGGATTGGCCCCGAGTGCGACGCCGAGTCTGATCATCTCGGCGAGTCCGCGGGTGATGATCGAGGCATTGGTGTTCTCGCCGAATCCGAGTCCTGATGCCATGCCGCAGGCCAGCGCGATGACGTTCTTGCAGGCCCCGCCGATCTCGCAGCCGACCACGTCGACGTTCGTGTACGGGCGGAAATAGCCCGTGGCGCAAGCCTTCTGAACGGCGACTGCACGCTCGTGATCCACACAGGCGACGACCGTCGCGGACGGCTGCCCGATCGCGATCTCGCGCGCGAGGTTCGGTCCGGACAGCACCGCGACCCGCTCCGGTGCGACCGCGGCGACCTCGACGATCACCTCGCTCATCCGCATCAGGGTGCCGGACTCGATGCCCTTCGCCAACGACAGCAGCGTCGCGTCCGTCCCGATCGACGGCGCCCATCCCGCGAGGTTCTCTCGCAACGACTGGGACGGGACGGCGAGCACGACGAGGTCCGCCCCGGCGAGCGCCGTCTCGTGGTCGCTGGTCGCGGTCAGCGTCGGGGGCAGCTCGATGCCGTCCAGGTAGTAGGGGTTGGCATGGTCGTTCGTGATCGTCGCGGCCACCTCGGGCCGGCGCGCCCACATCGTCACGTCGGTTCCGGCATCGGCCAGCACCTTCGCGAACGCCGTCCCCCACGATCCCGCACCCAGTACCGCCGCCCTGACCATCTGCCCTCCGACCGTTCGCGCCCCAACTGTTTGGCAGTGACGACAGTAGTACCGGCCCGGCGAATCGGTCCTGCGCACGGAGCACTCGAGTCCACACCGGGCAGGACTGGCAGGATTGGTCACATGAGCGCCGCACCCCCACCCCCGACGGCGGTGCGCGCCCACGTGTTGATCGCGGTCAAGCACCTCGACAGAGCGAAGAGTCGGCTGGCGCCGCGACTGGACGGCGGCCAGCGGGCCACGCTGGTGCTGGCAATGCTGCGCGACACCCTCGCCGCCGCGCGGGCATCGGATGCCGTCGCCGAGGTCACCGTGATCACCCCCGACCCGGTGGTCGCGGCCGCGGCCGAAGCCGCCGGCGCCGCGTGGTTCCCGGACGACGGCGACCACGACCCCGATCGACTGAACCGCATCCTCGATTCGGCCGCACGCGCCCGCGGACACGATCGGGGACCTGTCGTCGCACTGCAGGGCGACCTGCCGTGCCTGTCCGCCGCCGAACTGTCGGAGGCGGTCGTCGCCGCACGAACGCACCGGCGCGCGGTCGTCGTCGACCACCACGGCACCGGGACCTCCGCACTGATCGCCGCGGTGGCCGCCGACCTGGCACCGCGCTTCGGCTCCGATTCCGCGCGCAAGCACATCGACTCCGGGGCAACGGCTTTGACCGGCGATTGGCCGGGCCTGCGACTCGACGTCGACACCCCGGCCGACCTCGACGCGGCCGCAGCGGTCGGCCCCGGTCCGGAGACGACGCGAGCGCTACGGTCGATCGGATGGTGGGATTCGTCCCGCTGTCGTTGAGAATTCACCCGAATCCAGGCACGTCTGATTGTCGCGTGCTCACGATCTGAGGGATGATCGACCGGTGAGCAACGGCGAGGGCGCGGGACACGAGACGGTACAGACGACAACGGTTGACGGCGAGGCAGGCGGGCCGTCGCCGGTCAGCGGACACCTCCCGGTGATCCCGACCGTACCGCCCGCGGCAACTCCCCTCACGGTGGACGGCTCGGGGGTCCCGCTCCCAGCAGACCGCTACCTCAATCGCGAACTGAGTTGGCTGGACTTCAACTCCCGGGTTCTCGCCCTCGCCGAGGACCCGTCACTCCCCCTGCTCGAACGGGCCAAGTTCCTCGCCATCTTCGCCTCGAACCTCGACGAGTTCTACATGGTGCGGGTCGCCGGGCTCAAGCGCCGGGACGAGACCGGACTGTCGGTGCGGTCCGCCGACGGGCTCACGCCACGAGAGCAGTTGGCGCTGATCAACGAACGCACCCAGGAGATCGCGGAACTGCACGCGCGCACGTTCCTCGACCACGTCCTCCCGCAGCTCGCGCACGAGGGCATCTCGATCATCCGGTGGTCCGACCTCGACGAAGAGGAGGCCGCCCGGCTGTCGGAGTACTTCCAGGACCAGGTCTTCCCGGTGCTGACCCCGCTCGCCGTCGACCCGGCGCACCCGTTCCCCTACATCAGTGGACTGAGTCTGAACCTCGCGGTGACGGTGAAGGATTCGTCGACCGGCGGCGAGCACTTCGCGCGCGTGAAGGTGCCCGACAACGTGGACCGGTTCGTGCGGGTCACCCGCAGCGACGCACCGACGGCCATCCCGGCGTTCCTGCCGATGGAGGCGTTGATCGCCGCCCACCTGCACGTGCTGTTCCCCGGGATGGAGATCGTCGAGCACCACGCCTTCCGGATCACCCGCAACGCGGATTTCGAGGTGGAGGAGGATCGCGACGAGGATCTGCTGCAGGCCCTCGAACGCGAACTGGCCCGCCGCCGTTTCGGATCGCCGGTCCGTCTCGAGGTGGCCGACGACATGACCGAGCACATGCTCGATCTGCTGTTGCGTGAACTCGACGTCGATCCCGGTGACGTGATCCAGGTGCCCGGCCTGCTCGACCTGTCGTGCCTGTGGCAGGTGTACGGTGTCGACCGCCCCGGGCTCAAGGACGCCCCGTTCGTGCCCGCCACCCATCCGGCCTTCGGTGAGCGCGAAACGCCCAAGAGCGTCTTCTCCACCCTGCGCGAGGGCGATGTCCTGGTGCACCACCCGTACGACTCGTTCTCCACCAGCGTGCAACGGTTCATCGAGCAGGCGGCCGCGGACCCGCAGGTGCTGGCAATCAAGCAGACCCTGTATCGGACCTCCGGCGACTCCCCGATCGTCAACGCACTCATCGACGCCGCCGAGGCAGGCAAGCAGGTGGTGGCGCTGGTGGAGATCAAGGCGCGCTTCGACGAGCAGGCGAACATCAAGTGGGCGCGAAAGCTGGAACAGGCCGGCGTCCACGTCGTCTACGGACTGGTCGGTCTCAAAACGCATTGCAAGACATGCCTCGTCGTTCGCCGCGAGGGTTCGACGATCCGTCGGTACTGCCACATCGGCACCGGCAACTACAACCCGAAGACGGCCCGCCTGTACGAGGACGTGGGCCTGCTCACCGCGGCCCCCGAGATCGGCGCGGACCTGACCGACCTGTTCAACACGCTGACCGGCTACTCCCGAAAAGCCAACTACCGCAATCTCCTCGTCGCCCCCCACGGCGTACGGGCCGGCATCGTGGCGCGGATCCACGGAGAGATCGACCACCAGTTGGCCGGGAGGCCGGCAGGCATCCGACTCAAGGCCAACGCCCTCGTCGACGAACAGGTCATCGACGCGCTCTACCGGGCGTCACAGGCCGGTGTTCCCGTCCAGGTCGTCGTCCGAGGCATCTGCGCACTGCGTCCCGGCGTTCCGGGACTGAGCGAGAACATCGAGGTCCGTTCGATTCTCGGCCGCTTCCTCGAGCACTCTCGGATCATGCACTTCGAGGGGTCGGACGAGTTCTGGATCGGCAGCGCGGACATGATGCACCGCAATCTCGATCGCCGCGTCGAGGTGATGGCACAGGTGAAGGATCCCCGCCTCACCCGCCAGCTCGGCGACATCTTCGACTCCGCACTCGATCCCACGACCCGCTGCTGGGTGCTGCAGTCGGACGGACACTGGGCCGCGTCCCCGGAACGGGGCGAACGCGTCCGCGAGCACCAAGAGGAACTGATGCGCAGTCGGCGGGGCGGCTCGGCGTAGCCGCCGACTGCGACAGGAGGTAGAAGGTGAGCTCGAAGTCGGATCGCCCCAAGTCGACCGCCATCAAGGCCAACATCTTTGCCGCGGGGGCAGTGCTGTGGCGCAAGTCCCCCACCAACCCGTACGAGATCGAGGTCGCGCTGATCCACCGCCCCAAGTACGACGACTGGTCGTTCCCCAAGGGCAAGCTCGATCCCGGTGAGATCCCGGTGGTGGCCGCGGTGCGGGAGGTCGAGGAGGAGACGGGCATGCGGGTCCAGTTGGGCCGGCACGTCACCCGGGTCGCCTACGAGGTGCCCGGGCACCGCAAGCGCAAGCGCGTCGACTACTGGGCGGCGGAGGCACGCGGCGGCGAGTTCGTACCCAACGACGAGGTCGACGAGTTGCGGTGGCTGCCGCCCGAAGACCTGCCCGCCGCGCTGTCGTACCCCGTCGACCTCAAGGTGACACGCCGCTTCCTGAAGGTTCCGGCCGACACCACAACGGTTCTGATGGTGCGGCACGCCAGGGCCGGCCGGCGCGGCCGATACAAGGGGGACGACACGTTGCGGCCGCTGGACAAGGTCGGACGCACACAGGCCGAGGCGCTGTCGGTACTGCTGCAGGCCTTCGGGGCGACGGAGATCCACTCGGCGGACCGGACCCGCTGCGTGCAGACCGTCGAACCGCTCGCCCGCCACCTCGGCACCGGCATCACCCTCGAACCGGCTCTGACCGAAGAGGCATACCTCGAGGATCCCTCGGCGGCACAGGCACTGGTCCGCAAGATCGCCGCCCTCGGCGGCGTCCAGGTGATCTGCAGTCAGGGCCGGGTGATTCCCGACCTGTTGCAGTGGTGGGCCGATCGAGACGGCGTCGCCCTGCCCGCGGCCCGCAATCGCAAGGGCAGCACCTGGGTGCTGTCACTGTCGGGCGGCAGGCTGGTCGATGCCAACCACATCGACAGCGCACTCCCCGAAGCCTGAACCACCGGCCGGGACGGGCAGGGCCCCGTCCCGTGTACACACGAAAACGAGGGTGGCGACGGATTTCTCCGTCGCCACCCTCGTTGGTTCAGACCCGTGTCACCGCTTGCGGGCGGTGGTCTTCTTGGCCGGAGCCTTCTTGGCCGGAGCCTTCTTGGCGGGCGCAGCCTTCTTGGCGACGGTCTTCTTCGCCGGTGCCGCCTTCTTGGCCGCGGTGGTCTTCTTCGCCGCGGCCGCCTTGGTGGCGGTGGTCTTCTTCGCCGCGGTGGTCTTCTTCGCCGCGGCCGCCTTGGTGGCGGTGGTCTTCTTCGCCGCGGTGACCTTCTTCGCGGGAGCCGCCTTCTTCGCGACCGTCTTCTTCGCGGGCGCAGCCTTCTTGGCCGCCGCGGTCTTCTTGGCCGCCGCCTTCTTCGCGGGAGCCGCAGCCGCCGAACCACGCTTCACGGCCGGACCGGACGCCGGCAGCTTCTGCTTGCCCGCGATGACGGCCTTGAACTGAGCGCCGGGACGGAACGCCGGAACCGACGTCGGCTTGACCTTGACGGTCTCACCGGTGCGCGGGTTGCGCGCGACGCGAGCCGCGCGACGACGCTGCTCGAAGACACCGAAACCGGTGATGGTGACGTTCTCGCCGGCGTGGACCGCACGGACGATGATGTCGACGATGTGCTCGACCGCATCGGTGGCGCTGCGTCGATCAGACTCCAACCGTTCGGTCAGCTGATCAATGAGCTCTGCTTTGTTCATTGGATGTTCCTCCGCATACCAATGGCCCACTGATGGACCGACTAGCAAACACGGTAAACCGGAATTGGGCAAGAGTCTATGTGCCACGCCAATTCTCATGCCTCACTCAGCGGCGTGGCTACCCAATTCCGGCTTCCGATGTGCTTAGCGCCCCTACGAGTCGGTGCCCTCAACCCGGGCCGGGAGGGTCACCGGTTTCCATGACGGCCTTGACTTTTCGAACTCGGAAATCGCGTCTACCTGGCGCAATGTCAGCCCGATGTCGTCGAGACCCTCCAGAAGACGCCAGCGCGTGTAGTCGTCAATGGCGAAGGGCACCACCAAAGTTCCGGCGCTCACAGTCCGAGAAGTGAGATCCACGACAATTTCCAGACCGGGCTGCTCTTCGAGCGCTTTCCAGAGCAATTCGACGTCCGACTGCTCGACCTGAGCGGCCAGCAGACCGGCCTTGCCGGCGTTGCCGCGGAAGATGTCCGCGAAGCGGGAGGCGATGACGACACGGAAACCGTAGTCCGACAGCGCCCACACCGCGTGCTCGCGGGAGGACCCGGTTCCGAAGTCCGGACCGGCCACCAGAACGGTGCCCTTGTCGTACGGCTCGGTGTTCAGGATGAATCCGGGGTCGGTGCGCCAGGCGGCGAAAAGGCCGTCCTCGAAACCGCTGCGGGTCACGCGCTTTAGGTAGACCGCGGGGATGATCTGGTCGGTGTCGACATTGGAACGTCGCAGCGGGACGCCGATGCCCTTGTGAGTGGTGAAGGCTTCCATCGAAATATCTCCTACTCGTTCCCAGTCTCTAGTCGAGGTCCGCCGGCGCCGACAGCGTTCCGCGGACCGCAGTCGCCGCGGCGACGAGCGGCGAAACCAGGTGGGTCCGACCGCCCTTGCCCTGACGTCCCTCGAAATTCCGGTTGGACGTCGATGCCGAACGCTCACCCGGAGCCAGTTGGTCCGGGTTCATGCCCAGGCACATCGAGCACCCCGCCTGACGCCACTCCGCACCGGCGGCCGTGAAGATCTCACCGAGACCTTCGTCCTCGGCCTGCGCTCGCACCCGCATCGAGCCGGGCACGATCAGCATCCGCACCCCATCTGCAACCTTGCGGCCCTTCAGGACTCCGGCCACCGCCCGCAGGTCCTCGATCCGGCCGTTGGTGCACGAGCCGACGAAGACGGTGTCGACGGCGACCTCACGCAGCGGCGTACCCGCTTCGAGACCCATGTAGTCGAGCGCCTTCTCGGCTGCGGCACGGTCGCTCTCGTCGACGATGTCGGCGGGGTTCGGCACCGAGTCGCCCAGCGGGGCACCCTGACCGGGGTTGGTACCCCAGGTGACGAACGGTGTCAGGCTCGCCCCGTCGATGTGCACCTCGGCGTCGAAAACCGCGTCGTCGTCGGTCTTCAGCTGATCCCACGCGGCGACGGCGGCGTCCCAGTCGGCACCGCTCGGGGCGTGCGGACGACCCTTGATGAATTCGTACGTCGTCTGATCGGGGGCGATCATCCCGGCCCGGGCGCCCGCCTCGATCGACATGTTGCAGATCGTCATTCGGGCTTCCATCGACATCTTGCGGATGGCCTCGCCCCGGTACTCCAGCACGTAGCCCTGACCGCCACCGGTGCCGATCTTGGCGATTACGGCGAGGATCAGGTCCTTGCTCGTGACACCGGGGGCGAGTTCACCGTCGACGGTGATGGCCATCGTCTTGAACGGACGCAGCGACAGCGTCTGCGTCGCCATCACGTGCTCGACCTCGCTGGTGCCGATTCCCATTGCGAGAGCACCGAACGCGCCGTGCGTGGAGGTGTGGCTGTCACCGCAGACGACCGTCGTGCCCGGCTGGGTCAGACCGAGCTGCGGACCGACCACGTGCACGATGCCCTGGTCCAGGTCACCCATCGGATGCAGTCGGACGCCGAATTCCTCACAGTTGCGTCGCAACGTGTCGACCTGAAGTCGCGAAACGGGATCGGCGATCGGCTGGTCGATGTCGACGGTGGGGACGTTGTGATCCTCGGTCGCAATCGTCAGGTCCGGGCGCCGAAGCCGGCGTCCCGCCAACCGGAGCCCGTCGAACGCCTGCGGGCTGGTCACCTCGTGCACGAGGTGCAGGTCGATGTAGATCAGGTCGGGCTGACGCGCAGCGCCTTCGCCTTCACCGCGGACGACGACGTGGTCATCCCACACCTTCTCCGCCAGAGTGCGCCCTCTGCTGGCCATGTTCTCCACCTCTTCGTGATCGGTCGGCTCGCGGGCTACGGGCTGGCCCGCCGGGATCCGACCTCCATCATCTCTCGGTTCGTGTCGTTGCCACCGTCTCGACCGGATGTCGATCCCGATTGGGATTCGATTGGGATTCTCAGAATGCGAGACGCTAGTATCGATCTATGAGAAAGCATAGCGCCCCTGCGGCTGTCAGCGGGATCGGGGTTCTCGACAAG
Source organism: Rhodococcus sp. NPDC003322 (assembly GCF_053589555.1). Taxonomy (NCBI): domain Bacteria; kingdom Bacillati; phylum Actinomycetota; class Actinomycetes; order Mycobacteriales; family Nocardiaceae; genus Rhodococcus; species Rhodococcus sp. NPDC003322. The sequence continues at coordinate 284,725 of NZ_JBSFSC010000003.1, read as the reverse complement.
GCGATGTCGGTTCTCCACTCGGTGGCCGAAGCGCCCTGCAATCTCGGCGAGCTGTGCGCACGAACGGGACTCCCCCGCGCGACCGCGCACCGTCTGGCCGTCGGACTCGAGGTGCACCGACTGCTCGCGCGCGACGCGGACGGACTGTGGCGACCGGGTCCCGGACTGGCGGAGCTGGCACCGACCGCGAACGACAACCTCCTCGAGGCCGCCGCACTCGTGCTGCCCCGACTGCGCGAGATCACCGGCGAGAGCGTTCAGCTCTACCGGCGCGAGGGCGTGCAGCGCGTGTGCGTCGCCGCGATGGAACCGCCCACCGGCCTGCGCGACACGGTCCTCGTCGGCGCCCGCCTGCCCATGACCGCGGGTTCCGGCGCCAAGGTGCTGCTCGCGTGGGCGGACCCCCAGGTGCAGCGAACCGTCCTGCCCGACGCCCTCTTCAGCGAACGGGTCATCGCCGAGGTCCGCAAGCGCGGCTGGGCTCAGAGTGCGGCCGAGCGCGAACCCGGCGTCGCGAGCGTGGCGGCTCCGGTCCGGGACCGCACCGGTGCAGTCGTCGCCGCGATCTCGGTGTCCGGGCCGATCGACCGAATGGGTCGTCGCCCGGGGGCCCGCTGGGCGGCGGATCTGCTTGCGGCCGCGGAAGCCTTGCACAAGCGACTCTGAAATCCGCCGGTCCATCACCGTTTCCTGCGCGGTCCGCTCGTGGCACAGTGCTTGCGAGAACACGTTCCTTCGATCCGAACGGGAGCCGCCGCAGTGGGCACCAACCAGCGGGCGCAGGTCACCATGACCGACGCCGAGATCACCGAATTCGTCGAACGCAGCCGGGTCGCGACGATGGCCACCATCGGGCCGAACGGCGCCCCGCATCTGATCGCGATGTGGTACGCGATCGTCGACGGCGAATTGTGGTTCGAGACAAAGGCGAAGTCGCAGAAGGCCGTCAATCTCCGCCGCGACAACCGCATCACGGTGATGATCGAGGACGGCGAAACCTACGACACCCTCCGTGGGGTCTCCTTCGAGGGCACCGCCGAGATCGTTGACGACCCCGCCGCGCTGTGGGCGGTCGGCGTGAGCATCTGGGAGCGCTACACCGGTCCGTACACCAAGGACGTCGATCCGGCGATCGAGATGATGCTCAACAAGCGCGTTGCGGTCCGGGTGAAGCCGGACCGGGTGCGCTCTTGGGACCACCGCAAGCTCGGGCTGCCGGCAATGCCGCTCGGCGGCAGCACCGCGCAGTACCTGCCGGAGTAGTTCCGGTCGAAAATGGGCGCGACGCGGCGCCCGTACGGCGGTACGGTCACGATGCGACCGACAAACAGGAGGAACGCATCGTGACCGAGTCCGAGAACGAACAAATCAAGCAACAGTTCCGCGAGGCTCTCGACAAGAAGAACCACAAGAACGCGGCGCCGACCACGGCGACCGCCGGTGATTCGAAGATTCATCACACCCACGGGCCCGCCGACCACAAGCGTGAATTCCGCCGCAAGAGCGGCTGATGGACGCGGCGACCCCCACAACGACGAAGGTCCCTCCGGCGTGTGCCGGAGGGACCTTCGCTTTGTAGCCCCGACGGGATTTGAACCCGCGCTACCGCCTTGAGAGGGCGGCGTCCTAGGCCGCTAGACGACGGGGCCAGGACTTGCAGAACAGGCACGCTCTCCGTGGTAGCCCCGACGGGATTTGAACCCGCGCTACCGCCTTGAGAGGGCGGCGTCCTAGGCCGCTAGACGACGGGGCCAGGGAACGTGCCGTACTGCATGGCAACCCGATATTCGACCGCCGCGATGCCTGAGCATCACAGTGAACGTTCACCGGATTTCCGCTGGGGTACCAGGACTCGAACCTAGAATGGCTGAACCAGAATCAGCTGTGTTGCCAATTACACCATACCCCAATGGCTTGTCCCGACGACCTCCGCTGCGCGGCTTCGGCCGTCGTTCGAACCGAGGAGAACAATAGCAAAGCCCACCCGCAATCCTCCAAATCGGCTGGTCAGGGGCCCTAACTGAGCCGCCCGACCAGCCGACGGAGTCACTGGGTGATGGACGCGCGAGCGGCGCGCAGCCGGCTCAGGGTCGTCTCCCGGCCGAGCAGTTCCATCGACTCGTACAGCGGCGGGCTGATGTGCGAGCCGGTGACCGCGACCCGCACCGGGGCAAACGCCTTGCGCGGCTTGAGCTCCAGCCCCTCGATGAGTGCGACCTTGAGCGACTCCTCCAGGTCGGCCGTCGCCCACGTGGCGAGGCCCTCGAGCGCCGCGATGGTCGCGTCCAGCACCGGTGCGGCGTCGGCACCCAGGTTCTTCGCCGCGGCCGCCGGATCGATCGCGAACTCGCCCTCGGAGACGAACAGGAACTTCAACAGGTCCCAGGCGTCCGAGAGCACCACGATGCGCGTCTGCACGAGGTCGGCGGCCACGTCGAACTGATCGGCGGTCACCGCGTCGACAGGATGGCCGTGCGACGTCAGGTACGCCCGGAGGCGGGCCGAGAAGTCCGCCGGCTCGAGCAGCCGGATGTGCTCGGCGTTGATGGCGTCGGCCTTCTTCTGGTCGAACCGCGCCGGATTCGAGTTGACCTTGCCGATGTCGAAGGCCGCGACCATCTCGTCGAGGGAGAACACATCGCGGTCGTCGGCGATGCTCCAGCCGAGCAGTGCCAGGTAGTTCAGCAGGCCCTCGGGGATGAAGCCCCGATCCCGGTGGATGAACAGATTCGACTCGGGATCACGCTTGGACAGCTTCTTGTTGCCCTGCCCCATCACGAACGGCAGGTGGCCGAACTCCGGAGTGAAATCCGCCACACCGATGCGCTGCAGCGCCTCGTACAGTGCCAGCTGCCGCGGGGTCGAGGACAGCAGGTCCTCGCCGCGCAGCACGTGTGTGATCTTCATCAACGCGTCGTCGACCGGGTTGACGAGCGTGTACAGCGGGATGCCGTTGCCGCGGGTGAGCGCGTAGTCGGGGACCGTGCCCGCCTTGAAGGTGGTCTCCCCCCGAACCAGGTCGACCCAGGTCAGGTCGTGGTCGGGCATGCGAAGGCGCACGACGGGCTTGCGACCCTCGTCGAGGTACGCCTGCCGCTGCTCCGGCGTCAGGTCGCGGTCGAAGTTGTCGTAGCCGAGCTTCGGGTCACGGCGCGCGGCGATGTGCCGAGCCTCGACCTCCTCGGGCGTGGAGAACGACTCGTACGCCTCACCGGCCGCGAGCAGTTTCGCGACGACGTCCAGGTGCAGGTCGCGGCGCTGGGACTGCCGGTACGGCTCGTACGGGCCGCCGACCTCGGGACCCTCGTCCCAGGTCAGGCCGAGCCAACGCAACGCGTCGAGGATCGCCTGGTACGACTCCTCCGAGTCGCGGGCGGCGTCGGTGTCCTCGATGCGGAAGACGAACTTGCCGCCGTGGTGCCGCGCATAGGCCCAGTTGAACAGGGCGGTGCGGACGAGCCCGACGTGCGGGGTTCCGGTGGGAGACGGACAGAAACGGACGCGCACTTCGCTGGTGGTCATGGCTCACTTGGGTCGAGGAGGACAGGGGTCACTCCCAGGTTAGTCCTCCCCGACGCAAATGCCGCGTGCGTGCCGTCGCCACGGCGAGGGCGGTGATCAGCCCTTCGCGACCACCGGGTTGGTCAACGTTCCGATGCCCTCGACCGTGATGCTCACGCTGTCCCCGGCGACGATCGGACCGACACCCTCGGGCGTCCCGGTCAGGATGACGTCACCGGGCAACAGCGTCATGACCGCCGAGATCCACTCGATGATCTTCGGAATGTCGTGCAGCAGTAGCGAAGTCCGGCTGCGCTGCTTGACCTCGCCGTTCACCTCGGTGCGGATCTCGACATCGGAGGCGTCGAGGTTCGTCTCGATCCACGGGCCGAGCGGACAGAAGGTGTCGTGACCCTTCGCTCGGGTCCACTGACCGTCCTGGCGCTGGTGATCGCGGGCCGAAACGTCGTTGGCGACCGTGTAACCGAGCACCACGTCGAGGGCCTTGGACGCGGGCACGTCCTTGCAGGGCCGGCCGATGACGATCGCGAGCTCGCCCTCGTAGTGGACCTCGTTCGAGCTGGGCGGCAACACGATCGGCGCACCCGGGCCGACGATCGAGGTGTTGGGCTTGATGAAGATGACCGGATCCTCCGGCGCCTCACCGCCCATCTCGGCGGCGTGAGCGGCGTAGTTCTTGCCGATGCAGATCACCTTGCTCGCGAGAATCGGCGCGAGCAGCCGGACATCGGCGAGCGGCCAGCTGCGACCGGTGAACGTCGGAGTCCCGAAGGGATGTTCGGCGATCTCCTTCGCGGTCCGCGCGTCCCCCTCCCCCTCGATCGACACGAAGGCGACCCCGTCCGGGCTGGCAATTCGACCTAGGCGCATGTGCGAATACTAGCGCTGTTTCACATTATGAGAAATGCGTTTCATTCTTTGAGAAGGGCTACGTACCGTGGAGGCATGACCAGCATTCAGGCGCCCCCCGGCCACACCGCCCGGCGCTGGGTCGTCCTCGGGCTCGGCGTCTTCGCCCAGGCGGCCCAGGCCGTCCTGGTCAACGGAACCGCGTTCCTGATCCCGACGCTGCACGACGAGTACGGGCTGAGCCTCGCCCAGGCGGGAACCCTCGCCTCCGCACCGGTGTTCGGCGTGATGCTGACCCTCGTCGCCTGGGGCGCACTCGCCGACCGGTACGGCGAACGCCTCGTCCTGACCGCCGGCCTGGCGCTGGCGGCCGTGGCCACCACCGCTGCGGCCGCCACCTCGTCCACGGCCGCGCTGGCGGTACTGCTGGCACTCGGAGGCGCCGCGAGCGCGGCTGCCAATGCCGCCAGCGGGCGGGTCGTGGTCGGGTGGTTCCCACCGGACCAACGCGGACTCGCCATGGGAATCCGCCAGATGTCGATTCCCCTCGGTGTCGCGCTCGCGGCCCTGACGATCCCCCTGCTCGCCCGCGACCACGGGATCGGCTGGGCACTCGCCTTCCCCGCGGCGGTGGCCGCGCTCGCGGCTGTGGCGTGCGCCGTCGGGATCGCCGATCCGCCGCGCCCCGAACGCGGTCACGCCGCGCAGCTCGGCCTGCTCGCCAATCCGTACCGGCAGGGCAGCGTCCTGCAACGCATCCACGCCACCTCGGTGTTGCTGGTGGTGCCGCAATACGTGGTGTGGACGTTTGCGCTGGTGTGGCTGGTCACCGATCAGGGGTGGGCCGAGTCTGCCGCAGGCATCGTGATCACCGCGGCACAGTTCCTCGGTGCGGCGGGCCGGGTCGCGGCGGGTGTGTGGTCCGATCGGGTCGGCAGCCGGCTGCGCCCCCTGCGGCTCGTGGCGGTGGCAGTGGTCGCGTCCATGTGCGCACTGGCGGCCGCCGCGGCCACCGGCTCTCCGGTCGCCGTCGTGCTGTTGGTGATCGCGTCGGTGGCCACCGTCGCCCCCAACGGCCTGGCCTTCACGGCGGTGGCCGAGATCGCCGGCCCCTACTGGGGTGGACGGGCGCTTGGCGTCCAGAACACGGGCCAGTTCATCGCCGCAGCGGCAGTCGGTCCGGTGTTCGGTGCCGCTGTCGGCGCCATCGGGTTCCCCGCCGCGTTCGCCCTGGCGGCGCTGGTTCCGGCCCTCGCGGTGCCCCTCGTCCCCTCCGATGCCTCGACCGAACGGGATCGTTCGGTCGAGTAGACCGGCCGAACGCTCCGTTCACGCGGGCGGGCAGGCAGGACGCCCCGACCGACAAGACCGCCCGCGCACCGATCGGTGCGCGGGCGGTGTCGTGTGCTCGTGTGGATCAGAGCGCGGCGGCGATCCGGTCTCCGACCAGGGCCGTGACGATCGGGGCGTCACCGCGCGCGGCGAGATCGGCCTCGACGGCCCGCTCGATGCGAGCGGCGTCGTCCTCGCGGCCGAGGTGACGCAGCAGCAGCGCGACGGACAGGATCGCGGCGGTCGGGTCCGCGATGCCCTGACCGGCGATGTCCGGCGCGGAGCCGTGAACCGGCTCGAACATCGACGGGTTGGTGCCCGAGGCGTCGATGTTGCCGCTCGCGGCCAGACCGATGCCACCGGTGACCGCGCCGGCGAGGTCGGTGATGATGTCGCCGAACAGGTTGTCGGTGACGATCACGTCGAAGCGCGCGGGATCGGTGACCATGTAGATCGTGGCCGCGTCGATGTGGCAGTACGCCGTCTCGACGTCGGGGAACTCGGCGCCGACGGTCTCCACGGCGCGGGTCCAGATCCGGCCCGCGTTCGAGAGCACGTTGGTCTTGTGGATCAGCGTCAGGTGCTTGCGCCGGGTCTGCGCCAGCTCGAAGGCGTAGCGGACGACACGCTCGGCACCGAACCAGGTGTTGACCGACACCTCGGTCGCGACTTCCTGCGGCGTGCCGACGCGGATCGAGCCGCCGTTGCCGGTGTACGGGCCCTCGGTGCCCTCGCGGACGACGACGAAGTCGATGTCCGGGTTGGCCGCCAGCGGCGAGCTCGAGCCCGGGTAGGTGCGGGCCGGGCGCAGGTTCACGTGGTGGTCGAGCAGGAACCGCATGTTCAGCAGCAGGCCCCGCTCGAGGATGCCCGGACCGACGAGGCGCGGGTCACCGATCGCACCGAGCAGGATCGCGTCGTGCCGACGGATCTCCGCGAGCTCCGCCTCGGGCAGCAGCTCGCCGGTCTCGTTGTAGCGCTTGGCACCGAGGTCGTACTCGGTGGTCTCCACGTCGGGCACCAGCTTCCGCAGTACCTTCAGCGCTTCTGCGGTGACCTCGACACCGATGCCGTCACCGGGGATGACCGCAAGCTTCATGGACACACTCTCTTCTCGTAGAACCGACAGCGGGAGAATCCGACGGTGGCCGCGACCGTCGTCGACGATCGCGGCCACCGGGTGGAGATGGAGGGGATCAGGACAGGTCGACCTGCGCGACGCGGGCGTCGAGCTTCTCCACGACCTGCGCGACCTCGGCGTCACCGACGACACGGTCGACACGCAGGATGACGGTGGCGCCCTCGCCCTCGACGTCCTGGCTCAACGCGGCGGCCTGGATGTCGATGCCGGCGGTGCCGAGCACCGTGCCGAGCACACCGAGCACACCCGGACGATCCGCGTAGTGGACCACGATGTTGTGGCCCTCGGCGCGCAGGTCGAAGCTGCGGCCGTTGATGTTGACGATCTTCTCGACCTGCTGGAGACCGGTCAGCGCGCCCGCAACGGCGGTGACGGTGCCGTCCGCGGCGACCGCGCGCACCTCGACGGCGCTGCGGTGCGTCAGTGCCTCGCTGTGCTTGTCGACCTCGACCGCAACCCCACGCTGCTCGGCGAGCTGCGGGGCGTTGACGAAGGTGACGGCCTCGTCGCTGCTCGCGGAGAACAGACCACGCAGCGCCGCCAGTCCGAGGATGTCGACGTTCTCGGCGGACAGTTCACCGCTGACGACGACCTGCACGTTCTGCACGGCTTCCGGGGACAGCGTGCCGGCGATCAGGCCGAGCTTGCGGACCAGCTCGAGCCACGGCGCGACCTCTTCGCCGACCGGGCCACCGGAGACGTTGACGGCGTCGGGCACGAACTCGCCGGCCAGGGCCAGCAGGACGCTCTTCGCGACGTCGGTGCCTGCGCGGTCCTGCGCCTCGGAGGTGGAGGCGCCGAGGTGCGGGGTGACGACGACGTTGTCGAGGTCGAACAGCTTGGAATCGGTGCACGGCTCGGTGTTGAACACGTCGAGGCCGGCGGCGCGAACCTTGCCGCCGACGAGCGCGTCGTAGAGCGCGTCCTCGTCGATCAGGCCGCCGCGGGCGGCGTTGACGATGATGACGCCGTCCTTGGCCTTGGCGAGGCGCTCGGCGTTGATCAGGCCGGCGGTCTCCTTGGTCTTCGGCAGGTGCACGGAGATGAAGTCGGCGCGCTCGACGAGCTCGTCGATGTCGACCAGTTCGATGCCGAGCTGCGCGGCGCGCGCGGCGGGCAGGTAGGGGTCGTACGCGATGACGTTGGTCTCGAACGCGGCGAGGCGCTGGGCGAACAGCTGGCCGATGCGACCGAGGCCGACGACGCCGACGGTCTTGCCGAGGATCTCGGTGCCGTTGAAGCTGGACCGCTTCCAGGTCTTCTCACGCAGGGTGCGGTCGGCGGCCGGGATCTGGCGGGCGGTCGACAGCAGCAGCGACACGGCGTGCTCGGCGGCGGAGTGGATGTTCGAGGTGGGGGCGTTGACGACCATCACGCCACGCTCGGTCGCGGCCGGGATGTCGACGTTGTCGAGGCCGACGCCGGCGCGGCCGACGATCTTCAGCTTGGTCGCGGCGGCGAGCACCTCGCCGTCGACGGTGGTCGCGGAGCGCACCAGCAGCGCGTCGGCCTCCGGCACGGCGGCCAGCAGGGCGGGACGGTCCGGGCCGTCCACCCAACGCACCTCGACACCGTCTCCGAGCGCATCGACGGTCGATTGTGCGAGCTTGTCGGCGATCAGGACAACGGGGCGGCCATTCTGGCTCACGAGTGAACTCCCTGTGCTAGGTGTCTGGGCGGATCGTCCGCGAACCGGGCCCCATCGGCGCCCACGAGTTCGTGACCCGAACAGCTTAGTGGCCCGGACGGCCCGATATCACCCCGCGGGTCGGCAATACCACATCGTGGACGCCGACGGAAGTGTTCACGACCGGCTCCGGAACGCCTCCACCGCCGTGTCGATGGTCGGATAGAAGTGGTCGGTCCCGAACCGCTCCCCCAGTCCGAGCGCGCGCAGCTTGTCCTTGACCGGATCCTTCATTTCGGCGAATACGAGTTGAATCCCGTTGCCGGACAAGTACTGATCGAGTTCGACGAGTTCGTCCATCGCGGTCGTGTCGACACCGGTGATGGGTTCGGCGGCGATGACCACCCACTGGACGGGCTCCGGCGCACGGGCTACGACCCGTCGGGTGTAGTCGTCGAAGATCGCGCCGTTGGCGAAGAACAGTTGCGCGTCGAACCGCACGATCGCCAATCCCGGGATCCGGGCACCGGACGGGTAGCGCTTGATGTCGTGATAGCCGGCCACCTCCGGCGTCACCACCAGCTCGGTCCGGTAGGGACGCCACGCGTGCACCACCACCGACACGAAGGACAGGGCGATCGCGACGAGGATGCCCTCGAGTACCCCGACGAGGGCGACCCCGAGGAACGCGGCGATCGCGAGGCCGGTCTCGACCCGGCTCATGTGCCACATCTCGACAATGCTCCGGATGTCGACGAGCGACGTCGCAGCGACGATCACGACGGCGGCAAGGGCAGCCGACGGCAGGTAGGCGGTGACACGCGGTGCGACCAGGATGAACACCACGATCAGGACCGCCCCGACCACACCGGCGAGCTGCGTTCGGGCACCGTTCTGTTCGGCGACCGGCGTTCGGGAGGAGCTCGCCGACATCGGGAACCCGCCGAGCAGTCCGCTCGCGACATTCGCGGTCCCGATCGCCCGCATCTCGTGACTGCCGTCCACGGATTCGCCGCGGCGGGCCGCGAACGTCCGCGACAGGACGCCGGTGTCGGCGAATGCGACGAGCGCGATTCCCGCTGCGGGCCCGATCAGTTCGCCGACGTCCGACCACTGCAGGCCGCCGAGGGCGGGCGCGGGCAGACCGTGTGGCAGTGCGCCGGCCATCGGGATCTCGTCGGCGAGGCCGAGCAGATATGCGACCACGATCGATCCGATCACGGCGACAAGCACACCGGGGATGCGACTGTGGAACAGCTTGAACGCCAGGATCACCGCGATACCGCCGACACCGATGGCCGCCGCTCGGCCGTCGATCTCGCCTCCGACGATCGCGGACACCGTCTGCCGGATCTCGTCGATCAGGTTGACCCCGTCGACGGAGAATCCGAGCAGTTTCGGGATCTGGCTGACGACGACGACCAGCGCGATGCCGTTGAGGTAGCCGAGCCGGATCGGTTTGGACAGCAGGTCGGTGACGAAGCCCAGTTTGAGCAGTCCGCCGACGATCAGGATCGTGCCCATGAGGATCGCGAGCAGTCCCGCGAGGGCGACAGCCCGGTCCGGACTTCCTGCAGCGAGCGGGAGGACGGCCGCGCCGATGATCGGGGCGAGTGAGGAGTCGGGGCCGAGCACCAGGATCTTGGAGGGACCGACCAGGGCGTAGACGACGAGGGGCACGATGGTCGCGTACAGGCCGGTCTCCGGTGGCAGACCTGCCGCCTGCGCATAACCCATCCCGGCCGGGATCAGCAGTGCGGTCAGCGCGATACCGGCGGTGATGTCGGAACGCAGCCAGGACCGCTCATAGTTCCGGGCAACCACGACGCCCGGTAACCACGTGCGCAACAACGATTCACGTGCCATGCGCCCACCGCCTCGCAAAACGCGAGGACCCGATGTCCTCCCGAACAGTGTGCACTGCCGGAGAGGGACATCGGGTCCCGAAATGCGCTTCGCGCCGTCGGCGCTCTCACCCGTGAAGGGTGAAATCAGCGCACGGGTGGCGCAGCCGCCTAAGCGGTTTCGGTGATCGGGCGATCGACCCAGCTCATCAGGTCGCGCAGCTTCTTGCCGGTGACCTCGATCGGGTGCTCGGCGTTCGCCTTGCGCAGGCCCTCGAGCTCGGTGTTGCCGTTCTCGACGTTGGCGACCAGGCGGCGGGTGAACTCGCCGGACTGGATGTCCGCCAGGATCTCCTTCATGCGCTCCTTGGTGCCGGCGTCGATGACGCGCGGGCCGGAGAGGTAGCCACCGAACTCGGCGGTGTCGGAGACCGAGTAGTTCATGCGGGCGATGCCGCCCTCGTACATGAGGTCGACGATGAGCTTGAGCTCGTGCAGCACCTCGAAGTAGGCCATCTCGGGCGCGTAGCCGGCCTCGACCATGACCTCGAAGCCGGTCTTGACGAGCTCCTCGGTGCCACCGCAGAGCACGGCCTGCTCGCCGAAGAGGTCGGTCTCGGTCTCTTCCTTGAACGTGGTCTTGATGACGCCGGCGCGGGTGCCGCCGATGCCCTTGGCGTAGGACAGAGCCAGGGCCTGGCCCTCACCCTTCGGGTCCTGGTGGACGGCGATCAGGGCCGGAACGCCCTTGCCGTCGACGAACTGGCGGCGCACCAGGTGGCCGGGGCCCTTCGGGGCGACCATGCCGACGGTGACGAACTCCGGAGCCTTGATCAGGTCGAAGTGGATGTTGAGGCCGTGACCGAAGAACAGCGCGTCGCCGTCCTTGAGGTTCGGCTCGATGTCGTTCTTGAAGATCGACGCCTGCGCGGTGTCGGGTGCGAGCACCATGATCACGTCGGCCCACTCCGAGACCTCCGCCGGGGTGCCGACGGTCAGGCCCTGCTCCTCGGCCTTCGCGCGGGACTTCGAGCCCTCCTTGAGGCCGATGCGGACGTCGACACCGGAGTCGCGCAGGCTCAGCGAGTGCGCGTGGCCCTGGCTGCCGTAGCCGATCACCGCGACCTTGCGGCCCTGGATGATCGACAGGTCGGCGTCATCGTCGTAGAACATCTCGACTGCCACTGGTATTACCTCTCCTCTGGTTAGAGCCTTGCGTGAATATGTAGAACTTAGCTAGCGAGTGGCCGTGATCGACTTCGGGCCACGTCCGACGGCGACGACACCGGACTGGACGATCTCCCTGATGCCGTACGGGTCGAGCATCCGCAGCAGCGCGTCGAGCTTGGACCGGGTGCCGGTCGCCTCGACGGTGAGCGACTCGGGCGAGACGTCGATCACCTTGGCGCGGAACAGGTTCACCGTCTCGATGACCTGGGTGCGCACGCTGGCGTCGGCACGCACCTTGATCAGCACGAGCTCCCGCGCGACCGAAGCCTCGCCTTCCTGCTCGACGATCTTGATGACGTTGACGAGCTTGTTCAGCTGCTTGGTGACCTGCTCGAGCGGGAACTCGTCGACGGTGACGACGATCGTCATGCGCGAGATGTCGGGCAGCTCGGTGCCACCGACGGCGAGGGACTCGATGTTGAACCCACGCCGGGAGAACAGCGCCGCGACTCGCGCCAGCACGCCCGGCTTGTCCTCGACGAGAACGCTGAGGGTGTGACTGGTGCTCACTTGGTGTCCTCCGTTTCGGTGGCAGCGGCGGCGCCGGAGCGCTGCTCGCGCTCCATGGCCTCGTGGATGACGGCAGGCTCGGCGGCGGCCTCGTCGTCGTCGAACAGCGGACGGAAGCCCCGCGCCGCCTGGATCTCGTCGTTGCTGGTGCCCGCGGCGACCATCGGCCACACCTGGGCGTCCGCGCCGACGATGAAGTCGATGACGACCGGCTTGTCGTTGATCGACTGCGCCTCGCGGATCGCGGCCTCCACGTCCTCCTCACGCTCGACGCGGATGGAGTGGCAGCCCAGGGCCTCACCGAGCTTGACGAAGTCGGGGATCCGGACCGTGCCGTGCGTTCCCAGGTTGGTGTTCGAGTAGCGCTCCTCGTAGAAGAGGGTCTGCCACTGCCGCACCATGCCGAGGTTGCCGTTGTTGATCAGCGCGACCTTGATCGGCACGCCCTCGACCGCGCAGGTCGCGAGCTCCTGGTTGGTCATCTGGAAGCAGCCGTCGCCGTCGATGGCCCACACTTCCCTGTCCGGCATGCCCATCTTGGCGCCCATCGCGGCGGGGACCGCGTAACCCATGGTGCCGAGGCCGCCGGAGTTGAGCCAGGTGCGCGGCTTCTCGTACTTGACGAACTGCGCGGCCCACATCTGGTGCTGGCCGACGCCGGCGCAGTAGATGGCGTCGGGTCCGGCGAGCCGGCCGACGGCCTCGATGACGAACTCGGGCGAGAGGGCGCCGTCGGACGGCTTGCCGTACGCCAGCGGGTAGGTCTTGCGGAGACCGTCGAGGTACTCCCACCACGTGGTCAGGTCCAGGGTGGTGCCGGTGGCCTGGTCGGCGCGGATCGCCTCGATCAGCTCGACGATGACCTCCTTGCAGTCACCGACGATCGGCACGTCCGCGTAGCGGTTCTTGCCGATCTCCGCGGGGTCGATGTCCGCGTGGATGACCTTGGCGTCGGGTGCGAACGAGTCGAGCTGGCCGGTGACCCGGTCGTCGAAGCGGGCACCGAGGGTGATCAGCAGGTCCGACTTCTGCAATGCGGCCACGGCGGCGACGGCGCCGTGCATGCCGGGCATGCCGCAGTGCAGCGGGTGACTGTCGGGGAACGCGCCACGCGCCATCAGGGTGGTGACCACCGGGATGCCGGTCAGTTCCGCGAGCGCGAGCAGCTCCGCACTGGCCTCGGCCTTGATGACGCCGCCACCGACGTAGAACACGGGCGACTTGGACTCCGCGATCAGCCGCGCCGCCTCACGCACCTGCTTGCCGTGCGGCTTGGACACCGGGCGGTAGCCGGGCAGCCGCATCTCCGGCGGCCAGGAGAACGTGGTCTGCGCCTGCAGCACGTCCTTCGGGATGTCGACGAGGACGGCACCCGGACGTCCCGAGGACGCCAGGTAGAACGCCTCGGCCATGATGCGCGGGATGTCGATGCCGTCGGTGATCAGGAAGTTGTGCTTGGTGATCGGCATGGTGATGCCGGAGATGTCGGCTTCCTGGAATGCGTCGGTGCCGATCAGGCCGCGACCGACCTGGCCGGTGATCGCGACGACGGGGACCGAGTCCATCTGGGCGTCCGCGAGGGGGGTCACCAGGTTGGTGGCACCGGGACCGGAGGTGGCCATGCAGACACCGACCTTGCCGGTCGCCTGCGCGTAGCCGGTCGCCGCGTGGCCGGCGCCCTGCTCGTGCCGGACGAGGACGTGCCGAACCTTCTGCGAATCGAAGAGCGGGTCGTAGACCGGGAGGACCGCGCCGCCGGGAATACCGAACACGGTGTCCACCTCGAGCTCCTCGAGGGCGCGGACGACAGACTGGGCGCCGGTGACCCGCTCGGGGGCGACCTGGCGTCGGGTTCCGGGCTGGGGTGCGGCCGCCGTGGGGCCGGGCTGAGCCCCGGTCTTGCGCGGCGTGGGCTGCGGCCGTGCGGTTGGTGCGCTCACTGGTGATTCCTCTGGCGTTGACGGTTCGAGCTGACTCCGGGCAACAAAAAACCCCCGTCAGCATTGTCTGCTGTACGAGGGTGGCGCGTCGTGCTTTGCGAGTTGACGTGGAATCGACTCAGGCGACGACGCGCCGGCCGATTACGAGCAACTCATTCTGCTTCACGCGATCGAAGGTAGGCGCGTCAAGGGTGAACAGTCAACTTTTTGAGCAAGCTGTTCCAGAATGTGAGAAGCGCCGGCCGCAATGCGAGGATGGTGCTGTGTCGTCCCCATCGCAGCCCGTGCCACCGCCCTCATCCTCCCACACCGGCGAGCCGTCCCACACCGCCGCCGAGCCCGCCGCCGCGACGGAGCCGGTCCGGCATTCCATCCAGATCTCGAGCCTCGGCCTGCTCGGGGTGTTCCTGCTCGCCTTCGGGTTGAGCTTCGTGATCTTCCCCAGCCCGCCGTGGGTGTCGGTCCTGTGGCTGATCCCGATCGCCGTCGCCTACTGGATGCTGCGCGTCCGGACCGTCGTCGACACCGTCGGCCTGCACGTTCGCCGACCGTTCAGCAGCGAGGTGATCACCTGGGACCAGGTGAAGGGCATCCGGTTCCCGAAGCGCAGCGGCTGGGCGCGCGCCGAACTGACCGACGGCACCGAGAAGACACTGCCGGTGGTCACCTTCGGTCGGCTCCCCCTGATCGCCGAGGCGAGCGGCGGCCGGGTCACCGACCCGTACGCGGTCGCCGACCGCATCGAACGCGAACGGCGCGAGCAGGAGCGGGCCGAACGCGAGGCCGCCGAGGAGCATGGGGCCGAGTCGGCTCCGGACACCGAATAACACGCGCGTACCGTTGACGACGAGCACCCGACGTCGGTCGGGCGGTCCTTCGGCTCTGTCGACCTCCTGGGCACAGCCCCTGTGACCGTCCGAAACAGCCCCGCACGTCGGGTTCGACGATTCACGGCGCACCCGACGGTCCCAGCCCACCGGCCCGGCGGACGCGCCCCGATGAGCGAAGGACACCCATGCCCCCGCTGAGGTCACGCACCACCACTGTCGGACGCAACGCTGCCGGAGCCCGCTCGCTGTGGCGTGCCACCGGAATGACGGACTCCGACTTCGGCAAGCCGATCGTCGCGATCGCGAACTCCTACACCCAGTTCGTCCCGGGTCACGTGCACCTCAAGAATGTCGGCGAGATCGTCGCCGAGGCCGTCCGCGCCGCCGGCGGTGTCCCGCGCGAATTCCACACGATCGCCGTCGACGACGGCATCGCGATGGGCCACGGAGGCATGCTGTACTCGCTGCCGAGCCGCGAGATCATCGCCGACTCGGTCGAGTACATGGTCAACGCCCACACCGCCGACGCGCTGGTGTGCATCTCCAACTGCGACAAGATCACTCCCGGCATGCTCAATGCCGCGATGCGCCTGAACATCCCGACGGTGTTCGTCTCCGGCGGTCCGATGGAGGCCGGCAAGGCCGTCGTGGTCGGAGGCGTCGCGCAGGCTCCCACCGACCTGATCACCGCGATCTCCGCGAGCGCCAACGACTCCGTGTCCGAGGAGGGCCTCGACGAGGTCGAGCGCAGTGCGTGCCCGACGTGCGGTTCGTGCTCGGGCATGTTCACCGCGAACTCGATGAACTGCCTCACCGAGGCTCTCGGCCTCGCGCTGCCGGGCAACGGTTCGACGCTGGCCACTCACGAGGCCCGCCGCGCGCTGTTCAGCAAGGCCGGCACCACCGTCGTCGAGGCCGCGCTGCGCTACTACCGCGACGAGGACGAGTCGGTCCTGCCCCGGAACATCGCCACCCCCAAGGCCTTCCGCAACGCAATGGCGCTCGACGTCGCGATGGGCGGTTCCACCAACACGGTGCTGCACACCCTCGCCGCGGCGCAGGAGGGCGAGGTCGACTTCGACCTGTCCACCATCGACGAGATCAGCCGCCGCGTGCCGTGCCTGTCGAAGGTCTCCCCGAACTCCGACTACCACATGGAGGACGTGCACCGCGCCGGTGGCATCCCCGCCCTGCTCGGGGAGCTCCGTCGCGCCGGCCTGCTGGAGACCGAGGTCTCCACGGTGCACACCAAGAGCTTCGACGAGTGGCTCGACACCTGGGACATCCGCTCCGGCAATGCGTCCGACGAGGCGCTCGAACTGTTCCACGCCGCGCCCGGTGGCGTCCGCACCACCGAGCCGTTCTCGACCGACAACCGGTGGAGCGCGCTCGACACCGACGCCGAGGGCGGCTGCATCCGCGACCTCGAGCACGCCTACACCGTCGAGGGCGGCCTCTGCGTGCTGCGCGGCAACATCGCCGTCGACGGCGCGATCCTCAAGACGGCGGGCATCGACGAAGACCTCTTCTCCTTCCAGGGCCCGGCGGTCGTCGTCGAGTCGCAGGAGGAGGCGGTCTCGGTGATCCTGCAGAAGCAGATCAAGCCGGGCGACGTGATCGTGGTCCGCTACGAGGGCCCCAAGGGCGGTCCCGGCATGCAGGAGATGCTGCACCCGACCGCATTCCTCAAGGGCGCCGGTCTCGGCAAGGTGTGCGCGCTGATCACCGACGGCCGCTTCTCGGGCGGCACCTCCGGCCTGTCCATCGGCCACATCTCCCCCGAGGCCGCGGCCGGTGGCGTGATCGGACTCGTCGAGAACGGCGACCAGATCCGGATCGACGTCGCGACCCGCACCCTCGAGGTGCTCGTCGACGACGGCGTGCTCGCCGAGCGGCGGGCGAAGATGGAGGCGTCCGAGCGCCCGTGGCAGCCGGTCGACCGGCAGCGCACCGTGACCACCGCGCTGCGCGCCTACGCGGCGCTGGCCACCTCCGCGGACAAGGGCGCGGTCCGACAGGTCCCGTAACTCCACGGCACGAGACAGAACAACGGAAGCAGGCAGTCGATCCGATCGACTGCCTGCTTCCGTTCGTTCGGGTTCGCGCCCGGCCCGGTCAGACCAGTGGATTCGCCCCGTTCAGGAAGATCCACAGGCACACACCGCCCGCGACGCCGAGCACCAAAGCCAGGAACGACCCGACGTGCGGGCGGGTGGCCCACTTGCGCCGTCCCTCGACCGAGATCCGGCCCGGGCCGGCGAGGATGATCGCGACCAGCATCGCCACCAGGAGCAGTTCGAGTTCGGGACCGTCCGGCGCGAACCACTGCAGTCCGGGTTCGGCGGCCTGCCGGACGCACCACGCGTTGATCAGCACGGCGAGCAACCCGGCCGCGGCGAGCGGGGTGAACAGGCCGAGGATCAGGAACCCACCGGCCACGACCTCACCGATCGCCCCGGCGGTGGCCAGCAGCTTCGCCTGCTGATAACCGGAGTCGACGAGATACATCTCGAAACCGTCGAGACCCGGCCCGCCCCAGAGGCCGAACAGTTTCTGCAGCCCGTGCGCGAGCGCCAACGCACCCACCGCCACCCGCAGCACGAGCAGCCCGAGGTCGAGCGTGCCTCGTGGGGTGACCGGCGCCGGCGTCGGGGCCACCACCTCGGGTGCCGCGACAGGCGCGGCCAGCGCGGCCGCCAGCTCGCGGTCGTAGGAGTCGGCGGTCCGCAGTTCCTCGGTCGGATGCATGGCGGGAGCCACCACGTCGTCCTCCGGGTCCGGGATGCGGGCCCCGGAGTACGTCGGAATCTGCTCGGTCGGCATCAACCCGAGGTCGTCGTCGGTGGTCGGAAACCGTTCCGTCGGCTGGTCGAACGGGCTGGACGCGGACCGGCCGAAGCTCTCGGTGTCCGTGTTCTGTCGCGGGTTGTCGGTCACGAATCCCAGCGTAGAACGGGTGAGGACCACCGACCGGTTCGGCGCGCGGGACAACGTTTGTCGTACCGTGCCAGGTATGGCGATCTCTCGTGCGGCGTACCGCACCGCGGTGCTGTCCACCCTCGCCGCGGTCGCCGTCGCCGGCTGCGCACGCTTCGACGACAGCGCGTCCAGCCCGTTCACCCCGGTACCGTCCTTCTCCGCCGGGGAGGTCCGACCCCGCGAGCCCAGTGCACCGCCCACCCCGACACCGGGTGCGGCCGCACCGACCGCCACCCCGATGCCCTGCGCCGATCCCGACCCGGCCGTGGTGGCCACCTGCCTGGACACCACCGGTTCGGTCACGATGCTGCCCGGCGGACAGTCGGTGCTGGTGACCGAGCGTCGGACCGGACGGATCCTGCGGGTGACGCCCGGCACACCCGTCCAGGAGGTGGCCCGGCTCGCCGTCGACGGATCCGGCGACGGCGGACTGCTCGACGTCGCGCTCTCCCCCACGTACACCGAGGACAACCTGCTGTACGCGTACGTCACCACCGGTGGCGACAACCGGGTGGTGCGGATCGCCCCCGGCGACACCCCGAAGGACGTGCTCACCGGCATTCCACGCGGCGCGAGCGGGAATGCGGGCGCACTCCTGTTCACCGCCCCCGGCGAGTTGACCGTTCTCACCGGCGATGCCGGGAACCCCGCTGCGGCAAACGATCCCGGATCGCTGGCCGGAAAGGTCCTGCGGGTGACCGCCCTGACACCGGCGCCCGTGCAGCCGATGCCCCAGATCGTGCTGTCCGGGATCGGTACCGCCGGCGACGTCTGCCCGGACCCCCGTGGTGGCGTCTGGATCACCGACCGGACCGTCCTCGAGGACCGCCTGCAGCGGGTCGCGGCCGACGGCGCCACCGGGATGCCGGTGTGGACCTGGCCCGATCGTCCCGGGGTGGCCGGGTGCACCCCGGTCGACGGCGGCGTCGCGGTGTCCCTGTCGGCGGGCAAGGCCCTCGCGGTGCTGCCGCTCGACGCGCACACCGGTGCCGCCCAGGCCGCACCGTCCCTTGTCGCGCAGGACAAGTACGGCCGACTCGGCGGGGCCGCCCTCGGCGCGAACAGCGAGGTGTGGGTGTCGACGGTGAACAAGTCCGGTGGCGACGTCCCGGCTCCGAGCGACGACCGCGTGGTCCGGATCCCCGCGCCCCAGGGCGGCGGCGGCTTCGACTGACCGCGGGCGCTGCAACGGCGAAACCGCGGACCGCCGTCTCCCTCCGGTCAGCTCGTCTCGCCTGCGGGTTGCGGCACGGCGGCCGCGTCCCGTCTCGATCCGCCGAGAAGCGATGCGGCGGTGGGCAGCAGGAGGACGGTGATCGCCCCGGCGGCGACGAGGATCGACGCGTTCGCCGTGGTCATCTGTCCCGCGTTCACCGCGACCTCGGTGACCGCGACGATCAGCGGCAGACCCGTCGCCGCGTACAGCGCCACCCGGGCCCGCTCGCGGACCGTTGGTGGTTGCTGCGTCCCGTCGCCGCCCCGGTCGAAGCGCTCCGCGACGAACACCGGCAACCCACGCACCAGCAGGATCAGCAGGAAGAAGGCCACCAGGACGCCGGGATGGGCTGCCACCGCGGACACGTCGATCGACATGCCCGAGGTGACGAAGAAGATCGGGATGAGCAGTCCGAACGCCAACCCGTCGAGCTTGGCCTCGAGCTTCTCGTCTCCGCGCGGGAAGGCCCGGCGGAGGATGAAGCCGGCGGCGAACGCGGCCAGGATGCCGTCCACGTCGAAGATACTCGCCAGCGCCCCGAGCGAGACCAGCAGCAGGATCGTCAACCGCACCGTGGTCTGGGCTGTCGTCTCGGACCCGAGGCGGATGATCGAGAGCACCTTCGAGCCCTCACGGCGCACCGTCGCCGGAATGAACGCGACGCCCACCGCCGCAGCGGCGAACAGCGCCAGCACGATCAGCGAACCGACGGTGCCGCGCGAGCCGAGCAGCACCGCCATCGCGACGACCGGCCCGAGTTCCCCGACCGCGCCGTGGTTGAGCACCGTCTTCCCGAGTCGGGTGTCGATCACCCCGCTGTCCTTGAGGATCGGGAGCAACGTGCCGAGTGCGGTCGAGGTCAGCGCGATCGCGATCGCGACCTCGGCATTGATCACCTCGGCCATCCCGAGCAGTCCGATCACGGTGAACGCGAGCGCAAGACACACCAGCCAGGTGACCAACGCGCGGCGTCCGCCCCGCCCGGTCAGCTCGTCGGTGTCGATCTCGTAGCCGGCGAGCAGGAACAGCATGCCCAGCCCGAGTTCACGCAGCAGCCCGATCTCCGGCCCCTGGACCGCGAGATCGAGGACGTGCGGGCCGATGACGATGCCCGCGATCAACAGCAGCACGACCTCGGGCACCAGCTTGCGCGGCACCAGACCCGCGAGCAGCGGCGCGATCACCGCGCACAGGGCTATCCAGAAGAGGGAGGCTCCGACCGAGGGCATTGCCCGATTATGGTGGCCGCGCAGCCCGTTTCGGGTCAGCCCGCGCCGGTCCGGCCCGCCGAGTGTGCGGATATCATCGCATCGCGCCAGAGGCGACGACGGCAACCGCGCACCCGGCGTCAGCCGGAGTGGGTCAGGAGCAGGCCTCGATGACCAGTTCCTTGACGCGGGCCGGGTCGGCCTGTCCCTTGGTGGCCTTCATGACGGCGCCGACGATGGCGCCCGCCGCGGCGACCTTGCCGCTGCGGATCTTCTCCGCGACATCGGGGTTCGCGGCCAGGGCCTCGTCGACCGCGGACTTGATCAGGGTGTCGTCACGGACCACGACCAGCTCCGGGTGGGCGGCGACGACCTGCTCCGGGTCGCCCTCGCCGGCGAGCACGTGGTCGACGACCTGACGGGCGACCTTGTTGTTGAGCTTGCCGCTGTCGATCAGCGCGACGACCTGAGCGACCTGAGCCGGGGTGATCGGCAGATCGGCAAGTTCGACACCGCGGGTGTTGGCCTGCTGCGTCAGGTAGGACACCCACCAGGACCGCGCCGCGTCGGCGGGCGCACCGGCCTCGGTGGTGGCAATGACCAGGTCGAGCGCGCCTGCGTTGACCAGGTCGCGCATCACCTCGTCGGACACGCCCCACTCGGCCTGGATCCGGGCGCGGCGCAGCCACGGCAGCTCGGGCAGGGTGCCACGCAGTTCCTCGACCCATTCGGCGTCCGGTGCGACCGGTTCGAGATCGGGCTCGGGGAAGTAGCGGTAGTCCTCGGCGGTCTCCTTGCGGCGCCCGGCGGACGTGGTGCCGTCGGCCTCCTGGAAGTGCCGGGTCTCCTGGATCACCTCACCGCCGGACACCAGGACCGCGGCCTGCCGGCGCATCTCGTAGCGCACCGCGACCTCGACGGACTTGAGCGAGTTGACGTTCTTGGTCTCGGTGCGGGTGCCGAACTCCTGCGCGCCGATCGGCATCAGGGAGATGTTCGCGTCGCAGCGCATCGACCCCTGATCCATCCGGACGTCGGACACGTCGAGGGCCTTGAGCAGGTCCCGCAGCGCGGTGACGTAGGCGCGCGCAACCTCCGGTGCCCGCTCGCCGGCACCGGTGATCGGCTTGGTGACGATCTCGACCAGCGGCACACCGGCGCGGTTGTAGTCGAGCAGCGAGTGGCTGGCGCCGTGGATGCGTCCCGTCGCGCCGCCGACGTGCAGCGACTTGCCGGTGTCCTCCTCCATATGCGCCCGCTCGATGTCGACCCGCCAGGTGGTGCCGTCGTCGAGGACCACGTCGAGGTAGCCGTTGGTGGCGATCGGCTCGTCGTACTGGGAGATCTGGTAGTTCTTCGGCTGGTCCGGGTAGAAGTAGTTCTTGCGCGCGAACCGCCCCCACGGGGTGATCGAACAGTTCAGTGCCAGACCGATCCGGATCGCGGACTCGACCGCGGACCGGTTGACCACCGGCAGCGAACCCGGAAGGCCCAGGCACACGGGGCACACCTGGGTGTTCGGCTCGGCCCCGAACGTGGTCGGGCAGCCGCAGAACATCTTGGTGGCGGTGTGCAGCTCGACGTGCACCTCCATGCCCATCACGGGCTCGAACTTCGCGAGCACCTCGTCGTAGGCGAGCAGGGCATCGGACATGGCGGCAGTCATGGTCCCGAGTTTATTCGCCCCCGCCGGGGAGGGACGACTCGCATCCGGCTCGGCCCGGGCACGACTCGCATCCGGCTCAGCCGAAGATGACCCGCATCTCCTGATATCGCTCCAGCGGGACACTCTTGTGGTCGGCGAGGGCCTCGTCGAAGTGCACCTGCACGATGTCGGTGCCGCGCAACGCGACCATGTTTCCCCACTCCTGCCGCGCGACGAGGTCGGTGACCGCCATCCCGAGGCGGGTCGCGAGAACCCGGTCGAAGGCCGTGGGCACGCCGCCACGCTGGATGTACCCGAGCACGGTCGCGCGTGACTCGATCCCGGTGCGTTCCTCGATCATCGGCGCCAGCACCTCGGCAACGCCGCCGAGGCGCGGCCGGTCGAACCCGTCGAGCCCCTTCGTCGAGTACGCCTCGGTCATGTCCGGCAGGGTGAACCCCTCGGCGACGACGACCATCGGCGCGCGACCCCGATCCCGGACGCTGGTGACCCACGCGCAGATCTGTTCGATGCTCTCCGGGTGCTCGGGGATGAGGATCGCGTGCGCACCGCCCGCGGTGCCCGAGTGCAGCGCGATCCAGCCGGCGCCGCGCCCCATCACCTCGAGCACCATGCACCGTTTGTGCGAGTTGCCGGTGGTGCGCAGCCGGTCGATCGCCTCGGTGGCGATCTCCACGGCGGTGTCGAAGCCGAAGGTGTAGTCGGTCTGGTCGACGTCGTTGTCGATGGTCTTGGGGACCCCGACGATCTTGATGCCCGCGTCGTACAGACGCTGCGAGGCGGCCGCGGTGCCCTCACCACCGATCGCGATCACCGAGTCGACACCGAGGCGTTCCATGGTTCGCGCGATGTTCTCCGGCCCTCCGTGCGGGCCCTGGTACGGACCGAATCGACTGGTGCCCAAGATGGTTCCGCCCTCGTGCGACAACCCTCGGACGGTCGGGCGGTCGAGGTCCATCACATCGCCCTCGACCAGGCCGCGCCACCCGTCGAGGAACCCGACGAACTGCTGCCCGTACACGGTGGTGCCCTTGAGCACCGCACCTCGGATGACCGCGTTCAGTCCCGGGCAGTCACCGCCACTGGTGAGAATCCCGACCTTCGTCATCGCACACCCCTGTCCGCGCACCCTCGGCTGGGTCCGTGACCAATACTGCACCCGCCGGGTGCCCGCGGCATCCTGATCGATCGGCTGCGCACTTCCCCGCGCGCTCCTACCGTGGAGGGATGAGCCGGGACACCGAGACGGACGCGGCGCGCGCAGTCCTGCGGGATCAGTTCGAGAGGATCCGCGAACTGGTGGTCGCGGTGACCGACGGCCTGACACCGGAGGTGGCCGGTTATCGCCCCGGCCCGCAGGCGAACTCGATCGCCTGGCTGATCTGGCACCTGACCCGCGTGCAGGACGATCACGTCAGCGATGCCGCCGACGTGGAGCAGGCGTGGACCTCCCGAGGCTGGCGGGAGCGGTTCGATCTGCCGTTCCCGGCCTCCGACACGGGTTACGGGCACGGCAGTTCCGAAGTCGCCGCCGTGCACCCGGAGGCGGCCCTGCTCGCCGATTACCACGGCGACGTGCACCTCGCGACGCTCGAGTACGTCGACGAGCTCACCCCCACCGAGCTCGACCGCATCGTGGACCGGCGGTGGGATCCCCCGGTCACGGTCGCGGTGCGCCTGGTCAGCGTCATCGGGGACTGCCTCCAGCACCTGGGGCAGGCCGCGTACGTGCGGGGCCTGCACCAGGCGCGGTGATCGGGTTGTCCGCGCTCCGTCGGTTCAGGTGCGCAGAACGGAGTCGACGAGCTGGTGGACACCGGCCTTGAGTCGTGCGGTCTGCCCCGATTGGATGAGATGCAGCACGAGCTCGCCGCCGAGAGTGCCGAGCAGGAGCCGTGCCAGCATGTCGGCGTCGACGTCCGGTCGGGCCTGCGACAGCAGTTCGGCGATGTGCCGGTACCAGAAGGCGTGGATCTCGTCGGCGTGCGGATCGTCGGCGGCGGTGTCGTAGGCCACCATCAGCCCGATGTTGGCGACGACGAGGTCGGTCATGGCGTCGAAGTACGCCAGCAGCCGCTCGCCTGCCGGCGCCCCCGGGCCGAGCGGAGGCTCGCCGCTCGTCACGGCCCGGCGCAGGTCCTCGGCCCGCTCGAGCACGAGCGCGCGCATCAGGCCGGCGCGGCTGCCGAAGCGGTGGAAGAGGGTCCCCTTCCCGACGCCGGCCGCCGCCGCGATCTGCTCCATCGACACCTCGCCCGGGCCGTGTTCGGCGAGCAGCCGACCTGCCGCATCGAGGATTGCGCGCCTGTTCCGCGCGGCATCGGCTCGCTCTGTTCTCTGGCCGTCGGACGACACAAAACCTCCATTGACAACTTGACCGACGGTCCATATCGTTCGGATGCACCAGGAACCGGACCGACGGTCAGATTAGGGGAGATCATAATGAAAGCAGTCGTGATGACGGCCACTGGTGGCCCCGACGTCCTCGTCACCCGAGAGGTCCCCGCGCCGTCCCCGGCGGACGGGGAGGTGCTGATCCGCACCGAGGCCACCCCGATTCTGTTCGTCGAGACGCAGATCAGATCCGGCGTCTTTCCCGCCCCGGCGGGGCCACCGGCGGTGTTCGGTACGCAGGCCGCAGGCGTCGTCACCCAGGTGGGCGCAGGCGTCGACACGGCGCTCGTCGGCACCCGAGTGATGGCCGCGGGCATGGGGATCGGCGCTCATGCCGAGTTGGTGTGCGCGCCTGCGACATCCACCGTCCCGATCCCCGACGGGCTCTCGTCCGTCGATGCCGCCGCGGTCATGATGGGCGGATCCGTCGCCATGACCCTGCACGAGACCGCACGCCTGACGCGTGACGACACGGTCCTGATCGAAGCCGCCGGCACCGGCGTCGGCGGCTACCTGACCCAGCTCGCGCGTTCGCACGGCGCGGGCAGGATCATCGCGACCGCAGGCAACCCCGCGAACCGGGAACGCGCCCGCAGTCTCGGGGCGGACGTCGTCATCGACCACACCGAACCGGACTGGGCCGCTCGCCTCCCGGAGGCGTTGCGGGGCGCCACGATCGACGTCGTCTTCGAATCCATCGGCGGCGCGAGCTCACTCGCCGTCCTCGACGCGATGACGCCACTGAGCGGGCGAATGCTCTACTACGGAATGCTCGGTGGCACACCCGCCGCCATCACGCCCTCGGACCTGCTGACCCACGGGCTGTCGCTCACCGGCTGCAGTGGCCCGGCCTGGCTCGGTCGGGTTGCCTCCGCGCGATCGGCTGCCCTCGAACTCGCGGCGGGCGGCGCCCTCACCCCGATCATCGACAGCGTGATCGGGTTCGACGACGCGGGGCGCGCACACGACCGGATCGAAATGCGACACGCGAACGGCATGTTCGTACTCACCCCCTGAACCGGGCCGGGGCCGTCCGTTACGTCGCTCGGCGAAACAGGACCGACTCGCGGCCGGCCTCAGCCGGGAGTGACCACCCCGGCCTCGTACGCGAGGACGACCGCCTGCGCGCGATCACGCAGATGCAGCTTCGCGAGCACCTTCCCCACGTGGGTCTTGACGGTCTGTTCGGCGACGAACAACGACTCGGCGATCTCGGTGTTGGACAGCCCGCGGGCGATCAGCTCGAGCACCTCGCGTTCCCGGGGGGTCAGCGTCGCGAGTCGCGCAGGCTCCGGCCGGCGGGCAGCACGCCGACTGGTGACGTCCGCGATCAGGCGGCGGGTCACCGACGGCGCGAGCAGCGCCTCACCGTCCGCGACGACACGGACCGCGCGGACCAGTTCGTCGGCGGGCGCGTCCTTGAGCATGAAGCCGCTCGCCCCCACCCGAAGCGCCTCGTACACGTAGTCGTCGATGTCGAAGGTGGTGAGCATCAGCACCCGCACCGGCGGCTGCAGCGCCGCGGACAGGATCCGCTCTGCGGCCTCCAACCCGTTCAGCTCCGGCATCCGCACATCCATCAGCACGACGTCGGGCCGCAGCCGGAGCACCTCGTCGACCGCGACCTTCCCGTTCGGGGCGTCGCCGACCACGCTGATGTCGGGTTGTGCGGCGAGCAGCGCCCCGAACCCCTGCCGCACCATCGCCTGATCGTCTGCAATGAAGACCGTGATCGCCACCCGGCAAGCCTAGGCCCGACCCACGCCCGGTTCGGGCACCGAGCCGCCCGCGGTCGACGGGACCCGGGCCCGCACCTCGAATCCGCCGCCCACCGCGGGATGCGCGGTCAGCGTTCCCCCGACCGACCGGGCCCGGTCCCGCATCCCGACGATGCCGTGGCCGCCACCGGAATTCGAGGCCGGCACGGATTGCGCCGCGGCCTCGTTGACGACCACCAGTTCGGTCACGGCCGCGTCCCCGGCCAGGTCCACCCGTACGGCCGCGCCCGGTGCGTGGCGCGCCGCGTTCGCCAGCGACTCCTGCAGGATCCGGTACAGCGCGAGTCCGGACGTCTCGGGCAACGCCGGCAGCGGCCCGCGCTCGACGGTCACCGCCATTCCGGCCCGCCGGCCGGCCTCGATCAACTCGTCGATCCGGTCGAGTCCGGGCATCGGGGCGTTCTCGGGGGCCTGACCGTCGCTGCGCAGCACGCCGAGCATGCCGCGGATCTCGTTCAACGCCTCGCGGGCGGTCGCACCGATCGAGTCGAATTCGGCTGTCGCCTCGGCCGACAGGCCGCCGAGGCGGTAGGGGGCGCTCTGCGCCTGCACGACCACCAGCGACATGTGGTGGGCGACGACGTCGTGCAGGTCGCGAGCGATCCTCGCCCGCTCCTCGAGGATCGCGCGGCGCGCCCGCTCGACCTCGTTCTCCTCCTCCTGCCGGGCGAGTTGCCGACGGGAGAGCACCAGCCAGCGGATCAGCAACCCGAACGCGACGAGGGCGGTGAGCCCGACGGCCCACCCGCGTCCGTCCTGCCCGGGGGCGTTCGCGAGGAAGAGCAGGGCGGTCGACACTCCCGCGACGGCAACCACCGGCAGCGGGGACCGCAGGCTGACGGCAAGCAGCAGGGCCATCAGCACCATCACGTGCACGACCTGCCACGGGAAGTCGTAGTCGGCGGTGCGGTCATAGGCGACCGGGATGACCAGCGCCCCGGCGGCCGAGATCGCCCAGCCCAGAGCTGGATTCGCTCGAATGAACAGCAGCGGCAGCGTGGCGAGGCCGGCGATCACCGGCTGCACTCCCACGGGAACCCGGTGGGTCAGTTGCAGTGTCGGCCACGCGATCGCGAACAGCACCGCAGTCACGAACACCACCCCGATGTCGAGCCACTGGCCGCCGCTCAGTCGCGCGAGCCTCGGTCTCGCTCTCGTCGCGGCCCCCTGTGCGGTCCTGCGAAGTGCTCGTTTCGTCCTACCCACGCGAAGAACCCTAGGAAGCGGGACCCGAGATGTCCTCATACCGTGGGGTGAGATCGCCCTGGCACCGACGGGTGAGTCCGGGCGGTTCCCCGACGCCACGGTGCCGGCAGCGAACCAAGCCGCGGAGTGATGTTCGCAGGTACGGGCGATTTCTAGCGTCGGAACCATGCGGAAATCGACCTGGACAGTCCTCGCGGTGGGATGCGCGATCGCCGCCTCCACCCTCCTCGCGCCGCACACGGCCGGCGCCACTCCCGACGAGCGCGACGCTCCGGCCGCGCTCGCGATCGAGGCCCTCACGACCACCGATCCGATCGCCGCCGCGGCGCGGATTCCCGCCGACTTCGAGCAGGACTTCGGGTACCGGCCCCTGGTCCGGGACGGGATGCTCGTCAACCCGCACGGCACCTGCTCGTCGCCGGTCCCGCTGCCCGCCGAGTTCGACACCGCCTGCATGGGGCACGACCTCGGATACGATCTGCTCCGCTACGCGGACCGGGCCGGGGCGCCGGTCGGTGCGTGGGCCCGGCTGAGTCTGGACCGGCAGCTCGACGATCGGCTGCACGCCGCGTGCGCCGCCCGCCCCGACGATGTCACCCGGGCCTCGTGCCGGGCGGTCGCGACGGTCGCGGCGACCGCGGTGAACTCGAATTCGTGGCGGCAGAACTACGCCGCGCCCCACCCCGAACCGATCGGCCTGTCGGCGGCCCTCCTGGGCACGGCGGCGCTCGGCGGCGCCGTCGCCCTCCGCCGCCGGTCCGGGAGCAACGGCACCGCCGCACCGGTGGTGACGGCATGACGGCGACCCTCCCCCGTGCCCTGTCGCTGCCCGGTGTCACGGTCACCGCACCCCGGATCGCGACGACGGTGGCCGTGGCGTCCGCCGCGACGGCGTCGCTCGCGCCGTCACTGCTGCCCCGCCCCGCGCTCGTGCAGGCGCTCCTCACCGGCCTGCTCGTGGCGGCCGGATGGGGACTCGCAGCGCTGTGGCATCGGCGCCCCGGCCGGCGCTCGGCGACAACCGAATCCGGATCGACGACGCGGACGGTGGCCGCAGGCGCGGGCGTTGTGACGGTGGGGTGGGCGGTGCTGATCGCCGACCACTGGCAGAACGGGGTGCGGTCCGCGATGGGTGTCGCCGCGGTCGGGCCCGCCCACTGGGCACTGGTCCTGGTACTCGGCGGCGCGGTGGCCGCCGTCCTGATCGGCGGTGCGCGGGGGCTCGGCGCGCTGGCGCGGCGGCCGCACGGGAGACGGGTCGGCGCCGCGGTGCTCGTCACGGCGGTCACCGCGACGGCCTGGGGCGCGCCGGCCGCGCTCTCCCGGACCGCGGACGCCAGCGGCCCTGCCCGTCCTGCGACGTCGTCGATGTCGGGAGCAGCCGACTCGCTCGTCCCCTGGGAGTCGCTCGGCGCGCACGGGCGGCGGTTCGTCTCGGCCCCGGCCGCCCCGGGGACGGTGCGCACCTATGTCGGTCTGGGCAGCGCACCGAGCCTCGACGCCCGGGTCGACCTGGCCGTCCGGGAACTGGACCGGGCCGGTGGACTGGCGCGGTCGCACGTGGTGGTCGCGGTGCCGACCGGATCGGGGTGGATCGACTCGAACGCGGTCGCCGGGTTCGAACGACGCTTCGGCGGGGACGTCGCCGAGATCGCGGTGCAGTACTCGGCGGCGCCGAGTTGGGTCACCTTCGTCACCGACCGCGCCGGCGCGACGGAGTCGGCGCGCGCCCTCTACACCGCACTCGCGCAGAGAATCTCGCGAATGTCACCGGACGAACGTCCCGCGCTGCACCTGTACGGACAGAGCCTCGGCGCGCTCGGAGCCGCGGCCGTGGGCGCCGACTGCGGCGTCCTGCTCGCCGGGCCGCCCGGGGGCGCACCGATCCGTCCGGGCACGACGGTGCTCGCCAACGCGTCCGACCCGGTCGTCCACTGGTCGCCCCGGTTGCTGGTGGCGCCGCCCCGACTGGACGGCGTGCGGCCGGATGCCCCGACCCCGGCGTGGTTGCCGGTGGTCAGTTTCCTGCAGACCACGGTCGACCTGGTCACCTCGCTGGACGCCGCACCGGGCCACGGCCATCGGTACGGCACCGATCAGGGCACCGCACTGCCGGACTGCCGACCGGCACCGTGACCGCTCCGGCTGTCAACCCTGGGTTTCGTACGCGGGAGGGTGGATACTCGAACGATGCACACCGTGCTGATCCTGGGAGCGGGGTTCGGTGGGCTCGAACTCGCCGCCAGCCTGTCCCGATCCGTGCCGGACGAGGTTCGGGTCACCCTCCTCGACCGCGCCGACGGATTCGTGTTCGGCTTCGCCAAGATGGACGTGCTGTTCCGGGGCCGCACGATCGACGACGTCCGGATTCCGTACGACACCCTCAACCTTCCGGCCGTGGAGTTCCGCCGCGAGACGGTCACCGCGATCGATCCCGCCACGCGTCACGTCACCACCGACCGCGGCGAGTACAGGGCGGACACGCTCGTCGTGGCGCTCGGCGCGGAGTACGACTGCGGTGCGACCCCCGGATTCGTCGAGGACGGTCACGAGTTCTACTCGCTCGAGGGCGTCCACCGGTTGCGGGAACGCCTCGACGCCTTCACCGGCGGCACCATCCTGCTCTCGATTCTCAGTGTCCCCTTCAAGTGCCCGCCGGCACCGTACGAGGGCGCGCTGCTGCTCCACGAGGAACTCGTCCGGCGGGACCTGCGCGGTGCGACCCGCATGCAGCTGCTCACCCCGATGGACTCCCCCATCCCCGTGTCCCCCAGCTCCAACGCCGCGATCGTCGGCGCACTCGCGGACCGCGACATCGAATACACGCCGGGAACGCGGGTGCACGCGCTGGACCCGGCCACGCACACCGCGTCGACGCACGACGGCGATCTCGCCTACGACCTGTTCATCGGGGTCCCCCGCCACCGGGTGCCGGACGTCGTGCAGACCTCCGGACTGACGGAGGGCGGCGCGGACGGCTGGATCCACGTCGACGCGGCGACCCTCGCGACCCCGCACCCCGGGGTGTACGCGCTGGGCGACTGCGCGGACGCCCCCGTACCCCGGGCGGGGGTGTTCGCCGAGACCGCCGCGCGGACCGTCGCGGTGGACATCATCTCCCACCTGCACGACAGCCCGCACGGGGACAGGTATCTCGGCCAGGGCACGTGCCACATCGAGTTCGGTGGCGGTCTAGTCGGGAAGGTGGAGGCGGACTTCCTGTCCGGTCCGACCCCGGTCGCCCCGTTCCGCGGACCGTCGGTCGAATTCGCCAGGGAGAAGGCCGAGTTCGCAGCCGACCGTCGGCGGCGCTGGTTCGGGCCCTGAGACGGCAGGCCGGTTCCACCTGTCGTCCGGCACGGCGGAACCGCTCACCGGACCGACTCGCCGGTGCTAAGTTCCGGGCACAACCGTGGAGGGGCCCGAGCATGTCCACACGTACCGTCGCCCGGCAGTGCACGCTCTGCGAGGCACACTGCGGCGTCCTGGTCACCGTCGAGAACGACCATGTCACTCGCGTCGAGGGCGACCCGGACGACGTGCTGTCCCACGGGTACATCTGCCCGAAGGCGACCGCGCTTGGCGACCTGCACCACGATCCGGAGCGGTTGCGGCGCCCCCTGCGCCGAGTGGGTGACGGCTTCGAGGAGATCGGCTGGGAGGAGGCATCGGCGCTGATCGGCCGCAACCTGCGCGCGGTCCGGCGCAGGCACGGCCGGGACGCGATCGCGATGTACCTCGGCAACCCGGCCGCGCACAGCTCCTCGGTGGTCTACGGGATGGCGCTGCGCGTCGCCCTGCTGACCCGGCACTTCTATTCGGCCTCGTCGATCGACCAGTTCCCCCAGGAATTCGCGGCGTGGAAGATGTACGGCTCGAACGTGCTGATGCCGATCGCCGACGTGGACCGGACCGACCGGCTGCTGGTCCTCGGGGCCAATCCCGCCGTGTCGAACGGCTCGATCACGACGATGCCGGACGCCCGGGGCCGCATTCGCGCGATCCGCCGCCGCGGCGGGACGGTGGTGGTGGTCGACCCGCGCCGCACGGAGACGGCGCGACTGGCGGACGAGCATGTCGCGATCAGACCGGGCGGCGACCCGTACCTGCTGCTGGGAATGCTGCACACCCTCGTCGCCGACGGCGCAACCGAACCCGAGGGCACCGTGCCGATCGCGGGCTGGCGTGAGCTGGCCGACCTGGTCCGCCCGTACACGCCCGAAGCGATGGCACCGAGGGCCGGGGTGGACGCGGACACGATCCGGCGACTCGCACGCGACCATCGCGACGCGACCTCGGCGGTGGCGTACGCCCGAATCGGCGTGTGCCACCAGGTCACCGGGACCATCACGCACTGGCTGGTCAACACGCTCAACGCCGTGACCGGCAATCTGGACCGGCCCGGTGGGCAGATGTACGCGACGCCCCCGATCGACGCCGCGCGATTCGTGCGCCGCCTCGGGTCGGGATACGGACGGTGGACGAACCGCGGCGGGGACCGCAAGGCCTTCCGCACCGAGCTCCCCGTGGTCGGGCTCGCCGACGAGATCCTCGGCGACGGGCCCGGATCACCGGGACCGGTCCGGGCGCTGATCACCTACGCGGGCAATCCGGTGCTGTCCACCCCGCAGGGCGGCCGGCTCGACGAGGCGCTCGACGCACTCGACTTCTACGTCGCGGTCGACATGTACCTCACCGAGACCTCGCGGCACGCCGACGTCGTACTGCCGCCGACGTCACACCTCGAGCGGGAGGAGTTCGACTTCCTGTTCCCGGTCTTCTCGGTCCGAAACAACGCCCGCTTCAATGCGCGCGTCTTCGATCCGCCGGAGGACGCGCTCGAGGACTGGCAGATCCTCGCCCGGCTGCTGCTGGAGGTGGTGCCGGTTCCGCTGCGATCGCTGCTGACGACACCGCTTCGGCGAGTGATCGACCGGATCAGCCCGCTCCGGATCGGTGCGCTCGGCGTCCTGACCGGCCCGCACGGCATGCTGCGCCGCGGCCGCGGCGGGCTGACGATGAACCGGATCCGGCGCACGCCCGGCGGCGTCGACCTCGGCCCTCTCGAGCCCCGCCTCGCGTCGCTGATCTCGACCCCGGACCGGCGGGTGCAACTCGCGCCTGCGGAATTCGTCGCGGAGGCCCGGCGACTCGTCGAGACGAACGAAACCGAGTGCCTCGAAAACGAATTCGATCTCAGGCTGATCGGCCGCAGGCACCTGAGATCGAACAACTCGTGGCTGCACAATGTGCCGGCCATGGTCAAGGGCCGTGATCGCTGCACCGTCCTGATGCACCCGGACGACGCCGCGGCCCGGGCACTCGTCGACGGGCAGCCGGTGACGGTGCGCTCACGCGTCGGCAGCATCGAGGTCCCTGTCGAGGTCAGCGACGAGATCCGGGTCGGCACCGTCGCGATCCCACACGGATGGGGACACGGCGAGAAGGGGGTCGGCTGGTCGACCGCCGCGGCGCACCCCGGCGCGAACGTCAACCTGCTCCACGATCCCGCCGTGACCGACACGTTCACCGGGAACGCCGCGGTGAACGCGACCATGGTGTGTGTGACCGCGGCGCGGTGACGCGATCGGCCCGACATCCGCGGCGAATGTCGGGCCGATCGTCAGCGGACGGCGTCAGCGGGTGATCGGTCCGCGGGCGGCCTCGTAGGCCGCGGCGACCCGGTAGAGCCGCTCGTCGGCGAGAGCCGGGGCCATCACCTGCAGGCCGACCGGCAGGCCGTCGTCCGCCGAGAGACCGGACGGCACCGAGATCGCGCAGTGCCCGGCCAGATTGGTCGGCAGCGTGCACAGGTCGGACAGGTACATCGCCAGCGGATCGTCGACCTTCTCCCCCAGCTTCCACGGGGTGAAGGGGCTGGTCGGCGAGACGAGGACGTCGACCTTCTCGTACGCGGCGTCGAAGTCGCGGGCGATCAGGGTGCGAACCTTGAGCGCGGAGCCGTAGTAGGCGTCGTAGTAGCCCGACGACAGCGCGTAGGTGCCGATCATGATGCGGCGCTTGACTTCCTTGCCGAAACCGGCGGCACGGGTCGCGGCCATCACCTGGTCGGCGCTCATGTTTCCGTCGTCGACGCGCATGCCGTACCGCATCGCGTCGAATCGGGCCAGGTTCGAGGAGACCTCGCTGGGCAGCACCAGGTAGTAGGACGCGAGCGCGTACTCGAAGCTCGGGCAGGAGACCTCGACGACCTCGGCGCCGAGTTCCTTCAGCTGGGCGACGGCGGCGTCGAAGGAGGCGATCACGCCG
The DNA here is from genome assembly GCF_053589555.1 of Rhodococcus sp. NPDC003322. NCBI lineage: Bacteria > Bacillati > Actinomycetota > Actinomycetes > Mycobacteriales > Nocardiaceae > Rhodococcus > Rhodococcus sp. NPDC003322. Next base: position 251,183 of record NZ_JBSFSC010000003.1, on the reverse strand, counting down.
GGCTGGTAGCTGTCGGAGTGCAGTTCCTTGACCACACCGATCCGGACACCCTTCAGGTCTCCGGTCGCGCCCTGGCGGGCGGCCTCGACAACCGGACGCACCGGCGCGTCGATCGACGTGGAGTCGCGCGGGTCGTACCCGGCGATCACCTCGTGCAGCAACGCGGTGTCGAGGACGGTGCGGCCACACGGGCCACCCTGGTCCAGCGACGACGCGCAGGCGACCAGGCCGAAACGGGAGACGGTGCCGTAGGTGGGCTTGGTGCCGACGGTGGCGGTGACAGCGGCCGGCTGCCGGATGGAGCCGCCGGTGTCGGTGCCGATCGCGAGCGGCGCCTGGTTCGAGGCCAGCGCGGCCGCGCTGCCGCCGCCGGAGCCGCCGGGAATCCGGCTGGTGTCCCACGGGTTCCGGGTCGGGCCGTACGCGGAGTTCTCCGTCGACGAGCCCATCGCGAACTCGTCCATGTTGGTCTTGCCGAGCACCGGGATGCCCGCCTCGCGCAACCGGGTGGTCAGCGTCGCGTCGTACGGCGCGACCCAGCCCTCGAGGATCTTCGATCCGCAGGTGGTCGGGGCGTCGGTGGTGGTGAAAACGTCCTTGAGCGCCAACGGGACTCCGGCGAGCGGCGAGGCCGGCGCCTCACCCGCCGCGAGGGCGTCGTCGACCTGCTTGGCCGCGGCGAGCGCCGCCTCGCCGGACACGTGCAGGAAGGCGTTGTACTCGCCGTCGACGGCGGCGATGCGGTCCAGATGCGCCTGGGTGACCTCCACCGAGGACACCTCGCGGGCATGGATCTTCGACGCGAGGACGGAGGCGTCGAGTGCGGTCAGCTCGGCGGTCACTGCTCTTCTCCCAGGATCTGCGGGACGGCGAAACGTTCCTGCTCGACGGCGGGCGCACCGGACAGCGCCTGCTCGGGAGACAGTCCCGGCACGACGACGTCGGGGCGGGTCACGTTGACCAGCGCGTACGGGTTCGCGGTGGGCGGCACGTCATCCGCGGCGACCTCTGCGACGGTCTTGACGTGGCTGAGAATCGAGTCGAGCTGGCCGGCGAACTCGTCGAGTTCCGCGTCGGTCAGCGCGAGCCGGGACAGCCGGGCGAGGTGGGCGACCTCGTCGCGGGAGATGGCAGGCACCCGTGGGCCCCTTTCAGGTCGGCGAACACACGATGCCCACCAGCCTATCGGCTGCGCCGCGGCGGCCTGCATCCAGCGCCTCGCTCGGGCGATCTGTTTCCGTCTCGGAACGCCTGCATGTCTCGGCGGTGACGATTCTGCGGCGAGCTGGGCGTTTCCCACGGGGTGTTCCGGCACAGCCCTCACCGGTCGGTCCGGGGTGGAAGGATGGTTGCCGCGGGGGCATCGACGACTCCCCGTCCGGCCGGGCGGCCGAGCCGCCTCGACCGCCGCCGAACCGTTGTGACAAAGGAATTCCGTGTCGTACCTACTGCGTGTCCAGCTACCCGACCGACCCGGCAGCCTGGGCTCGCTCGCCGTCGCGCTCGGCTCCGTGGGCGCGGACATCCTCTCCCTCGACGTCGTCGAGCGCGGCGCCGGTTTCGCCGTCGACGACCTGGTGGTCGACGTGGCGCAGGGATCGTTGCCGGACACCCTCATCACCGCCGCCGAGAACCTCTCCGGCGTTCGGGTCGATTCGATCCGCCCCTACACCGGACTGCTCGACACACACCGCGAGCTGGAACTGATCGACCAGGTCGCGACCGCGCGCGACGATCGGCTGCAGGTCCTCGTCGACGGCGCCGCCCGCGTGCTGCGCGTCAGTTGGGCGACCGTGATCGGGATCGGGCCGCACGGCGCCTTCCGCGTCGTCGGCAGCGGCGGCGCACCGGAGACGCACGCCGGTGACGTGCCGTGGATGCCGTTGCAGAAGCCGACGATCCTCGACGACCAGGCCGACTGGGTGCCGGACACGTGGAGGAACGTCGACACCACCCTCGCCGCGGCTCCGCTGGGCCACTCCGGCCGGGTGCTGCTGCTCGGGCGCTCCGGCGGTCCGGAATTCCGGCCGTCCGAGATCGCCCGGCTGGGATACCTCGCCGGCATCGTCGCCACGGTGCTGGGCTGACCGGTCCGATCGGCGGTCTGCGGGTCCGACCGGCGGAGGGGCCGACGGATCAGACGATCTCGCGGACCAGGACGGTCAGCTCCATCCCCGGCACCGGCTGCCAGTCCCGGTCGGGGACGTGCACGAAGTCGTTGCGGTCGTAGATGCGGCGGGCGTCGACCATCTCCGGTTCGGTGGAGATGACCACGGCCTGCAGCCCCCGGTCGTAGGCGGTGTCGAGCACGTGCCGCACCAGCGCGGAACCGGCACCCTTGCCGCGAGCCTCGGAGGAGACCGCGAGCATCCGGAACTCGAGCTCGCCGGCCTGCGCGACATCGGAGAACGGGGTGCCCGGCTCGGCGATCGTCACCGAGCCGACGACCTCACCGTCCCATTCCGCGACCAGTACCTCGGCCTGATCGGCGCGGGTCGCGGTGTCACGCAGCCGCTGGACGTAGCCGCTGGCCTCGGCGACGAATCCGCCGCCGACATAGGAGTCGACGGTCAGGTCCGCGACGGCGTCGAAATCGGCGGGGTCGACGGGGCGAATGGAGATCATGGCGTCACTATCGCAGCAACGGCGTACCCGCCTCAACCTCCCCGAACGGGCAGGTCGGGGCCCGGAGCAGCACCCCGGCCGGACGGTCCCGCAATCACCGACAGCCCGCTCACCTGCACAATCGTCGGCTGTGACGGAATCGCCGGCGAGGTGTTCGGCGGCCACCACGGCGCACATCGAGGTGATGATCACCACCACGGGTGGTTCGTCGTGAGATCGACCACTTGCCGCCGGCCCCGTCCGAGCGGAAGCTGAAGTCGACTTCACCTGTGTTGACGGCACCCGCAGAGGAGGAACCGCGTGCGCACCACGGATCTACTGACGGTCGGCGAGGTGTCCGAACGCAGTGGGCTGGCCGCATCCGCCCTGCGGTACTACGAGAGCCAGGGGCTGATCGAGAGCACCCGAACGTCCGGCAACCAGCGCCGCTACCAGCGCAGCGTGCTGCGCAAGATCGCGTTCATCCGGGCCGCCCGCAGCATCGGGCTCAGCCTCGACGAGATCGCCGCGACCATGGGCACACTGCCCGGCGGGCGAGCGCCGACCCGGGCCGACTGGGCGCGCCTGTCCCGTAGCTGGCGCGCCCGCCTCGACGAGCAGATCGAGGCACTGGAGGCGCTGCGCGACGGCCTCGAGTCCTGCATCGGCTGCGGCTGCCTGTCGCTGCAGACCTGCGCGCTTTCGAACCCGAACGACTCCGCCGCCACCTATGGTCCCGGCGCCGCCTTCCTGCCCGAGGCACTCCACCGCGACGGCGGAGATCACCACCACTGATCCGGTTGCTGCAGAGCAACTCTCGCAGTCGTCAGTCCGACTCGCCCTCGACCGCCGCGGTCACCGCCTCCGGACCGCCCGCGAGCAGCCGGACGAATCCGTCCTCGTCGAGGATGGGAACGCCGAGCTGCTCGGCCTTGTCCGCCTTCGAGCCCGGTGCATCGCCGATGACCACGAACGCGGTCTTCTTCGACACCGAGCCGGCGGCCTTGCCGCCGCGCTGCAGGATGGCCTCCTTCGCGCCGTCGCGGGTGAATCCGACCAGCGACCCGGTGACCACGATGGAGAGCCCCTCCAGGTTGCGCTCGATCGACTCGTCCCGTTCGTCCTCCATGGAAACGCCTGCGGCGCGCCACTTCTCGACGATGTCGCGGTGCCAGTCGACGGCGAACCACTCGACAACGGCCGCGGCGATGGTGCCGCCGACGCCGTCCACCGCGGCCAGCTCCTCCACCGACGCCGACTCGATCCGCTCCAGGCTGCCGAACGCCGAGGCCAGCGCGCGGGCCGCGGTCGGGCCGACGTGCCGGATCGACAGGGCCACCAGCACCCGCCACAGTGGCTGCGTCTTCGACGAGTCCAGGTTGTCGAGCAGACGCTTCCCGTTCGCGGACAGGGCGCCGGCCTTGGTCGTGAACAGCGACGTCTTCATCAGGTCGTCGGCCGTGAGTGAGAACAGGTCACCCTCGTCGCGGATCACGCCCGCCTCGAGCAGCGCGGTCGCCGCCTCGTAGCCGAGCACCTCGATGTCGAATGCTCCGCGGCCGGCGACGTGGAACACCCGCTCCCGCAACTGGGCCGGGCAGGACCTCGTGTTGGGGCAGCGGATGTCCGCGTCGCCCTCCTTCGCGGGCGCCAGTTCCGTTCCGCACTCGGGGCAGTGCGTGGGCATCACGAACTCGCGTTCCGTGCCGTCGCGCATGTCCACGACCGGGCCGAGGACCTCGGGAATCACCTCGCCCGCCTTGCGGATGACGACGGTGTCGCCGATCAGCACGCCCTTGCGCTTGACCTCGGACCCGTTGTGCAGCGTCGCCAGCGCCACCGTCGACCCGGCCACGGTGACCGGTTCCATGTACGCGAACGGGGTGACCCGACCGGTGCGGCCGACGCTGACCCGGATGTCGAGCAGCTTGGTGGTGGCCTCCTCCGGCGGGTACTTGTAGGCGGTTGCCCACCGCGGCGCCCGCGACGTGGCCCCGAGGCGGCGGTGCAGGGACATCTCGTCGACCTTGACGACCAGGCCGTCGATCTCGTGCTCGACGTCGTGCCGGTGCTCGTCCCAGTAGGCGACCTTGGCGACGACCGCGTCGGCGCCCCGCACCCGCGCGGTGTGCGTCGAGACGGGCAGCCCCCACGCGGCAAGCGCGGTGTAGGCGTCGTGCTGACTGACCGGGTCGAAACCCTCGGTTCGGCCGATGCCGTGGCAGATCATCCCGAGCCGCCGCTTCGCGGTGACCGCGGGGTTCTTCTGCCGCAGCGAACCGGCGGCGGAGTTTCGGGGGTTCGCGAACGGCGCCTTGCCCTCTGCGACGAGGGAGGCGTTGAGCGCCTCGAAGTCCTCGAGCCGGAAGAACACCTCGCCGCGCACCTCCAGCAGCGCGGGCACCGGGTACTCGTCGGTTCCCGTGAGGGTGTGGGGGATGTCGTCGATGGTGCGGGCGTTGAGGGTGACGTCCTCCCCCGTGCGGCCGTCGCCGCGGGTGGCGCCCCGAACCAGCTTGCCGTTCTCGTAGACCAGGCTCAGCGCGACGCCGTCGATCTTCACCTCGCACAGGTAGTGCAGATCGGGGCCCGTCTCGGCTTCGACTCGGGAGATCCAGGTGCGCAGTTCCGCCTCGTCGAAGACGTTGTCCAGGCTGAGCATTCGTTCGAGATGGTCGACCGCGGTGAACTCGGTGGCGAAGCCGCCACCGACGAGCTGGGTCGGCGAGTCCGGGGTGCGGAGGTCCGGGTGACGGTCCTCGAGGTCGGTCAAGTGCCGCAGCAGCGCGTCGAACTCGCCGTCCGAGATGGTCGGCGCGTCCTTGACGTAGTAGCGGAACTGGTGCTCACGCACCTCCTCCGCGAGCCGCTGCCACTCGTCACGTTCCTCGGCGGTCGCTGCCACGTTCTCGGTCACGCCAGAAAGGCTATCCCAGCGGGCCGACACCGCCCGACGCCTCAGGAGCCCGCGCCGCCCTCCCTCGCCCGCAGCCCGTGGGTTCCGGCGGTGAGCGCGGCGTACGAGCGCGCCACCAGCTGTTCGAGCACGCCGAGGTCCACCTGCGTGAGGTCCTTGATGTAGAGGCACCCGACCCCGGAGGTGTGCGGCCCGAGACGGTCGACGAGGTCGGCATGCGCACCGACACCGTCGGACAGATAGACCACCGACGCGGCCTTACGTGGCGAGAAACCCGCCGCGGGCGCGTCGCCCTCGCGACCGCTCTCGTACTTGTAGTGGTAGGTGCCGAAGGCGACGATGGACGGCCCCCACAGTGCGGCGCGCTCCCCCGTCACGGACTCCATCAGTGCCAGCAGGGTTTCGGCGTCGCGCCTGCGGACCCGGTGACTCACCCCGTCCAGGAAGGTCCGCACCGCCGGGTCCAGCCCACGAGGATCTGCCATGGCGGCAGCCTACTGGTCGAACTCGGCTCCGTCGGCGAACGCCCGGGCGACCTCGGCCGCGCCGCGCAACGCCCGTCGGGACCATTCGGCGCCCGCCCCGGCCAGCCCGCAGGCCGGGGTGATCAGCACCCGCTCGGCCAGCACGGTGCGCGGGAAACCGAGCCGGTCGACGAGAGTGACCGCCGGTCGCGCCAGGTCCCGCCAGCCGGGTACCCGCTCGGGCGCGACCGGTGGCACCAGGCCCAGGGCGAGCGACAGTCCCGACTCGAGCACCTCCCCGACCCCGTCCAGATCCGCGGCCCGGAGCACGCCGACATCCAGGCCCACCATCGCGGCACCGCTGCGACGCAGCAGATCCAGCGGCGGGGTCGCGGCGCAGCAGTGCACGAGGACCGGAACGTCCACGGCCGCGATCACCGACTGCAGGACCGCCAGCGCCTCCGGTTCGGGGAGGGCGCGCGGCGTCTGCAGGATCGACACCCCGGACAGCGATCCGTCCAGTACCGATCGCAGTCCCGGCTCGTCGAACTGCAGCACCACCGGCGAGCCCAGCCGCCGCGCAACCTCCGCGACGTGCCCGCGGACGCCCTCCGCCAGCGACTCGGCCAGATCCCGCAGTGCCCCGGGGTCGGTCAGCGCGCGGTGCCCGCCGACGAGTTCCACCTGTGAGGCCAGAGTGAGCGGTCCGACGGCCTGCACCTTCACCGGCTGGTCGGTACCACGCCGGCCGGCAAGTTCCCACGACTCCTCGAGCGCATCGAGGTCGCGGGCGAGCAGGTCGCGGGCGAGACGGGTGACCGGCCCTGGCCGCTGCGCGACGCGGTAGCCCGTCGTCGAGGTGTCGAGCGGCAGGTCGACCAGCAGGGCCGCGGCACGGCCGATCATGTCGGCGCCGAGCCCCCGCGCCGGAAGCTCCACCAGGTGCGGCAGTTCCGGCAGTTCGCCGACCACGATCGCGGCGGCCTCGCGAGCGTCGACGCCCGGCCACGAGCCGACGCCCGTCGCGACACCGACGGGAAAGACGGTGTCCGTCACCGTGATTCACTGCCGGCGGCGCCGGGCTCGTCGGCACCGCCGGTGCCTGCGATGGTGCCGCTGCCGAGCACGACGTCACCGGCGGGGTCACGGCGGTAGAGGACCACCGCCTGCCCCCGCGCGACACCGGTCAACGGTTCGCGCAGTCGCACCACGAGTCCCCCGTCGACGTCGTCGACGACGGCGTCTGCGAGGCCACCGTGGGCACGCACCTGGACGGTGCACTCGATCGGCCCGTCCGGCGCCGAACCGGAGGTCCAGATCGCCCTCTCGGCGCGGATCGTCCACACCTGCAGGCGTTCCGCGGACCCGACCTTCACGGTCCCCGTGTCGGGTTCGATCGCGGTGACGTAGCGGGGCCTGCCGTCGGCGGCCGGGCCCTCGACACCGAGACCCTTCCGCTGACCGATGGTGAATCCGTGCACGCCGTCGTGGTCGGCGAGTTCGGCGCCGGTGTCCGCGTCGACGACCTTGCCGGGCCGGACACCGATCTTCGCGCCGAGGAACGCGCGGGTGTCCCCGGACGGAATGAAGCAGATGTCGTGGCTGTCCGGCTTGTCCGCGACCGCGAGTCCGCGCGCCGCGGCCTCCTCCCGGATCTGCGGCTTCGGGGTGTCCCCGACCGGGAACATCGCCCGCGCGAGCTGCTCGGCGGTCAGCACACCGAGCACGTAGGACTGGTCCTTGTCCTCGTCCACGGCCCGGCGCAGGACCCCGTCCTCCAAACGCGCGTAGTGCCCGGTGGCGACGGCGTCGAAGCCCAGTGCGATCGCCCGGTCGGCGAGGGCGGCGAACTTGATCTTCTCGTTGCACCGCAGGCACGGGTTCGGCGTCTCGCCTGCGGCATAGGCCGCGACGAAGTCGTCGATCACGTCTTCCTTGAACTGGTCCGCGAAATCCCAGACGTAGAACGGGATTCCGAGTACATCCGCGGCACGACGCGCGTCACCGGCGTCTTCCTTGGAACAGCAGCCGCGCGACCCGGTGCGCAAGGTGCCCGGGGCCGTGGACAGCGCCAGGTGCACCCCGACCACCTCGTGCCCGGCCTCGACCGCCCGGGCCGCCGCCACCGCGGAGTCGACCCCGCCGCTCATTGCCGCCAGTACCCGCATCAGCGCGCTCCTCCCGTGCTCTGCATGCGCCTCGACCTCGAGCCGGCCAACCCCGCCGCGCGGGCCCGTTCGACGACCTGCGGCAGCGCCGCGAGCAGGGCGTCGACGTCCGCGTCGGTCGACGTGTGCCCGAGCGAGAATCGCAGTGACCCGCGCGCGATGCGGGAGTCGACCCCCATCGCGAGCAGCACGTGGCTGGCGCTGGCCACTCCGGCCGTGCAGGCCGACCCGGTGGAGCACTCGACACCGGCCGCATCCAGCAGCATCAGCAGCGAGTCGCCCTCACAGCCGGGGAAGGTGAAGTGCGCGTTGCCGGGCAGCCGGTCCGCACCGGCCGGACCGTTGAGCACCGCGTCCGGCACCAGTGCGCGCACGCCGTCGATCAGCCGATCCCGCAACCGGGTCAGTTCGGCGGCACGGAACTCCCTGTCCGACACCGTCTTGCGCAGTGCGGCCGCGGTGGCCACCGTTGCGGCCGTGTCCAGCGTGCCCGCGCGCAGGTCTCGTTCGTGCCCGCCGCCGTGAGCCAGCGGCACACACGGCACCTGCCTGCCGAGCAGCAGGGCACCGGACCCGTGAGGACCGCCGAACTTGTGAGCCGCGACGCTGAGCGCGGACAGTCCACTCGCAGCGAAGTCCACCGGCAGCTGCGCGACGGCCTGGACGGCGTCACTGTGCATCGGCACACCGAACTCCGCTGCGACCGCGGCGAGTTCGGCGATCGGCATGATCGAGCCGACCTCGTTGTTCGCCCACATCACGGTGACCAGCGCGGTCTCGTCTGCATGGATCTCGAGTTCGCGGCGCAGGTCGTCCGGGTCCACCCGGCAGTCCGCGTCGACCGGCAGCCAGGTCACCTCGGCACCCTCGTGCGCCGCCAGCCACTCGACCGCGTCGAGAACGGCGTGGTGCTCGACCGTGCTGGTGACGATCCGGCGACGGCGCGGGTCGGCGTCCCGGCGCGCCCAGTAGATGCCCTTGACCGCGAGGTTGTCGGACTCGGTGCCACCCGAGGTGAAGACGACCTCCGAGGGCCGCGCACCGAGGTCGGCGGCGATCGACTCCCGCGACTCCTCCACCCGGCGACGGGCCGCGCGACCGGAGCCGTGCAGGGACGAGGCATTGCCGACGGTCGCGAGGACGTCGGTCATCGCGGCGATCGCTTCCGGCAGCATCGGCGTGGTTGCGGCGTGATCCAGATACACGGGGCGCGACGGGGCGGGCCGCGGCGCGTCGGCGCGGCCGTGATCACCGGCTCCGGTGGTGTGGGGGCGGGGCGAAGTCATGACCCGACCAGGATAGCCCGTCCCCCGTGTCGGGCCGGACGCCGACCGCGCAGGTAGGCGGGTTCACACGGCCGGCCGTGCTCGGCGCTTTCCCACGGCCGGCGGTGCTCGGCGCTTTCCCACGGCCGGCGGCACGCGGCCCTTTCACGCGGCCGGCGGTGCCCGGCGCTTTCACGCGGCGAGCGACGCTCGGCTCCGCGGGAACGCGGACGGTGCCGCGCCGGACTCGCGGCGACCGTCGCGAATCAGCCGCTCACATCGGGCGGCCAGCTCGCGGCGATCGGTGCCCGGCTGCTGCAGTGGGGCCAGGCGGACCTCGACGTGCACCTCGCGCAGCCGGACGATCCGCCGCAGCGACGCCACGAAGGTCTGGTCTCCGACGAAACAGGCCCCGGTCGCCGTCGTCCCGTCCGGACCCACGTACCGCAACCCGATCGGGGCCACTGCGACGCCCGCGTCAACGGCGGCCTGGAACAGCGCCGGGCGCAGGCGGCCGTACGCCCTCCCACACCAGGTGGTGCCCTCGGGGAACACGACCACACGAGCTCCGCCGCGAAGGCGCGTCGCCACGTCGCCGACGACCGCGGGCAGCGCCCGCAGCCGCGCCCTGTCGATCGGCACGACCCGCACGCGCCGGACGAACGGTCCGATCAGCGGCCAGTCGAGCAGGTCGGAGCGGGCGACGAACGCGCCGGGCTCGACGGCCGTCAGCGCGAGCACGTCGAGCCACGAGACGTGGCCCGCGACGACGAGCACTCCCCCGCTCTCGGGAGTCCGGTCCCGCTCGTCGCTGACCCGCAGCCGCAGTCCCAGCACCCGCAGCGCCGACCGCGCGTAGCCGCGGTGCAGGCCGCGTCGCCACGGCGACGGCAGGGCCGCGCCAACCGCCAGCATCGGCAACCCCGACAGCAGCACGGCCAGCCCGGCACCCCGCAGTCCGATACGCACCGCTCCGGCGCGGATCCCGTGGTCGGTCATGCATCCGTCCCCGCAGGGGCTCGACGGCATCCAGGCGTGGTTCATCGCATCGCCACCGGGACCGACCGCAGTCGCCGCAGGTATCGCGGGTCGACGTCGTGCATGCCGAGTAGCGCCACGAAGTCGGCGACCCCGAAGTCCGGGTCGTGGGCGGGTTCCCCGCAGATCCGGGCGCCGAGACGGAGGTAGCCACGCAACAGGGGCGGCAGCTCTGGCCTCGCCGGGGGCACAAGGGTGTCGATTCCCGGAACCGGCCGCAGCGGGCGGACCCGAAGATCCGCCCCGCTCGAATGGTCGGCGAGCAACCGGTCGCGGACCGCGCGGACATTGGCACCCTCGGCGTCGTCGGCTCGCAGCCGCATCGGCACCGACACGCAGCCGACCGCCCACCGGTGACCGGAGAGGTCGAGGAAGTTCAGCATCCCTGCCCACATCATGGCGAGCACCGCACCGGTCCGGTGGCCCGGATGCACGCACGCCCGGCCCAGCTCGACCATGTCCGCACGCAGCGGGTCGAGGGCATCGACGTCGAATTCCGTTGCCGTGTAGAGGCCACCGGCCGCGCGCGCGGCGTCCGGGGTGAGGATGCGGTAGCAGCCGACGGTCTCGTCGGCCACCTCGTCGCGGACCAGCAGGTGCTCGCAGTACTCGTCGAAGCGGTCCACATCCCGGTCACCCGGCCCGGTGGCCGCGGTGAATCCGGGTTCGGCGGCGAACACGGTGTGGCGCAGGCGTTGTGCCGCCTCGCGGTGTTCGCGATCGGAGGACAGCAGCAGTCGATATCGGGAGGTGAGAACGTCGGGGCGGATCGGAGCCGTGACCTCGATGGCACTCATACCGGGAAGCGTCGACCTGCCGGGCGGCGACCCGGCGTCGCCGGCATGTCACGTCGATGGCGGGTCGATGAACATGCCCGGAAAACGGCAACGGCCCCGCTCCCCTCGAGGGGAGCGGGGCCGCGCGTGCCGCGAGCGGCGTGAATCAGCCCTTATGAGCCTTCACGGCCTCGGTGAGCTGCGGGGCGACGTTGAACAGGTCGCCGACGATGCCGTAGTCCGCGATCTCGAAGATCGGGGCCTCTTCGTCCTTGTTGACCGCGACGATGGTCTTCGAGGTCTGCATGCCGGCGCGGTGCTGGATGGCGCCGGAGATGCCGAGGGCGATGTACAGCTGCGGGGAGACCGTCTTACCGGTCTGACCGACCTGGAACTGGCCCGGGTAGTAGCCCGAGTCGACGGCGGCACGCGAGGCGCCGACGGCGGCACCGAGCGCGTCGGCGAGCTCCTCGACGACCGAGAACTTCTCGGCGGAACCGACGCCACGGCCACCGGAGACGACGACCGACGCCTCGGTGAGCTCGGGGCGGTCGCCACCGACGATCGGCTGACGCGCGGTGACCTTGACCGCGTTCTCCTCCTGCGCCGGGACCTCGACCGCGACGCGCTCGGCGGCACCGGCCTGCGGCTGGGCCTCGACAGCACCCGGGCGGACCGAGATGACCGGGACCTCGCCGTTGGCCTTGGCGTCGACGGTGAACGCGCCACCGAAGATGGAGTGCACGGCGCCGTCGGCCTTGACCTCGATGACGTCGACCAGCAGGCCGGAACCGATGCGCGCGGCCAGGCGACCGGACACCTCCTTGCCCTCGGTCGAGGCGGCGGTCAGGACCGCTGCCGGGGAGACGGACTCGACCAGCGAGGCGAGGACGTCGACCTTCGGGGTGATCAGGTAGCCGTCGATGTCGTCGGACTCGGCGGCGTACACCTTGGCGGCACCGGCGGCGGCCAGGGCGTCCTGCAGCTTGTCGGCGGTGCCGGCGGGGCCCGCGACGACGGCGGAGGGCTCACCCAGGACACGGGCGGCGGTGATCAGCTCGGTGCTGACCTTCTTGAGCGCGCCCTCGGCGTGCTCGACGAGCACGAGTACTTCAGCCATTGCTTCTTTCTCCTACGTGTGAGTCTGCTGGTTGTGGGGCGCGAATCAGATGATCTTCTGACCGACCAGGTAGGCGGCGATCTGGTTGCCGCCCTCTCCCTCGTCGGTGATGCGCTCGCCAGCGGTACGCGGGGGCTTCGGGGTGGACGCGGTGACCGTGGTGGCGGCGTTCGCGACACCGAAGATGGACGGGTCCAGGCCGATCTCGGCGAGGGTCAGGACCTGAACTTCCTTCTTCTTCGCGGCCATGATGCCCTTGAAGGACGGGAAGCGCGGCTCGTTGATCTTCTCGGTGACCGAGACGATCGCGGGCAGCGGGGCCTCGAGCGAGAAGACGCCCTCGTCGGTCTCGCGCTCGCCGGTGGCCTTGCCGTCGGCGACGGTCAGCTTGCGCAGGTGGGTCAGCTGCGGCAGGCCCAGGTACTCCGCGATGATCGCGGGCACGGCACCGGCGCGGCCGTCGGTCGCCTCGTTGCCTGCGATGACCAGCTCGACGCCCTCGATCTGGCCGAGTGCAGCGGCGAGCGCGTACGCGGTCTGGATCGCGTCGGAGCCGTGCAGAGCCGGGTCGTTGAGGTGGATGGCCTTGTCGGCACCCATGGACAGCGCCTTGCGGATGGCGTCGGTGGCACGGTCGGGACCGGCGGACAGCACGGTCACCTCACCGCCCTGGGCCTCCTTGATGAGCAGGGCTTCCTCGACGGCGCGCTCGTTGATCTCGTCGAGCACGGCATCCGCGGCCTCACGGTCGAGCGTGAAGTCACCGTCGGTGAGCTTGCGCTCGGACCAGGTATCGGGAACCTGCTTGATCAAAACGACGATGTTCGTCATGGGTCTTCGTCGACCTCCTGTGTCTGTCTTCTCAGTGAGCTGCTCTGCGGTGGCCGAGCTCTCGGGTATTCATCTACTTCGCACGATGACCGTGCGTCACACTACAACACGCTAAGTTACCGATGGGTAACTTAGGCTGAATTTCCGGCGTTCGCGGCCCCGAACCCCGTTGCCGGGCCTGTGATCTGAACCACCACGACCCGCACTGGAACACGTAGCAGTAAATTGGCACCGGTGAGTGACTCATCTGCGCCGATGACCGGCACCGCCGGTGCGCCTTCCACCGCCACGACCGGCGACCACGCGACCCTGCCGCTGACCGGCGAGCGCACCGTCCCCGGCGTGCCCGAGGAGAACTACTGGTTCCGCCGCCACGAGGTGGTCTACCAGCGCCTGCTCGGCCGCTGCGCCGGGCGTGTCGTTCTCGAGGCCGGATCCGGGGAGGGATACGGCGCGAACATGATCGCGGACGTCGCCGAGCAGGTCATCGGCCTGGACTACGACACCTCGGCGGTCGAACACGTCCGCGCGCGGTACCCGCGGATCGACATGCGGCAGGGCAACCTCGCCGAACTGCCCCTCGACGCCGCCACCGTCGGGACGGTCGTCAACTTCCAGGTGATCGAGCACCTGTGGGATCAGGCGCAGTTCCTCGCCGAGTGCTTCCGGGTCCTGGAGCCGGGCGGCGAACTGCTGATCAGCACCCCGAACCGGATCACCTTCTCCCCCGGCCGCGACACCCCGCTCAACCCGTTCCACACCCGCGAGCTCAACGCCGCCGAACTGACGGAGCTGCTCGAGGAGGCCGGTTTCGAGGTGACGACGATGACCGGCGTGCACCACGGCGCGCGCCTGCGCGAACTCGATGCCGCACACGGCGGATCGTTCATCGACGCCCAGATCGACCGCGCCCTGGCCGGCGAGCCGTGGCCGGCGGACCTGGTCCGCGACGTCGAGTCGATCACGATCGACGACTTCGCCCTCACCGAGGCCGACATCGACGCCAGCCTCGATCTGGTCGCCATCGCGCGCAAGCCGGGGGCAGGCACCACCCCCCGAGTTCCCGAGGTCGACAAATGACGAGCCCCACCCAACCGGGCATGTTCGCCCTGGTGCTGCACTCGCACCTGCCGTGGCTGGCCAACCACGGCCGCTGGCCGGTCGGCGAGGAGTGGCTCTACCAGTCGTGGGCGGCGACCTATCTGCCGGTGACGCGGGTGCTCCGCACGCTCGCCGACGAGGGCCGCGAGAACCTGCTGACGCTCGGCATCACCCCCGTGCTCGCCGCCATGCTCGACGACCCACACTGCCTGGCGGGCATGCACCACTGGCTCGGGAACTGGCAGCTGCGCGCCCACGAGGCCGCCCTGATGCCGGACCGCGCGCGCCGCGACCTCGGCGCCCGGGAGCACCGGCTCTCCGCCCAGGCGCTCACCGAATTCGAGGAGCGTTGGCGGCACGGCGCGTCCCCGGTGCTGCGCCGGCTGATCGACGATTCCACGATCGAACTGCTCGGCGGGCCGCTCGCGCACCCGTTCCAGCCGCTGCTGCATCCCCGACTGCGTCGCTTCGAACTCGCGGAGGGCCTGGAGGACGCGCGGATGCGCTGGGGCACAAAGCCTTCCGGCATCTGGGCGCCCGAATGCGGGTACACCGCCGGCATGGAACGCGAGTACGCCGACGCCGGGATCACCCACTTCATGGTGGACGGCCCCTCGCTGCGCGGCGACACCTCCGTCGGCCGACCGGTGCGCGAGTCCGACGTCGTCGCGTTCGGTCGCGACCTGCAGGTCTCCTACCGGGTCTGGTCGCCGAAGTCCGGCTACCCGGGGCACGCCGCCTACCGCGACTTCCACACCTACGACCACGACACGGGGCTGAAACCGTCGCGGGTGACGGGCAAGACCGTCGACTCGAAGGACAAGGCGCCCTACGACCCCGAACTGGCGGCCGCGGCAGTGGACCGGCACGTCGAGGACTTCGTGCGCACCGTCGTCGACCGGATTCGCAGCGAACACGACCGCACCGGCAGGCCCGCGCTCGTCGTCGCCGCGTTCGACACCGAACTGTTCGGCCACTGGTGGTTCGAGGGACCGCAGTGGCTGGAGAAGGTGCTGCGCGCGCTGCCGGAGGCAGGTGTCCGTGTCGGCACCCTCGCGCAGGCGCGGGCCGAAGGTTACGTCGGCGAGCCGGTCGAGCTCACCGACTCCTCGTGGGGCAGCGGCAAGGACTGGCGGGTGTGGGCGGGCGATCAGGTCGCGGACCTGGTGCAGCTGAACGCCGAGGTCGTGCAGACCGCGCTGGACACCGTCGACAAGGCCCGCGGCGCCACCCGTGCTCCCGGCCGACCCGAACTGCGCGACCGGGTCAACGACCAGATCCTGCGCGAGGCGATCATGACGGTGCAGAGCGACTGGGCGTTCATGGTCAGCAAGGACTCGGCCGCCGGATACGCCCGCGACCGCGCCCACAAACACGCACACGCGACCCGGGAGATCGCCGAGGCCCTCGCGTCGGGACATCCCGACCGGGCCCGGCGGCTCGCGGACGGCTGGAATCACGCCGACGGACTGTTCCCCGGGCTCGACGCCCGGCGACTGCCCGCCGACGCCGAGGTGGGGGTGACGAGATGAAGGTCCTGATCGTGTCGTGGGAGTACCCGCCGGTGGTCGTCGGCGGCCTCGGCAGGCACGTCCACCACCTGGCCACCGAACTGGTCGCGGCCGGGCACGAGGTGGTGGTGCTCTCGCGGCGCCCCACCGGCACCGACGCGTCGACCCACCCGACGGTCACGCACATCGCCGAGGGCGTGCTGGTCGTGGCGGTCGCGGAGGACGCGCCGCACTTCGTCTTCGGCGAGGACATGCTGGCGTGGACCCTCGCGATGGGGCACGCGATGGTCCGGGCCGGAGTCGGCCTGGCCCGCCCGGGGATCGGCGAGGGCTGGCGGCCCGACGTCGTGCACGCGCACGACTGGCTGGTCGCGCACCCGGCGATCGCACTGGCCGAGTACTACGACGTCCCGCTGGTGTCGACGCTGCACGCCACCGAGGCAGGCAGGCACAGCGGCTGGCTCTCGGGGACGATCAACCGTCAGGTGCACTCGGTGGAGTGGTGGCTGGCCAACGAGTCCGACTCGATCATCACGTGCTCGGCGTCGATGGAGGAGGAGGTCAGCGACCTCTACGGCCCGAACCTCGCGCCGGTCACGGTGATCCGCAACGGCATCGACGTCGCCACGTGGAGCTACCGGGACCGCGCGCCACGGTCGGGGCCGCCGCGGCTGCTGTTCGTCGGCCGGCTCGAGTACGAGAAGGGCGTGCAGGACGCGATCGCCGCACTGCCGCGAATCCGGCGCAGCCACCCCGGCACAACCCTCGCGGTCGCCGGGGAGGGCACCCAGTACGAGTGGCTGCGCGAACAGGCCCGCACGCATCGGGTGCTGCGGTCGGTGAACTTCCTCGGCTCACTCGATCACACGGAGCTGCTCGGCTGGCTGCACGGCGCGGACGCGATCGTCCTGCCGAGCCGGTACGAGCCGTTCGGCATCATCGCGCTCGAGGCCGCGGCCGCGGGAACCCCACTGGTCACCTCGACCGCGGGCGGACTCGGCGAGGCCGTCGTCGACGGGCTGACGGGGCTGTCGTTCCAGCCCGGGGACGTGGACGGGCTGACCTCCGCGGTCCGGGAGGTGCTCGACGACCCGACGGCGGCTCAGCGCCGCGCCCGGGCCGCCCGGGAGCGGCTGACCGAGGACTTCGACTGGCACCAGGTGGCGCTGGACACCGCACAGGTGTACCTGAGCGCCAAGCGTCGCGTCCGGCACCCCCTCGGCCGCCCCGAGATCCCCCAGCGTCCCCTGCCCGGCCGCTGACGGGCCACTGCGCCTGTGCGCGCTTCCGGTAGCGAGAACCACCGGAAAGGCGCACAGGCGCGACGCGCCCTTCTGGCGGCCGCGACGCCTATCCGGCGGCCGCGGCCTTCTTGCGTTCGATGTCCTCGAGCGCGGCGATGAACTTCGCGCGCTCCTCCGCGCCGGCCTCCCACGCCTCCTTGCGGTTCTTGACGACCTTCGCCGGCGCGCCGACCGCGATGCTGTAGTCCGGTACCACGCCCTTGACCACGGCGTGTGCACCGAGGACACAGCCACGGCCGGTGATGGTGTTGCGCAGGACGGTCACCTTCGCGGCGATCCACGTGTCGGGTCCGATCCGCACCGGCCCCTTGACGATGCCCTGATCCTTGATCGGGGTGTTGACGTCGTCCATGCGGTGGTCGAAGTCGCAGATGTAGCACCAGTCCGCGACGAGGGTCGAGGCGCCGATCTCGATGTCGAGGTAGGTGTTGACGACGTTGTCCTTGCCGAAGACGACCTTGTCGCCGATCCGCAGCGAGCCCTCGTGGCAGCGAATGGCGTTGCCGTCACCGATGTGGACCCACCGGCCGATCTCGAGCCGCGACAGGCCAGGCGTGGAGTGGATCTCGACCCGCTTGCCGAGGAAGACCATCCCGCGCAGGATCACGTGCGGGTTGGCCAGTTTGAACTTCGCGAGCCGGTAGTACCGCACCAGGTACCACGGCGTGTACGCCTTGTTCGCGATCACCCACCGCAGCGAGTCACGGGTAAGGAACTTGGCCTGATCCGGGTCGGTCCGCCGGGATCCACGCCACCTCGTGCGCAACGGTGCGCCCCACATGCTGGTCATGACCCGACAGCCTACGTTCACCGATGGTGAGGTCGGTCACGGCCCGGCCCCGAGCGCCGTCCCGCACGATCGAGCCCACTGAGCATCAGCGCGACCCCGACCGCGCCGACCCCGACGACCGCGACGGCGAGCAGCGAACTGGTCATCACGCCGATCAGCGCGGCGCTGCCCACGATGAGAGCGACGACGATCACGACACCCGCGACCGGCGACCCGAGCAGGTGGTCGACGTCGCCGTCGATTCCGGACGAGCGCGTCGTTCCGGCGTTCACCCCGACCGATGCCATGAGTCATTTCAACACACACGGCCGCCGAATTTCTCCTAATTTGAATGACTAACATTTCAGGACAATTGTCCAAGAATCAATCACAGAACAATCACGAGGTCACAGGGCTCCCATCCGTCACATTTCGAGCAATTATTACCTTTCAGTAATTGGGAAATTGGGCCGGACATCGCGTGTCCAACCGGGGCCGAGAGCCACCCAGGTCGGGTGCTCACCCCGCCCCGTCCTCCGGATAGTGTGCAGCGAGCGAAATCCACACGAGGAGTGATGCATGCGGCGGGTCCTACGGTCGGCAGCGGTGGCACTGACAGCGACGACAGCGCTGGTCACAGCCGGTTGCGGCAGCGATTCGCAGGTCATCGGCAACTACTCGCCGGGCGGCTGGCCCGCCATGCACGCCGACGCCCGCAACAGCGACACCAGCCCGGTGACCGGTTCCCGCTCGATTTCACTCGACTGGTCCCGCCCACTCGGCGCCCCGACCGCCACCTATGCCTCCGTGGCCGCCACCGGCCAGATATTCGTCACCACCCGGAGCGACAACGGCTGCAACCTGTTCTCATTTCAGATGGAAACCGGACGCAAACGCTGGTGCACGCGACTCGGCCCCGGCGTCGCGGCATCCACTCCCCTCGTCGACTCCGCAACGAACGTGTACATCGGCGAGGACGGCGCGATGAACTCGTTCAACGAACACGGACAGTTGCGGTGGCGGACGGTCGTCAGCGGCACCCCGCTCTCGGCGCAGTTCACCGGCGACGGCAACCTGCTCTTCGTCACCCACTTCGGTGTCGTCTCCGTGCTCAGCCCCCAGACCGGCAAGGAGATCGTCCCGTCCTACCAGCTGATCCCGGCACCGACGGCGGACCAGGCCCAGAACGTCCCGTTGCCCGCCGCCGCGCAGGGACTCGACAAGTGCTTCTTCGGATCCGCGGAGTGCCCGGTCGCGAACACCCCGGCGATAGATCTGTCCACCGGTCGCTTCTACCTCACGCTCTGGCGGCCGGGTCGGCCACAGGCAGACCTGGTGGCGATGCGCTACCAGGGCGGCGCGCTGACCGAGGAGTGGTCCTCCGACGTCCTGCCCGGGGGCAGCGCATCGAGCCCCGACATCTCCGCCGACGGCGCCACCGTCTACGTCAACGACAACGAGGGCGCACTCTGGGCGCTCGACGCGTCGACGGGCGAGCCTCGCTGGCACCACGACATCGGGTACGCCGCCGCGGGTAGTCCCTCCACCTCCGGGGACGGTCTGATCATTCCGGCGGGCGGCCGCGACGGGCACCTGCTCGCGCTCCGCGACCGCGGCGACCATGCCGAGGTGATCTGGGAGCGGAAGGATCTGCTGCACCTCGGCGTCCCCGCCCAGACCGCAGGCGGGACCGCCTACACGGCCGTCCGTGAGGGCGAGGACGGCCTCGCCGTGATCACCTTCGACACCGCCACCGGCGAGACCGTCGACCAGGACACGCTGCCGGGAGGCACGGGCTTCACCGTCGGAACCTCCATCGGCCCCGGCGGCGAGGTCCTGACCCCCACCCTGATCGGCGAACTGTTCGTCCTGAAGCCCTGAGCGGCGCCCGAGACGCGAAACGGGGCCCGGTGGTGAGAACCACCGGGCCCCGCTCTTGTTCGACTCGGCTCTCGTTCGAGTCAGGCCGGGATGTTCGGGATCAGCGTGGCGCGGGCGTAGACGGTCTCGCCCTCCTTCAACTGCAGCGCCTCGCTGTCACCGCGGGTGACCTGAGCGGCGAACAGGTCACCGGTGGCCGCGTTGCGCAGCTCGACCCGCACCTCGAAGCCGAGATGCACGACGCGTTCGACCGTCGCCCGGGTGACGCCGGCCGACTCCGCGGTCCCCGCCTTCTGCGCGACCGCCATGCTGGGGTCGCGGCCGACGCGGATGTCGTGCGGGCGCACCAACTGCCCGTTCAGCTTGGCGACCGGGCCGAGGAACGACATCACGAAGTCGTTCGCCGGGCTGTCGTAGAGCTCGCGCGGGGTGCCGACCTGTTCGATCCGGCCCTTGTTGAGCACCGCGATCCGGTCGGCGACGTCGAGCGCCTCCTCCTGGTCGTGCGTGACGAGCACGGTCGTCACGTGCACCTCGTCGTGGAGACGCCGCAGCCAGGTGCGCAGGTCCTCGCGAACCTTCGCGTCGAGGGCACCGAACGGCTCGTCGAGCAGCAGCACCTGCGGGTCGACCGCGAGCGCGCGGGCCAGCGCCATGCGCTGACGCTGTCCACCTGACAACTGCGCCGGATAACGGTGCTGGAAGCCGTCGAGCCCGACGATCTCCAGCAGCTCGTTGACCCGCTTGTCGATCTCCGCCTTCGGACGCTTGCGGATCTTGAGGCCGAACGCGACGTTGTCGCGCACCGTCATGTGCTTGAACGCCGCGTAGTGCTGGAACACGAACCCGATGTCGCGCTTCTGCGGCGGCACCCCCGTCACGTCCTTGCCCGCGATCGTGATGGAGCCGGAATCGGGATGCTCGAGCCCGGCGATGGACCGCAGGAGCGTCGACTTGCCGGATCCCGACGGTCCGAGCAACGCGGTCAGCGATCCCGACGGAATGTCCAGGGTGAGGTTGTCGAGCGCGGCGAAGTCGCCGTAGTTCTTACGGGCGCCGATCACCGAAATCATGCGTTGCTCCTCTTGCGGTCCAGCAGCGTCATCAGCAGCAGCGTCACCAGGGCGATGCCCATCAGCAGCGTCGCCGCGCAGTACGCGCCGTAGGTGTTGTGGTCGTCGATGTAGCGCGAGTGCACCAGCAGGGTCAGTGTCTGCGAGACGCCGGGGAAGCCCGACGACACCATGATCACGGCGCCGAACTCGCCGAGCGAGCGGGCGACGGTCAGGACGATGCCGTACGTCAGACCCCAGCGGATCGCGGGCAGGGTGATCCGCCAGAACGTCTGCCACTTGGAGGCGCCGAGCGTCGCGGCGGCCTGCTCCTGCTCGTCGCCGATCTCGTGCAGCACCGGTTCGACCTCACGAACGACGAACGGCAGCGTCACGAAGATCGTCGCCAGCACCATGCCGGGCAGCCCGAAGATCACCCGGAACCCGAGCGAGTCCAGCCCGCCGAACCAGCCGTTGACACCCCACAGCAGGATCAGCGACACACCCACGACGACCGGTGAGACCGCGAACGGCAGGTCCACCACCGCCTGCACCAGTCCGCGACCGGGGAACCGGCCACGGACCAGCGCGAGGGCGGTGATCACGCCGAAGATCACGTTGATCGGCACCACGATCGCCACGATCAGCAGCGACAGGTTCAGCGCCGAGATCGCCGCCGGGGTGGAGATCGCCTCGAAGAAGCTGACGATGCCCCTTTCGAACGTGCGCCACAGGATCACCCCGATGGGCACGAGGAGCAGCAGCACCAGGTAGCCGAGGGCGACCACCCGCATACCGAGGCGGGTCGGGGTCGAGACGTTCATGCCGTCTGCTCCTCACGTCGCTGGCTGCGGCTCGCGAGGATGCGCAGCACGAACAGCGTCACGAACGCGATCGCCAGCAGCGCCACCGACACCGCTGCCGCGTTCACGGGCCGGTCGATCTCGATCTGCTGCTGGATGTACTGCGACGTCATCTGGGTCTCGCGAGGGATGTTGCCGCCGATCAGGACGACGGACCCGTACTCACCGATGGCTCGGGCGAACGCGAGGCCGGCACCGCTGATGATCGCCGGGGTCAGGGTCGGGAGCACCACCTTGCGGAAGATGGTCCAGTTGCTCGCGCCCAGCGATGCGGCGGCCTGCTCGACCTCACGGTCGGTCTCGATCAGCACCGGCTGCACCGACCGGACCACGAACGGGAGGGTGACGAACGCGAGCGCGACGACCAGTCCGGGCTGGGTGGCGTTGAGCTGCACGCCGATCGGACTGTTCGGCCCGTACAGCGACAGCAGCACGATGCTGGCGACGATGGTCGGCAGCGCGAACGGCAGATCGATCAGGGCGTTGACGAAACGCTTGCCGGGGAACTCGTCGCGCACCAGCACCCACGCGATGAGTGTCCCCATCACCACATTGATCAGTGCCACCACGACCGACACCCAGACGGTGACGCGCAGCGACGCGAGGGCCGCGGGGCTGGTGATCGCGTCCCAGAAGCCGCTGAGGCCGTCCTCGAACGAGGTGACCGTCAGCGCCGCCAGCGGCAGCAGCACGATCACGCTCAGCCACAGCATCGTGATGCCGATGCCGAGCGGCCCGACGGTGCCGGTGACGGTGAACCATCGGCGCCTGCGGCGGGTGGGTGGGGTGGACGCGCTCGGCGTCGCGGACGAGTCTTCGGGCTCGGGGCCGGGTCCGCCGATCTCGGACACCGATCCCCCCGTCGTAGTGGTACTGGTCACGGTGAGACTACTTGCTCGCGGCGTCGTAGATCACGGCGATCGACCCGGTGTCCTTGGCGAACAGCGAGGCGTCGACGGCCTTCCAGCCGCCGAGGTCCGCGATGGTCCACAGCTTCGCCGGAGCCGGGAAGTCGGCGGCGAACTTCTCCGCGACCGCCGGGTCCACCGGCCGGAAGCCGGCCTCGGCCCACAGGGTCTGCCCCTCGGTGGTGTAGAGGAAGTCCTTGAAGGCGTTGGCCTGCTCGAGGACCTTGCTGTTCTGGATCACGGCGACGGGGTTCTCGATCTTGAAGGTCGTCGGCGGGGTGACGTGCTCGACCGGATCGCCGTTGCGCTCGGTGAAGATCGCCTCGTTCTCGTAGCTGATCAGCACGTCACCGGTGCCCTGCAGGAAGGTCTCGGTCGCCTCCCGGCCCGACTTCGGCTGCACCTTCACGTGATCGGTCACGAGCGCGTTCACGTAGTCCAGACCGGCCTGCGGGTTCTTGCCGCCGTCGCTCTTCGCCGCGTACGGGGCGAGCAGGTTCCACTTCGCCGAGCCCGAACTGAAGGGGTTGGGGGTGACGACCTCGACGCCCGGCGCGAGCAGGTCGTCCCAGTCCTTGATGCCCTTGGGGTTGCCCTCGCGCACGACCAGGGTGACGACCGACCCGAACGGAATTCCGTTGTAGGCGTCCTTGTTCCAGTCGGCGCTCACCAGGCCGGCGTCGACGAGGCGGGTGATGTCGGGCTCGACCGAGAAGTTGACGACGTCGGCCTGCGCGCCGTCCTTGACCTTCCGCGACTGGTCACCGGACGCACCGTAGGACTGCTGGAAATCGACGTTCTTGCCGGCTTCGGTCTCCCGGAACGCCGGGATCACCTTGTCGAAGCCGGGCTTCGGCACGGCGTAGGCGTACAGGCTGACGGTGCCGCCGCTGCCGTCACCGGAACCGCTCTCGCCTCCCCCGGCCACGTCACTGGACCCGCCGCTGCACGCGGTCAGGGCGACGGCTCCCGCGGTGACGACGGCGGCCAGGAGGCCGAAACGGGAGATGCGGGCACGAACGCTCATCGAGATGCCTTTCACGATTCGCCGCGCGGGGCGAATGGGGGGACGGGGGTCGTCGAGACCGCCGTGAACGCCGCGGCCGGGCGGCTGCGTTCACGGACACGAAGTGTGAGGAAGGTGCCCGCTGCGTGGGGCGAACCGGCCGGCGCGATGCGCAACGGCGGAGGGGATCAACAACAGTCGATGTCGGCGACTGCGAGCATGCCGACAGCGATCAACGCCAATTCATGGCGGACCTGGTGTACGGCAGTGGCAGACACGCCGACGAATCTAGCAGAGGTCGGGTGACGGATCTAACCCGGCGGCCGCCGGGGGGCGGGTCAGCGGGTCAGCAGCCAGCCGATGAGGACGAGGACCAGCAGCGCGATGAGCATCAGGGTGACGCGAGACCGGGGCATCAGCGCTCACCCGCCGCGACGACCTCCGCCGAGACCTGGTCCCGGTCGCGTCCGAGCAAGGCGAGCGCCCGCGCCAGCGCCACGTCGAAGATGCGCGCGACACCGTATGCGGCAGGCATCGCGACCGCCATCACCAGCAGCAACTGCGGAACGTAGGGCAGACCGATGACCCACAATTCGAGGCCGTCCCACCAACTGGCGATCTGATTCACGCCCTCACCCTACGCGGGCGCGTCTGCGGTGGACGACGGCGCCCACCGCGCCCATGATGTGGAGATGACGGCCACCGAACACGATGTGAACGGGCTGAGCACCGGCACCGACGAGTCGCTCTCCGCGAACCTGCCTGCGACGGTCGAGACCACGACGCACCGCAGCAGGTTTCCCCCGATCGACGACTACGCGTTCCTTTCGGACTGCGAGACGACGTGCCTGATCGCGCGCAACGGTTCGGTGGAGTGGATGTGCATCCCGAGACCGGACTCGCCGAGCGTGTTCGGCGCGGTGCTGGACCGCAGCGCGGGTCATTTCCGGATCGGTCCGTACGGACAGAACGTCCCGGCGGCCCGCCGGTACCTGCCGGGCGGGCTCATCGTCGAGACCACCTGGCAGACCGAGACCGGGTGGCTGATCGTCCGCGATGCCCTGGTGATGGGTGCGTGGCACAACAACGACCAACGGTCGCGCAGCCACCGCCGCACCCCGACCGACTGGGACGCCGAGCACATTCTGCTGCGCACGGTGAAATGTGTCAGCGGCGTGGTGGAGCTGGAGATGAGCTGCGAGCCCTCGTTCGACTACCACCGGACTCCGGCGAAGTGGGAGTACACCGGCAAGGTCTACGAGGAGGCCACCGCGACCTGCGACGGCAGCGCGATCGGCGCACACCCGACGCTGCGCCTGACGTCCAACCTGAAGCTGGGCATCGAGGGCCGCGAGGCGCGGGCCCGCACCCGGATGAAGGAGGGCGACAACGTCTTCGTTGCGCTGTCGTGGTCGGATCTGCCTGCGCCGCAGACGTTCGACGAGGCCGCCGACAAGATGTGGACGACAGCCGAGTGCTGGCGCCAGTGGATCACCATCGGCCGCTTCCCCGACCACCCGTGGCGCGGCTACCTGCAGCGCAGCGCCCTGGCGCTGAAGGGACTGACCTACGCCCCGACCGGCGCACTGCTCGCCGCGTCCACCACGTCGATGCCGGAAACGCCGGGTGGGGAGCGAAACTGGGACTACCGCTACGCGTGGGTGCGGGACTCCACGTTCGCGTTGTGGGGGTTGTACACCCTGGGACTCGACCGGGAGGCCAACGACTTCTTCGCGTTCATCTCCGACGTGTCGCAGTCCGACCACGGACACCCCGACTCGCTGCAGGTGATGTACGGGATCGGCGGCGAGAAGACGCTCGAGGAGTCCGAACTCGACCACCTGTCCGGCTACGACGGTGCCCGCCCGGTCCGCATCGGCAACGGCGCCTACAACCAGAAGCAGCACGACATCTGGGGCACCATGCTCGACTCGGTGTACCTGCACGTCCGCTCCCGTGACCAGGTGCCGGACGCACTGTGGCCGCTGCTCAAACGCCAGGTGGAGGAGGCGATCAAGCATTGGCGGCAACCGGATCGCGGCATCTGGGAGGTGCGCGGCGAACCACAGCACTTCACCTCGTCGAAGGTGATGTGCTGGGTGGCGCTCGACCGGGGTTCGAAACTCGCTGCGCTGCACGGCGAGAAGTCGTACGCGCAGCAGTGGTCGGAGATCGCAGACGAGATCAAGGCCGACGTCCTCGAGCACGGCGTCGACGAGCGGGGGGTGTTCACCCAGCGGTACGGGCACCCGTCGCTGGACGCCTCGCTGCTACTGGTCCCGCTGCTGCGCTTCCTGCCCGCCGACGACCACCGCGTCCGCGCCACCGTGCTGACCATCGCGGACGAGCTCACCGAGGACGGCCTGGTGCTTCGCTACCGCGTCGAAACCACCGACGACGGACTGTCCGGCGAGGAGGGCACGTTCACGATCTGCTCGTTCTGGCTGGTGTCCGCACTCGTCGAGATCGGTGAGCTTGCCCGCGCGAAGCGCCTGTGCGAGAGGCTCCTCGGCTTCGCGAGTCCACTCAAGCTGTACGCGGAGGAGATCGACCCCCGCACCGGAAGGCATCTCGGCAACTTCCCGCAGGCGTTCACCCATCTGGCGCTGATCAACGCGGTGGTGCACGTCATCCGCGCCGAGGAGGCCGGCGACACCGGAGCCTTCCAGCCCGCGCACTCCCCCATGTGAGCCCACCCGCCCGTCCCGCCACCCCCGGCCCATTCGACCGAATGTGGCCTTCGGTCACTTCAAGTGACGGAATGCCACATTCGGTCAGATGGACGGGGTGTGCCAGGGGTCAGGAGAAGCGGGACAGGAGCCGCTCGGCGTCGGCGGCGATCTGCCGCACCACCTCACCCGCGGGCCGCACGTCGCGCACCAGGCCGACGGCCTCGCCCGCGTACACCACGCCGCGGCGCGGATCGGCGGCGTCGTACGCCTGCTCCAACTGCTCGACCGGAGTGTCGGTGCCGTGGAAGTCGCGGGTGAAGTCGTTGGCGATGGCCCGTCCGCCCCATCGCTCGGGCCACGGCTGGTGCCGTGCCCGGTCGAACACCGCGGTGTAGACGGTGTCGGCGCTGCCTGCGTCGACGACGGCGGTGCGGGCGTAGTCGGGGCCGACGGTCTCGGGGCTGGCCAGCAGCGCGGTGCCGATCAGCGCACCCTGCGCACCGGCCGCGATCACCGCCGCCAGGCCGCGGCCGGTGCCGATGCCGCCGGCCGCCAGGACCGGCAACTCGGTGGCGTCGAGCAGTTCCTGCAGCAACGGCAGGGTGCCGATCCGCCCGGTGTGCCCGCCGGCCTCGCCGCCCTGCGCGATGACCACGTCCACCCCGGCCCGCTCGACGACCCGCAGATCCTCGAGCGTGTTCACCTGGGAGGCAACGAGAATCCCGGCGGCGTGCGCCCGCTTCACGTACGGCTCGGGATCACCGAACGACAGGGTCAGCAGTGTCGGGTTCTCGTCGATCGCAGCGCCGAGGAGGGTGTCGTCGTCGTCGAGCGACCACGTCATCAGGCCGATGCCGACCCGACCGCCGCGCTCACGCGCGACCGCCGCCTCCGCCGCGATCCACTCCGGCGTCGTGTACCGGGCCGCGCCGAGCATGCCGAGGCCACCGGCCTTCGACACCTCGCCGGCCAGCGCGCCGCCGGCGCGTCCACCCATCGGGGCGCCGAGGATCGGCACCTCGAGTCCCAACGTCTCCGTCAACCAGGTCTCGAGCATCGTTCCCCTCTCGGCTGCGACTCCGCCGCCCGTGAGTCTGTGCGGCCCGGTGCGGACCGGTAAGACTCACGGGCGCGCAGCGCCTACTTCTTGGGCTTGTCCGCGACAGACTCGTTCGACAGCGCCGCCACGAAGGCCTCCTGCGGGACCTCGACCCGACCGATGGTCTTCATCCGCTTCTTGCCCTCCTTCTGCTTCTCGAGCAGCTTGCGCTTACGGCTGATGTCGCCGCCGTAGCACTTGGCGAGCACGTCCTTGCGGATCGCGCGGATGTTCTCGCGGGCGATGATCTTCGAGCCGATCGCGGCCTGGATCGGCACCTCGAACTGCTGGCGCGGGATCAGCTCGCGCAGCTTGGTGGTCATCTTGTTGCCGTAGGCGAAGGCGGCGTCCTTGTGCACGATCGCGCTGAACGCGTCGACGGCCTCGCCCTGCAGCAGGATGTCGACCTTGACGAGCGCGGCCTGCTGCTCGCCCGCCTCCTCGTAGTCGAGGCTGGCGTAGCCCTTGGTCCGGGACTTGAGGGCGTCGAAGAAGTCGAACATGATCTCGCCCATCGGCAGCGTGTAACGCAGCTCGACACGCGTCTCCGAGAGGTAGTCCATGCCACCGAGCTCGCCGCGGCGGCTCTGACACAGTTCCATGATCGCGCCGGTGTACTCGCTCGGCGCGATGACGGTGCACTTGGCCATCGGCTCGTACACCTCGCGCACCTTGCCCTCGGGCCAGTACGAGGGGTTGGTCACCTCGTGCTCGGAGCCGTCCTCCATGATCACGCGGTACACCACGTTCGGTGCGGTGGAGATGAGGTCGAGGCCGAACTCACGCTCCAGGCGGTCCCGGGTGATCTCCATGTGCAGCAGGCCGAGGAAGCCGCAGCGGAAGCCGAAGCCCAGCGCCACGGACGTTTCCGGCTCGTAGGCCAGCGCGGCATCGTTGAGGCGCAGCTTGTCCAGCGCGTCGCGCAGCACCGGGTAGTCGGAGCCGTCCATCGGGTACAGACCGGAGTAGACCATCGGCTTGGGGTCGCGGTAGCCGGTCAGCGGCTCGGTCGCGCCGTTGCGGAAGGTGGTGACGGTGTCGCCGACTCGCGACTGGCGCACGTCCTTGACGCCGGTGATGAGGTAGCCGACCTCGCCGACTCCGAGGCCGACGGTGGCCTTGGGTTCGGGCGAGATGATGCCCACCTCGAGCAGTTCGTGGGTGGTACCGGTCGACATCATGGTGATCTTCTCGCGGGGACGGATCTTGCCGTCCACCACTCGCACGTAGGTGACGACGCCGCGGTAGGCGTCGTAGACCGAGTCGAAGATCATCGCGCGCGCCGGACCGTCCGCGTCGCCGACCGGCGCGGGCACCTGCTTGACGACCTCGTCGAGCAGCTCCTTCACACCGACACCGGTCTTGCCGGAGACCCGCAGCACGTCCTCCGGCTCGCAGCCGACGATGTGCGCGATCTCGGCGGCGTACCTGTCCGGGTCGGCCGCGGGCAGGTCGATCTTGTTGAGCACCGGGATGATGGTGAGGTCCTTCTCCATCGCCAGGTACAGGTTGGCCAGGGTCTGGGCCTCGATGCCCTGCGCGGCGTCGACGAGCAGCACCGCACCCTCGCATGCCTCGAGCGCGCGGGAGACCTCGTACGTGAAGTCGACGTGGCCCGGCGTGTCGATCAGGTGCAGGACGATCTGTTCGGTGGTGCCGTCCTCGTTCTCGACGGTCCACGGGAGCCGCACGTTCTGCGCCTTGATCGTGATGCCGCGTTCGCGCTCGATGTCCATCCGGTCGAGGTACTGCGCGCGCATCGCGCGCTCCTCGACGACCCCGGTGAGCTGCAGCATCCGGTCCGCCAGCGTCGACTTGCCGTGGTCGATGTGCGCGATGATGCAGAAGTTCCGGATCCGCGACGGATCCGTGAACGTCGTCTCCGCGAAGTTGCTGCTCAAGCCCAATTCCCTCATCTCACTCGCGCACCTGTACCGACCCGGTCCGGTCGCCCGTCCCGCACTGGTCCCGCACCGGGACGACGTCTGCCGCGTCCCGTGCCCTCCCATCATCCCTTGACGGCAGGTGCGCGTACACATCGAGGGTCACCACCGGCGACTTCACTGCGCGGGGACCGCACGTCCGGCGGTCCGGGGTCGAAGGTGGGCCGTGAGGTCAGGGCGTCACGATGGCGAAGTCCGGGTCGGGCGCATCGAGATAGCCGACCAGCTCGACCAGCTTGCCGGCGTCACCGTCGACCGCCACCTCTTGCGCCGCGATCATGGCGTCGAGACCGCGGCGGCCGAGCAGGGCGTCGTGCAGATTCTGCCGTGTCAGGGTGAACGCGACATCGGGTGCGGGCATCTCGCCGTCCACGTCGAAGTGCACCAGCACCCCGTTGCGGAGTTGGGTGCGGTGGGTGAGCGCGGGATCCGTCAGATGCCAGTCGATCGTGATCCTCGCTGCCCAGGCGCGCGGCCCGTCGACCCGCAGCGAGATCGCGTCGAACAGTTGCTCCACGTTGAGCGCCGCGGAGATGTCCTGGGATGCCGTGACGGTGGGGGTTCCGATCGCGCCGTGGCGCAGTTCGTAGGCGCCCATGAGGAAGAAGTTGCGCCACGTGCCGTTCTCGGACCCGAATCCGAGTTGCTCGAGCGTGTCGGCCTGCAGCGCCTTCGCCTCGGCGTTGTCCGGATCGGCGAAGATCACATAGTTCACCACCTGTGCGACCCAGCGATAGTCGCCCGCGGCGAACGACTCGCGGGCCTTGTCCAGGACCGCCTGCGCACCGCCCATGAACTCGACGTGCCGCTGCGCCGCGTCGACGGGCGTGTGCTGCCACAGGGTCGCGGGGTTGCCGTCGAACCAGCCCATGTAGCGCTGGTAGATGGCCTTGACGTTGTGGCTGACCGAACCGTAGTAGCCGTGTGTGTGCCACGCCTGCTCGATCGCGGGCGGGAGCTGAATCTCCTCGGCGAACTCGATTCCCGTGACGCCCTTGTTGATCGCCCGCAGCGTCTGGTCGTGCAGGTAGCCGTACAGGTCGCGTTGCAGGGACAGGAACTCGGTGAGCCGCTCGGTGCCCCAGGTCGGCCAGTGGTGCGAGGCGAACAGGACGTCCGATTCCGCCGCGTACCGGTTGATCGACTCCGTCAGGTACTTCGCCCACACGTGCGGGTCGCGGACCAGCGCACCCCGGAGGGTGAGCAGGTTGTGCAGCGTGTGCGTGGCGTTCTCCGCCATACACAGGGCTCGCCGGTCCGGGAAATGGAAGTTCATCTCCGAGGGCGCCTCGGTGCCGGGGGTGAGCTGGAATTCGATGCGGACGCCGTCGAGCACCTCGGTCTGCCCGGTCCGGCCGATGTCGACGGTCGGCGTGATGAGGGTCGGCGTTCCCGTCGAGGTGGTCGGTCCGAGACCGGCGCCGACCGCTCCGTGCGGCCCGCGCGGCAGCGCAGCGCCGTACATGTAGGCCGCCCGCCGCCCCATGGCGGTGCCGGCGTACACGTTCTCCGCCACCGCGTGCTCGACGAATCCGGTCGGCGCCAGGATGGGGCAGCGCCCCGCGGCCACGTCCTCCTCGGTGGTGACGCCCTTGACGCCGCCGAAGTGATCGATGTGGCAGTGCGAGAAGATCACTCCCGTCACCGGCCGTTCACCGCGGTGCTCGCGGTACAGGGCCAGCCCGGCCGCGGCGGTCTCGGCCGAGATCAGGGGGTCGATCACGATCACCCCGGTGTCGCCCTCGACCAGGGTCATGTTGGACAGGTCCAGCCCGCGAATCTGGTAGATCCCGTCGGCGACCTCGTACAGCCCCTGCATCGCGCACAGCTGGGACTGCCGCCACAGACTCGGATGGACCGTTGGCGGGCAGTCCTCGTCGAGGAACGCGTATCCGTCGCTGTCCCACACCACCTCGCCGCTCGCGTTCGTGACCACCCCGGGTTCGAGCGCCGCGACGAAGCCGCGGCGGGCGTCCTCGAAGTCCTGAACGTCGCCGAACGGGAGCTCTCGGGACGCGCTCGCGTTCCCGTTCTGGACAGTCGCGGTGGCATCGCTGCTCATGGCATCTCTCCTCGTGATTCCTCGGGGCTCGCCGCGAGCATGTCACCGGCGACGATCCGGTGCCCTCATCCAGACCGGATGAATCGGTGCCGTGGCGGGTGCCCATCCGACCGGACCGCACCCGTCGCTAGGTTGGAGGCATGGCTTCGAAGTGGACGCGGATCGGCAGGCAACTCGGCGACATCGCACTGCGTGAGGGTCCGCGGCTGCTGAAGGGATTGCAGAAATCCGGGGTGCTGCCCCGGGCGAAGACCGCGGCGCCGGAACGAAAGCCGGTCCGGCCCGGGCGCCCGGTGTCGTCGACCTCGGCCCCGACGGCGCACCGCGCCCGCACCGTCGCGTATGCACCGGACCTGGACGGCCGCGCCGATCCCGGCGAGGTCGTCTGGACCTGGGTCGCGTACGAGGAGGACGCGGGCAAGGGCAAGGACCGGCCGGTGCTCGTGGTCGGACGCGACGGCGAGACCCTGCTCGGCCTGATGCTGTCGTCGAACTCGGACCGGGAGGGCCAGCGCAACTGGCTGGCGCTGGGTGCCGGCGCCTGGGACGGCGAGCACCGCCCGAGCTGGGTGCGACTCGACCGGGTCCTCGACGTCCCCGAGGCCGGGATCCGCCGTGAGGGCGCGATTCTCGACAAGGGCCGTTTCGACAAGGTCGCCGCCCGGCTGCGCCGAGACCACGGCTGGTCCTGACACGAACGCGGATCGGGCGCCGGCCAACAGTGGCCGGCGCCCGATCATCGGTCGCGAAACGAGTTGTCAGTCGTGGAGCCGGTCGAAGCGTCCGAACAGCGAGCGGTAGGCGAACGCGCCCAGCGCACCACCGATCAGCGGGAACACGATGAAGGCCCACAGCTGAACCGGCGCGCCGTCCTGGTACCAGGCGACGGCGAAGCTGCGCGCCGGGTTGACCGAGGTGTTGTCGATCGGGATCGACATGATGTGGATGACGGCGAGGGTGAAGCCGATCGCGATGCCGGCGAGCGGCACGTCGGACAGTTGGTCGGTGGACGCGAGGACCACGAACACCAGCAGCGCGGTGAGCAGGATCTCGATCACGATCATCGCGCCGATCCCGTAGCCGCTCTGCAGGACGCCGCCGAGCGGCCCCTGGATCGCGGACGGGCTGTGGTCGCCCCATCCGTTCGCGCCGAGCCCGTTGGTCGCCCGATCGTAGGAGGGCAGGCTCTTGGCGACCGCGAACAGCACCACACCGGCGACGAGACCGCCGAGCACCTGGGCGCCCACGTACATCAACGCCTTCACGGCCTCGATGCGCCCGATCAGGAACTGGCCGAAGGTGACCGCCGGGTTGACGTGGCAGCCGGACACCGGGCCGATCGCGTAGACGAGCAACGCCAGGGTCAGACCGAACGCGAGCGCGACCCCGAGATTGCCGACCTTGCTGCCCGCGATGACGGCCGTGCCGACCGAGACGAACACCAGCACGAACGTGCCGATGCCTTCGGCGACGTACTTCTTGGCATCGGAAAAGTGTTCCTTCTCGGAGATTTCCTGTGCTGTGGGAGACATGTGCCACCTTTTTGCTGCGTCGAAGGACGGAACGGGAATAGCTCCGGTCGGACGCTACGCGAGACGTACCATCTCCACAACGACATCGAGGTCTGTCGAGCCGCCTCCCGAGTAAATTCCCTTGAGCGGCGGCACGTCCGCGTAGTCCCGCCCGACGGCAACCGACACGTGCTGCTCGTTCACCAGGACCGCGTTCGTCGGGTCGTATCCCCACCACGACCCGGTCCACGCCTGAACCCAGGCATGTGACTCGGCACTGACCGCCTCCCCCAGTGCCGCATCCGGATTCGGATGCAGGTAGCCGGACACGTATCGGCTGGGAATTCCCATGGCACGCAGCAGCAGCAAGGTGAGGTGCGCGTAGTCCTGACAGACCCCGCGTCGCTCCTCCCACGCCTCCAGTGCGGAGGTGTGCACGCCGGTCGACCCCGGAACGTACGACATCTGCTCGTGCACCCATCCGGCGGCCGCGACGACGGCCTCGGCGGGCCGGCACTCGCGACGCAGACGCTGCGCGACGTCGTCGAAGTGGTCACTGGCCGGGACATAGCCGGTGCCGCACAGGTATTCGCCGTACTGGTCGCGAATGTGATCCTCGCCCAGCCGATCCCAG
This sequence comes from Rhodococcus sp. NPDC003322, assembly GCF_053589555.1. Taxonomy (NCBI): domain Bacteria; kingdom Bacillati; phylum Actinomycetota; class Actinomycetes; order Mycobacteriales; family Nocardiaceae; genus Rhodococcus; species Rhodococcus sp. NPDC003322. The sequence continues at coordinate 217,684 of NZ_JBSFSC010000003.1, read as the reverse complement.
CCGACGGTGTCCGCCGGGATCGTGACGGCCTCGGTCTCGACCACCGACGAGCCGGTGACGGCGAGCGTGGTGTGCGGGGCGTGCAGGTCGAAAGCGGTGACGGCAGTACCCCAGTAGTCGGTGTAGCGGTACGCCCGGGTGGCGGGCACCGTCTCGACCCGGTTGTGGATGACGTTCTGCCGCGCGTCGCTGCGCGGCGTCAACCGGGCCTCGTTGAACGACGACGTCACCGGTGCGTTGTACGCGAACCCGGTGGTGTGCACCACCCTCAGTCGCCAGGTCATCGCTCCCCCTCCACTCCCGCGGCCACCCCGGCCCCGGCGTCGGTCCACGCCACCCAGGGGGCGGAGTGGAAGTACTGCTGCGCGATCGCCTCCCCCAGGGTGCGGCAGGTGTCCTGCAGCGCGAGCAGGCGCAGTTGCAGGTCCTCCATCACCACCCCTGGCGGCAGGAACTCGAGCTCGCTGCGGGCCCGCCCGAGGATGCGCTGCGCCTCGTCGCGGGTCCCGACCCGGCTGTGAGGGTGGGTGTCGAGCTGGTCGAGACACAGTTCCGCCTGCCGGATCGCGTGGAACACCGACCGCGGGAACAACCGGTCGAGCAGGATGAACTCGACGACGCGGTGGGCGTCGAGGGCCCCGCGGTAGGTGCGCAGGTAGGTGTCCTGGGCGCCGGCCGACCGCAGCACCGTCACCCAGGCCGGGGAACTGTTGCGGTCCCCGGCACGCGAGAGCAGCAGTCGCACCAGCATGTCGACCCGCTCGACGGAGCGGCCGAGCAGCAGGAAGCGGTAGCCGTCGTCACGACTGAGGGTGGAGTCGGCGAGGCCGGCGAACATGGCGGCGCGGGTCTCGACGTAGGCGAAGAACTCGTGCGGACCGAGCCTGCGCGCGGCCCTCTCCCGTTCGGCGAGACCGTGATACGTGGTGTTCAGGCACTCCCACATCTCGGTGGACGTCACTTCCCTTGCACCGCGGGCGTTCTCCCGTGCGCGCGAGAGCGAGTCGACGATCGAGCCCCCTCGATCCCTACCGAACGCGACCAGATCGGTGAGCGACCACACGTCGAGCGGACCTTCCGGCGTGTCGATGCCGAGCACCCGAAGCAGCAGCCGTGACGACCGGTCCGGGTCGACGGTGGAGTCCTCGAACAGCTGGTGGACCGCGACGTCCAGGATCCGGGCGGTGTCGTCGGCCCGCTCGACGTACCTGCCGATCCAGTACATCGACTCCGCGTTACGTGCGAGCATCGGGGCCCACCGCCTTCCCGTCCGACCCGGCCGCCTGCCGTTGTCTGGCGTTTTGCTGCTGCTGTTGCTGCTGCTGTCCGGCGGACAGTTCCGGGCCGAGTTCGCTGTGCCCGGGCCGGACCGGCTCCCCGACCAGTTCGCCGCCGCCGAGCTCGCGTTCGGTGTCGGGGACCCGGCCGGCCAGCACCCAGGTGTCCTTGCTGCCGCCGCCCTGGCTGGAGTTGACGACGAGCGACCCCTCCGGCAGCGCCACCCGGGTCAGCCCGCCCGGCAGCACCCACACGCCCTCGCCGTCGTTGACGGCGAACGGGCGCAGGTCCACGTGTCGCGGCGCGAGGACGTCCCCGACCTTGGTCGGCACGGTGGACAGCTGGACCACCGGCTGCGCGATCCAGCCGCGCGGGTCGGCGCGGATCTTCGCGGCGACCTCGGCGAGTTCCCGGCGCGAGGCGTCCGGCCCGAACACGATGCCGTAGCCACCGGACCCCTCGACCGGCTTGATCACGAGCTCGGAGAGCCGGTCGAGCACCTCCTCGCACTCGTCCGGCAGCCAGCACCGGTAGGTGTCGACGTTCGCCAGCAACGGCTTCTCGCCGAGGTAGTACTCGATGATCGCGGGCACGTACGTGTAGACCAGTTTGTCGTCACCGACCCCGTTGCCGACGGCGCTGGAGATGACGACGTTGCCCGCGCGGGCCGCGTTGAGCAGCCCGGCGACGCCGAGGACGGAGTCGGGCCGGAAGTGCATCGGGTCGAGGAAGTCGTCGTCGATGCGGCGATAGACGACGTCGACCTGCCGCTCCCCCTCGGTGGTGCGCATGTAGACGACGTTGTCGCGGCAGAACAGGTCCCGGCCCTCGACGAGTTCGACACCCATCTGCCGCGCCAGCAGCGAGTGCTCGAAGTACGCGGAGTTGGCGATGCCGGGGGTCAGCACCACTACCGTCGGGTCCGCGGTGTTGACCGCGGCCGACGCCCGCAGCGCCCGCAGCAGTTGTGCGGCGTAGTCACCGACGGCCCGCACCCGGTGCGAGGAGAACAGGTCGGGAAACACCCGCGCCATGGTGCGGCGGTTCTCCATCACATAGGACACCCCGGACGGGGACCTGAGGTTGTCCTCGAGCACCCGGAAGGTGCCGGTGGCGTCGCGGACGACGTCGATGCCTGCGACGTGGATCCGGACACCGTTGGGCGGCACGATCCCGGCAGCCTCGCGGTGAAAGTGTTCACACGAGGTGACGAGACGTTTCGGGACCACCCGGTCACGCAGGATCTCCTGGTCTCCGTACACATCGGCGAGGAACATCTCCAGCGCCCGGACGCGCTGGGTGATGCCCCGCTCGAGGGTGGCCCACTCGCGTTCGGCGATCACCCGGGGCACCAGGTCCAGCGGGAACGGCCGCTCCTGCCCGGAGAGGGAGAAGGTGACCCCCTGATCGACGAACGCCCGGGCGAGCGCGTCGGCGCGGGCGGCGAGATCGGCGGCGTTCGACGGCTCGAGGGCAGCGAAGATCCCCTCGTAGGGTGGCCGCACGGCACCGCCTGCATCGAACATCTCGTCGTAGGCGAGGGCGTAGCGGCCGATGTCGTTGTATCCGTCGAACACGTCCCCGGCCCCGGTTCCGGGGACTGGTTTCGTGACTGTTCGGGCGTTCATCCGCCCATGGTCCGCCAGCGGCAGCCACCCGGCAGCGCGCACGGTAACGTGCAGGTGAGCAGCCTGAAACAACTGCGTTTCCGGCACCTGGCAACAGCCTGGAGCGACCCGCGGTTTGGGTCATCAGGTTCGGCACTGGTAACGTGGCCTGTCGGTGCACATACGCACCCGAAGCTTTCTCAACCAGAAAACCAGCGAAGACGACAGGATTTTACGCGTGGCCAACATCAAGTCCCAGGTGAAGCGGATCCGTACCAACGAGCGTCAGCGACTGCGCAACCAGTCGGTGAAGTCCTCGCTGCGTACCGCGATCCGTTCCTTCCGCGAGGCTGCTGCCGCGGGCGACAAGGACAAGGCCAACGAGCTCCTCGTCTCCGCCAGCCGCAAGCTCGACAAGGCTGCCAGCAAGGGCGTCATCCACGCCAACCAGGCTGCCAACAAGAAGTCGGCGCTCGCGCTGGCTGCGAACAAGCTCTGACCTAAACGTCATCGCTGGAGACCGCCCGGTCCTCGACCGGGCGGTCTTTTCGCATGTCCGGGGGCCGGGCCGGACATGCGAAAGACCGGTCAGCCGCGCAGCTCGGCAACCCGGCGGACGGCGTACTCCACCGCGTAGTCGGCATCGGCCGCGGCACCCTTGACGTCGGCGTTGAGCTGGGCCACCACCTCGAGCGCCGAACCGAGAGTCTCCGGCCGCCAGCCACGCGCCTGCGCCTGCGCCTTCTTCACCTTCCACGGGGCCATGCCCAGGCCCGACGCCATCCGGAACGGGTCGCCGCGGCCGGCCGAGTCCACCCGGGCGATCGTGTGCACGGCGTCGGCGAGGGCGTCGGCGAGCAGCACGTGCGGCACACCCCGAAGCATCGCCCAGCGCAGAGCCTCCAGTGCCCCGGACCGGTCCCCCGCGACCGCCAGTTCCGCGACGTCGAATCCGGACACCTCGGCCTTGCCGGAGTAGTACCGCTGCACCGCCGCGGCGTCGATCTTCCCGCCGGTGTCCGCGGCGAGCTGTGAGCAGGCCGCGGCGAGCTCGCGCAGGTCGGAGCCGACCGCGTCGAGCACCGTCTCGATGACCTCCGGGGACACCCTCACCCCCGCGGCACGGAACTCGGACCGCACGAAGTCGGCGCGTTCCGTCGGCTTGAGTTTCGCGCACTCGTGCACCTGGGCGCCCGACTTCTGCAGCGCCCCGACCATCGCCTTCGCCCGGCCTCCCCCGGAGTGCAGCACGACGATGGTGAACCCGTCGGGTGGCGCGGCCGCGGCGTCGAGCACCAGGGTGACCGCATCCTTGCCTGCCTCGGCGGCGGCCTCGAGGACGATGACCTTGTCCTCGGCGAACAGGGACGGGCTGAGCAGTTCCGCGAGTTCGGCGGGACTGGTGTCGCCGGTCCGCAACCGGCTGACGGGCACGTCCTGGGGATTGTCGGACGCCGCCCGTACCTCCGCGACGATGGCGGAGACGGCACGGGCGACGAGGAACTCCTCGTCACCGAGAACGAGATGCAGCTGTGCGGGAGCGGCGGAGGTCACCCCACGATCCTGTCACGCCCGGCCGACGCGTCAGCGTCGGCGGTGCGTGACGGCGACACCCCCGCCCCCGCCGCGGCTGACCGCGACGTCGCCGCCGCGGTCGGTGCGGGCGACGGTCGCGCCCATCTCTTGCAGGGTCCTCAGGATCCCGGGGTTGGGATGGCCGAAGGTGTTGTCGGCGCCGACAGAGACGATCACCAGCCGCGCCCCGACCGCGCGAAGGAACTCCGGCGTGGTGGTGCGCGAGCCGTGGTGCGGAAGTTTGAGGATTTCCGCGGCGACCGGAACCCGGTCCCGCAGCAGATCCCGCTGTCCGTCCGCCTCGACGTCCCCGGTGAGCAGGACCCGGCCTGCGTCGGTGTCCACGGACAGCACCAGCGACTGGTCGTTGGCGGCGTCGTCGCCGTCGCCGGGGTCGCGCGGCGCGGGCAGGGTGGGGCCGAGCACCCGGAATGTGAGTGCCCCCGCGGTCAGCGTCTGCCCGGCCCGCGCCTCGACCACCGGCACCCCCGCCGCCGACGCCTGCTGCTGCACCTGGCCGAACCCCTCCTCCGGCAGCCGCATCGGGCCGGTCACCACGCCGCCCACCGACCGCCCTCGCAGCACCCCGGGCAGTCCGTCGATGTGGTCCGCGTGCAGGTGGGTCAGCACGACGGCGGCCACCGATCGCGCGCCGAGACGGTGCAGACAGTCGTCGACCGGTCTCGGTTGTGGCCCCGCGTCGACGACCACCACCGACCCGTTCCCGGCGTCGAGCACCAACGCGTCGCCCTGCCCGACGTCGCACGCCACCAGCACCCAGCCGCGCGCCGGCCATCCCGGCCACAGCATCCGGACCGGCAGCCACACCAGGGCCACCCCGAGCAGCATCGCGGCGAGCAGGACCCGCAGCCGCCGCACGGCGATCGCCGTCACCGCCGCGACCACCACGGCGGCGATGACCGCGAACCCGATCGCACCGGACGGCACCGAGACCGACGCGCCGGGGAGGGCGGCCGACGTCCGCGCCACCCACAGCAGCCACCACAGCAGCGGCGCGGTGACGTGGGCGGCGAGCGCACCGAGGGGAAGCCACGCCGTGCCCGCCGCCGCGACCACCGCGCCGATCACCGTGACCGGGGCGATGACCGGCGCGACCGCGAGGTTCGCCGCGACCGCCACCGTGCTCACGGTCCCGGCCATCGCGGCGACGAGCGGCACCGTGACGGCGTGCGCGGCCACGGCAACCGCGACCGCCTCGGCCGCCACCCGCGGCCAGCCGCGCCGCTGCAGCCACCGCGCCCAGCGCGGCGCCACCAGCACCAGCGCCGCGGTCGCGGCCACGGACAGTGCGAAGCCGAAACTGACGGCCAGGTCCGGGTACAGGGCGAGCAGCGCGATGACCGCGGCGCCGAGCGCGGGCATCGCCTGCCGCCGCCGGCCAACGACCATCGCCAGCAGGACCACCGCCCCCATCGCGGCGGCCCGCAACACACTGGGCGACGGCCGGGCGAGAATCACGAAGCCCACCAACGCGATTCCGGCGACGACTGCGGTCGTGCGTGGCCCGAGCGCGAGCGCGCGGGTCAGCAGCAGCACCGCACCGAGCAGAATGCTCACGTTGGCGCCCGAGACCGCCGTCAGGTGGCTCAGCCCGGCGGCGGTGAAGTCGTCCTCCACCAGTTCCGGCAGAGCGGTGGTGTCACCGACGACGAGTCCCGGCAGCAGTCCCGCGGCGTCGGGCGGCAGGGACCGCGCCGATGCCGCGGCGAACCGGTCCCGCACGTGTCCGGCGGCCCGCTGCGCCCAGGACGGCTCCCCGAGCGGGCGGGGTGGGCCGGTGGCGCGGACCACCGCGACGGTCAGGTCGGCGCGCTTCGGTTTGCTCACCGCGCCACGCAGTTCCACGCGCCGGCCGGGCAACAGATCCTGCCAGCCGTCGGACGGCGCGAACACCAGGACCGCGCCGCCCACCTCGACCGCGCCGGTGCCCTGCCCGATCGTCCGCAACGCGGCCCGCACCATCACCGTGTCCTCGCGCGCGGAACGGACCGGCTCGGGATCGCCGCGGGTGTCGACGGTGAGGGTGACGTACCCGCTGCGGTCGGCGAGGGGATGCGTCGCGACGGCGTGTGCACGCACCGCGGTGGCTCCCGCGAATCCGGCGCCGACGAGCAACGCCGCGACGGCGGTTCCGGCCAGCGCGGACCACCGGCCGCGACGGACGATCAGCCCGATCGCCACCGCACCCGACACGGCGACGACCGCCACCCACAGTGCCGCACGCCAGCCGGCCACGAGTCCGATCGCGGTTGCGGCCCAGCACATCACGGCGGAGGGCAGCAGCCGCAGGTCGATCGGGCGGGCCTGCCGGTCCGTCACCGAACCGTCACGAGGTCGCGCAGCTTCTCCAGGCGGGCCGGGCCGATGCCGTCCACCTCTCCGAGCTGCTCGACATCGGTGAACCGGCCGTTGGTGGTGCGCCAGGCGAGGATCGCGGCGGCTGTGACCGGACCGACGCCGGGCAGCGCATCGAGCTGCTGCTCGGTGGCCGCGTTCAGGTTCACCGGCCCGTTCGCACCGGCCGAGCCGGCCGCAGCCGTCCCGGCACCCGGCCCGGCACCCACGGTCGCGCTGCCCGCGACCGGTGCCGCACCGGGCGGCGGAGCGACCCCGACCAGCACCTGATCTCCATCGTTCAGTCGTTGAGCGAGGTTGAGCCCCAACAGGTCCGCCCCGTCGCGGGCACCTCCCGCAGCGGCCAGCGCGTCGGCGACCCGTGAGCCCTCCGGCAGGTGGACCAGGCCGGAGGTGTGCACGAGACCGACCACGCTGACCACGAGCTCCTCGGCCGGCGGCCCGGACGGCGCAGGGTCGGACCGCGGCGGGTCGGTCGGCTCGTCGCCGGCGGGGACCGTCGCGGCGACCGGCAGCGGTGCCACCGTCTGCGCGACCGGACGGTCCCGCCACACCACGACCGCGCCGATCCCTGCCGCGGTCAGTGCGACGAGGGCCAGCGCGACCACCCCTCGCCGGCCGGGTGCGAAGCGCAGCCGCGGACCGGACGGCTCGGGATCCGGGTCGAGCCAGCCGGGCTGCGCGTCGTCAGGTGACGGGTCGGCGCCCTCCCCCGTCCCGGGCGCCGCTGCGCCTCGTCCGGTGACGGCGTCGAGTCTGCGCCGGATCTGCTCGCGTGCCTCGTCGGTGCTGCCCATGCCCCGACGCTAGGACGGCGCTCGGAGCGAATTTCCGCACAACGAGCGCAAACCCGCTGGGCTGTGGATGAATTCCGGCGCTGTGGACTACTCGGCGTCGCCGGGGTCCGGCGCGGGGTCGCCGACTTCCGGACCTGCGCCCGCACCCCCCGGGACGACCAGCAACCCGACCGCACCCGGCCCCAGATGGCTGGCGATGACCGGCCCCAACTCCGCGACGACGAACTCGCTCGCGTCCGGCAGTCGTGGGCGCAGGGCCGCGGCCACCTCGGCCGCCCGCTCGGCTGCGCCGACATGGTGCACCGCGACCGCGACGTCGCCGGGACCGGCCTGGTCGACGGCGGCGTCGACCAGCTTGGCGAGCGCCTTGGTCGCGGTGCGGGTCTTCTCCCGCAGCACCAGTTTGCCGTCTACGAGGTGCAGCACCGGCTTCATCGCGAGCGCGGTACCGAGCAGCGCGGCGGCGGCACCGATACGGCCGCCGCGACGCAGGTGGTCGAGCCGGTCGACCATGATCAGGACCCGGCCCCGGTCCGCGACCTCGACGGCCCGCTCGTAGACGGCGCGCAATCCGCCACCCGCTCGCGCGACCCGAGCCGCCGCCAGTACGGCGAATCCCAAAGCCATTGCAGTGGACTGGGAGTCGACGATGCGAACCTTCTCCCCCAGCTCCTGCGCAGCCTGTCGGCCCGCCTCCCACGTCCCGGACAACTGTCGCGAGATGTGCACGGCGACGACGCCGTCGCCGCCGCTGTCCTCGAGCGCCTGCGCATACACGGCCGTCAGTTCGCCCGGCGAGGCGCCGGAGGTGGTCACCCCGGTACCGATGTACAGATCCTCCGGCATCGGGTCGAGCCCTTCCCGCAGGTCCTCCCCGTCGACGAGCACGTGCAACGGAACCACCCGGATACCGAGTTCCTCGGCCAGGTCCGGGTCGAGGTAGGCCGAGGAGTCGGTGACGACGACGACGGACATCGGGCCTACCGGGCCTCGTCGACGACCGCGTGCGCGCCGTCCCCGGCGAGGACGCCGCGAATCGTGGACAGCATCGCCTCGGCGACGGCCTCGTGTCCGGCCCAGCCCCAGTGGATGCCGTCCGGGTTTCCCTCGCCGGAGAAGATGTCCGGGCGGACCGCCTGTGCCAGATCGACCAGGGGAACACCCGTTTCGGCGCTCCACTGCTCGAGCGCACGGACCGCGGCCGGCCGGCCGGCGTGCACCTTGCCGTAGGCGTCGCTCAGGTGCACCGACGGCAGGCAGCCGATCACCGGCAGTTCCGGCCGCATGTAGGCCAGCGACGTGCGGCACTCCTCGAGGTACTCGACGCTCAGTTTCGGCGGCAGCGCGACCGGCCACCCGAGCGGGGACAGTCGGGGTTGCAGCCACTGGTAGGCGTTGCGGACCTGACGGCGCAGCGCCGGCGGCCGCAGGTACCGCAACTGTTCCCGCAGCGCGGTCGGCAACGGGGACGGCAGCGAGTCCATCCCGCCGACCGCGAACACGACCGCAGCGGCCCTGGGCACCGTCGCCCACACCCGCGGATCCTGGATCAGCGCCCAGTACGCGTCCCGGCTGGTCCAGCCGATCCGCGCGACCAACTCGACGTCCCAGCCGAGTTCGGCGGCGACGAGATTCGGCCAGATCCGAGGATGGTTGGCGGGCAGGCCGCCCTTGGGTCCGAAGTACGAGAGCGAGTCGGCGATCACCAGCAGGGTCGGGCGGTCGCCCCGCCCGGGAGCCGTATCCAGGTCAGAGGACATCGCCGGCCACCCTCGCGGAGGCGTTCCACACGTCCAGGCGCCAGGACACCGCGTCGGGTTCCCCGTGCCCGGTCAACTGCACCCAACTGGTGTTGCCGAGACCGCCGAACACCGGCCACCGGTCCACCGGCAGATCCAGCAGCGCGGCGGTCAGTGCGGCGATCAGGCCACCGTGCGCGACCAGCACGACCGGGTCCTCGCCCCATCCCGGGCGGGCGGCGAGCAGTTCCTGCACGACCGGGACCGACCGCCTGGCGACGTCGACTCGGCTCTCCCCGCCGGGCGGGGCCCAGGTGGCGTCGGCACGCCAGGCGGCGCGGGCACCGGGATCACGCTCGTCGACCTGGGTGTGGGTGAGCCCCTGCCACTCGCCGAGGTGGGTTTCCCGCAGTCGCTGGTCGGTGGCGACGGCCAGCCCGGCATGATCACCGAGCGCGGTCGCGGTGTCCAGCGCCCGACGCAGGTCGGAGCTGACGATCTCGGCCGGGCCGCGCTCGCCCAACGCCCGGGCCGCCAACTTGGCCTGCACGCGCCCGAGCTCGGACAGGTCCGTGTCGAGCTGACCCTGCATCCGGTCACCGGCGTTGTACTCGGTCTGCCCGTGCCGCAGCAGGATCAGTCGCCGCGGCGGGGCCGCGATCGAATGCCGCGCCGGAGACGCCGCGGCAGCTGTCACCGCCCGGACTCCGGCTCGCCCTGGTCGGCGCCGCCCAGTTCGGCGGCCTGCTCGTCCACGACGTCACCGTCGGAGTCGGCACCCCATTCGGCCCTGCGCGGCTCGATGCCGTCGACCGGGACGATCGGGCAGTCCTTCCACAGCCGCTCCAGGCCGTAGAAGTTGCGCTCGTCGTCGTGCTGGACGTGGACCACCAGGTCGACGTAGTCGAGCAGCGCCCAGCGGCCCTCCCGGGTGCCCTCCTTGCGGACCGGCTTGTGCCCGGCCTCGCGGAGCTTGTCCTCGATGTTCTCCACGACGGAGTTGACCTGGCGCTCGTTGGAGGCGGAGGCGATGACGAAGCAGTCGGTGATGACCAACTGCTCGGACACGTCGAGCACCACCACGTCGTTGGCCAGCTTCTCGTCTGCGGCCAGCGCGGCGATCCGCGACATCTCGAGTGCTTCGGCGGATGCGCTCACTTAGGTGTTCTCCCGGTTCGGTTGACTGATGTTGTTCTGCGGTGCCGGCCCCGACACCGTGACCGCCCCGTCGAGGCGCTCGGCATCGCGTGGTCGGTACAGGTTGCGCTTGGAGATGTACTGCACCACCCCGTCCGGCACCAGGTACCAGACGGGCCGGTTCTCACTTGCCCGCTTCCGGCAGTCCGTGGACGAGATCGCCATTGCGGGGATCTCGACGAGGGTCAGGGCGTCCGGGCGGTCGGCGAGATGTTCGGCCAGGTGGTCGTCGCCGAGCTCGTACCCGGGCCGGCTCACACCCACGAACTTGGCCAGCTCGAACATCTCCTCCCAATTCTGCCAGGACAGGATCGTCTCGAGCGCGTCGGCGCCGGTGATGAAGAACAGGTCCGCGTCGGGGTGCTGGGAGTGCAGGTCACGGAGGGTGTCGACGGTGTAGGTGTCCTTGTGGCGGTCCACGTCGACCCGGCTGACGGAGAAGCTCGGGTTCGACGCGGTCGCGATGACCGTCATCAGGTAGCGGTCCTCGGCGGCGCTGACGTCCTTGCCCGCCTTCTGCCAGGGCTGCCCGGTCGGGACGAAGATGACCTCGTCGAGGTCGAAGCGGTCGGCTACCTCACTGGCCGCGACGAGGTGTCCGTGGTGGATGGGATCGAACGTGCCACCCATCACGCCCAGCCGCCGTCGGCGCTTGCCGGCCATCTCTGCGTTTCGCACGAGGATCGAGCTTACTGGCACGGTCCGGCGTCAGATCGGCAGCAGCCCGGAGACGACGGCCGCCAACTGCTGCGCGTTGCGGCACTCGTGCATCTGCACCACGTCGGCGTACACCTTGGCGGCGGAGTCGCCGCTGCCCCACTGTCCGCGCGGCTCCGGGTTCAGCCAGTGCGTGTGCTTGGCGACGGTGGCCAGGTGTGCGAGCGACGCGACGTTCGTGTCGCGGTAGTTGTTGCGGGCGTCGCCGAGGATCAGCATCGACGTCTTCCCGGTCAGCGTGTGCGCGAACCGCTCCGCGAACACCCCGATCGCGTTGCCGTAGTCGGAGTGCCCGTCGTAGGCGATCAGGTCGGCTTCCCGGATCATCCGCGACATCGACGCGCCGAGATCGGCCCCCGAGTCGAAGAACCGGGTGACCTCGTCGGTGGTGTCGATGAACGCGAAGACCCGCACCCGGGAGAACTGCTCCCGCAGCGCGTGCACGAGCAGCAGCGTGAAGTTCGAGAACCCGGCCACCGATCCCGACACGTCGCACAACACCACCAGCTCCGGGCGGGCGGGACGGGGCTTGCGCAGCACCAGGTCGATCGGGACCCCGCCGGTCGACATCGACTTGCGCAGGGTCTTGCGCAGGTCGATCGCCCCGGCCCGGGACCGCCTGCGGCGGGCGGCGAGCCTGCTCGCGAGCTTGCGCGCCAGCGGGCTCACGGTGCGCCGCAACGCCACCATCTCGGTGTCGGACGCGCGCAGGAAGTCGACCTCCTCCGCGAGCTTGGGCACCCCGTAGCTCGCGACCCGTTCCCTGCCGAGTTGTTCGGCGGAGCGGCGGCGGGTCTCGACCTCGACCATCTTGCGGAAGTCCGCGATCCGCTGCGCCGCCGTGCGGCGGGCGATCTCGGTGGCGTAGTCGGCGGCCTCGTGCTCGGCCTGGCCGGCGTTGCCGAGCAGGCCGTCGAGGATCCGCGACAGCAGCGTCTCCGGCGCCACGTCCCGCAGCGCCTGGTAGGCGGAGAACGAGGGCCCCTTCGAGGACTGGTACTGACCGAGTTGCTCGACGAGTTGCGCCGTCAACTGTTCGACCCGGGCAAGTGCCTCCGGGGAACCGTCCACGAGCAGTCCGGCGATCAGCTCGCGCAGCGCCTCGAAGTCGACCTCGCCGTCCTCGCCCCGCGGGATGTCGACGTCGATCTCCCCGGTGCCGTCGGCGCGCTGCCCGACCCCGGCCGGGAACCACAGGTCGAACAGGGCGTCGTAGGTGGCCCGATGGGTGGGCCTGCGCAGCAGCGCGCAGGCGAGCCCCTCCCGCAGCGCCTCCCGGTCGAGGAGGTCGAGCACCGACATCACCTGACCGGCGTCGACGGTCTCCGACGGCCCGACGGCGATCCCCCGCTTGCGCAGGGCCTCCACGAAGTCCACGAGATGCCCGGGCAGCCCGTACGGTGCCGCGGGAACCCCGGACGGGCCTGCGGTGACGGCCATGACGCCTCCTGTGTCTTCTCGCCCGCGACCTAGTTGAGGCGCAGCTCGGCCGCGGCCCGCTGCTGGTCGGACTGGTGCTTGAGGACGACGCCCATCGTGGTGCGGATCGCGTCGTCGTCGAGGGTGTCCATCCCGAGTGCGAGCAGGGTGCGACCCCAGTCGATGGTCTCCGCGACCGACGGCAGTTTCTTGAGCTGCATGCCACGCAGCACCCGGATGGTGCGCACGAGCTGTTCGGCGACGGCCTCGGGCAGCTCGGGAACCCGGCTGGCGAGAATGCGGCGTTCGAGGTCGGCGTCGGGGAAGTCCAGGTGCAGGAACAGGCAGCGCCGCTTGAGCGCCTCGGACAGCTCCCGGGTGCCGTTGGAGGTCAGCACCGTGAACGGCTTGCGGGTGGCGGTGATGGTGCCGAGTTCGGGCACCGTGACCGCGAAATCACTGAGCACCTCGAGCAGCAGCCCCTCGATCTCGACGTCCGCCTTGTCGACCTCGTCGATCAGCAGCACGGTCGGATCCTCGCGGCGGATCGCGGTCAGCAGCGGGCGTGAGAGCAGGAACTCCTCGGCGAACACGTCCTGCTTCGTCTCGTCCCACGAGTGCTCCGAGCTGGCCTGGATGCGCAGGATCTGCTTGGCGTGGTTCCACTCGTAGAGGGCGCGCGCCTCGTCGACGCCCTCGTAGCACTGCAACCGCACCAGCTCGGCGCCGGACGTCTGCGCGACGGCCCGCGACAGCTCGGTCTTGCCGACACCGGCCGGACCTTCGATGAGCAGCGGCTTGCCGAGTCGGTCGGCGAGGAACACCGCGGTCGCGGTGCCCTTGTCGGCGAGGTACCCGGTCTCGGCGAGCCGGGCGATGACGTCGTCGACGCTGCTGAACACGGGCGGGGTGGCGGGGAGTGCTCGATCCACGATGGGAACCTTTCGGGCTGGAGGTCAGGCGGGGCGGGTGTGACCGTCGCCCCACACCACCCACTTGGTGGAGGTGAGCTCGGGCAGGCCCATCGGTCCGCGGGCGTGCAGCTTCTGGGTGGAGATGCCGATCTCGGCGCCGAACCCGAACTGCTCACCGTCGGTGAAGGCGGTCGACGCGTTGACCATGACCGCGGCCGCGTCGACGCGGGCGGTGAACTCGCGGGCCGCGGACAGGTCGTCGGTGACGATGGCCTCGGTGTGCCCCGTGCCGTAGCGGTCGATGTGCTCGACGGCCTCGTTCAGGTCGGCGACGACCTTCATGGCGACGTCGAGGGTCAGGTACTCCTCGGCCCAGTCGGACTCGGTGGCGGGCACCTGGCCGGGCAGGTCGCCGTGGATGACGACGCTCTGCGCCTGCAGCGCCTGGGTGAGCGCGGGGACCGCGGTGTCCGCGATGGCGGCGTCGATCAGGATCGTCTCGGCGGTGTTGCACACGCTGGGCCGGCGGGTCTTGGCGTTGATCACGATCTTCTCCGCCTTGACCAGGTCGGCGGCGGAGTGCACGTAGACGTGGCAGTTGCCGACGCCGGTCTCGATGGTCGGCACGGTGGCGTCGCGGACGACGGCACTGATCAGCCCGGCCCCGCCGCGCGGGATGACCACGTCGACGAGTCCGCGGGCCTGGATCAGGTGGGTGACCGAGGACCGGTCCTCGCTCGGCAGCAGCTGGACGGCGTCGGCGGGCAGCCCCTGAGCGGTCAGCGCGCCGCGCAGCACCTCGACGAGCGCGGCGTTGGAGTTCTTCGCCGACGACGAGCCGCGCAGCAGGGCCGCGTTGCCGGACTTGAGCGCGAGGCCGAACGCGTCGACGGTGACGTTGGGGCGGGCCTCGTAGACCATGCCGACGACGCCGAGCGGGACGCGCAGCTGCCGGATCTCGAGGCCGTTCGGGAGGGTGGTGCCGCGGACGACCTCGCCGATCGGGTCGGCGAGACCGGCGACCTGCCGCAGGCCCGAGGCGATGCCGTCGACCCGGTCGGCGGTCAGCCGCAGCCGGTCGATCAGGGATTCCTCGGTGCCGGCGGCCCGCGCGGCCTCGACGTCGGCGGCATTGGCCGCGAGCACGGTGTCGGTCGAGGCGAGGACGGCGTCGGCGGCGGCGTGCAGTGCCGCGTCCTTCTGCGCCGTGGTCAGCAGCGCCAGCGTTCGCGACGCCACACGTGCGCGGCGCGCGGCCGCGTGCACGGCCTCCCGGACGGAGTCGGTCACCTGGGCACCCTCGTTCACGGCGGTCATGAGTACAGCGTAACGACCGCTAAGCACAGGGGTACGGGGCGGAGAGCCCGTGACACCGCGAAGTTCGACACGCGCACGGAAGTTCGACACGCACATGGGCGATTGTTAGCGTGGCTTCGTTATCCGCTGGTGGCTTCGGACCGGGTACCGCGTCGACGTGACGGTGTACCGGAACGGTTTCGGAGCATTGCCGCGAGCCAGAGCCATCCGGTGGGGGCCGGACAGAGCCACAGGGCCGCGCGCCGTCGACACCCGACCAGCACCGCCGCCGTGCGGGCGTCGAAAAGATGCGTGCATCAGGTACGTACCCCGCCGGCGCGGCACATGCCTGCCGGGCACGAGCTCGGGACGGCAGCGCTGAGGAGCGCACACATGAACCCACAATCACAGATCAGCAGCGCCGACATCACCGCGTCACCCGACGTCACCGTTGTCGACGAGTCATCGGTCAAGCGGGCCGTGAAGGCGACGATGCTCGGCAACGCGATGGAATGGTTCGACTTCGGCGTGTACGCCTACCTGGCGACCACACTCGGGAAGGTCTTCTTCCCCGAGGCCAGCGGCGTGGCACAGCTGTTGTCCACCTTCGCGATCTTCGCCGCGGCCTTCGTCGTGCGCCCACTCGGCGGGCTCTTCTTCGGGCCACTCGGCGACCGGATCGGACGCAAACGCGTGCTGGCCACGACGATCGTCATGATGGCCGCCAGCACGTTCGCGATCGGACTCGTGCCGAGCTACGCGTCGATCGGGGTGGCCGCACCGATCCTGCTGGTGGTGTTCCGTCTCCTGCAGGGCTTTTCAACCGGTGGCGAGTACGGCGGCGCCAGCACCTTCGTCGCCGAGTACGCCCCGGACCGCCGCCGCGGATTCTTCGCCAGCTTCCTCGAACTCGGCACGCTCGCCGGCTACGTCGCCGCCGCAGCCCTCGTGACCACGATCCAGGCGCTGACCACGGACGAGGCCCTGGTCGGCTGGGCCTGGCGGATCCCGTTCCTGATCGCGGGCCCGCTCGGGCTGATCGGCCTGTACCTGCGTCTGCGGCTGGAGGAGACACCGGCATTCCGGGCGCTGGAGGACGCCCGCACCGAGACCGACGGGACCGCGGAGTCCCCCCAGGTGAGTGCGCTGGCGAAGCTGCGGGAGACCGTCACGGGCAGTTGGCGGCCGATGCTGCTGTGCATCGTCCTCGTCGCGACCTACAACATCGCGCACTACGGTCTGCTCACCTATATGCCGACCTACCTGTCGAACACCCTCGGATACGACGAGACGCACGGCCTGCTCCTGATGATCGTGGTGATGGTCGCGATGATGGTGGCGATCACCCGGGTCGGCGCACTCTCCGACCGGCTGGGCCGAAAGCCACTGCTGCTCATCGGTTTCGCCGGCTTCTTCGTCCTGTCCCTGCCGGCGTACCTGCTGATCGGACAGGGCGGCTACCTCCCGGTGATCGTCGGCCTGGCCATCCTCGGTGCGTTGCTGCTGCTGTTCGTCGGCGTCTTCCCGTCGGTGCTGCCCGCCCTGTTCCCCACCGGTGTCCGCTACGGTGCGCTCGCGATCGCGTACAACCTCGCGGTCTCACTGTTCGGCGGCACGACCCCGTTGGCGATCACGGCACTCGAGGACGCGACCGGGAGCACCCTCGTCGCACCCTTCTACATGATGGGCGCCGCCCTGATCGGTGGTTTCGCGGTCCTGCTGATCCCCGAGACCGCACGACGCCCGCTCGAGGGCTGCGCCCCCGCGGTCGCCACGGAATCCGAGGCCCGTACCGTGCTGCGGCGCCTGCGGACCCGAACCGCACACGCCGCAACCGAACTCGCCCGCCGGCCGCAGGCCGATCACGCCTGAGCAGTCACAACCCCACCATCCGACCGAATGTGGGATTCGATCACGTGAAGTGATCGAATCCCACATTCGGTCAGTACCCTGAGCTCATGTCCGGCACCGTGACCGTCCTCGGCAGCGTCAACATGGACCTCGTGGCCACCACTCCCCGAATGCCGCGTCCAGGAGAAACAGTGCTGGGCAACGGATTCCATACGGGGTCGGGCGGGAAAGGCGCCAACCAGGCGGTCGCGGCGGCACGCGCGGGCGCGGACGTCACCTTCCTCGGTGCGGTCGGCGACGACACGTTCGCCGCACCACTGCGGGCCGGCCTGGCCGACGCGGGGGTGGACGTGACACTGCTGCGCGTGGCGCCCGGACCGAGCGGGGTCGCCGCGATCACCGTCGATGCGACGGGCGAGAACTCGATCGTGGTGGTGCCCGGCGCGAACGCCACCGTCACCACCCTGACCGAGGCGGACCTCGCCGCCGTCGCACGCGCCGACGTGCTGCTGTGCCAGCTCGAACTGCCGGTCCCGACGGTCACCGCCGCTGCTGCCCACGCCCGCGCTGCGGGCAGCACGGTGTTCCTGAATCCGTCTCCGGCGGGGCCACTTCCGGATGCGCTCGTCGCTGCCGTGGATGTACTCGTCGTCAACGAGACCGAGGCCGCGCAACTCGGCGAAGCCACCCTGGACCGGGTGCCCCACCTGATCACGACACTGGGCGGTCGCGGCGCCCGCTGGCGAGGACCCGACGGTGCCTCGGCGCACGCCGAGGCGCACGCCGTCGCGGTCGTCGACACCACCGGCGCCGGCGACGCGTTCACCGGCACCCTCGCCGCGTCGTGGCACCTCGGTCCGACGGCGGCGCTGCAGCGCGCGACCGCGGCCGGGGCACTTGCGACCACCCGACCCGGCGCGGCGGCGTCCTCCCCCACCGCCGCGGAGGTGGACGATCTGCTCGCGCGACATCCGGACGCCAAACCGATGCGCAACTAGTTCGCCTGGCATACCATCGCCCCACTGCGGCCAGAGTGAGTCAGATCACATGCCGCCCGTCGAATGGGGTACCGGATGAACCGGACAGTTGCGGGCACGACCATCGCGGATCTCGCGTTCCGTGCCGCCGAGGCGTACGGCGACCGTCCCGCCGCGCGCTGGCAGAGCGCACCGGACCAGTGGGAAGAGATCAACTACCGGGAGCTCGCCGACCGGGTCACCGACTTCGGGGCCGGCCTGATCGACCTCGGGCTGTCCCCCGGCGACCGCGTCGCGGTCCTCGGAGCCACCCGCCCGGACTGGTCGATCGCGCACCTGGCGATCGTCGCGGCGGGCGGCGTGCACGTCTCGGTCTACCCGACCAACTCCGCGGAAGAATGCGCGTGGGTGGTGGGCAATTCGGAGGCCCGCGGCATCGTCTGCGAGAACGCCGAGCAGGTCGCCAAGATCGCGGCCGTCCGCGACCAGCTCCCGGCTCTGGAGTGGATCGTCGTCCAGGGCGGTGAGGCGGAGGGTGCGGTGCCGGCGGACGAGATCCGCGAACGGGGCCGCGCGGCCGGCGCCGAGGAACTGCGGCGACGTTCGGCCGCGGTCGATCCGTCGGATCCGTACGTGTTCATGTACACCTCGGGCACCACGGGGCCGCCGAAGGGCTGCGTCCTCTCCCACGGCAACTACCGCGCGATCATGACCGCGAATGTCGCCCTGGACGAGATCGAGGGCATCGAATCCGACGAGGACATGGTGCTGTACCTGTTCCTGCCGCTCGCGCACGCATTCGCGCTGCTCTTCCAACTGCTGGCGTTCGACCGCGGCGGGGTCATCGCCTACTGGGGCGGCGACACCGCCCGCATCGTCGCCGAGGTGATGCAGGTGCGGCCCACCCATCTGCCGTCGGTGCCGCGCGTGTTCGAGAAGGTCTACACCCTGGCGGTCGGATCCAAGCCTGCCGAGGAGCGTGACCGGATCCTCGCCGCCGCGGCACTCGGGGTCCGGGTGCGGGACATGGAGCAGGCGGGCGAACCGGTGCCCGCCGAGTTGAGGACGCAGTTCGACGCCGCCGATGCCGCACTGTTCCAGGGCGTGCGGGGCCTGTTCGGCGGCAACCTCGATCTCGCGATCACGGGAACCGCCCCGATCTCGAAGGAGATCCTCGAGTTCTTCTACGGCTGCGGCGTGCCGCTGATGGAGGGCTTCGGAATGACCGAGACCTCCACGGGCGCGACGGTGAACACCGCCCGGAACCACCGGTTCGGCACCGTCGGCCGGACGCTGCCCGGCATCGAGGCCCGGGTCGCCGAGGACGGCGAGCTCCTACTCAAGGGCGGCAACATCTTCCAGGGCTACTACAAGATGGAGGACGCGTCGTTCGGGGCGATCACCGACGGCTGGTTGCACACCGGCGACCTCGCGTCGATCGACGAGGACGGCTACGTCTCGATCATCGGCCGCAAGAAGGACATCATCGTCACCTCCGGCGGCAAGAACCTGACACCGGCGAACCTGGAGAACGATCTCAAGCGGTCGCCGTGGATCAGCCAGGCCGTGATGCACGGCGACCGCCGCCCCTACCCGGTGGTGCTGGTGACCCTCGACCCGGAGACGGTACTGCCCTGGGCGCAGGCCCAGGGCCTCCCGGATTCGATCGCCGCGCTGTCGACACACCCGACCGTCGTCGATCTCGTCCAGCAGGCTGTGGACGCCGCGAACGCCAAACTGGCTCAGCCCGAACAGGTCAAGAAGTTCGCCATCGCCGACCGGGACCTGTCCCAGGAGACCGGCGAGCTGACCCCGACCCTGAAGATCAAACGGAAGGTGGTCGGCGAGAACTTCGCCGCCGTGTTCGACGCGATGTACACGGACTGACCCGCCGGGACGGCGGCGCCCACCCCGGCGCCGCCGTCAGTCCAGCCACTCCAGCGCGGCCGTCACCAGCGCCGCCACCCCGGTGTCCAGGGTGGGCCGGATCGCGGGGGCGAACTGCGGGGAGTGGTTGGACGGCAGCGGCGTTCCGTCGCTCATGTCGAACCCGCCGAAGAACCAGTAGGCGAGCGGGATTCCGAGTTCGGTGGCGAGGTCGCCGACGTCCTCGCTGCCCGCGACGGGCCCGATCTCGAACACCTTGTCGTCGCCGAGCAGGCCGCGCAGCACCCCGAGGGTGCGCCGGGTGGCGTCGGCGTCGTTCACGGTGAGCGGGAAGCTGTTCAGCTCGGTGATCTCCGGCTGCATCGGGGCACCGGACGCGTCGGCCTCGGCGTTGGCGATCCGGGTGATGCCCTCGGCGAGCTGCTCGGCGACGTGGGTGTCGAAGGCTCGGGTGTTGACCTTGAGCACCGCCTCGTCCGGGATGACGTTCTCCTTGGTGCCTGCCTGAAACGAGCCGACGGTGACCACGGCCGGGTTGGTCGGCGACACCTCACGCGAGACCAGGGTCTGCAGCCGCATCACGGTCGAGGCGCCCATCACGACCGGATCGATCGTGTGGTCGGGCATCGACCCGTGCCCGCCGCGGCCGAACATCCGGATCTGCACGCTGCGCGCCGCGGCCATCGCGGTGCCGAGGCTGGCGAACACGGTGCCCACCGGGCCCGGCATGACGTGCTGGCCGAGCACCACCGACGGGGCGGGGATCTTCGAGTAGAGACCGTCGTCGATCATCCGGCGGGCGCCGTCGCCGAGCTCCTCGGCGGGCTGGAACAGCGCGACGAGAGTGCCCGACCACTGCTCCCGCCCGGCGGCGAGCAGGTCCGCGGCACCGAGCAGGCAGGTGACGTGCATGTCGTGACCGCACGCGTGCATCACCGGCACTGTGTCGCCCGCGCCGTCGACCGCGGTGGCGGTGGACGCGTACTCGAGCCCCGTGTCCTCGCGGACCGGCAACGCGTCCATGTCGGCCCGCAGCAGCACCACCGGCCCGTCGCCGTTCCGCAGCACCCCGACCACGCCGGTGCCTCCGATCCCCGCGGTCACCTCGTACCCGGACGCGGCGAGGCGCTCGGCGACGATTCCCGCCGTGCGGTGTTCGGCGTGCGAGAGCTCGGGATGCGCGTGCAGGTCTCGGTAGAGGTCGACCAGCTCGGCGGCGAGCGCGTCGAAACCCGACAGAATCGTGTGATCGGTCACGTCCATCCGTCAGGCCTACCACGCCGTAGCGGATTTCGGCGTCAGGTCCCGGCAGGCGGTCATCGTTGTCGGTGTCGTCGGGCACGATGGACGCCATGACCTCAGCCACCACGGACCTACGCGCCGACGCCGAAGCCCTGCTACGGGAGCTCGCAGGCCCGGACGCACGGCTGCGGGAGGACCAGTGGGTCGCCATCGAGGCGCTGGTCGTCCAGCGGCGGCGCGCACTGGTCGTGCAGCGCACCGGCTGGGGCAAGTCCGCGGTGTACTTCATCTCCGCGAAGCTGCTGCGGGCCCGCGGGCACGGCCCGACCGTCATCGTCTCGCCGCTGCTGGCGTTGATGCGCAACCAGGTCGACTCCGCCGCACGCGCCGGGGTGCGGGCGGCGACGATCAACTCCGGCAACGTCACCGAGTGGGACGAGATCCACCAGCGCATCGCGGACCGCGAGGTGGACGTGCTGCTGGTCAGCCCCGAACGGTTGAACAACCCCAACTTCCGGGACCAGGTGCTGCCGTCCCTGGCCGCGGACGCCGGCCTCGTCGTGGTCGACGAGGCCCACTGCGTCTCCGACTGGGGCCATGACTTCCGTCCCGACTACCGGCGCATCCGCACCCTGATCGCCGAACTGGGCGACGGCATCCCGGTGCTGGCCACCACCGCGACCGCCAACGACCGGGTGGTCGCGGACGTCTCCGCCCAGCTCGGCGTCGGCGGCGCCGAGACGCTGGTGCTGCGCGGTGGACTCGAACGCGAGTCGCTGTCGCTGTCGGTGGTCCGTATCGACGAGGCGACCGAGCGGGCGGCCTGGCTCGGGCAACGGCTCGACTCGCTGCCCGGGTCGGGCATCATCTACACCCTCACGGTGTCCGCGGCCCGCGACCTCGCCGCGCTGCTGGCCGAGCAGGGGCACACGGTCGCCGCGTACACCGGGCAAACCGACACCGCCGAGCGTGAGCAACTCGAGGCGGACCTGTTGAACAACCGGGTCAAGGCACTGGTCGCGACGTCGGCCCTCGGGATGGGCTTCGACAAGCCCGACCTGGGGTTCGTCGTGCACCTGGGGGCGCCGTCCTCCCCGATCTCGTACTACCAGCAGGTCGGCCGCGCCGGCCGCTCCACCGACCGCGCCGAGGTGGTGCTGCTGCCCGGGCACGAGGATCGGCAGATCTGGAGTTACTTTGCCTCCGTTGCCTTCCCGCGTGAACACGTGGTGCGGCGCGTGCTCGAGGTGCTCGACCCCGAGCGTCCTCAGTCCACGCAGGCCCTCGAACCGCTGGTCGAGCTGAACCGGTCGCGGCTGGAAATGGTGCTCAAGGTGCTCGATGTGGACGGGGCGGTCCGCCGGGTGCGCGGCGGCTGGATCGGCACCGGGCAGCCGTGGGTGTACGACGCACCGCGCTACGAGCGGCTCGAGCGGGCCCGGTCGGCCGAGCAGCAGGCGATGGTCGACTATCAGACCACGTCGATGTGCCGGATGGAGTTCTTGCGTCGCCAGCTCGACGACCCGCTGCTGTCGGACGCTGCGGCGCCGTGCGGTCGCTGCGACAACTGCACCGGCGTCGCCGTCGACGCCACCGTCGACGCGGAGTCGATCGCCCGGGCGAGGGCCCGCCTGGACCGCCCCGGTGTGGACCTGGCGCCCCGCAAACAGTGGCCGACCGGCCTGGCGAAGCTCGGAGTCTCGTTGTCCGGGAAGATCACCGACGGCCCGGAGACGGGGCGGGTGCTCGGCAGGCTGTCCGACCTCGGCTGGGGTCAGCGACTGCGCGCACTGTTCGACGGCCCGGACGGTCCCGTCCCGGACGCCGTGGTCGACGCCGCGATCAAGGTGCTGGCGTCCTGGGACTGGGAGGTGCGCCCGACCTCGGTGATCGCGCTCGAGTCCGAGTCCCGACCGCAGCTGGTGGCGTCGCTTGCGGCCCGGCTGGCGCAGGTGGGCCGGCTGACCGATCTCGGCGTCCTGCCCCGCACACCCGGCCACCCCCCGGTGTCGGCGGCGAATTCCGCGTACCGCGTCGCCGGGCTGGCGGGCGCGTGGACGGCACCGGACCTGACCGCGGTCAGCGGGCCGATCCTGCTCGTCGACGACCTGTCGGACACCGGCTGGACGTTGACGATGGCGGCGCGCGAACTCCGGTCGGCGGGCGCCGACGCCGTCCTGCCGTTCGCGTTGGCGAGCGTCAGCTGATCGAGCCGCGGACGGCCCCTGACGACGGTGCCCGTCCGCCTGTCGGGTGCCGCGCCGACGAGGTCCGCGAGGACGACCACAATCGCCCGAAACACCCCGAGCGCTACACAATGTGTCGTACATCACATCCATGGTCTCACCAGCATCGAACCCGGCGTGTTGCAACCAATTTCGCATCACGGGGGTGAAACGGCCGTGCTCCCGTTGTTACGTTCGGATTGCATATGAAGCCAGCTACGGAGAGCAGTACCCCAACCCTGTCACTTCACCCGCCGACGATGACGGACGACCCGAGGCACCGGGCGACCGCCTGCCGCAGGCCGACGGTCGCCGACGGAACCAGGATGTGGGAGATCGCCCGCGACTCGCGAGTGCTCGATCTCAATTCCAGCTACTCCTACCTGTTGTGGTGCAGAGATTTCCACGACAGCTCCACCGTCGCCGAGATCGACGGTCGCGTCGTCGGGTTCGTCACCGGATTCGTCCGGCCACAGGACCCGCAGACCGTGTTCGTCTGGCAGGTCGCCGTCGACGAGAGCGCACGCGGCCAGGGAGTGGCCGCCACGATGCTCGGCGACCTCCTCGATCACCTTGCACACCAGGGGATCACCCGCCTGGAAACGACGATCAGCCCGGACAACACCGCGTCGATCGCCCTGTTCACGGCATTGGCCCGCAACCGCTACACCACCATCACGAAGCGAGAACTTTTCACCCCCAGTCACTTTCCCGATACGCACGAATCCGAAGAGCTCTACGTCGTCGGGGACGAGAGCACCGAAGGAGCGCGATGATGACCACCGCAGTCGACACCAGTATCTTCACCACCCTCGAATCCGAGGTCCGCAGCTACAGCCGGTCCTGGCCGACCGTCTTCGAGTCCGCGTCCGGGTCCTGGCTGCGCGCCGAGGACGGTCGCGAGTACCTGGACTTCTTCGCCGGGGCAGGCGCACTGAACTACGGCCACAACAACCCGGTCCTCAAGCGGGCCCTCCTCGACTACATCGACGCCAACGGCATCACCCACGGCCTCGACATGCACACCGTCGCCAAGCGGCGCTTTCTCGAGACCTTCGAGGACCTCGTCCTGACGCCGCGCCGACTCGACTACAAGGTCCAGTTCCCCGGACCCACCGGCACCAACGCGGTCGAATCGGCGCTCAAGCTCGCCCGCAAGGTCACCGGACGCGAGTCGATCGTCAACTTCACCAACGCCTTCCACGGCATGACCCTCGGATCCCTCTCGGTCACCGGCAACTCCATGAAGCGCGCGGGCGCGGGGGTCCCCCTCGTCCACTCCACGCCGATGCCGTTCGACAACTACTTCGACGGCGAGATGCCCGACTTCCACTGGTTCGAGCGCGTCCTGGACGACGCGGGCAGCGGCCTCAACCGGCCCGCCGCCGTCATCGTCGAGACCGTCCAGGGCGAGGGGGGCGTCAACGTCGCCCGCCCCGAGTGGCTCCGCGCCCTCGCCGACCTGTGCTCCTCGCGCGGGATCCTGCTCATCGTCGACGACGTCCAGATGGGCTGCGGTCGCACCGGCCCGTTCTTCTCATTCGAGATCGCCGGCATCACGCCCGACATCGTCACCCTCTCGAAGTCCATCGGCGGCTACGGCCTTCCGATGGCACTGACCCTGTTCAAGCCGGAACTCGACGTCTGGTCCCCCGGCGAACACAACGGCACCTTCCGTGGCAACAACCCCGCCTTCGTCACGGCCACCGCCGCGCTCGAGCAGTACTGGTCCGACGATCTGCTGCAGCTGTCCACCGCATCCAAGGGCCGGCGGATCGGGGAGATCTTCGCCAACCTCGCGGATTCGTTCGACGGCGTCAGCACCCGCGGTCGCGGAATGGTGCAGGGCCTGGTGTTCGACGATCCGGGCAAGGCGGTGAAGGTGTGCGGCCTCGCATACGACGAGGGCCTGTTGGCCGAGACCTCGGGCCCGTCGGACGAGGTCGTGAAACTTCTTCCGCCCCTGACGATCACGAGCGACGAATTGAACCACGGCCTGAGCATTCTCGCCGAAGCCACTGCCAAGGTCTGCGCCTGACGAGGAGATTTCCCAATGATCGTTCGCACCACCGATGAGATCACCGACACCGACCGCGACATCACGAGCGCCGACGGCAACTGGCGTTCCAAGCGCATCGTGCTCGCCGGCGACGGCGTCGGGTTCTCCTTCCACGAGACCACCATCGCCCCCGGCTCGGTCAACGAGTTCCACTACGCCAACCACATCGAGGCCGTCTGGCTGATCGAGGGCGACGGCATCCTCACCGACCTGGACAGCGGCGAGGTGCACGAACTGCGGCCGGGCACCATGTACCTGCTCGACGGCCACGAACGGCACCGCGTCGAACCGGTCACGCAGATGCGGATGCTGTGCGTGTTCAACCCCCCGGTCACCGGCCGGGAGGTGCACGACGAGAATGGCGTCTACCCGCTGATCGAGATGCCCGCCTGACGTTCAGGAGTACGCCATGACGCCCGTGCCCGTCGCCCTCGGACCTCACGCCGATCCGGCCCTGATGGACGCGATCGTCCGCGCCGGCGGACAGTGGTCACCGATGGAGGGGGCACGGGCGTTGGTCTGGGACGCCGGGCCGGAGAGGTTCCCCGAGACGCTGCCGGAGTCGATCCGCTGGGTGCAGCTCTACTCGGCCGGGGTCGAGGAGTGGTTCGCCGCGGGCATCATCGCCCGCCATCCGGGGGTCGAATGGACCTCGGCGGCGGGGGCGTTCGCGGCCACCGTCGCCGAGCACGCGCTCACCCTGCTGCTTGCGGGTGTGCGTTCGCTCCCCGACCAGATCACCGCGACCCGTTGGCGGCAGCAGGAGTTCTTCGGCCGGGTCGGGACGCTGCGTGGCAGCCGGGTCGGCATCCTCGGCGCCGGCGGCATCGGCCGCGCGCTGGTCCCGATGCTGACGGCGGTCGGCGCGACCGTGGTGGCGGTGAACCGGTCCGGAACACCGGTACCCGGCGCCGAGGTGACGCTGCCCGCCGAGCGCACCGACGAGATGTGGAGCCAGGTCGACCATGTCGTGATCGCGGCCCCCGCGACCGCCGACACCCGGCACCTGGTCGGTGCCGAGGAGTTGCGGCGGCTGGGCCCCCGGTCCTGGGTGATCAACGTGGCGCGCGGCTCCCTCGTCGACACCGACGCCCTCGTCACCGCGCTGCGCGACGGCACGATCGGCGGTGCCGGGCTCGACGTCACCGACCCCGAACCGCTGCCCGACGGGCATCCGCTGTGGGCCCTGCCGAACGCCATCATCACCCCGCACTGCTCGAACCCGCCGGCGGTGCGGCCCCCGGCATTCGCCGAGCACGTCGCCGCCAATGTCGCCCGCTTCGCGGGCGGCGAGCCGCTGGTCGCCCGGATCGACCCGTCGACCGGTTACTGACCGGCCAACTGACACGCTCCCCCGCGCCCCGGGTGGCAACCGGTTGCACTCGCACCGGTCGCCACCCGGGGCGCACTGCTGTCTCGTGCCGAATCCGCCGAATCCCATTGACAACCCCGGACCGCTGTGGTCATCATGAATTAATCAATCACGCGATTGATTTTAGGGGATGGGGGTCCGCGCCCACCGCGCGAACCCGACGCACAGTCCGGCGACACCGGCGCGGTCACACCACCCCCGCCTGTGAGCACGTCAGCCCGTAGACAGCTTCACCTCGACCACGGCGTCGCGCCCTCGACGCACGGGGAGAGAGCCAGTCCCGCACGTGATCTGCGGTCTCCGTTTCGATCGGAAACCGGCACCACTCACCACCAGTTGTACGACCGTCACCGGTCCCCGGCACCAGCCATTGCGCGCTCGTGCCGTCGGGGCATGCCTCGACGTGTCCACACCTGTCTCGTAACCATCTGCGCCACAGACAGTTCCTTCACCGACACCCGGCGTACGGGTGTCGGTGAACCCACAGCCCTCCCCCGACACCGGGGTGCTCACCACCAAGAGGAGCGAATTCGATGCAGTCCGTATCAACGACACCCGACTCGGCACAGCCCCCGCGTCCGGGCGACTGGGTGGACACCGGTCGCGGCCTGGCCGACATCGGACCCGACGAGTTCACCATGCGCGTTCCCACCGACCGCTACACCTCCCGCGAATACGCCGACCGGGAACGCGATGCGGTCTGGATGAAGATCTGGCAGATCGCCGGTCGCGTCGACGAACTGCCCGCGGTCGGCGACTGGAAGGTCTACCAGATTCTGGACCAGTCCTTCATCCTCGTGCGCGGCAAGGACGAGCGGATCAGGGGCTTCGTCAACGCCTGCCGACACCGGGGCAACCCGCTGTGCGCCGGCCGGGGAAACTCGAAGCGATTCCTGTGCCAGTACCACCTGTGGTCCTACGATCTCGACGGCAAACTGCGCGGCGTCCTGCACGAGAAGGTGCTCGGACCGATCGACAAGGACGAGAACTCACTGCTCGAGGTCTCGGTCGACACCTTCGCCGGGTTCGTCTTCCTCAATCCCGACCCGGACGCGGAACCACTGGCCGACTTCCTCGGCCCCGAGGTCCGCGCGATGCTCGAGCCGTATCACCTCGAGGACATGGTCACCGTCATGAACGTCCGCGAGGGACTGGACTGCAACTGGAAGGTGGTCATCGACGCCTTCTCCGAGGGTTATCACATCTCCGGAATCCACCCCCAGTTGCTCAGGGCGATCACGATCGACCCGACGATGAGCCGTTACCGCTTCCTGGACAAGCACATCGTCTCGTGCGCGCCGTTCGAGGTCGCGCAGGTCGGTGACGCCGGCCCCGAGGAACAGGTCGAAGGAATCCGCGAACTCCCCGAAACCTTCCCGTCTCTCACCGCGATCCTGCCCCGATTCGAGGAACTCGTCGACGCGCACCGCACCGAGGGCAGCCCGCTGACCTTCCCGGACGGAGTGACCGCCCGGACGATTCTGCAGGAAGCGACCCGGGACACCCTGACTGCGATGGGCCTGGACGTCAGCGAGCTCACCGATGCGCAGATGAGCGACAACCACGGATGGGTGCTCTTCCCCAACTTCTTCATGACGATCCGGGCCGGCGAGGCCACCGTCATCATGGCTCTGCCCGATCCGGACGGCGACCCGAACCGCTGCATCTGGCACGTCACGAGCTATATGTGGCTGCCACAGGAGTTGCGTGACGCCTACCGCGCCGAACCGATCGAGGTCGACGAGCCGGGGAGCTTCAAGTACTTCCTCGCCCTCCAGCAGGACTACGAGCAGATGCCGCGACAGCAACGGGGTCTGCGCAATCGCGCACTCGACCACCTCACCCTGGTCAAGGAGGAAGTCGTCATCGCGCACTACCACGCCGTCGTCGACCGCTACCTCGACGCAGCCGCGACGTCCTGAGACGGGAGCAGAAACCCATGACCGAAAAGCGAATCGAAGACGTCCTCGACGAGCACACCGGGCGCGCACGCCGCGTCCTCGAGTACGGCCTCACCACCAAACGTCTCGTCGACGAGGCGAAGAAGCCCGGCTTCACCACCGACGGCTGGGCGCCGCTGGCTCGCCTGGTGGCAGTCGACGAGTTCGAGCGTGTGGGGAACTTCAAGGAAGTGATGGACTGGACCGGCTACGTCGAGTTCCTCACCAACTGGGCCACATCCTCCGACTGGGACTGCTCGTTCAAGCGCGTCACCGAGACGCCGGACGCGGTGTTCCTCGAACTCGAAGAACGCAGCACCATCGGCGATTTCAGCAGCGTCGTCAACTCGGTGTCGGTGTACGAGTTCGACGACTCGGACAGGATCCGACACATCGACGTCTACCTGCAGATGGCACTGCCGGATAACGGGATGCTCGAGAGCTACGAGGGCGTCGAGATCTCGGGGTGACCGGTTGCCGGCACCCAGCATTCACAACATTCGAGTGAGGAGACCGAAAGTGGAATTGGAAGAACGCATCGCACGCCATCGCGCCATGGCCGAGGGCTACGGCAACGCATACCTGCGTCAAGGTGTGCAGGACGGCGAGGAGTACACCGACGAAAACGGCCCGGGTGCGTGGAAATTCGCGCCCGACGCGATCTACACCTCGCCCTACTTCACGGGCGAGCAGGTGATCCTCATGAGCGAGGTCGCCGAGGACACGGCCCGGACCTCAACCCTGGAGGCCAAGGCGTATTCGCTGACCTTCCCGGACTGGAAGCCGACGAGCTTCAAGCACTGGCCGGCGGAGAACGGCTTCGTCATGAAGACCCGCTGGCAGGGCACCACGGTCGACGGCGTCTCGATGGGCTTCTACTCGTACAGTTTCGTCGAGACCAACGACGACGCCGAGATCACCCGCTGGGAGACCCACGTCAACGACGAGTACAGCCCCTTCCTCGAGGTCGCGATCGGGGTGAGCGGGCCGTTCCACGGCCAAACCGCGTACATGGAGGCGGTACACCGGTGCCTCGACCGAGCCGGCGTGTCCCTGTGAGCCGGAGGGGAATCCGATGATGGCGACGAAAGCCCTGGCCGCCACCTTCGGTGTCGAGGTGACCGGCGACGTCGATCTCACCGACGACACCGTCGTCGCGCGTCTCACCGAGGCCCTGCGGTGGCGCGGCGTCCTGGTGGTGCGGGGACTGCACCTCGACGACGAGGCACAGCTCGCCTTCAGCCGGCGGTTCGGCGAGGTGGTGCAACCACGGACGGGCATGGAACTGATGACCGTCTCCCTCGATCCGGCGGTCAGCCGGTCGGCCGAGTACCTCCACGCCACCCTGAACTGGCACATCGACGACACCTGCAGTGACGTACCGGCGAAGGTGACGGTGCTGACCTGCCGGCAGCCCGCAGCGACCGGCGGTGGCACGGAGTTCGCCAGCACCTACGCGGCCTACGAGGCACTGCCGGAGGCGGAACGCAAACGGTACGAAGGACTTCGGGTGCTGCACAGTTTCGAGGCGGCGCAGCGCACCGCCTGCCCCGATCCGACGGACGAACAGCTCGCCGGCTGGCGGACGCTGCCCACCCACGAGTCGTCGCTGATCTGGGAACGCCGCGACGGCCGCCGATCGCTCGTGATCGGTGCGACCGCCGACCACGTCGTCGGGATGGACCCGGTCGAGAGCCGCGCCCTTCTCGACGAGGTGCAGGAGTGGGCGACGCAGGAACGCTTCTGCCACACCCACGAGTGGGAGGCCGGGGACATGGTGGTGTGGGACAACACCGGGATGCTGCACCGTGCCCTGCCCTACGACGCGTCGTCCGAACGTCTCATGCGGCGCAGCACCGTCGTCGGTGACGAGCCGTGGACGTGAGCGCAGCGCGGACCGCGGTGGTCACCGGAGGCGGGTCCGGCATCGGGAAGTCGGTCGCACAGCGGCTGCGGCTCGACGGACACCGGGTCGCGGTGTTCGACCTGGCGCCGGCCGACGACGAGCACGGCTACGTCGTGGACGTCACCGACCGGAACCGGGTGGAGGAGGCCCTCGCCGAGGTCCGCGAGCGGTTCGGGCCGGTGACGATCCTGGTCAACGGGGCGGGGAACGAGGTGTTCGGACCGTTCCGCAAGCTGACCTTCGAGCAATGGCGGGCGACGATCGACGTCAACCTGCACGGCGTCTTCCACTGCACCCAGGCCACGCTGCCCGACATGGTCGAAGCAGGCTGGGGCCGGATCGTCAACATCTCCTCGTCCAGTACCCATTCGGGCCAGCCGTTCATGTCCTCGTATGTCGCCGCGAAGTCCGGGGTGAACGGCCTGACCAAGGCGCTCGCACTGGAGTACGGCCCGCGGGGTGTCACGGTCAACGCCGTTCCTCCGGGGTTCGTCGACACCCCGATGCTGCGCCGGGCCGAGTCCCGCGGTCAGCTGGGCGGCACCGTGGACGAGCACATCGCACGCACCCCGGTCCGCCGGGCGGGCCGGCCCGAGGACATCGCCGCCGCGTGCTCGTTCCTCGCGTCCGAGGAAGCCGGCTACATCACCGGCCAGATTCTCGGCGTGAACGGCGGGCGCAACACCTAGGCCGAGAGAAGGAGCCATCGTTGAAACGACACAAGGTAGTGGTAGCGCTGGCGGCGACGGCCGTGCTGGTCGCCGGATGCAGCGGCCGCAGCGGTAGCGTGGAATCCGACGCGGGGCCCGCGAAGTCGCCCTCGGGGGCTGCGGCCTCCGCCGATTTCGGTGATCTGACGGACATCTGTCAGCCCGGAGACGCCTCGAGTGCGTCCGCCCAGGGCGTCACCGCCGACGCAATCCAGGTCGGGGTGTTCTCCGACATCGGATTCACGAAGAACTCCGAGTTCGTCGACGCCGCAAAGGTGTTCACGTCGTGGTGCAACGACGCCGGCGGCATCAACGGCCGCAAGATCGTCGCGGAGACCCGCGACGCGAAGCTGATGGAGCCGCGGCAGCGGATGATCGAAGCGTGCCGGGAGGACTTCGCACTGTGCGGCGGCGGCGCGGGCCTCGATGCCCTCGGCGTCAAGGAACGGCTCAGCTGCCTGTTGCCGAGCTTTCCTGCCCAGGTGGTCCAGGAACGGTCCGCAGGCGCCGACCTCGAGATAAGTGCATCGCCGGCGAAGATCCCGGGATACGACAACTACGCCGGGTTCCGCACGTGGACGCTGAACGAGGCGTATCCGGACTCCAAGGCGGCCGTCGGCATGATCAACGGCGACTCGGCCGTCACCAAGGTCCTCGGTCAGATGAACGCCGAGACGCTCGCATCCATGGGTGCGACGGTCGTCTACGACGAGCTGTACCCGGCCATGGGGGTGTCGGACTGGACGCCATACGCCCAGGCCATCAAGAGCAAGGGCGTCAAGGGTCTCATCTTCATGGGAACCTGGGAGCAACTCGCGAAGCTCGAGGACGTCCTCACCGCCATGGACTACAAGCTCGACTGGATCGACGCGAACAACAACGCCTACAACCCCCAGTTCATCGAATTGCTGGGCAAGTCCGCAGATTTCCAGAACAACGTCGTCGACCTCAGCGGCATGACCCCGCTGGAGAGCGACGACCCCACCGTTGCCGAACTCCGGTCGCTGTACGACAAGTACGCGCCGGACGCGAAGATCACACTGCCCGCCATGCGGGCGTGGTCGTCCTGGTTGCTGTTCGCCAAGGCGGCGTCACACTGCGGTGACGACCTCACCCGCGCGTGTGTGTTCAACCAGGCACAGCAGGAGACCGCCTGGACCGGAGGCGGATTGCACGCCGCGGCAAACCTGGCCGAACCGATTCCGCCGCAACCCTGTTTCAACGTCGAGCGCGCGACGTCCAGTGGATGGACCGCCGCGGACTTCAAGCCCGACAACGGCATCTACCGCTGCGACATTCCGCCTCGCAAGTACACGGCCGATTTCGGTCAGCCGATGACCCTCGCCGATGTCGGCCTGAGCCAGAGCGACTTTCGCTGACAGCACGGCGTGACCAATAGCGCATCACGCACCGCGGAGCCACCGCGGTGCGTGATGCGTCTATCCGGTCATGTGGAACAGACTGCCCTGGAGCAGCAACTTCAACGCACGCACCGTCGCGTGGTACTCCTCCGGTGTCGCCGTCGCCGCCTGCTCGTTGAGCCCGCGCAGAATCGCGTGGATCACGTTCACAGCGCTGTCGACCTCCACGCCCGAAGCGAGTGCACCGTCCGCGTCCGCCTGCTCGACGATGCCGACCACGACACCGCGCAGCGCCGCGAAGATCGAATCGCTGTCCTCGCCGAGATGCAGATGTTCGGCCGCCTCGACCCGGATGGCCCGATCGAACGCAACCGCGAAGGGGTAGTCGCGCATCAGCCGGCCACCCTCGTCGAACACCGCCATGAGCTTGTCGACGACGCCGTCCGCCCGGTCCGCGGCGGCCGTGAACCGAGGAATCGAGAGCTCCGCGAGCTCGAGGAATGTCGCGGTGACGAGCTCGGACTTGTTGGGGAAATAGTGGTAGAGACTGCCGCTGGTGATTCCGGCCGTCCGCGCGATCTCGCGAATGGTGGCACGCGAGTACCCGAGTTCGGCCACGCAACGCATCGCCGCCGCGATGATGCGCTCCCGCGTCTCCTCCCCCTTGGACCCCACGGGTCGCCCCAGCGGCAGCGAGGTGGTCGACACGACATCTCCTGATTGGTCGGAAGCTTCTCCGCCAACCTTCTCACACCCGGCCTCGACCCGGCCGGGTCCGACCACCGATGGGCGGTCGCATGCCACGCCCGGGTAGCTGGGGATTCGCCGGGCTCGTCGGCCCGCGGCGCCCGCGCCGATAGCATCAGCTCATGTCGAAGATCGGCAACAAGGTCAAATCCCTGTTCAGCAAGCGTCGGCCCGTCACATCCGAGGACGCCGCCGAAATCGCCGACTGGCTCAACGAGGGCGGCGCACCGCACCCCGACGGCCCGCCGACGGTGATCGACGACGAGGGCAAACACAGGGACCGCTGACGGCGACCACGGCGTGTGAACCGAAACACCTACGCGTAGAACAGTTCCCGGGCGCGGCGTGCGACCTCCTCGGACGGGACGTCCTCGACCTTGGTGCACACGGCCCAGCGGTGACCGAACGGGTCGATGAACACGCCGTGCCGGTCACCGGAGAAGGTGTCCTGCACCTCTGTCACGAGGGTCGCGCCCTCTCCGACGGCACGATCGACGAAGGCGTCGCAGTCCTCGACATACACGACCAGCGAACTGTGCACCCACCCCGGCTCGGGCGCGCGCAGACCGTAGTCGGGCATCTCGTCGGACAGTTGCAGCATCGAGTCGCCGACCCGGATCTCGGCGTGCATCACGCCGCCGCCGGGGGCGTCCATCCGATCGACGATCTCGGCGCCGAGGCCGCGGCGGTAGAAGTCGAGGGCGGCGGCGCCGTCGGGCACGGCGAGGAACGGGGTCAGGGTGCGGTATCCGGCGGGGATGGGATCAACGGTGGTCATGACAGCCAGCCTGCGCCGCCGGCAGGCTCAGGGTCTTGAAGATTCACGACAGGGTTAGCCTGGATTCCATGACCGCCACGTCCGTACCGCCGTCGACGGATGTCGCGAACCTGGCGACGCTGATCCGGGGCCGGACCGCGGTCGCGCTGACCGGCGCGGGTGTGTCCACGGACTCCGGCATCCCCGACTACCGCGGGCCCGACTCCCCTCCCCGCAACCCGATGACGTACCAGCAGTTCATGGGCGATGCCGAGTTCCGGCGGCACTACTGGGCGCGGAACCACCTCGGCTGGCGGTACATGGACGGCACCCGGCCCAACGCGGGGCATCGCGCACTGGCCGCGCTCGAACGGGCCGGCGTGGTACGCGGCGTGCTCACCCAGAACGTCGACCTGCTCCACACCAAGGCGGGCAGCAGGTCGGTGATCGACCTGCACGGCAGCTACGCGCAGGTGCGATGCATGGGCTGCGAGCACCGGATCTCGCGCATCGCCCTCGCCGAACGCCTCGACGCCGCGAACCCCGGATTCGCCGAATCCGTCGCCGCCGCAACGGGCGTCGAGATCGCGCCGGATGCCGATGCGGTGATCGAGGAGACCGCACACTTCCGCGTCGTCGACTGCGAACGCTGCGGTGGCATCCTCAAGCCGGACATCGTGTACTTCGGCGAGTCCGTCCCCCGCGACCGCGTCGACGCCGCGTTCGCCATGGTCGAGTCCGCCGACCTGCTGCTGGTGCTGGGCTCGTCGCTGACGGTGATGTCGGGCCTGCGGTTCGTCCGGCGCGCCGCGAAGCTCGGCATGCCCGTCGCGATCGTCAACCGCGGCACCACCCGCGGCGACGAGTTCGCAACCCTCAAGCTCGACGCCGGCTGCTCCGAAACCCTCGCCGCCCTCACCACCTGACCCTTACCGGCTTCCACCCTCCCCCGGGGTGGGGTCAGAGGCGGACCAGGTCGTCGGCGTGGACGACGGGGCGCTGCATGTCGGAGGGCAGCTCCATCGTCGACCGGCCGAGCATCTCCTCGAGTTCGGCTTCGTCGTACGCCACCACCCCTCGCGCCACGGGCGCACCCTCGGGGCCGACGAGCGACACCACATCACCGCCGAGGAACCGCCCGCTCGTGGCGGTGATGCCCGCGGGCAGCAGCGATCGGCGCTTGTCCACGACGGCCCGGACCGCGCCGGCGTCGAGGTGCAGCTCCCCCCGGGTGTCGGCGGCGTGCCGGACCCAGAACTTGCGCGCCGACAGCCGGGTGGGCCGCGCCGCGAACGCGGTGCCGACGCTCGCGGCCGACAGTGCCTCCGCGGCGTCGGTCGCGGCGGCGAGCAGCACCGGCACCCCGGAGTCGGCGGCGAGCCGGGCCGCGGACAGCTTCGACGCCATGCCGCCGGTGCCGAGCGCTCCCCCGGACCCGGCGACCACGCCGTCGAGGTCTTCGGGGCTGGTCACCTCCGGGATCAGCGTCGCACCGCCCTTGCGGGGATCACCGTCGTAGAGGCCGTCGACGTCGGACAGCAGGACCAGCGCGTCGGCACTGACCAGGTGTGCGACCATCGCCGCGAGCCGGTCGTTGTCACCGAACCGCAGCTCCGCCGTGGCGACGGTGTCGTTCTCGTTGACCACCGCGACCGCGTGCAGGGACCGCAGCCGGTCGAGGGTCCGCTGCGCGTTGCGGTACTGGGTGCGGCGGGCGATGTCGTCGGCGGTGAGCAGCACCTGCCCGACCACCCGGCCGTAGCGGTGGAACGACGTGCCCCAGGCGTGTGCGAGCCGGAGCTGGCCCACGCTGGCCGCGGCCTGCTTGGTCGCGAGGTCCCGGGGACGCCTCGACAACCCGAGCGGGGCGATGCCCGCACCGACCGCGCCCGACGACACGACGACCACATCGGATCCGGCCTGCATCCGCGCCTCGATCGCGTCCGCGAGGGCATCGAGTTTGCGCCGGTCCAAACCGGATTCGAGGCTCGTCAACGCGGACGAGCCGATCTTCACCACGACGCTGCGTGCGCCCGCGATCTGGGTGCGAGTGCTCGACACCCCGGTCACTGGTCTTCGGGGTCCGCGGCCTCGAGGCCGCGCCGAACCCGGTGCGCGTGCTTGCGTTCGGCGGCACCGA
Organism: Rhodococcus sp. NPDC003322; assembly: GCF_053589555.1. Classification (NCBI taxonomy): domain Bacteria; kingdom Bacillati; phylum Actinomycetota; class Actinomycetes; order Mycobacteriales; family Nocardiaceae; genus Rhodococcus; species Rhodococcus sp. NPDC003322. The sequence continues at coordinate 181,595 of NZ_JBSFSC010000003.1, read as the reverse complement.
TGCGATCGACCTGGTCGAGTCGGGCGTCGGTGCCGCGTCCGGTACGGGTGAGATCGACGCCGGCGGGAGTCTGCGGCTCCCAGTCGAAGCTGACGTCACCGATGGTGACCGAGCAACCGGGCTCGGCACCCATCTTGACGAGCTGGTCCTCGACACCGAGCCGGGCCAGCCGGTCTGCGAGGTAGCCAACGGCCTCGTCGTTGTCGAATGCGGTCTGCCGGATCCAGCGCTCGGGACGGGTGCCGCGGACGATGAATCCACCGGGGGTCTCGGGGTCGGCGATGATGCTGAACCCGGTCTCGTCGGCGGCGATCGGCCGGATCACCTGACGCTTCGGCGCAGCCGGCGGATGCGCGATGCGGTACTCCTCGACCATCTTCGCGAGCGCGAAGGTCAAGGGCCGCAGGCCTTCCCTGCTCACCGCGGAGATCGTGAACACGGGCCAGCCGCGCGATTCGAATTCGGGAGTCACCATCTCGGCGAGTTCCGCGGCGTCCGGCACGTCGGCCTTGTTGAGGATCACGATGCGCGGCCGGTCCGCCAGGTCGCCGAGGCTCGCGTCGCCGGACAGGGCGGGCTTGTACGCCGCCAGTTCCGCCTCGAGCGCGTCGACGTCGGACACCGGGTCGCGGCCCGGTTCGAGAGTGGCACAGTCGACGACGTGTGCCAGCACCGCGCACCGCTCGAGGTGACGCAGAAAGTCCAGGCCGAGACCGCGGCCGTCGCTGGCGCCGGGGATCAGGCCGGGCACGTCCGCGACGGTGAAGGTGGTGTCACCGCTGGAGACGACACCGAGGTTCGGCTGCAGCGTGGTGAACGGGTAGTCCGCGATCTTGGGCTTGGCGGCGGACAGGACGGACACCAGCGACGACTTACCCGCGGACGGGAAACCGACCAGGCCGACGTCGGCGACCGACTTCAGTTCCAGCACCAGGTCGCGCTCGACACCCTCTTCGCCGAGGAGGGCGAAGCCGGGCGCCTTGCGTGCCTTCGACGACAGCGCCGCGTTGCCGAGGCCACCGCGACCGCCCTGCGCGGCGATGAACTGCGTTCCGGTGCCGATCATGTCGGCGAGGATCCGGCCGTCCTTGTCCAGCACGACGGTGCCGTCCGGAACCTTGAGGATCAGGTCGGAACCGTTGCCGCCCTCCCGGTTTCCGCCCTCGCCCTGCCTGCCGTTGGTGGCCTTGGCGCGCGGGTGGAAGTGGAAGTCCAGCAGCGTGTGCACGTTGGAGTCGACGACGAGGACCACGTCACCGCCCCGGCCGCCGTTGCCGCCGTCGGGGCCGCCGAGCGGCTTGAACTTCTCGCGGTGCACGGAGGCGCAACCGTTGCCGCCCTTGCCTGCGCTGACGTGCAGCACCACGCGGTCGATGAATCGTGACATGACTGCCGGATCCCTTTCCTTCAGTCGGTGAAAAGCAAGAGGGGCGGGCCGGGTGTGTGACCCTGGCCCGCCCCTCCTGGAAGCGTTGCTCGAAGCAGCAGACTCAGGCCTGTGCTTCGACCGGAACGATGTTCACGGTCTTGCGTCCACGCTTGGTGCCGAACTCCACGGCACCGGCAGCGAGGGCGAACAGGGTGTCGTCGCCGCCACGGCCGACGTTGACGCCCGGGTGGAAGTGCGTGCCGCGCTGACGCACCAGGATCTCGCCTGCGCTGACGGACTGACCGCCGAAACGCTTCACGCCGAGTCGCTGGGCATTCGAATCGCGACCGTTGCGCGAGCTGGATGCACCCTTCTTATGTGCCATGACGGACCCTCCTGGGTTCTAGAAAAAGTCTCGGAAGTTCGAGTTACTTGATGCCGGTGACCTTGAGGACCGTCAGCTTCTGCCGGTGGCCCTGACGCTTGTGGTAGCCGGTCTTGTTCTTGAACTTGTGGATCCGGATCTTCGGGCCCTTGGTGTGCTCGACGACCTCACCGGTGACAGTGACCTTGGCCAGCTTGTCGGCGTCGGTGGTCAGCTCGGATCCGTCGACGACGAGAACCGGGGTCAGCGAGACAGCAGCGCCGGGCTCACCCTCGATCTTCTCGACCTTGACGAGGTCACCAACAGCGACCTTGTACTGCTTTCCGCCGGTCTTGACGATCGCATACGTTGCCATCGACGGCTACCCCTTGCTAGTTCGAACGTGCTCGCGCGGCAGTAGCCACGCGACTGGTCTGGTGTACTTGCTTCCCGGACACCCCCGGCACCCTGTCGGGCGCAGCAGAGCTGTGTCACCGAGTAGCGACCGGTCAAGATTACGGGATGGCGCGAGGCAGGGTCAAACCGCCCCACCCGTCACCATTCCCGTGACCTCGACCGGTCGGCCGCTCACGCCTCCGCGGGCGGTCCCGCAGGACGTCCGGCGGCGCGCCTGCGGGGCCGGCGCTTCGCCACGACGGGTTCCGGCGCGGTGCCGTCACCGCCGGACACCGCCGGCTCCGCGACCGGCGCCTCGACGACGACCGCGGTCGGCTCCTCCACCCGCTCGGGGGCCGCGATGGTGACCACCGTGCCCGACTCCGGGATGTCGGTGGCCGTCGGCGCGGCCGACGCACGGGAGGCACGTCGTGCCCGGCGACGCCCACGCGCAGGTGCGGCGGGTGCCTCGATCACTTCGGCGACAACTTCGGGCTCCGCCACCGCAACAGCTTCCGGCTCCGCCACCGCAACAGCTTCCGGCTCCGCCACCGCGACTGCTTCGGGCTCCGCCTCGGCGACTGTTTCGGGCTCCGCCTCCGCAGCAGCGGCCGACTCCGCAGCAGCGGCCGGCTCGACCGCTGCGACGACTTCGGGCTCCGCCTGCGTGGTGGTCTCCGGTTCGCCGGCCTTCACCTCACCCGAAGGCTCTGCGGGTGCCTCCTCGTCGTGCAGGTGCGCGGCCATCGCGAGTGCCACCGGGTGGGCGCGCTTGGCGGTCGCGTCCGCTTCGGGGGTGTGTCCGTTCTTCTCCACCACCGGCTGCTCGGCGGGCGCGGCCGACTTGTCGCGGCCCCGCTTGCGACGGCCACCGCCCGACTCGCCCTTGCCCTGAGTCCGCGCGCCACCGTCGTCACCGGAGCGCACCTCGACGGGGTCGGCGTGCACGATGATGCCGCGTCCGTGGCAGTGCTCACACGTGGTGGAGAACGCCTCGACGAGGCCCGTGCCCAGCTTCTTGCGGGTCATCTGGACCAGGCCCAGCGAGGTGACCTCGGAGACCTGGTGGCGGGTACGGTCCCGGCCGAGCGCCTCGGTGAGCCGGCGCAGGACCAGGTCCCGGTTCGACTCGAGCACCATGTCGATGAAGTCGACGACGATCATGCCGCCGATGTCGCGCAGCCGCATCTGCCGCACGATCTCCTCGGCGGCTTCGAGGTTGTTGCGGGTGACGGTCTCCTCGAGGTTGCCGCCGGATCCCGTGAACTTGCCGGTGTTGACGTCGACGACGGTCATCGCCTCGGTGCGGTCGATGACCAGGGTGCCGCCGGACGGCAGCCACACCTTGCGGTCGAGCGCCTTGGCGAGCTGCTCGTCGATCCGCTTGACCGCGAAGATGTCCGGTCCACCGGACTGCGGCTCGTACCGCTCGACCCGCGGCAGCAGGTCGGGGGCGACGGTCTTGATGTAGTTCTCCACCGTCGACCAGGACTTCTCGCCCTCGATGACGATCTTGGAGAAGTCCTCGTTGAACAGGTCGCGCACGACCTTCACCAGCAGGTCGGGCTCCTCGTAGAGGGCCTTCGGGTTGCCCGACTTGCCCTTGTCCGCGGCCTCGGCCTGCTTCTCGATCTCGCTCCACTGCGACTGCAACCGCTGCACGTCGCGGGCGAGCTCCTCTTCGCTGACGCCCTCGGCTGCGGTGCGGATGATCACACCGGCCTCCGGCGGCACGACCTCACGCAGGATCTCCTTGAGACGCTTGCGTTCGGTGTCGGGCAGCTTGCGGCTGATTCCGGTGGACGTGCCGCCCGGCACGTACACGAGGAACCGGCCCGCGAGGGAGATCTGCGTGGTCAGCCGGGCACCCTTGTGTCCGACGGGGTCCTTGGAGACCTGAACCAGCACCTGGTCGCCGGGCTTGAGTGCCTGCTCGATCTTGCGGCTGTTCCCGCCCAGTCCAGCGGCATCCCAGTTGACCTCGCCGGCGTACAGGACACCGTTGCGTCCGCGTCCGATGTCGATGAACGCGGCCTCCATCGACGGCAGCACGTTCTGCACGCGGCCGAGGTAGACGTTGCCGACCATCGACGCGGACGCCGACGTGGTGACGAAGTGCTCGACGAGGACCTCGTCCTCGAGCACCGCCACCTGCGTCAGGCCGTCGGGGTGCGCGGCACCGCTCTTCTCGCGGACCACCATCACCCGGTCCACCGCCTCGCGGCGGGCCAGGAACTCGGACTCGGTCAGGATCGGCGGGCGCCGACGGCCTGCGTCACGTCCGTCGCGACGGCGCTGCCGCTTCGCCTCGAGCCGGGTGGAGCCGGAGATGCCCTGCACCTCGTCCTTCGCCCGGGCCTTGGTGCGGGGTTCACGTTCGTGGACCACCGTCGCGACGCCGTCGTCCTCGGTGGTGTCGGTGTCGGCGCTGCCCTTGCGGCGGCGGCGACGACGGCGGCGACGGCTGGTTCCGCCTTCCTCGCCCTCGGTCTCCTCGCCCTCGGCCGCTTCGCCCTCGGTTTCTGCCTCCGCGGTTTCGGCGCCCTCGGACTCCGGGCCGCCGGACGTCTCCTCGGCGGTCTCGGCCTCGGTCGCCTCTGCCTCTTCGGTGGTCTCGCTCTCCGAGCCCTGCTCGCCTCGGCCACGCCCTCGGCCACGGCGGCCACGGCGGCGGCGACGGCCGTGACCCTCGCCGGTCTCGTCCTCGGCGTGCGCTTCGGCGGGCGCCTCGGTCGCGGCCTCCTCCGTCGCGGTCGGCTCGACGACCGCGGGCTCGGCGGCAGCCGGCTCGGCGACCCCAGCCGTGGTGACCTCGATCGGCGCGGCCTCGTCGGGAGCCGCGGCCTCTCGTCGGGCACGGCGACGACGCGGGGCGGGCTCGGCTACCGGGGCCTCGGGCTGCAGGAACAACGGCGCCTGGAACAGCGGAGCCTCGTCCGCCGGGGCGGGCGCCTGCTCGGTGTCCACGTCGGTGAACAGGCCCGGCTGTTCGGGGATCTGCGCCTCGGCGATCAGATCGGCTCCGGCCCGCACCGCTTCGGCGGCGGGCTCGGCACCGGTGGACTCGGCACCGGTGGGCTCGGCCGGCGCGGCTTCGGGCGCACTCTGCGCGGCGTGCACGCGTTCGGCGAGCGCGCGGTCGAGGCTGGACTGCGCGCTGCGCAGTTCCACGCCGAACTCGGCGAGCTGGGCGAGGACCTGCTTGCTGGTCAGTCCCAGCATCTTCGCCAGCGCGTGGACGCGCATCTTCTCCGGGAAGGCCGGCTCGGTGGGCTGTGAAGTTTCGGGCGGCGCTTGATCGGCCACGTAAGTCTCCTCGGGCCCCCGGGCGCGTCCACCCATGCGGATGTGCGCGGCCACTCGAGGGCGCTGTCTGTGTGCTCACACCTGGGTGTGAGTTCGTCTGGTCTCGCCCCGCACGGTTTGTCGGTGATCGAAGCGGTCACGTCCAATTCGTGCGGCGCCTGGCAGGCTGATCTCCGCGTCCCGTGCGCCTGATCATCCAGCGTGCCGACGGGGAGGGATTTCCTCCGCCGGGCGGCAGCGATGCGGGCATCGAGTCGTGGTGTCATCCGGTCGGACCACACCCGAATTCGAGTCACCACGAAGCGGGTGCGGGTCGACCGTCACCAGTATCCCACACGTCGACTGCGGCCCGCGCCAACGCCGCACCACAGCCACCCGAAACCGCCTCAGGTTCCCCGGCGCGAGGCCGGGGAACCTGAGGCGGGTCGTGAGAGTGGGGAACTTCAGGAGCGGGCGAGCTGCGGGAACCAGAGCGCGATCTCGCGCTCGGCGGACTCGGTCGAATCCGATCCGTGCACGAGGTTCTGCTGACCGTCGAGGGCGTAGTCGCCACGAATGGTCCCGGGGAGCGCCTTCTCGACCGGGTCGGTGCCGCCGGCGATCTGCCGGAACGCGGCGATGGCGCGGTGACCCTCGACGACGGCCGCGACGAGCGGGCCGGAGGTGATGAACTCGAGCAGGTCCGGGTAGAACGAACGCTCGGCGTGCTCGGCGTAGTGCTTGCCCGCGACGTCGACGTCGGCGGTCCGCATCTCCAGCGCGGCGACGGACAGGCCCTTGCGCTCAACTCGCGCGAGGATGTCCCCGACGAGGTTGCGGGCAACGCCGTCGGGCTTGATCAGTACCAGGGTGCGCTCAGTCACGGGGTGTCAGAGTAGTGGGTCAGTCCCGCTGGCCGTGAAGCAGTCCCCGCTCGATCCGCGTCTGGATGTCCTTGCGCAGATACAGCAGGTACATCCACACCGCGGCGAAGACCAGGCCCATCACACCGATCGCCGGATGGATGAACCAACCCGCGATCAGCGCCACCTGCAGGCCGAGGTCCAGGCCCAACGCCCACGGACGGGACTGCACACCGCACGCCAGGATCATCAGGACACCCAGGACGGTCAGATACACGATCGAGCCGGTACCGATGCCCGTACCGAGCTTGGCGACCGCGGGGATCCCGAGGAAGACCACGATGGCCTCGAGGATCAGGGTGCCGGAGCACACGCCGCGGAATCCCTTCCACGGGTCGGTGGTGGGCGGCTTGAATCCGCCGAATTCGTCTGCCGCCGAGTTGTCGGGGGTGCTCACGCGGGGTCCTTTCCGAACAGGGTGCGGGCCTCACCCGCGGTGACGACGGATCCGGTCACGACGACGCCGGCTCCCGAGATGGCCTCGCCGGGTTCGGCGACCTCCTCTGCCAGCCCGATCGCCGTCTCGAGCGCATCCGGGAGCGTCGGTGCCACCACCACCCGTTCGTCGCCGAAACGGGCGACGGCCAGGTCGGCGAGTTGCTCGACGTCCATCGCGCGCGGAGAGCCGTTGCGGGTGACGACGATCTCGTCGAACACCGGCTCGAGCGCGGTGAGAATGCCGTCGGCGTCCTTGTCCCCGAGAACCGCGACGACACCGACGAGCTTGCGGAAATCGAACTCGGCGGCCAGGGCCGCGGCGAGCGCGCGAGCGCCGTCGGGATTGTGCGCGGCGTCGAGGAACACCGTCGGCGCGCTGCGGACCCGTTCGAGCCGACCCGGATTCGTCAGGGACGCAAAGCCTTCACGGATCGCGTCGACGTCGAGCTGCCGGTCCGGTCCTGCGCCGAAGAACGCCTCGACCGCTGCGAGGGCGAGGGCGGCGTTGCGCGCCTGGTGCTCGCCGTGCATCGGCAGGAAGATGTCGGTGTACACGCCGCCGAGGCCCTGCAGTTCGAGTTGCTGCCCGCCGACGGCGATCTGCCGGGCCAGGACCTTGAACTCCAATCCCTCGCGCGCGACGGCGGCGTCCGCCTCGACGGCGCGACGCAGGAGTACGTCCATCACCTCGGGTTCCTGCTGCGCCAGGATCGCCACGGTGTCGCGCGGGACCAGCGAGTCGGGTGCCTTCTTGATGATCCCGGCCTTCTCGGCGGCGATACCGGCGAGATCGGTACCCAGGTACTCGGCGTGGTCGAGGCTGATCGGAGTGATCACCGCGACCTGACCGTCGATGACATTCGTTGCGTCCCAGCGGCCCCCGAGCCCGACCTCGATGACGCCGACGTCGACGGGCGCCTCGGCGAACGCGGCGAACGCCATCGCGGTGAGCACCTCGAACTTGCTCATCGCCGGGCCACCCGCAGCCTGCGACTGGGTGTCGACCATCTGGATGTACGGCGCGAGCTCGTTGTAGGTGTCGACGTAGGTGCGCGGCGAGATCGGCGTGCCGTCGATGCTGATCCGCTCGGTCGCCAGCTGCAGGTGCGGACTGGTGGTCCGGCCCACCCGGCGATGCAGCCGGGTGAGCAGGGCGTCGACCATCCGGGTCACCGACGTCTTGCCGTTGGTTCCGGCGACGTGGATCGCCGGGTATGCCTGCTGCGGCGACCCGAGCAGGTCCATCAGCGCCGCGATCCGGGTCAGGGACGGCTCGATCTTCGTCTCGGGCCAACGCTTGTCGAGTTCCGCCTCGACCAGTGCCAGCTCCGCGAGATCCACCGGGGACGGTGTCCCCTGCTCGTCGCTCACGCCTGACCCAACTCCTTCAGTCGCGCGGTGATGCGGGCGATCTCCTCCTGCGCCACCTGCTGCCGGCCGCGGATCTTGTCCACGACGGCGTCGGGCGCCTTGGCGAGGAACGCCTCGTTGCCCAGCTTCGCGGCAGTGCCGGCGAGTTCCTTCTCGGCGACCGCGAGATCCTTCTCCAGTCGCTTGCGCTCGGCGCCGAGGTCGACGGCACCGGAGGTGTCGAGCTCGACGGTGACGGTGGCGCGGCTCAGCCGCACCTCCACCGATGCGGTGGCGGCGAACCCGTCCGCGGGCTCGGTGAGCTTGGCGAGCGAGGACACTGCCGCCAGCTGGCCCTCGATGTCCGCGTCGGCGGCGCCGGTCAGCCGGGCGGCCACCTTCTGGGACGGCTTGAGGCCCTGGTCGCTGCGGAACCGGCGGATCTCGGTGACAAGTTTCTGCAGGTCACCGATCCGGCGGGCGGAGTCGGCGTCGGCAGGGACGCCGGTTGCGGACGGCCAGGACGCGATCACCACGGACTCGCCACCGGTGAGCACCTTCCACAGGGTCTCGGTGACGAACGGGATCACCGGGTGCAGCAGACGCAGCAGCGTGTCGAGGACGTTGCCGAGCACAGCCTTGGTGCCGTCGGCGTGCACGGAGCCCTCGGCCACCTGGACCTTGGCCAGTTCGAGGTACCAGTCGCAGACCTCGTCCCACGCGAAGTGGTACAGCGCCTCGCACGCCTTGGAGAACTCGAAGCGCTCGAACGCCTCGTCGACCTCGGTGCGGACCTGCTCGAGGCGGTCCAGGATCCAACGGTCGGCGTCGGTGAGCTGCTCGCGCGGCGGCAGGTCGGCTACGACGGCGCCGTTCATGAGCGCGAACTTGGTGGCGTTGAACAGCTTGTTCGCGAAGTTGCGGGACGACTGCGCGTGGTCCTCACCGACCGCGAGGTCGCTGCCCGGGTTGGCACCGCGGGCCAGGGTGAAGCGCAGCGCGTCGGCGCCGAAACGGTCCACCCAGTCCAGCGGGTCGATGCCGTTGCCGCGGGACTTCGACATCTTCTTGCCGAACTGGTCGCGGACCAGGCCGTGCAGGAACAGGTCGGTGAACGGCACGGTGCCGCCCTGCACGGCGTCGTCGCCGGAGACGTACGTACCGAACATCATCATCCGCGCCACCCAGAAGAACAGGATGTCGTAGCCGGTGACGAGAACGCTGGTGGGATAGAACTTCTCGAGCTCCGGAGTCTTGTCCGGCCAGCCCATCGTGGAGAACGGCCACAGTCCGGACGAGAACCAGGTGTCGAGGACGTCGGGATCCTGCTCCCAGCCCTCGGGTGCGGTCTCGTCGGGGCCGAAGCACTGCACCTCGCCGTTCGGGCCGTACCAGATCGGGATCCGGTGGCCCCACCACAGCTGGCGGGAGATGCACCAGTCGTGCATGTTGTCGACCCACGCGAACCAGCGCGGTTCCTGGCTGGCCGGGTGGATGGTGGTCTCGCCGCTCCGGACCGCGTCGCCGGCAGCCTTGGCGAGCGAGTCGACCTTGACCCACCACTGCATCGACAGCCGCGGCTCGATGGTCTCGCCGGACCGCTCGGAGTGGCCGACGCTGTGCACGTACGGACGCTTCTCGGCGACGACGCGCCCCTGCTCGGCGAGGGCCTCGCGCACCTTCACCCGGGCCTCGAACCGGTCCATGCCGTCGAATTGCGTTCCGGTGTCGGCGATCTTGCCGGTCTTGTCCATGATGGTCGGCATCGGCAGGTTGTGCCGCAGGCCCATCTCGAAGTCGTTGGGGTCGTGCGCCGGGGTGATCTTCACGGCGCCGGTGCCGAACTCGGGGTCGACGTAGTCGTCGGCGATGATCGGGATCCGGCGGCCGGTGAACGGGTGCTCGAGGGTGGTGCCGACCAGGTGCTTGTAGCGCTCGTCGTCGGGGTGCACGGCGACGGCGGTGTCGCCGAGCATGGTCTCGACGCGGGTGGTCGCGACGATCACGTGCGGCTCGGCGTCGTCGAGGGAGCCGTAGCGCAGCGACACGAGCTCGCCCTCGACCTCCTCGAACTTCACCTCGATGTCGGAGATCGCCGTCTGCAGCACCGGCGACCAGTTGACCAGGCGCTCGGCGCGGTAGATCAGGCCGTCGTCGTAGAGCCGCTTGAAGATGGTCTGGACGGCACGGGACAGCCCCTCGTCCATGGTGAAACGGTCCCGGGACCAGTCGACGCCGTCGCCGATGCGACGCATCTGGCCCTGGATGGTGCCGCCGGACTCTCGCTTCCAGTCCCACACCCGTTCGATGAACGCCTCGCGACCGAGGTCTTCCTTCTTGGTGCCGTCGGCGGCGAGCTGCTTCTCGACGATGGTCTGGGTGGCGATGCCGGCGTGGTCCATGCCCGGCAGCCACAGCACCTCGTAGCCCTGCATCCGCTTGCGGCGGGTCAGCGCGTCCATCAGGGTGTGGTCGAGGGCGTGGCCCATGTGCAGGCTGCCGGTGACGTTCGGCGGCGGCAGGACGATGGAATAGCCGGGCTTGTCGCTGGTCGCGTCGGCCTCGAAGTATCCGGCCGCTACCCAGCCCTCGTACAACTGCTCCTCGACGGTGCTGGGGTCCCAGCTCTTCGGGAGGGCGTCGGCGGGGTTCTTGGGGTCTTGCGGCGCGGCACTGGTCACCTGCGCAATTCTAGAGAACGGCACCTACCGTGGTTCGCGCCACATGGCCCACAGCGTGGGACCACCGTCGGGTATCACGATTTCTCGGGTCACCTCGAAGCCGAAGCGCTGGTAGTAGGGCACGTTCGACTCCTTGCTCGACTCGAGGTAGGCGGGCGCGTGTTCGATGTCGCAGCGGCCGAGGCGCGACCGCATCAGTTCCCGGCCGTGACCCGCGCCCCGGGCAGTCGGGTCGGTCCCGATGGCGCTGAGGTACCAGTGCGGCTCCTCCGGATGCACCGACTCCATCGTCTCGCCCACCGCGCGAGCGACGCCGGCGCGGCGGCCGAACGCCCGCATGATCGAGGGCATCATCAACACCTGGGTCCACCCGGACTGGCGCCAGTGGCCGGGGGGATCCCACAACGTGGCCCCGACGGTGCCGCCGTCGGCTGCGGCCAGCTCGACCCCGCCGTGCGCCAGGTGGTGATGCCGGGTGAAGGCGGCGAACATCCGCGGCAGGCCTCGCCGCCGGTCTGCGGCGTCGGGCCACATCCACGTCATCACCGGGTCGTCATCGAAGGCCCGCGCCAGCACGCGGGCGGTTGCGGGGACGTCGGATCGGGTGGCGGCGCGTACGGTGGCCATGCCCGAGGCTAACCCGACTGCGCTCTCGGGTACCGAAATTCGATGGCCGATCCGCCGCCTCCAGGGTGTGATGGCACAGTGCATCTCCACGAATACGCGAGCCTCGACGCGGTCGGGCTGGCCGCCGCGATCCGGTCCGGGGACGTGACCGCGGCCGAGGTCGAGTCGGTTGCGCGGCGCGCACTCGACGCGGTGAACGCCGACCTGAATGCGTTGACGCTGCCCCTGTTCGACCCTGCCCCGGTGGCCGACCCGACCGGACCGCTCGCGGGGGTGCCGTTCGTGGTCAAGGACAGCGGCCCGTTCGTGCGGGGAGTGCCGTTCACCCTGGGCAGCCGTGCGATCCGCGGCGCCGTCGCGCGCGAGGACCACGTACTCATGGGGCGACTGCGATCGGCCGGGCTGGTCGCGTTGGGCCAGAGCACCGCTCCCGAGCTGGGGTTGAACTTCGCGACCGAATCCCGTCGATACGGGCCGACGCGCAACCCGTGGGACCCGACCCGAGGGACCGGCGGGTCGAGCGGCGGCTCGGCCGCGCTGGTCGCGGCGGGTGCGGTACCGATCGCCCACGGCAACGACGGCGCCGGGTCGCTGCGGGTGCCCGCGTCGTGTTGCGGACTGGTCGGGCTGAAACCGAGCCGGGGCCGAGTGCCGGTGGAGTCGTCCCTCTCGGGCGAAGCCTCGGGCAGTGTTCCCGCCGGCGAGGTCGGATTCGGGCAGGTGTACGAGTTCGGGCTCACCCGCACGGTGCGGGACTGCGCGACACTCCTGGACGCGGTCAGCGGACCGATCGTGGGTGAGAAGTACGCCGCGGCTCCCCCGGCCCGGCCGTACGCCACCGCCGCCCGCACCGATCCCGGCCGGCTGCGGATCGCGGTGTCCACGGCCGCCGGCGCCCCGGTCGACCGTCAGGTCGCCGACGCGGCGGTGAACGTCGGGCGGGTGCTCGAGTGGATCGGGCACGACGTCGTCGAGGGTGCCCCGCCGGTCGATGCGGACGACGTGGTCGAGGCGTGTGTGCTCACCGCGTACGCCACCGGGGCGGCGATGCTGCGGGCACCGGTGCGTCCGAGTCCCGATCTGCTCGAAGCTGTTTCGAGGGTCGTGCTCGGCGAGACCGCCGCGGCGACGATGCTCGACGTCGCTGCCGGACTCGACGCGCAGGGCCGCGTGACCCGTGCGGTGGGCACGTTCTTCACGACCGTCGACGTGCTGGTGACGCCGACGCTGGCGCAGCTGCCCCCACCCCACGGCACGCTCGACTACGACGAGGACGGCCACACGGTGCGCTCGTGGATCCGCCGGATTCTCGAGGTCGGCCCGTTCACCGCCGCGTTCAACGTCTCCGGCAATCCGGCGATCAGCCTGCCCCTCGGGCAGAGCCGTGAGGGACTGCCGATCGGGGTGCAGCTCGTCGCCGCGGTCGGACGCGAGGACCTGCTGCTTGCGGTCGCGGCGCAACTCGAGCAGGCGGTGCCGTGGCGTGAACGCCAACCACCGGTGTTCGCCGACTAGGTTTGGCGGCCATGACGACGGCGTGGGTGTTCCTGGCGGTGGCGATCTGCGCGGAAGTGGCGGGCACCAGTCTGCTTCCGCGCAGCGACGGGTTCCGCAGGCCCGGTCCGACCGTCGCGGTGCTGGGCCTGTACGGCGCGGCGCTGTACTGCCTGTCGCAGGCCCTGCGCCAATTGGATGTCGGGGTGGCGTACGCGGTGTGGGCTGGCGTCGGCACCGCCGTCATCGCGGCGATCGGGATGCTGATCCTGCACGAACCCCGCTCGGCGTCGAAGATCCTCGGGATCGGTCTGGTGATCGCCGGTGTCGTCGCACTGAACCTCGGTGGTGTCGCGTGACCGCCCGAGCGCGTGCGTGGGCGTTCCTCGCGGCGGCGATCACCAGCGAGATCATCGCCACCGTCCTGCTCGCCAGCACCGAACAGTTCACCCGGCCCGCCCTGTCACTGGTCGTGATCGCCGGCTACGTCACGTCGTTCGCGTGCATGGCGCAGGCGTTGCGAACCCTCCCGGTGAGCTTGACCTACGCGCTGTGGTCGGGCATCGGCACCGCAGCGGTCGCGGTGATCGGGGTGGTGCTGCTCGGTGAGCCGCTCTCGATCGCGAAGGTGGCGGGCCTGGCCCTCATCGTCGCCGGTGTGGTGGTGCTCAATCTCGGCGGCGACCACCACGACACCGCGGTCGCGGACTCAGCGCAGGCCGTGCCGCCGGGCGATCATCTTCTCGACGAGCCCGCGGGGCGCGATCCGGCGTAGCGCGAACACCACCGGCGCGTTGCTGCCGACCGCGTACAGCGGCTTCGGCTTGTCCGCGTCGATGGCGGCGAGCACGGTCTGAGCCACCCGGTCGGCGGTGATGCCGGACCGTTCGTTGGCGTCGAGATGTTCGATCATCGTGCGGTAGTCGTCGGTGTAGGGCGACCCCTCGGCGAGGTAGTGGGTGCGGCGCTCACCGATGCCGGTACTGATCGACCCGGGTTCGACGGTGGTGATCGCAACCCCGAAGGGTGACACCTCACGTCGCGCGGCGGTCGCGAAGCCCTTGATCGCTGCCTTCGTCGCCACGTACGAGGAGCGGTGTGCGAGGGGGAAACTCGCGAGCATCGACCCGACCATCACCACGCGCCCGTAGTTCCGGGCCCGCATGCCGGGAAGCAGCAACTGGGTCAGGCGGACCGCCCCGAACACGTTGGTGCGGAACAGTCGCTCGATCGCCTCCATCGGCAATTCCTCGAGTGGCCCGCTCTGGCTCTCCCCCGCGTTGTTCACCAGCACGTCCACCGCGCCCGCGGCCTCGGCGCACGCGACGATGCTCGCCTCGTCGGTCAGGTCCAGCGGCAGGTACTCGACGCCGGGAATCGGGTGCGGGAGCGAGGACGGGTTCCGGCTGGTGCCGTACACCTTCCAGCCGCGACCGGCGAGCGCCCGTGCCACGGCTTCGCCGATGCCCGACGACGCCCCGGTGACCAACGCTGTCCGAGTAACACCCATGCCTCGACCGCCCCTTCGTGCCGTGCCCCGCGCCGGCGATACCGGCTGTCTCCGCCCGGGCACGCGTGCCGACGAACCTAGCCCATGACGGTGTCGTACGGGCCCGAGACGGTGCAGCCCGCGAACCTCACCCGGCGCCTGGCACGGTGCGCGGCCCGTGTCCGGCCAGCAGCGGCGCGATCCGTGGGGGAATCTCCTCCAGCGCGTAGGGCAGTGACAGCACGGTGCTCCACGCCATCGCCTCGGCCGCGTCGTCCTCGAGGACGACGACCCGTCCTTCTCTGACTGCGCGCAGATCCGCGTAGACCGGCGTCCGGTCGAGTTCGGCTCGGAGTTTGTCGCCGAAGCCGCCGCCGGCGTACCAGACGAGGAGATCGGCATCGGCGAGGGTGAGCTGCTCGGTGCTGATCGGCGCGAAGTTGGTTCCGGTGATCCGCTGGGTGACGGGCGGGTTGACGAAACCGAGTTCGGTGAAGAACCGAACCTTCGGGTCCTCGGGACCGTAGACGCCGAACTGACCTGGCCCTTTGAGCGCGCCGACGATCACGGTCTTACCCGCGAACGACGGATTCGCGGCGGCCACCTCGGTGAACCGTCGCTGCACCGACCGGACGAGTTGGTTGGCCTTCGCCGACCGGCCCAGAGCCTTGCCGATGACCCGGGTCTGGATCTGCCACGGCACACCGAAGTCGGCGAACTCGTCCGGCTGTGCGACGGTCGGGGCGAGCACGGAGAGCATGTCGTGTTCGCGCAATGTGAGCCCGGAGTAGGTGCCGACGATCAGGTCGGGGTCGGTCGAGGCGACAGCCTCGACGTCGATGCCGCTGCTCGAGGTACCGACGACAGTCGGGTGCGCGCCGCCGAGCAGGTCGTGGGCCCACGGCCAGGTCGCGTCGGGCTTGTCGCCGTACCAGTCGAACACCCCGACGGGGATCACACCCAGGGCGAGGACCACGTCGTGGTCGTTGTAGCCGACGCTGACGACACGGTGCGGGTCGGCACCGACCACGGTGCGACCGTAGCGTGTCGTCAGCGTGGCGCCGGTCGACGCCTCGGTCTGCTCGCCGCCGCCGCAGCCGACCCCCGCGGACGTGAGCACGGCCCCCCACGTCCCGATCAGAAACCCGCGACGTGTCAGCCCGGCCATCCCACCACCCTCCCTCGACAAAAGCGAGGGAAGGTTAGCCGAAATATCGACCGCGGCGGGCGCCCCGACTTCCCGCGGACCACCGACCGGGCCAGTATGGACACATGACGCGCAGAGGCCCCGCCCAGGACATCGACGAATCCCAGCTCGTGGTCACCCACCCCAAGGACCACGCCGCCGGCGTCGAGGCCGTCGCGGTGTCACTGCAGCGGGCCGTCGAGCAGATGGGCACGGTCCGAACGGCGCAGACACTGACCCGACTGAACCAGCGGCACGGATTCGACTGCCCCGGATGCGCCTGGCCGGAGACCCCCGGCCACCGCAAGCCTGCCGAGTTCTGCGAGAACGGCGCCAAGGCCGTCGCCGAGGAGGCGACGCTACGCACCGTCACCCCGGAGTTCTTCGCGGCGCACTCCGTCGCCGAACTCGCGGACAGGACGGACTACTGGCTCGGTCAGCAGGGCCGGCTCACTCACCCGATGGTGCTGCGCGAGGGCGCGACGCACTACACGCCGATCGGCTGGGACGAGGCGTACCGCCTGATCGCCGGCGAACTCCGCACACTTCCCACACCCGACCATGCCGTCTTCTACACCTCCGGGCGCACCAGCAACGAGGCCGCGTTCCTGTACCAGCTGATGATCCGCAGCTACGGCACCAACAACCTGCCGGACTGCTCGAACATGTGCCATGAGTCGTCGGGCAGCGCACTGTCCGAGTCCATCGGTATCGGCAAGGGGTCGGTGACGGTTCCAGACCTCGAGTTCGCCGACCTGATCCTGATCGCGGGCCAGAACCCCGGCACCAACCATCCCCGGATGCTCTCCACCCTGGAGGCCGCGAAGGGCAACGGCGCGAAGATCATCGCGATCAACCCGCTGCCCGAGGCGGGCCTGCTGCGATTCAAGGACCCGCAGAAGGTCGGCGGCGTGGTCGGCCGCGGCGTCGACATCGCCGACGAGTTCCTACAGATCCGGCTCGGCGGCGACATGGCCCTGTTCCGCGGGCTGGCGCGGCTGCTGTTCGAGGCAGACGACGCCGCACCGGGCACCGTCGTGGACCGGGCGTTCGTTGACGAGCACTGTGCCGGGTTCGAGGAGTACGAGCGCGCAGCCCGCACCGTCGACCTCGACACCGTCCTCGAGGCCACCGGCCTGACGATGACCCAGCTACGGGAGACGGCCGACGCCCTGATTCGCGCGCAGCGCACGATCGCCTGCTGGGCAATGGGTCTGACGCAGCAGACCCACGGTGTGGCGACCATCCAGGAGATCACCAACCTGCTGCTGATGCGCGGCATGATGGGCAAACCCGGCGCCGGCGTCTGCCCCGTGCGCGGTCACTCGAACGTGCAGGGCGACCGCACGATGGGGATCTGGGAGAAGGCCCCGGACTCGTTCCTCGACGCCCTCGATCGCGAGTTCGGGATCACCAGTCCTCGCAAGCACGGCCTCGACACCGTCGACGCGATCCGGGCCATGCGCGACGGCAAGGCCGGTGTGTTCGTGGCGATGGGCGGCAACTTCATCCGCGCGACCCCGGACACCGCTGCGACGGAGGACGCGCTGCGCCGGTGCCGCTTGACGGTGCAGGTCTCCACCAAGCTGAATCGTTCGCACGTGGTCACCGGCACCACCGCGCTGATCCTGCCCACCCTGGGCCGCACCGACAAGGACATCCAGGCGAGCGGGAAACAGGTTGTCTCCGTAGAGGACTCGATGTCGATGGTGCACCTGTCCCGCGGCAACCTGACGCCGGTGAGCGAGCACCTGCGCAGTGAGGTCGCGATCGTCTGCGACCTGGCCCTCGAGTTGCTCGGCGCCGGCCACAGCGTCCCGTGGGCGTCCCTGTCCGCCGACTACGACCGGATCCGGGATGCCATCTCCCGGGTGGTGCCCGGCTGCGAGAACTACAATGAGCGGGTGCGCCGGCCGGACGGCTTCCAGTTGCCGCATCCGCCGCGCGATCGCCGCGAATTCCCCACGCACACCGGCAAGGCGAACTTCGTGACCGGCGAGCTGCAGTGGGTGCCGACCCCGCCCGGGCGGCTGATCCTGCAGACACTGCGCAGCCACGACCAGTACAACACCACCATCTACGGCCTCGACGACCGCTACCGTGGCGTCAAGGGCGGCAGGCGCGTCGTGTTCGTCTCGGCGGCCGACCTCGTGGACCTGAATCTGATCGACGGGTCCCGGGTCGACATCGTCTCCGAGTGGACGGCGGTCGACGGCACCGTCGAGGAACGGCGGGTGCACGACTTCCGGGTGGTCGAGTACTCGACCCCGAAGGGCAACGCCGCCGCCTACTATCCCGAGACCAATCCGTTGATCCCGCTCGATCATGTTGCCGCGAAGTCCAACACGCCGGTCTCCAAGGCCGTCGTCGTGCGCCTGGAGCCGGTCGGGGGCAACTGATGGGACGCGTCACCGCCCGGCGGTCGGTACTTCGGATCGGGCCGACCGGCACGGTCCGCCGACCGGACAGCCTCGCCGTCGAGGAACCGCTGGAGATCCGGATGGCCGGTCGGTCGCTGGCGGTCACCATGCGCACCCCGGGCAACGACATCGACCTGGTGCACGGGTTCCTGCTCGGCGAGGGGATCATCCGCTCCGCCCGGGACGTTGCGGTGATCCGCTACTGCGACGGTGTCGACGAGGAGGGCGCGAACACCTACAACGTCCTCGATGTCGCACTCGCGCCCGGCGTACCGGAACCGGTTGTCGCGCAGCGCAATTTCCTGAGCACGTCCGCGTGTGGGGTGTGCGGGAAGGCGTCGCTCGACGCGGTGCGGGTGCGGGCGCCGTACGTGCTGGCCGACTCGCCCCTGACCGTCCCGGCGGACGTGCTGGCCTCGCTGCCGGACGCGATGCGGTCCCGGCAGCGGGTGTTCGATTCCACCGGTGGTCTGCACGCCGCCGGACTGTTCACCGCCGACGGGGCGTTGCTGGCGTTGCGGGAGGACGTCGGCAGGCACAACGCCGTCGACAAGGTCCTCGGCTGGGCGCTGGCCGAGGGCCGGGTGCCGCTGTCCGAGGCGATCCTCGCGGTCAGCGGCCGGGCCTCGTTCGAGCTGGTGCAGAAGGCCGTCGTGGCGGGGGTGCCGATGCTGACCGCGGTCTCGGCGCCGTCGTCGCTCGCGGTCGACCTCGCCGCGGAGTCCGGCCTGACACTGGTCGGGTTCCTCCGCGGCGAGACCATGAACGTCTACACCGGGGAGCAGCGGATCAAGCTGCCGTGAAGGCGGTGGTCGCCGATCTCAGGTCGGGTCATCGGCCACCTCGTTCGTACGTCGGACGGGAGGAGGTTGCCCGAGGCCGGAAGACCGGACGAGGACCGCCAGCACAATTGCCGCAAACAGCAGCGCCGGGACATCTCCCCACAGGTGTCCCAGATGGTCGCCATCGCCGAAGGACTGCACCGCCATGATTGCGGCGTGGACGACGCTCGACCACACAGCGAACCAGATCAGGCTGATATTGGCCTCGGGACGTCGCGCCGCGTTGCAGAGGAAGGCGCCCAGCGTCACGTACAGACCGACGATCATCATGAAGTAGTTGGACTCGTGAGGGGCACCGGGTTCCCATGCCCACCCCGACGGCCACACCACGGCCAGCGGATAGAGAAGGATCATCAACGCGCCGATGACGACGAGCGCGATCCGAAGAAGTCTGTAGCTGTACGAGGATGCCATTGCGCGCTCCAAGGGATACGGGCTCGAGGGCATTTCCTTCGATCTTCGAGGGCGATCGTGAAATCACACTACGCGGGGTGGCGCCGAGTCAGGACGGTTCACTGCTGCCCGAATCCCAGCCCCGCGGCCACCCATGCCTTCTCGAGTCGGTCTGCCTCGGCTCTCGCCTGCTGTGCGCCTGCCTCGAACGCTCGCCCCCAGTTCGTGCGGCCGTGCAGATCACCGCCGAAAGCCGCGACGGACCATTCGTCGGGGAAGATCAGGATCGATTCTCCGGACTGTGCCACCTGGAGTTCGGACTCGAGTTCTGTCACCGGAAGGAGATGCGCGAGAGGATGCACGGCAACCAGGAGCCGCGCCCCGGCGGCCAAGTCTGCATTGGTCGACGAGTACATGCCGCCGTCCATGAAGCGACGCCTTCCGATGGTTGTCGGCGGGTAGAAGCCGGGCATGGAACGGCTCGCAACGACGGCGTCGACCAGGGGCGCCACACCGTCCCTGTCGAAGACTTCGCGCCGGCCCGACAGGGCATCGACGGCCACGACCAGCAGTGGCCTGTCCGGCCATTGCTGTGATCCGATCATCCTTTGCATCCGCTCGACATGCACCGGCTCATACTCTGTGCCCATCTCGAGCGCGATCCGCCCCACACGTTCCCGCGCGACGTCGGGCTCGATCCCCCTGTCCCCCAGCACCGCGAAGACTCTGTCGACCACGAGGGGGTCTACCGGTGGCAGCTGCACGTCGACGGAAGTCGGCCGAGGCGGCTCTGCCAACTCGGCGGGGTCCCGCCCGGTGGCGATTACAGCGGCCACGATCGCGCCTGCCGATGTTCCGACGATCAGATCAGATTCCGTCAGGTCGACACCGAGACACCGTAAGCCGGCGGCAAGGCCGGCCATCCACGCAGTACCGACGACACCACCGGCGCCGAGAACGACAGCGCGAACCGGAAACTGTTGCATACCAGCAACATTACCGCCTTCCCCGGCAACTCCCGTCGAGTCACCGAGAAGTGTCCGAGCAGGTCTTGAGGGGGTGTTCGAACAGGTCCGGAACCGACGGAATCGAAGTCAGGTGAATGTTGGAGATTCCCCGATGCGTGTCGACCCGTCGACGTAGAATCGAAAGCATGTTCGATACGGGGGTGGAGCTCGGGGGTGGGGCGGCTGCGACCACGGCCGACACTCGCCTGTTGGCCGCGGTCGCCGACGCCTCGCGGGTCGAGAACCGGGCGGCGGCACGGAAGGTGCTCGCGGCGGGGGCGCTGTGGGACACCTGGATCGAACGGGACGTCGAGCTGGGGTCCGGGAAGATCACCGACTGCGGCAACGCGGCGATCGCCGAACTCGCGGTGCGCCTGGGATGTTCGAAGACGGTGGCCGAGTCGTTCGCGGCTCTCGGGATCGACTTGCGGTTGCGGCTGCCACGCACCCGCGCCGCCTTCGAGGCCGGGGATCTGGATCTTGCTCGGGCGCAAGCGATCTCGCGGGAGACGGCGGGACTGTCGGCGGCGACGGTGACGGCACTCGAACCGCAGATCCTGGCCGCGGCACGGCACCTTTCACCGGGACCGCTGGCCGGCGAGATCGAACGCCTCGTCGCGGCGCACAGTCCGGACGAGGCGGCCGAGCAACGCGAGGATGTTCAGCGGTTCTCTCGGCGGGTCGTCAAACGGTCCGGCCGCGGGTGTTCGACGGTCGAGATCACCGTCACCCCGCAGGAGGGTGAGGCGTTCATGCAACTGGTCGCCGAGTTCGCCGGGACGGTGTGCCGTCACGACCGGCGCGGCGCCCAGGAGAAGCTGGTCGATTCGGTGCTGGCACTCGCGCACCGCGAGCCGTACCTCGAGTGCACCTGCGGCCGCGACGACTGCGACGCCGCGAAGACGGACGCGCTGCCCGGGCGGCGGGCCCCGCTCACCCAGATCACCGTGGACCTGCCGACACTACTCGGCTTGCTGTCCGAGCCCGCCTACCTGCACGGCCACGGCCTCATCGATCCCGACCTCGCCCGACAACTGGCGGCGAACGGCACCTGGCAGGCGATGCTCACCGAAATCCTCGAACTCGCCGAGGAACTCGGCCTCGTCGAGCACAGGGACGACGACAGGACCAACCACCGCGACGAGGATGGACACCCCCACCGGGTGCAGGACGAGGCCGCCGGCGCGGACAACGAGCGTCGAACCACAAACGGAGCGACCGAGAAGCACGCCGACAAGGGGTCGACCGGCATGGAGGATTCTGCTACCGGCAGCGTTCATGAGACTTCTGATGGTGACGGCGCGACCGCGCACGGTTCATCCACGAAAGACGCCGTTGACGAGACGGCGAGCGACTCACCGACTCCAAATCCTCAACATGCACCGCCACACACCGCGGCATCTCCACCGCCCCGGTTCTGCGTGCGCTCGTTCCTCACCCGCGGCAGCCGACGCACGGCCGGACCGGTACCCGATCGCGGCGGCACCTCCGTGGAACCGCCACCCCCACCGATGGTCCCGACGAGTGTCGGCACCATGGCCGAGGCGATTCTCGCTGCCGTGCGCGCAAACCCGTCGCTCGCCTGGGGAACGCTTCGCGACGGGCACGGCGGGCTGATCGCGCCGCCCGTCGGCGCGCTGACCTACCGGCCCGACGCCGCCACCGCCGCGCTCGTCCGCGCCCGCGACCGCCACTGCCGGTTCCCCGGCTGCACCCGTCCCGCGGCCCAGTGCCAACTCGACCACATCGTCGAATACCTCGCCTGGAACCCGGTCGCGGGAGGCTGGACCATCGTGTCGAACCTGCAGTGCCTGTGCGCATTCCACCATCAGCTGAAGACACTCGGCCTGTGGCGGGTGGTCGCCCTCGGCGACTCCCGCACCACCGGACACGCGTTGCTGTGGACCTCCACACTCGGCACCACGACAGTCACCCTCCCCGGCGGAGCAACCGGGACAGCCGACCCGACCGGCCCGCGCGCCCGCATCATCGGCCGCCGCGGCGGACCGACGGTGCCGGTCACCATGCCGATCGACGATGCGCCACCGTTCTGACTCACGCGAGGTCGGGAAACCGCTGGATCGCGATCTCTCGCGCCTCGGTCCCGGCAGCGTGATACCCGGAGATCAACTGATCGAAGCGCATTCCCACATCGTGCAGAACGTGCACGATCCGGTCGGCGAGCAGGTTGTGGTCCCCTTCCCCGCGGAGGCCGACCGACACGTCCCACAGCCGGGTGCCGGGAGGCGCCGGCTCGGGCCGATGGGCCGCGTGGAACTCCGCGAGCCGCTCGGGTACCGGTACCGGTTCGAGGATCTGCCAGCGGCCGAGGGGGTCGAGGGTGTCGGCGAGGACCTCACGCAACCTGGCGACGTACTCGACGGCCCCGACCTCTGTCGCGTAGATCTGCAGCTCGTTCTCGACGACGTCGCCGTCGCGGAAGGGTGCCGGCGGATCGGGCTCGACATCCCACAGCGGGCCCGTGAGAACACTCTCACTCCCGACCCGTTCCAGATCGGCGGCGGTCGACTCGACCAGGCACAGCATCGGATGTCCGCAGAGCGCGGCGAGCCGCGCGTGCCGGGCGAAGATGTCCAGCAGCGTGTTCGCGTTCCATCGATCCAGTTCGACGAGGGAGTCGAAGCCCGCGATCGAGAGCACCGTTCCGGTGCTCGCCGGATCGCTTCCGTAGACGAATTCGGCGACGTCGTACAGAACATCGTTGAACGCAGCAGGGTTTCGGCCGTAGTAGGCGGGAAAGGACATCGCCGACGCGAGCGCGTCGTGCAGGTCGCCGACCGTTGTCCACGCACTCCCGTCGATCCGGTGCACGAGATAGCCGAGTCCGGCGAGCCGGTTGCCCGCACTGTCGAGGCCGAAGCGGGTCGGGTATCGGAACACGCAGCCGTTCTGCAGCAGCGCCCAGTCGAACCGCTGCCGCTGCTCGACGAACAGGCTCCGGTCGGTCGGATCGAACAGTGACTCTCGCGCCATCACCGCAGCCTACGGGCCCCGCACCGCCGGAACCGGCAGCACGGGGCCCGTCACGGCGAAACTCAGCTACCGCGCTTGATCCACTCCTCGAGGTGCGGCGACTCGGTGCCGATCGTGGTGCCGTCGCCGTGACCGGTGTGCACCTTGGTCTCGGCAGGCAGCGCGAACAGCTTGTCGCGGATCGAGCCGATGATCGTCGGGAAGTCCGAGTAGGACCGCCCGGTCGCACCCGGGCCGCCCGAGAACAGGGTGTCGCCGGTGAACAGCTCCCCCGCCTCCGGCAAGTACAGGCAGGTCGAGCCCGGGGAGTGTCCGGGAGTGGCGATCGCCTGGATGTCGGTGCCCGCCACCGTGATCCGCTGCCCGTCCTCGAGGGTGCCGTGCGCGACGCCGGGATGGGTCATCTCCCAGAGCACGTCGTCGGCAGGGCTGAGCAGGATCGGCGCGTCGAGCCGCTCGGACAGCTCCGGCGCGACGGTGACGTGGTCGTTGTGCCCGTGCGTGCACACGATCGCGACAACCTTCCGGCCACCGACTGCATCGATGATCGGCTGCGCCGTGTGGGCGGCGTCGACGATCACGACCTCGGAGTCGTCGCCGATCAGCCAGATGTTGTTGTCGACGTCCCAGGTGCCGCCGTCGAGACTGAACGTCCCCGACGTGACGACGCGGTCGACCCGCAGGGCGCCACTGCGTCGATTCCCCGTCGCTTCGCTCGCCATTACAAGACCACCACCGAACGCAGCACCTCACCGCGGTGCATCGACTCGAACGCCTCCTCGACCTGATCGAGAGCGATCCGCTCGGTGACGAACTTCTCCAGCGGCAGCCTGCCCTGCTGGTACAGGTCGACGAGCATCGGGAAGTCGCGCTCGGGCAGGCAGTCGCCGTACCAGGACGACTTCAGCGATCCGCCGCGCGAGAAGAAGTCGACCAGCGGCATCTCGAGGGTCATGTCCGGGGTGGGGACACCGACGAGGACGACGGTGCCGGCCAGGTCGCGGGCGTAGAACGCCTGCTTCCAGGTCTCGGGACGGCCGACGGCATCGACGACGACGTCGGCGCCGAAGCCGCCGGTCAGCTCCTGCACGGCCTCGACCACGTCGTCGACCTCGGTGGCGTTGATGGTGTGGGTGGCACCGAGGTCGGTGGCCCACTCGAGCTTCTTGGGGTCGCGGTCGATCGCGATGATCGTGCCCGCGCCGGCCAGGCGCGAGCCCATGATCGCGGCATCGCCGACACCGCCGCAGCCGATGACGGCGACCGAGTCGCCGCGGCCGACGTTGCCGGTGTTCATCGCGGCACCCATGCCGGCCATCACGCCGCAGCCGAGCAGGCCGACGACGGCCGGGTCGGCGGACGGATCGACCTTGGTGCACTGGCCGGCGTGGACGAGGGTCTTGTCGGCGAACGCGCCGATGCCGAGCGCCGGGGTCAGCTCGGTGCCGTCCTCGAGTGTCATCTTCTGGGTGGCGTTGAAGGTGTCGAAGCAGTACTGCGGACGGCCTCGCTTGCAGGCGCGACACTGGCCGCAGACGGCCCGCCAGTTCAGCACGACGAAGTCACCGACTGCGACGGAATCGACTCCCTCACCGACACTTTCGACCACACCGGCGGCCTCGTGACCGAGCAGGAAGGGGTACTCGTCGTTGATCCCGCCCTCACGGTAGGTCAGGTCGGTGTGGCAGACGCCGCAGGCGGCGACCGCGACCACGACCTCGCCCGGGCCGGGGTCGGGAATCGTGATCGGGACGATCTCCACCGGTGCGCCCTTCGAGCGCGCGATCACGCCTCGTACCTGCTGCGGCATGGCCTGGTCTCCTCACCTTGTCGACATGCGGGTGCACACATTGCGATACCCGCATGTCGACCGTAGCCCGATCACCCACGTCGGCGACCTGACCGAAAGGATGGTTCCACCTAGCCGAAATGCCAGACGGCCCGCCTACAGGCCCCCGAGGATCCGACCGAGGATCGCCTGCGCCCGCTCGATCGCCTCACCGTCGTCCATCCGCAGGGCGGTGTTCAGCGCGCCGAGAACCGCGTCGATCTCGAACGCCACCTCCCCCGGCGACGGCACGCCGTGGCCCGCGTCTTCCTGCGCGCATGCAACCTCACCTTCCAGCAGGGCGAGCCATTCCACGCGATCGCGGGCCAGGGCGTCCCGGACGGCGCCCGGCCTGCTGTCGAATTCGGCGATCGTCGCCGCGCGGAAGCATCCGCCCGGGAAGACCGGTTCGCTCACGTACTCGAACCACCGCTCGATCAGCGCCCTCAGCCGAGGCAGTCCCGGCTCCTCCACGAGGGCGGGGCGCACGATGCGCTCGACGAACACCTCCCGAGCCGCCTGCACGGCCGCGAGTTGCAGTTTCTCCTTGGTGCCGAACAACGTCGCGACACCACTCTTGCTGAGACCGAGATCGGCGGCGAGCCGCCCGAGACTCAGCCCGGTCAACCCCTCGACCGATGCGACGTCGGCGGCGTGCCGAGCGATGGAGGCACGCGCCCGCGCGCCTTTGAGCAGCCTGCCGTCGGTGGTCGTGTCGCTCACGTGTCCATCCTTCCAGGTCTTGCCAAAGCACACGAACGATCGTACTTTAATTACACGATCGATCGTACGTTTTGTTTCCGAGTGCCGATCCGGGCACCGCGAACCCCAGGAGCGATGATCATGACCGACACCCTTACCGTTCCGGCCGGACTCACCGAGGCGACCGACCCGTACTGCCTTCCCCAGCAGGATCTCGGCGAACTCCTCGCCGGTGCCCCGTGGCGGAGGTTCGCCGTCCTCGGCGACTCGATCGCCGAGGGCATCGGCGATCCCAGCCCGGGATACGCGACCGTCTCGTGGGCGGATCGGGTCGCGAACTCGCTGCGGACCGCCCAGCCCGACCTCGCCTACCTGAACACCGGCCGGATGGGTGCCACCAGCGCCCGGGTGCTGGACACCCAGATCGAACCCGTCTCCGACTTCGCACCCGACCTGGTGCACATCACCTGCGGCGCGAACGACCTGTGGTCCCCGGACGCCGACCTCGCCGCGATGCGCGCCGACGTCACGACCGTCTTCGATCGGGTCGCGGCCACCGGCGCCGCCATCACCACGCTCACGTTCGCCGACAACTTCCGCGGACCGCGACTACAGGCGATACGCGAGCGGATGATCGTCCTCAACGACACGGTGCGGGAACTGGCCGGCCGGTACGACGCCGTCTGTGTCGACCTCTGGCAGCACCCGATGCGCCTGCGCCCGAATCTCCTCAGCGCCGACGGTATCCACTTCTCGATGAGCGGCCACGCAGTGCTGGCAACGGAAATGGTGCGCGCGCTGCACACCCGGATCACGAGACAGGCCGCGGACGCGCTCAGGGCGCGGCCTTGACCCCCGCGTCGGCGGCCAGCGCCGCGGCTTCGCCGCGGGTGCCGACCTCGAGCTTGCGCAGCACCGCCGCCACGTGGAACTTCACGGTGCTCTCGCTGACCTGCAAGCGCTCCGCGATCACCCGGTTGCGCCTGCCTGCGACGAGGTGTTCGAGCACCTCGATCTCGCGCGGACCGAGCACCGACAGGGCGTGACTGCCCTCCCCCGACTCGGCGTGGTCCAGCGGCAGAGTAGCCGACAGTCGGGAGCCCCACCCCGGGGTCGACTCGGATTCGTATGTGCCGCCGAGTGTTTCGACGCGCGGGCGCAGCTGCCGGGCGAGTTCGGCCAGGTCGACGGCGCCGCGGCCGTCGTCCCGGACGTCGATCAGCAGATTCGCGCCGTCACAGTCCCAGGCCACCCGCACGCGACCGAGGTCGGGCTGCACCACCAGCCCGAGCACCGCACCGCGCACCACGGCCCGCGCCGCGTGCGCGACCTCGCCGGGCAGACCCCGTCCGCCGACCGGCGGGTCGACGAACTCGACGCCGACGCCCTCGGGCACCAGGCCCCGGAGCTCTCCCCGCAGGCGGGCGAACGCGGTGGTCACCGCCTCTTCGGCCATCGCGCGGTGCTGGTCGACGGCGGTGCGGAGGCCGATCAGCGCGGAAGTCGCCGACTCCCGCGCGGTCGCCCGCGCGCGGGTGTCGTCGAGGTCGGGCGACCGCAGGGTCGCGAGGATGGTCTCCAGTGTCGCGGCGTGCGCCTGAGTGAGTTCGGCGACGGTGCGGGCCCGTTCGGCGGACGCGGCCCGCGACTCGGCCAGGTAGGCGGGGCTGGCGTGCCGCACCTGCAACTGGATGCCGAGGGCGACGACGGAGAACAGGGCGCCGAGCAGGTCGGTGTCGACCTCGGCCTTACCGCGTGGGATCACCACCAGGAGGGTGTCCGTGCGGTCGAGGATCGCGTGCACCGGGTGTTCCCGTCCGCCAAGCACCGCGGTTCCGCGGTGGACGATCGACGAATCGGGTTGCGCCGGACCGAGTTCGGTACGCAGCCGGTCGAGTTCTGCCACGGTGACCCGGTCCACGATCCGCGGGTCGCCTGCGACCTTGCGCGGCCGGCCGGTGCACTCCCGGGTGAAGATCACCAGGGCCGAATGCGGCACCAACGGCGCCACCAGCGGCGAGAACCTGCGCCCGATCTCCGGTAGCGGCCCGACCAGCACGCCGCGCAGCGCGTCGAGTCGGTCCACCTCGGTGCCGCGGGTCGAACTGCTCACCCGCGGCACCTTAG
Source organism: Rhodococcus sp. NPDC003322 (assembly GCF_053589555.1). Lineage (NCBI taxonomy): Bacteria > Bacillati > Actinomycetota > Actinomycetes > Mycobacteriales > Nocardiaceae > Rhodococcus > Rhodococcus sp. NPDC003322. The sequence continues at coordinate 153,680 of NZ_JBSFSC010000003.1, read as the reverse complement.
TCGACACCTGGATGCTCAGCCGGCCCGGTGCACGGACTGCGGGGTCAGATAGGCGCCGAGCCCCTCCACTCCGAACTCCACACCCAACCCCGAGTCGTGGCGCCCACCGAACGGCGCGCTGTGGTTCGAGGCGAAGAAGTTCACGCCGACCGAACCGGTGTCCATGCGTCGCGCCACCCGCATCGCGGCGTCGGTGTCGCGCCCGAAGACGAGTCCGCCCAGGCCGAACTCGGTGTCGTTGGCCAGTGCCACCGCCTCGTCGACGGTGTCGTACGGAAGCACGACGACGACCGGCCCGAAGACCTCTTCACGGGCGATCCGCATCCCGGGCGTCACGTCCGCGAACACCGTCGGCTGGACGAACCAGCCGCGTTCGACGTCGGCCCTCGCGCCACCGGTCGTGGCGCGGGCGCCTTCCTCGTGTGCCGACTCGAGGTGATCGAGGACGATGTCGAACTGCGCCCGGGTCGCTGCGGGACCGAAGACGGTGTCCTCGTCGAACGGGTCACCCTGCTTGCCTGCGGCGACGGTCCGGGTGACCATGTCGACCACCTCGTCGTAGCGCTGCGCGGGAGCGAGGATGCGGGTGGAGATGTAGCAGGTCTGCCCGGTGTTGCGCATGCAGGACCGGATCAGCACCTCGGACATCGCGTCCAGGTCCGCATCGGGGAGCACGATCGCCGACGACTTCCCACCGAGCTCGAGGGTCACCGGGCGCAGGAGTTCGCCGCACGCGGCGGCGATCCTCCGACCGACGGGTGTCGACCCGGTGAAGGCCACCTTCCGCACCAGCGGGTGCCGCACCAGCCGGTCGCCGACCTTCCCGGAACCGGTCACCAGGTTGATCACCCCCGGCGGCAGACCCGCGGCCAGTGCCGCGTCGACGACGAACCGGATCGACAGCGGCGTCGGCGACGCCGGCTTGATCACCACGGTGCAGCCCGCGATCAGTGCCGGCGCCAGCTTGGCCACGACCAGGTTGACCGGGAAGTTCCACGGCGCGATGAGCGCACACACCCCGATCGGATCGCGGTACACCGCCGTCTCGCCGGGCCGGTTCGGGTAGGGGCGCACGTCCTCGGACTCGAGGTACGACGCCAGCGACGCGAAGTACCGGAAGATGCCCGCCGCGTTCGTCGCCGCCCCCGCCGTCTCGGCGATCGGACTGCCGTTCTCGCGGGTGTTGGTCCACGACATCGGTGCTGCCCGCTTCTCGATCTCGTCCGCCAGCCGCAGCAGGTACTCCGCGCGCACCGAGGGCGAGAGATCCGACCATCCGGCGCCGCGGAAGGCCCGGTCGGCGGCCGTGACGGCGCGGTCGACGTCCTCAGGGGAGGCATCGGGCACCGACCCCCAGGTCTCCTCGGTTGTGGGATCCACGACGTCGATCCGGCCGGTGCTCGTGGCCGGTACCCATGCGCCGTCGACGAACACGTCGTCGACATGGGTGTACGGGAGCTGGACCGCCGATCGCCTCACCTCAGCACCTCGGTCTTGAGCAGGGCACGGGAGCGTGCCAACTCCGCCGCCGCGATCTCGACGGCAGCCTCGGTCTTGAGCTCCGGGACGATCTCGATCTCGAGCCGGTCGCAGTAGAGGGCCGGTGTCAGCCCGAACCACGAGGAAGCCAACGCGATTCCGGTGACGCCGAACCGCCAGAGCCGATCCGCGTCGCGCACCAGCGCGTCCTCCAGCGAGTGCGCGTCGGGCCGGGTGTCGTGACCGTCGATGATCGCGCACACCCGCTCGACGAACTCGTCGTCGTAGCCCAGCGACGGCAGCACCTCCCGGGCGATGATGCAGCCCTGGCGTTCGTGCTCGTACCGGATCGCGGCCTTGCGCCAGTCGCCGCTGAACCCTTCGGAGATGATCCGGGATTCGTCGACCCGACCCCAGCCGGTGTCGTGCAGGAGGATCGCGATCCGCACGACGAGGGAGTCCGCGTGCGGGTACGCCAGGCACAACCGCTGGGCGTAGGCGAGGGAGATCGGCAGATGGATGTCGTTGCTGCGGGCCCGGGATTCCGGCACGACGGACTTCCATACCGGATCGAGATCGGTGGGTTCGTCCGGTGCGGCGGCGATCGGCGACGTGTCGACGCTCTGGGTCGTAGGGATGCGCATGGTTACCTCTCTGACCGGGCCGTCGCCGGCGCCGCTGTCGCCGCGGGCGGGCCCTCGGTGATGATCGACTTCAGTGGTGTGGCGGCGTTCTCCGCCGGGCCGGCGGGGATGTTCGCGCCCTTCGCGAGTGCGTTCTTGACCGCCATGAAGTCGAGCGGGTGGTTGACGCAGTCGGCGGCGGTGATCTGCCCGTCCCGGTAGTACAGGACCGAGAACCGACCCTTCTCGTCGTCGCGTCGGACGACCGTCCGGTCGTGGCCGGTGGACAAGCCGGCGATCTGCAGCTTCAGATCGCCCTGGTTCGACCAGAACCAGGGGGTCCCGGCGTATTCCGCGCGGCGGCCGGTGAGCGAGTAGGCGGCGACCTTGGCCTGTTCGATCGCATTGTTGACGCTCTCGATGCGGATCCGGTCCCCGGGCGGCGCGCCACGGACCGGGTTGGGCAGGTTCGCACAGTCGCCGACCGCGACGGTGACGCCGTCGGACGCCAGGGCGTACTCGTCGACGCGGATTCCGTTGTCGCACTCCAGGCCCAAGGCCTCGGCCAGCTCCGTGTTCGGAAGGACGCCGATGCCGACGAGCACGATCTGCGCGGCAACGACCCGGCCGTCGGCCAGCTCCACGCCGGTGACGGCTCCCTCGCTGCCGACGATCCTGGCGATCCGGGCGTTCAGGACGACGTCGATGCCCCGACTGCGGTGCGCCTCGAGGAAGAAGCGTGAGGTCTCCGGCCCGACAGCACGGCCGATCAGCCGCGGTCCGGCCTCGAGAACCGTTGCCTTCCTGCCCATCTTGTGGGCGCTGGCCGCGGCCTCGAGCCCGATGAATCCGCCACCGATCACGACGACGTCGGTGGCGTCCGGCATCCGGGCCTTCAACGCCAGCGCGTCGTCGGCGTTGCGCAGGTACAACACTCCCCCCAGATCGGCACCGGGCACGTCGAGCCGCCGGGCCCGCGCCCCGACAGTGAGGGCGAGTCGATCGAACGCGAACCGCGCTCCCGACTCGGAACGCGCGACGCCTCCGCCGCCGTTCGTGCGGTCGATCGCGGTGATGCGTTCACCCTTGACCAGCCGGATCCGGTGCTCGTCCCAGTACTGGGCGGTGCGGAAGATCAGCGACTCGGCCGTGACCTCGCCCTGCAGGAACTCCTTGGACAGGGCGGGCCGCTGATACGGGCGGTGGTTCTCGTCTCCGAGCAACGTGATCGGCTTCTCGTAGCCGAGGGCACGCAGGGAGCCGGCCAGCTGCACCCCGGCCTGGCTCGCCCCGATGATCAGCAGACCGCCGTCGTGGTCGGCCACGGCTACACCTGCACTTCGGGAGTTCGCACGTGCAAGTCCATGTCCGCGGTGAGCTTGATCTGGCAGGACAGCCTCGAGCTGTCTTCACGAGGGGCCGCGGTCCCGTAGAGCATCTCGTCCTCCATCTCGTCCATGTCGGGCAGCGCCGCGAACTCGTCGTCGCGCACGAGGACGTGGCACGTCGCGCAGGACAGCGATCCGCCGCACTCGGCGACGATTCCAGGGACGCCGTTACGCATCGCAACCTCCATCACGGAGTCGCCGACGTTCCCGTCGAACGCGCGCGAATTCCCTTCGCAGTCGGTGTATGTGACCTTGGGCATGACTGTGTCTCTCCTAGATGAACTGGCGTCCGCCGTCGACGACGAGCGTCTGTCCGGTGATGTAGCTGCTTTCCTCGGAGGCGAGGAACAGGGCCGCGCCCACGATGTCCTCCGGTCTGCTGGCCCGTTTGATCGCTCCGCGGTCGACGCCGTAGTTCTCGGCGCCCTCGATCAGCCCGTAGCTGGCCTCGGTGAGGGTGAACCCCGGTGCGATGGCGTTGACGGTGATGGACCGCCGACCGAGTTCCTTGGCCATCACCCGGGTCATCGCCACCACTCCGCCTTTGGAGGCGACGTAGTGCATCCACTGCTCGGACCCGCTGTAGACGGTCGCCGACGAGACGTTGACGACGCGGGATCCGGACTCCAGGTACGGACTGCACGCCCGCGCACACATCCACGGCCCCTTGAGGTTGACCGCCATCACCCGGTCCCATTCGGCGGGGTCGATCTGCTCGAAGGGGCTGCGGGTGACCCCCGCGTAGATCGCGGCGTTGTTGACCAGCACGTCGATGCTGCCGCCACCGAACTCGGCGACGGCCGCGGCCATCGCGTCCGTGGAGTCGACGGAGGTGACGTCCACGGTGAGGGCGGTTGCCTCGGCACCGAGGTCACCGGCCAGACGCGCGGTCTCCTGCGCGCCTGCGCCGTCGATGTCGGCGACAGCGACCCGGTGGCCGCGCCCGGCGAAGCCGAGCGCGAAGGCGCGCCCGAGTCCGCCTGCGCCGCCGGTGATCAGCACGGTTCTCGCGGTCGTCATCTCACGCGTCCAGCACGGTGACGGTGCCGGCGGTGCCGTCGACCCGTAGTCGCTGACCGGTCCGGATCTGAGTGGACGCCGACCCGGTGCCGGTGACCGCGGGCAGGCCGTACTCCCGGCACACGATCGCGGCGTGACTCATCATGCCGCCGATGTCGGTGACGGTCGCCGTGATCTTCCCGAAGATCGGGCCCCAGGACGGGGCGGTGATCGGGGCGACGAGGATCTCGCCGTCCTGGACCTCGGTGAGCTCGTCGGCGCTCGTCACCACCCGGGCGACACCCTCGACGACACCCGGGGACGCGGCCATACCCCGCAGCCCGCCGGAGGTGTCCTCGTCGTCGGCGAGCCACTGCTGCACCTGCTCGGTGGTGATGCCGTAGAGCATGCTGGTGAACGGTTCGGTGATGAACTCGGGCGGGGTGTTCAGGGCAGGCTCGGGCCGGCGCGACTTCAGCGCGTCGATGATCCCGCGACGACGCTCGATCTCCTTGGGCCAGTAGCTCGGACCGATCGGTGCGGCACCGACGCCCCAGCCGGTGGCGAGGTCGAAGAGCGCCTCGCGGACCTCGCCCCGACTCAGGTACAGCAGGTCGTCCGGCTGCTCCCAGAAGCCCTCCTCGTGCAGCATCCGGGACAGCTCGCGAACCTTGCGCCAGAACACCCCCATCGTCCAGTGCTCGATGTAGAAGTTGTGGTTCTCCACGTACGGGTAGGCGGTACGAGCCAGTTCCAGCTTGCCGTCGAAGGTGTCCCGGTCCTCACCGCTCAGCAGGTCGCGGTACTCGGCGGAGATCCGTTCCCGCTCGGCAGCGAGCTCGGCGACGGGCCTCATGATGTCCTGGCCGTTTCGCAGCCGGCGGATGTAGTCGGCGATGTACTGGAGCGGGATCTCCTGGTGTTCGATCCAGTACTTGTCATGGCCGTAGAAGCCGTTGCCGACGGTGAAGTTGAACCACGGATCCTGCGCGGTCCGGTACGCGGCGAGCCACCCCTCCCCTCCCTCCGCGGCGCCGACCTCGGCGAGGGTGGCGCCGGCGTCGGTCGGATCGTCGAAGGCCGCGTCCAGCCCCAGTTCCACGGCGAGGGTTGCGAGCTTCTTGAGTTCGTCGTCCGGCCGGAACAGCTCCATGTCCACGCCCTGCACCATCGTGGCGATCGACTGATCCGGGATGTTCGGGAACACCTGCTTGCAGAACCCGAAGAAGTCGAGGTAGGCGATGTAGCCGAGGTTGAGGAACTCGAAATGGTACTGCCAGTTCTGGTAGCACAGCTGGATCAGCCGGTCGTAGTTCTCGAGCAGAACCTCGGTCCCGTCCTTCGCCCTGCCCGAGGTGATGTCCTCGATCGAGACCATGTCCGGCAGCTTGGCGAACGTCAGCGCGGCCATCTCGTCGATCGTGGTGCGCACCTTCTTGTGCCACTCCTCGAGAAGGCGATCCCAGTTCTGGTAGTAGTAGGCCGCGCGCTCCTCGAAATGCGGTACCCGAGACTCGAACTCGTTCTCGGGAGCTGGAATCGGGGACATGTACAGGTAGCCCAGGTGGATCCGGAACTCGATGCCGTTCGAGTTCGGGATCAGCAGGTGCCGGGTGTTGTACTGGCCGAGGCACTTGACCGCGAACTCGCCGCCGATCGTCTCGAACGGCTTGAACACGGTCGGCCAGTGCTGGCTGTCGCAGAACCAGAACTTCTCGTCCTCGGCCTCCTGCAGGCTCTCCTGGAACACCAGGTTGTATGGGTACAGCTCCTGCCAGCCCTCGGCGCCTTCCGGCGTCTCGAGCGTGAAGGGGCTGGGGAAGGACTTCAGCGACATGGGGATGTTCCTCATCGTGGTCACGGGGTCGGTCAGTGGGCGACGGGACGTCGGGTCATGGACTTCGTGATGCCGGCCACGCTGAAGCTGCGCGACTTCACCGGCGAGGCGGTCGGGGCGGTCGGGGCGGTCGCGGGCTTCGACGACCAGACAGTCTCCGGACGGGACTGAAGCAGCAGCAGGTTCTGCCCGTCGGGCAGGTCCGCGTCGAGTGCCCACTCGATGTCCTGCGGGCACCCGTAGTGCTTCTCGGCACGCTTGGCGATCGTCGCCACCGCGCGCAGGTCGTCTTCGGTCAGGCACCGGCACGCGCGGCGGCTCGGGTCCACCTCCCGCTCGACCAGGCTGCGGGACTCGGCGTCCGGGATCAGCTCGGCGTGCTTGGCGCCCACCTTCTCGGTGACCAGGCCCAGTGTCACCTTGTCGAGCACGATGTTGTCCGGAGTCACCTGCCCGGAGACGACCATCTCCCCCACCCCGTAGGACGCGTCGATGGTGATCTTCGAGCGGTCACCGTTGGTGGGGTCGAGTGTCATCGCGACACCGGCGACCTTTGCGTTGACCATCTTCTGGACGGCCACCGCCATCGACAGTCCCTCGTCCGGAATGTTGTTCTTCAGTCGGTAGGTGATCGCGCGGCTCGTGTACAACGACGCCCAGCACCGGCGGATGTGCTCGGTCACCGAATCGAGGTCCGTCAGCCACAGGTAGGTGTCCTGCTGGCCGGCGAAGCTCGCGTCGGGCAGGTCCTCGGCGGTCGCGGAGGACCGCACCGCCACCGGAACCGGCTCGTCGAAACCGGACTGCAAGCGCTCGTACGCCTCGATCGTCAGCCGTCGCAGTCGGTCCGGTACCGGCCGGGAGACGATCGCATCGCGAATCCGGGCGGAGACGGTGTCGACCTGCGCAACGTCGTCCGGGTCGATATCCGAGAGCAGCCTCCGAATTCCTTCGGCGACACCGGATTCGGCGACGAAGTCGTCGTAGAGGGCGGTCGTGACCGCGAACCCGGGCGGCACCGGCATACCGGCCTGCGTCATCGACACCAGCGACGCGCACTTGCCACCGAGCAGTTCGTGCCGCGGCGCGGTGTCGTCGTCGAAGAACTGGATGTACGGGCCCTCGTCCACTCCGCCCCATTGCACCGGGACCGCGGTCGGGACCCGGAACGACAGGTTGTCTCCGAACGTGATGGCATCGGGGTCGAGCAGTTCCAGATCGGGAGCCAGGGCCAGCACCCGCTCCACCGCGATCCGGGTCTGCAGCTTCGCGAGCATGTTGCCCAGGCAGTAGTGGATGCCGTACCCGAACGCCACGTGCTCGCGCGCATTGGCCCGCGAGATGTCGAAGACGTCCGGGTCCTCGAATCGGGCGTCGTCGCGGTTCGCGGATCCCATCAGCAGCAGCAGGTTGGCCCCAGCGGGGATCGCGACTCCGCCGACCTCGGTGTCCCGCAGCGCCTTCCGTCGCCACCCGACGATGGACGGGCTGAACCGGAGCACCTCGTCGACGGCCGCGGGAATCAATTGCGGGTCCGCGGCGAGGGCGGCCCACTGATCGCGGTGTGCGAGCAGCAGGCGCAGGGTGTTGGAGATCAGGGTCGTCGTGGTCTCGTGACCGGCGAACAGCAGGCTGTAGCAGACCGACGCGATCTCGTGGTCGCTGATCGGGTCCCCCTCCCGCTGGGCTCGCACCAGGTCCGCGACCAGACTGTCGCCGCCGTGGGCGTGGGCCTGCGCCACCAAGCGCCGGCATTCCTGCCAGTACTCGACGAGATTGTGGGCGTGCGGGATCTGCTCCTCGTCACTCAGGTCGCCCCAGGTCATCGCCGCGCGGGAGTCGGACCATCGCTTGAAGGTGTCCACCTGGCCGGCGTCCGCACCGATCAGCGTCAAGATCGTCACGGTCGGCACCTCGTAGGCGAGGTCGCGCAGCAGGTCGCCGCGCCGGTCCGGACGCGCGAGCATCGCCCGCAACTGGGCGTCGACGTTGTCGCGGATGAACGGTTCGAGGGCCCGGTACCGCCGCGGCGTGAACGCCTTCGACACGACCTTCCGAATTCGGGTGTGTTCCGGGGGAATCCGCGCCGACAGACCGGAGTATGCGGTGAATCCGCCGTCCTCCATGACCTTTCGCGCCTGGGGTCCGTGCCGACGGACCGGCGCCTGCGCGTTCTCGCTGCTGAACGTCTCCCAGTCGTCGAAGACGGCCTTCACGTCGTCGTAGCGGCTGACCACCCAGCAGTCGATCCGTTCGTCGAACATGACCGGTTCGTTCGCACGCAGACGGGAGTAGGCGGGGAACGGGTCGGTCATCGCGAACGGTTCGTAGCCGTGATGGGCCACGGGACAACCGGCGGTGGTGATGCTGGTCTCCATGAATCCTCCTTGTGATGGAGACCACCTTCACGTGCGACGGGCGCGCAGCCCAGCTATTTCTTCCGTTCAACGGAAGAGTCGAGCCAGAAGCTTCGAATTGCCTGTTCAACGGGCTGCGGCAGGTCCCGGAAGAGCTTCTCGAGCCTGGTGACGGTGCCCCGCATCGCGGGAAGGAATCGCGGGATCTCGGCGTACCGCGAGCTGGGCAGGACCATGCCGACGGACGCGACGACGTCGCCCTTGGGCGCGTGCACCGGCACCGCCACCGAACAGAGCCCGAGCGCGATCTCCTCGCGGGTCTGCGCGTACCCGTTCTCCCGCACGAGGTCCAGCTCTCGCGCCAGGCGACGGGCGTCGGTGATCGTGTATCGCGACCGGCGCTCGAGCGCGTGGGAGAGGTACGCCTCGCGGAACCAGTCCTCCTCGTACGCCAGCAGGACCTTGCCGACGGCCGTCGGATGCAGCGGCAGCCGTGCGCCGACCCGCGCGATCCGCGGGATTCGCCGACTCCCGTAGATCCGGTCGACGTAGATCGCCTCGGTGCCGCGCCGCACCGCGAAGTGCACCGTCTCCCGAGTCAGGTCGAACAGGTCCTGCAGCGGCGAATGCACGATGTCACGCAGCCCCTGGCCGGCGTTCTGGGCGATTTCCCACAGCCGGATACCGACCTGGTAGCGCCCGTCCGAGCCGCGCTGGAGTGCACCCCAGCTCTCCAGTTCGCCGGCGAGCCGGTGCACCGTGCTCAGCGGCAGGTCCGCCGCGGTGGCGATGTCAGTGAGCGGCAGGGGTTCGACCTGCGACTCGAAAGCCTCGAGGATCGCGAGCACCCGCGAGGTCGTGGTGCGCCCCGGCTCACGGGGTTGTCCGGCCATCGCAGCATCCTCTCGTACCGCCTCCCCTCGCTGTCACTCCTACTCGCCGGCACCGACACCCCGCAACGCCGACAGCGCCCCGGCTTGCAGCCGGGGCGCCGTTCGAGGGCGTCTCGTCGCGGGTCAGCCGACCGCGACGACGTCGACGAGGAGTTCGGCCCCGGTCGCGGCCCGAACCTCGTCGACGGTCACGCCGGGAGCGGTCTCGACCAACCGCAGACCGTCCGCCGTCACGTCGAGGACCGCCAGGTCGGTGATGATCCGGTTGACGCACCGCTGCCCGGTGAGCGGCAACGAGCACTCGGCGACGATCTTGGGCTCGCCGGTCTTGCTGCAGTGGTCGGTGAGGACGATGACGCGGCGAGCGCCGTGCACCAGGTCCATCGCGCCGCCCATGCCCTTGACCATGGCGCCCGGGATCATCCAGTTCGCGAGGTCACCGGTCTCGCTGACCTGCATCGCACCGAGCACCGCGACGTCCACCTGGCCGCCGCGGATCATCCCGAACGACTGCGCCGAGTCGAAGAAGGATGCGCCGGGCAGGACGGTGATCGTCTCCTTGCCCGCATTGATCAGATCCGCGTCGACCTCGTCCTCGAACGGATACGGCCCCACCCCGAGCACCCCGTTCTCCGAGTGCAGCACGACCTCGATGCCGTCCGGGATGTGGTTCGGGATCAGCGTCGGCATGCCGATGCCGAGGTTGACGTACTGCCCGTCCTCGAGTTCCCGTGCGGCACGGGCCGCCATCTCGTCCCTGGTCCAGCTCACTTCCGCACCGTCCTGTTCTCGATCTGCTTCTCACCGACCACCGGCACGTGCACCACACGCTGCACGTGGATGCCGGGGGTGTGCACCTCGTCCGCGTCGATCTCACCGGGCTCGACGAGGTGCTCGACCTCGGCGACGGTGATGCGGCCGGCCGCCGCCGCGGGCGGGTTGAAGTTGCGAGCGCTCTTGCGGAACACGAGGTTTCCGTGCCGGTCGCCCTTCCACGCGTGGACGAGCGCGTAGTCGGTGACGATCGCGCGTTCCATCACGTAGGTGACGCCGTCGAACTCGCGTGTCTCCTTCGGCGGGCTGGCGATCGCGATGCCGCCGTCGCCGTCGTACCTGCGGGGCAGGCCACCGGTCTCGACCTGGGTGCCGACACCGGCCGGCGTGAAGAAGGCGGGGATACCGGCGCCACCGGCACGCATCCGTTCGGCGAGGGTGCCCTGCGGCGTCAGCTCCACCTCCAGCTCACCGGCCAGGAACTGCCGGGCGAACTCCTTGTTCACTCCGACATAGGAGCTGATCGTGCGCCGGATCCGATTGGCGGCGAGAAGCGTGCCGAGACCGAACCCGTCGATTCCCAGGTTGTTGGTGACGGTCTCGAGATCGGTCGCGCCCTGTTCGAGCAGTGCCGCGATCAACGCCTCCGGCACGCCGACCACCCCGAATCCGCCGACCGCAATTGACGCGCCGTTCGGGATGTCCGCCACCGCTTCGGCTGCTGTGGAAATGACTTTGTCCATCACGGCGACCACGATAGCGCGTGCTGTGCGTTCTGTGAACACGCGTCCGCATTGCGAACGCGTTCGGGGGCCGGCGTTGCCCGCGTCACCACGAGGCCCTATCGTGTTCGCATAGCGGCGCTGCGTTCTCATCACGAACAGGCCGTACGGTTCCCACGACGAAAAGGCCCGCACATGCTGCACCTGCCCCCGCGCCACCGCTCCCGGAGGACCGCGTGACCCGGGGTGAGCTGTTCGATCCGGTGTTCGGGGCACAGCGGATCGATCCCCTGCTGTCCGATCGGGCGTGGGTGGCGGCGATGCTGGAGGTCGAGAGCGCACTCGCCCACGCGGCAGCCGACTCCGGCGTGATCACTCCCGGCCAGGCGACGGCGATCGCGTCGGCCGCCCACACGCTGTCCGGCACACTCGACCCGGCACTTCTCGGTGTCGAGGGCGCAGCCGGCGGAAACCCGGTCATTCCCCTGGTCAAACACCTGCGCGCCGAGTGCGCACCGGCCGGGGTGCCCGGGTCGGCGGTGCACGCAGGCGCGACCAGTCAGGACATCCTCGACACCGCGCTCATGGTGATCGCACGACGAGCCGGCGCCGTGGTGGCCGACGACCTGGCGGTGGCCGCGGACGCCGCGGCATCGTTGGCGCGTCGGCACCGGGACACCCCGATGGCCGCCCGCACCCTCGGCCAGCAGGCGCTGCCGACGACCTTCGGCGCGCTGGCCGCGGGATGGTGCGCGGGCCTGGACCGGGCGCACCGCTCCCTCACCACCGTGATCGCCCATCTTCCGGTGCAATTCGGTGGTGCCGCAGGCACTCTCGCAGCGCTGCACCCGCTCGGGCTCGAGATGGCCGATCGGCTCGCCGACGAACTGGGCCTGGCCCGGCAGTCCGTGCCATGGCACACCGAGCGGACCCGGATCGGCGAGATCGCATCGGCCCTCGGGGTCGCCGCGGGCGTCGTCGCAAAGATCGCAGGCGACGTGGTGCTGATGGCCGCGACGGAGGTCGGCGAGGTCGCCGAGGACGCCCCCGGTGGCTCGTCCGCGATGCCGCACAAGCGCAACCCGGTCGCGGCCGTGACCGCGCGGGGCGCGGCCGTGCGGGTGCCCGGCCTCGTCGCGACCGCGCTCGGCTCGATGGCCCACGAGTTCCAGCGCGCGACGGGTGCCTGGCACGCCGAGTGGGAAACGGTCACCGACCTGCTCCGGCTCACCGGCGGCGCCGCGCACAGAATCGGCCAGTGCCTGAGCGGATTGCAGGTGGACGCCGCCGCGATGCGCCGCAACCTCGACGCGACCGGGGGGATGCTGCTCGCCGAACGCGTCACCGCGGCCCTGTCCGGGCACACCGGCGCCGCGCGCGACCTGGTCACCGCCGCATGCCTGGCCGGCCGGCCGCTGGACACCGACCCGGCGGTCGTCGAGTTCCTCGCACCCGAGGCGGTGCGCGAACTGCTCGATCCCGCAACCTACCTCGGCCACGCCGGCGACCTCGTCGACCGCGTGCTGGCCGCCCGATCGACCACGAAGGAGGAGACCCGGTGACGGTCGCCCTCGCCCACCAGGTCACCGGCCCCGGACCCGGCGCCCCGACCGTCGTCCTGCTCGGGTCGCTCGGATCGGACCGGACCATGTGGGATCCCCAGGTGCGGGCCCTGGCCGCGGACGTCAACGTCGTCGCCGTCGATCTGCGCGGGCACGGCGAATCCCCGGTTCCCGCAGGGCCGTACACGATCGACGACCTCGGCCGCGACGTACTGGCGCTGCTCGACAACCTGCAACAGCCCGCGGTGCACCTGGTCGGGCTGTCCCTCGGCGGCGCGGTCGCCCAGTGGATCGCCGCCCACGCGCCCACCCGCGTCCACACGCTGACCCTGCTGTGCACCTCCGCCAGATTCGGCGAACCACAGACCTGGCTGGACCGGGCGGCCGCCGTCCGCGCCGAGGGCACCGGGTCCATCGCCGAGAGCGTCGTCGGACGGTGGTACACCGACGGGCTCGCCGCCCGCGACCCCGAACTGATCGCGTCGTCGAGGGCGATGGTGGACGCCACCGCCGACGAAGGATACGCGGCCTGCTGCGAGGCGCTGTCCGGATGGGACGGCCGCGCCGACCTCGCCCGCATCGCGGCGCCGACACTGGTGATCGCGGGCCGTCACGACCCCGCCACCACTCCGGCGGACCTGCGGGCGATCGCCGACGGAATCGCGAATTCCACACTGCACGTGCTCGATCCGGCAGCACACCTGGCCAGTGTGGAACAGGCCGGCCGGGTCACCGCGCTGGTCGCCGCCCACGTGGCCGGCCCCGCGCAACGCAGCGAGGCGTACGAGGCCGGTATGCGGGTGCGGCGCACCGTCCTCGGCGACGCCCACGTCGATCGCGCGATCGCAGGCACCACCGCGTTCACCGCACCATTCCAGGACTTCATCACCCGCACCGCGTGGGGTGACATCTGGACCCGACCCGGTCTCGACCACCACACCCGACGCCTGCTCACCCTCGCGATCCTCACCGCGGTCGGCAACGAGCACGAACTCGACATGCACATCCGCGCGGCACTGCGCGACGACGTCACCGCCGACGAACTGGTGGAAGTCTTCCTGCACACCGCGATCTACGCGGGCGTACCGAACAGCAACCGCGCATTCGCCCTCGGCAAGAATGCTCTCGCTGACGGGGCCGGATCGGCCGACACCGCAGCCGACACCGTCGACACCGCCGGCACGACCGACACCGAGGAGCCTTCCGGACCATGATCGAAGCGTCACCCGACTACGTGCAGTCCCTGGCCCGCGGACTGTCCGTCATCCGCGCATTCGACGCCGAGCACGCTCGGCAGACCCTGAGCGAAGTGGCCAAGACCACCGGACTCACCCGCGCCACCGCCCGCCGGTTCCTGCTCACCCTCGTCGAACTCGGCTACGTGCGCACCGACGGATCGGGTTTCTGGCTGACGCCGCGCGTCCTCGAGCTCGGCTACAGCTACCTGTCGAGCCTGACGCTGCCGGAGATCGCCGGACCGCACCTCGAAGCGTTGACCAAGCAGGTACACGAGTCCGCATCGGTGTCGATCCTCGACCACGGTGACGTCGTCTACGTCGCGCGGGTCCCGGTCAGCCGGATCATGACCGTCGCCATCACCATCGGCACCCGGTTCCCCGCGTTCGCCACCTCGATGGGCCGGGTGCTCCTCGCCGGACTGTCCGAGAGCGCGTTCGAGGACTATCTGACGACCGTCACGCTGACCCCGCTCACCGCCCGCACCCTCACCGCCCCCGACGCCCTGCGCGACGAGATCGCGAAGGTGCGCGCCGACGGATTCTGCATCGTCGACCAGGAACTCGAAGAGGGGCTGCGCTCCCTCGCCGCCCCGATCCGCGACGCGAGCGGCGCGGTGGTCGCCGCCGCCAACATCTCCACGCAGGCCGCCCGCTACTCCGCCGAGGCGGTGCGGACGGACCTGCTGCCTGCACTCCTGAGCACCGTCGACGCGATCGGCGCCGACCTGGTGCGCACGCAATCCCAACCCTGAAACAACTGTGAGGACCCACCATGATCGACGCCGTCATCTGTGAACCGCTGCGCACCCCGGTCGGCCGGTTCGGAGGCGTGTTCAAGGACATCGCCCCGGAATCGCTTGCCGCGACGGTGATCACCGAACTCGTCACCCGCACCGGCATCGACGGCTCGCAGATCGACGACGTCATCCTCGGCCAGGCATCCCCCGGCGGCGACGCCCCCGCGATCGGCCGGATCGCCGCCCTCGACGCAGGACTCGGCATCGACGTGCCCGGACTCCAGGTCGACCGCCGCTGCGGATCCGGACTGCAGGCCGTCGTCCAGGCCTGCATGCAGGTCGCCACCGGCGCCTCCGACCTGATCCTCGCCGGCGGCACGGAATCGATGAGCCAGGCCGAGTTCTACGCCACCGGGATGCGCTGGGGTGTCAAGGGCGACGGCGTCGCCCTGATGGACCGCCTCGCGCGGGCCCGGGTCACCGCAGGCGGCAAGAACTTCCCGGTCCCGGGCGGCATGATCGAGACCGCCGAGAACCTGCGCGCCGAGTTCTCCATCAGCCGCGCCGACCAGGACGCCCTCGCCGTCCAGTCGCATCAGCGCGCGGTCGCCGCCCAGAAGGACGGACGTTTCGCCGACGAGATCGTCGGAGTTCCGGTCCCGCAACGCAAGTCGGATCCGATCGTCGTCGACACCGACGAGCACCCCCGCTCCGACACCTCCGTCGAGTCGCTCGCGAAGCTGAGGGCCATCCGCGCCGGTGTCGACCCCGAGTCCACCGTGACCGCGGGCAACGCGAGCGGCCAGAACGACGGCGCCGCGGTGTGCATCGTCACCACGTCGGAGAAGGCCGCCGCGCTGGGACTGCGCCCCCTCGCTCGGCTCGCGAGCTGGGCGGTCGCCGGGGTGGCGCCGCGGACGATGGGCATCGGGCCGGTCCCCGCGACCGAACGGGCTCTGGGCCGGCTCGGGCTCACCCTCGCCGACATGGACGTCATCGAACTGAACGAGGCGTTCGCCGCGCAGGCCCTCGCCGTGCTGCGGACCTGGGACCTCGACCCCACCGACCCGCGGCTGAACCCGAACGGCTCCGGCATCTCCCTCGGCCACCCCGTCGGGGCGACCGGCGCCCGCATCCTCGCCACCCTCCTGCGCGAACTCGACCGGCGCGAGGGCCGCTACGGTCTCGAGACCATGTGCATCGGCGGCGGGCAGGGCCTCGCCGCCGTCTTCGAGCGGCTCGGCTGACCCCCTCCAACGACGAAGGCGCCCCCACCAGGTGGTGGGGGCGCCTTGTCGTTTCCGGCTGCTACGCCGACTTGTCGCGGCGCTCGCGGTCCGGCTTGCGCGGGACGATCGTCGGAAGCACGTTGTCGTTGACGGTTTCGCCGGTCACGACCACCTTGGCGACGTCGTCGCGGCTCGGGATGTCGTACATCACCGGCAGCAGGACCTCTTCCATGATCGCGCGCAGACCGCGGGCACCGGTGCCGCGCAGGATCGCCTGGTCGGCCACCGCCTCGAGCGCGTCCGTGGTGAACTCGAGCTCCACACCGTCCATCTCGAACAGTCGGGTGTACTGCTTGACCAGCGCGTTCTTCGGCTCAGACAGGATCTGCACCAGCGATTCCTTGTCCAGGTTCGTCACCGACGCGACCACCGGGAGACGGCCGATGAACTCGGGGATCAGACCGAACTTGATCAGATCCTCCGGCATCACCTCGGCGAAGTGGTCCTGGGTGTCGATCTCCGCCTTCGAGCGAACCTCGGCACCGAAACCGATGCCGCGCTTGCCGACCCGATCGGAGACGATCTTCTCCAGACCCGCGAACGCACCGGCGACGATGAACAGCACGTTGGTGGTGTCGATCTGGATGAACTCCTGGTGCGGATGCTTGCGTCCACCCTGCGGCGGCACGCTCGCCTGCGTGCCCTCCAGGATCTTCAGCAGCGCCTGCTGCACGCCCTCACCGGACACGTCGCGGGTGATCGACGGGTTCTCCGACTTGCGGGCGATCTTGTCGACCTCGTCGATGTAGATGATGCCGGTCTCGGCGCGCTTGACGTCGTAGTCCGCCGCCTGGATCAGCTTGAGCAGGATGTTCTCGACATCCTCGCCGACGTAGCCTGCCTCGGTCAGTGCGGTCGCGTCCGCGATCGCGAACGGAACGTTGAGCATCTTCGCGAGCGTCTGCGCCAGGTACGTCTTGCCGCAGCCGGTCGGGCCGAGCATCAGGATGTTCGACTTCGCCAGCTCGACGGTCTCCCCGCGCACGTCGCGGCCCTTGTCGCCGGCCTGGATGCGCTTGTAGTGGTTGTAGACCGCGACCGCGAGGGTCCGCTTGGCGGCGTCCTGTCCGATCACGTAGTTCTCGAGGAAGTCACGGATCTCGGCCGGCTTGGGCAGCTCGTCGAGCTTGACCTCACTGGACTCGGCGAGCTCTTCCTCGATGATCTCGTTGCACAGGTCGATGCACTCGTCGCAGATGTACACCCCGGGCCCCGCGATGAGCTTCTTCACCTGCTTCTGACTCTTGCCGCAGAACGAGCATTTCAGCAGGTCTCCGCCGTCACCGATGCGTGCCATCTCGTCAGGTCCTACTTCCTTCTCAGCTGCACTCGCTACGGGTGCTGACCGTTCCGGGCCGGCTGTTCGAGCTGCTGGTTGGGCTGATGTCGCGGGCCCTCGCCCGGCGCGGGCGAAACCCCTGACTGTGACCGTACCCGCCCAGCCGGAACGGGGTCGACTTGTTGACCGTGTTTCGCGCCGACCCGCCCTACCCGTTACAGGTCAGGGCGGGTCGGCACCAGTGCGTCACAACAGCGCGGAAGACGTCACTTCTGCGCGGAGAGCTTCCGGTAGGCCAGGACGTCGTCGATGATCCCGTACTCCTTGGCCTCGTCGGCCGTCAGGATCTTGTCGCGGTCGGTGTCCTTGCGGATCACCTGCGGGTCCTTGCCGGTGTGCCGGCCGAGGGTGTCCTCCATCAGGCGACGCATGCGCTCGATCTCCGCGGCCTGGATCTCGAGGTCCGAGACCTGGCCCTGGATGCCGCCGGTGGCCGGCTGGTGGATCAGCACCCGCGCGTTCGGCAGCGCGAGCCGCTTGCCGGGGGTGCCTGCGGCGAGCAGCACCGCCGCCGCCGACGCCGCCTGCCCCAGGCACACGGTGGTGATGTCGGCACGCACGTACTGCATGGTGTCGTAGATCGCCATCAGCGCGGTGAACGAACCACCGGGCGAGTTGATGTACATCGTGATGTCGCGGTCCGGATCCTGCGACTCGAGCACCAGCAGCTGCGCCATCAGGTCGTTCGCGGACACGTCGTCGACCTGGTTGCCCAGGAAGATGATCCGCTCCTCGAACAGCTTGTTGTACGGGTCGGAGGTCTTCACGCCGTAGCTGGTCTGCTCGGTGAACTGCGGCAGGATGTAGCGGGCCGACGGGCCGGCCGGGGCGGTGCCCGAGAGCGCGCGGGGGTTGTACAGGTTGGTCATCTGCTTCTCCAGGAAGGGTAGGGGCGTCGGACGGGCGGCGGCTAGTTGTTGCCGGTGCCGCCGGCCTGCCGCGCGCGGGAGATGACGTGGTCGACGAAGCCGTACTCCTTGGCCTCGGTCGCGGTGAACCAGCGGTCGCGGTCCGAATCCTCGGTGATCTGCTCGACGGTCTGACCGGTGTGCTCGGCGATCAGCTCGGCCATCTCACGCTTGGTGTGGGCGAACTGCTCGGCCATGATCGCAATGTCGGACGCGGTGCCCCCGATCCCGGCGGACGGCTGGTGCATCATGATCCGTGCGTGCGGCAGGGCGTACCGCTTGCCCTTGGTGCCCGCGGACAACAGGAACTGCCCCATCGACGCGGCCAGGCCCATGCCGAAGGTCGCGATGTCGCACTCCGCGAACTGCATGGTGTCGAAGATCGCCATGCCTGCCGTCACCGAGCCACCCGGCGAGTTGATGTAAAGCGAGATGTCGCGCGTCGGGTCCTCGGCCGAGAGCAGCAGGATCTGGGCGCACAGCTTGTTCGCGATGTCGTCGTCGACCTGGGTACCGAGGAAGATGATGCGTTCACGGAGCAGCCGCTCGTACACCGAGTCGCTGAGGTTCAGACCTGACGTGGCCGAAGTCATGGCGGGGCCCTGCGAAGCCGCCGGGTTCTGTGAAGTCACGGTACCTGCCTTCTCGATCGCTGAGTTTGCTCGATCACTGGAGTTTCTCGGTCGCGGGTTCTCGATCGCTCGAGTCGTCACGATCACTGAAACGTTGCTTCCTGACACAGACACTAACGAACAGGGACGGCCCCGGAGTCCCGGTGCCGCCCCTGTTCGCTGATGGCGTGAAAACTAGCTCTCGTCGGAGTCGGCCGACTCGTCCGCGCCGTCCTCGTCAGGGCTGCCGAACAGCTCCTTGGTGTCGACGGTGGCACCGGTGGTGTCGGTGACCGCGAACTTCTCGACGACCGTGGCCAGCGCCTTGCCGCGGCGCACGTCCGCGAACACCGCGCCGAGCTGACCGGCCTGCTGGATCTGCTGGATGAACTGATCCGGCGACATGCCGTACTGCTGCGCCTGGAAGAGGATTCGCTCGGTCAGCTCCTGCTGGCCGACGTTGGTGCCCTCGGCCTCGGCGATCGCGTCGAGCAGCAGCTGTGTCTTGACGGACTTCTCGGCCGCGGCCTTGGTGTCGTTGTCGAACTCCTCACGCGAGGAACCCTGCGCCTCGAGCAGCTCGCCGAGCTTGGCCTCGTCGTGGTCGAGCGCGTGGATCGCGTCGTGCAGCGCGGCGTCGACCTCCGCCTTGACGACGGCCTCGGGCAGCGGGACCTCGACGGTCTCGAGCAGCGTCTCGAGCACCTTGTCGCGGATCTGGCCGGCCTGCTCGACCTTCTTCACCCGGGCGACGCGCTCACGCAGATCAGCGTTCAGCTCCTCGAGGGTGTCGAACTCGCTGGCCAGCTGGGCGAACTCGTCGTCGGCCTCGGGCAGCTCACGCTTCTTGACGGTGTCGACCTTCACGGTCACCACGGCCTCCTTGTCGGCGTGCTCGCCGGCAACCAGCTTGGTGGTGAACTCCTTCGACTCGCCGGCCTTGAGCCCGACGACGGCCTCGTCCAGGCCCTCGATGAGCTGGCCGGAGCCGACCTCGTGGGACAGGCCGGTGGTGGAAGCCTCCGGGACGTCCTCACCGTCGACGGTGGCGGACAGGTCGATGGAGACGAAGTCGCCCTCTTCGACGGCGCGGTCGACGCCAACCAGGGTGCCGAAACGCTGGCGCAGCGACAGCAGCTGCTCGTCGACGGCCTCGTCGGTGACCTCGATCGGGTCGACCTCGACAGCGAGGGCCGTGAAGTCGGGCAGGGTGATCTCCGGGCGGACGTCGACCTCGGCGGTGAACGCGAGCTCCTGACCGTCCTCGATCTTGGTGATCTCGATCTCGGGCTGGCCGATGACCTTGATCTCGCCGGCCGTCACGGCCTCGGTGTAGCGAGCGGGAAGCGCGTCGTTGACGACCTGCTCCAGGACGGCGCCGCGGCCGACACGGGCCTCGAGCAGCTTCGCCGGAGCCTTGCCCGGACGGAAGCCGGGGAGACGGATCTGCTGGGCGAGGGCCTTGTACGCCTTGTCGAAGTCGGGCTTGAGCTCCTCGAAGGGCACCTCGACGTTGATACGGACCCGCGTCGGGCTCAGCTGCTCGACGGTGCTCTTCACGGACATGCTCCTTCGTGTGGTCTATCCGGTCTGCGGGCACCCGGTCTTCGGATGCCCGCGTCTTCTTCATGTTGTCCCTGGTCGGGGTGACAGGATTCGAACCTGCGACCCTCCGCTCCCAAAGCGGATGCGCTACCAAGCTGCGCCACACCCCGTC
Organism: Rhodococcus sp. NPDC003322; assembly: GCF_053589555.1. NCBI lineage: Bacteria > Bacillati > Actinomycetota > Actinomycetes > Mycobacteriales > Nocardiaceae > Rhodococcus > Rhodococcus sp. NPDC003322. The sequence continues at coordinate 133,207 of NZ_JBSFSC010000003.1, read as the reverse complement.
CGTTCGCGAAGCACCGACACCGCGATCGAAACCGCGGCATCCGCACCGAGTGGGAATCCTACGACCACCCGATTGGCGAATCCAAAGCGAGGTTATGTACAGTCTCCAACGCAGACGGCAGTCATGGCGATCCCAAGATGTCGTGTGCTTCGGGGATGTAGCTCAATGGTAGAGCCCTAGTCTTCCAAACTAGCTACGCGGGTTCGATTCCCGTCATCCCCTCCAGCAGGGAGAAGGCCCGTCACCGTCGAGGTGACGGGCCTTCGTCGTTTCCCCACACGTCCGGCACCACCGAGCGCACCCGCCTGCCCCGCTCGTCGAGCACGTGCCCAAGCAGTTTGTGCAGACGCAGGACCACCGACCGGTCACGAACCTCGAGATCCGGGTATCCGTCCGCCAGTCGCTGCTCGAACGCGCCGAGGTCGCCGACCGACCTGAGCCACACCTGGGCGACAAGGTTGTTCGGGCCGTGCAGGGCGAAGCAGTTGCGCACCTCCGGCTCGCGACTGAGGCGACGTCCGGTGTCCTCCAGTCCGGCGGGCGGCACCCGCCCCCAGAAGGTCGCGAGGACCGCGTATCCCGCGAGCGGGCGCGCGAACTCGCACCGCATGGTGACCAGTTCGAGTTGCAGCAGTCGGTCGAGCCGGCGCCGCGCGGCGGGTGCGCTGATCCCCACTCCGGCCGCGAGGTCGGTCAGCGACGTCCGTCCGTCCTGCGAGAGCATCCGGAGCAACGCCCTGTCGGCCTGCGACATCGCGGGGGCGCCGATTCCTCCCCCGGACCTGCGGGCGGCAGGCAGTGTGGAGCGCTCCTCCGGTCCGAGCGCGTTCAGACGCCATCGACTGCCCTCGGTGAACCACTGCGTGATCAGCCGTGTCCGGACCGATTCGACGCCGTCGACCGCCGCGACGAATTCGAGCGCGAACCGGGACATCGCCGCGAGGTCGGGGGCGCCGGCCGTCACCAGCAGGTCGTCGTCGCCGCTCGCCCGCTCGACGGTGACCGCAAGTGTGTGGTCGAGCATCGCCTCGGCCACCGCGGTTCCCCGGTCCGGACTGCACCTGATCTCGAGGAAGGCGGTGCAGAGTTGCCGGAACACGCTCGCGGCCGGCGACACCGTGATCCACGCGTTGCCCGCCCCGGCGAGCCGCTGCCAGCGGCGGGCCAGGGTCACCGGGTCGAGGTCGAGCGCCCCGGCCAGCTGCGTCCACGACGCCCGCGGCGCGAGTTGGAGTGCGTTGATCAGCCGGAGGTCGACCTCGTCGATGCCGCCGTCAGTTTCCTGCGTCATAGCCAATTATTCTCACGGTTTCCTGCAAATTGTGGACACCGTCGCAGCGAACGGGACGATTCACCGACGCGCCGGATCCGCGGATCCGGCCCATCGGCACGAAAGGCCCGGGTGATCATGTCCACACCACCGCCCACGAGCACCGACGACCGCTACGCGCTCATCGGAGCCGGACCGTCAGGCCTCGCCGCCGCCCGCAACCTGTCCCGGCTCGACATCGCGTTCGACGGATTCGAGTCGCACTCGGAGGTCGGTGGACTCTGGAACATCGACAACCCGCGCAGCACGGTCTACCACTCCGCACATCTCATCTCGTCGAAGACGACGACGCAGTTCACCGAGTTCCCGATGCCCGACAGCGCCGCCGACTATCCGGGACACTCCGAGTTGCGCGAGTACTTCGAGGCGTACGCACTCCGGTTCGACCTGCATCGGCACTTCCGCTTCGGCACGACCGTGGTCCGCGTCGAACCCGACGGCGACCACTGGATGGTCGACACCGAGGCCGACGGCCGCCGCACGACCGCCCGCTACCGCGGGGTGATCATCGCCAACGGCACCCTCTCCGAGCCGAACGTTCCGGCCTTCCCCGGCGCCTTCGCGGGCGAGGTCATGCACACCAGCGCCTACAAGGATCCCCGGATCTTCGACGGGAAGAGGGTGCTCGTGGTGGGGGCAGGCAACAGCGGCTGCGACATCGCCGTCGACGCCGTGCACCATGCCCGGGCGGTGGACCTCAGCGTCCGCCGCGGGTACCACTTCGTGCCGAAGTACGTGTTCGGGCGACCCGCCGACACCGTTGGGGGCCGCGCGCAGTTGCCGCCCTGGCTCAAGCAACGCGTCGACGGGCGACTGCTGCGCATGTTCACCGGCGACCCCGTCCGGTTCGGTTTCCCGGTGCCGGATCACCGGATCTACGAGTCGCACCCGGTCGTGAACTCGCTGATCCTGCACCACCTCGGGCACGGCGACGTCACCATCCGCCGCGACATCGCCCGGTTCGACGGCACCGCCGTCCACTTCGTCGACGGAGACCGCCGCGACTACGACCTGGTGATGTGCGCGACCGGCTACCGGTTGCACTACCCGTTCATCGATCCCGAACACCTGGACTGGGCCGGTCGGGCCCCGTCGCTGTACCTGAACATCGCCTCGCGGCGGCATCGCAACCTCTTCGTGCTCGGCATGGTCGAGGCATCCGGCATCGGCTGGCAGGGTCGGCACGAGCAGGCCGAACTCGTCGCGAAAGTGATTCGCGCGCAGGAGGAGTCCCCGCACGCCGCCGCCGAGTTCGCGGCCCGGGTGGCGGGACCGAGGCCGGATCTCAGTGGCGGCTATCGGTACCTCGAACTGGACCGGATGTCGTACTACGTGAACAAGGACGCGTACCGCCGCGCCGTCACCGAGCACATCGCGCGCCTGGACACCGCGGCCGCCCTCCCGAAGGGAGCCGATCATGCCGATCGATGACGTGGTGCTGAACTTCAACCCGACGTCGCTGACCCTGCTCAACGTCGTCCTCGCCGCGATCATGTTCGGGATCGCCCTCGACACCACGGTCGACGACTTCCGCGCCGCTCTGCGGATGCCACGCGCGATGGCCGTCGGCATCACCGCGCAGTTCCTGCTGCTCCCCGCGGTGACCTACCTGCTCACGCTGGCACTGAATCCGCCGCCGTCGGTCGCGCTCGGCATGATCCTGGTCGCGTGCTGCCCACCCGGCAACATCTCCAACGTGCTCACGCACCGCGCGAAGGGCAACGTCGCCCTGTCGGTGTCGATGACCGGCATCTCGAACGTGCTGGCGATCTTCCTGATGCCGCTCAACATCGCCTTCTGGGGCAGCCGGCAGGCCGAGACCGACGCGCTGTTGCGCTCGGTCTCGCTGAGCCCGGCCGCGATGCTTGCCGACATCGCCCTGATCATCGGTGTCCCGTTCGCCATCGGTCTGCTGCTGGCGAACCGGCGGCCTGGCTGGGCGGCCGCGGCCGAACCCTGGGTCAAGAACCTCTCGTTGCTCGCACTGCTTGTGTTCATCGCCGCCGCGCTCGCCGGGAACTTCTCCGTCTTCGCCGCGCACATCGGGGTCGTCCTGGTCGCGGTGTTCCTTCACGACGCGGCGGCCCTGGCGCTCGGCTACCTGTGCGGGACCGCGACCGGACTCGACGAGTACAGCCGGCGGGCGGTGACGTTCGAGGTCGGCGTCCGCAACGCCGGGCTCGGCCTGGGCCTGGTGTTCACGTTCTTCGACGGCCTCGGTGGCATGGCCATCGTGGCCGGCTGGTGGGGCATCTGGGACATCGTCGCCGGGCTCGTCCTGGCGAGCGCGTGGGCGCGACGTCGCACCACGAACAGGGACACCACGAACAAGGAAGGGGTTCCGGCATGACCGTGACTGTCACGGGCGGTAGCGGATTTCTCGGGCGGTCGGTGGTTCGCGGGCTCCGCGACGCCGGCGCGCAGGTGATCAGCGTGGACCTGCGCCCGCCCGCCGAGCAACTGGACGGCGTCGTCTACCGGACCGCCGACGTGTGCGACCCGGCGTCGCTGACCGCGACGCTGACCGAACACCCCAGCACGGCCGTCGTGCACCTGGCCTCCATCGTCAACCCCGGCAGGTCGACGACCCGCGAGCAGGAGTACCGCGTCGACGTCGACGGCTCGCGCAACGTCCTCGAGGCGTGCGTGGCACACGGCGTCCGGCGGATCGTCGTGTCCTCCAGCGGGGCCGCGTACGGCTACCACGCCGACAATCCACCCTGGATCACCGAGGTCACGCCGCTGCGCGGCAACGACAGCTTCGCCTACAGCCGGCACAAGCGTCTCGTCGAGGAGATGCTCGCCGAGTACCGACGCGACCATCCCCACCTGGAGCAGACGGTGTTCCGGATCGGCACCATTCTCGGTGCCGACGTGGACAACCAGATCACCGCGCTGTTCGACAAGAAGCGGCTGCTCAAGATCCGCGGCAGCGACAGTCCGTTCGTCTTCGTCTGGGACGAGGACGTCTCGGCCGCGATGGTGCAGGCCGTCACCGGCACCCGCACCGGGATCTTCAACGTCGCCGGGGACGGCGCGATGACGATCGACGAGATCGCCGAGACACTGGGCAAGCCCACGCTCGCGGTCCCGGCGGCCGCGGTCCGCGCTGGGCTGGCCGTCGGCAACGCGCTGGGGCTGACCGTGCACGGACCGGAACAGACGAAGTTCCTGCAGTACCGTCCCGTGCTCAAGAACGACCGCCTCAAGTGCGTCTTCGGATACACGCCGCGGTACACGACCAGGGAGGCGTTCGCGGCGTGGCGGGCGGCGCGCGCCGGACGGACCCTGGCAGTCGACTGAGAACGATGCGCAGACCGCCCCAATCCGGAAGCCGCTCCACTTAAGGTGGAACATGTTTCAGTCTGCCATCCGCCTCAGTGAAGGAATGTCGTATGCACACCCCGCTTTGCGACGAACTCGGCATCGAGTTCCCCATCTTCGCGTTCACCCACTGCCGTGACGTCGTCGTCGCCGTGAGCAAGGCCGGCGGCTTCGGCGTGCTCGGCGCGGTCGGGTTCACTCCCGAGGAGCTCGAGATCGAACTGAAGTGGATCGATGAGCACATCGGCGACCACCCGTACGGCGTCGACATCGTCATCCCGAACAAGTACGAGGGCATGGACTCGAACCTGTCCGCCGACGAGCTCACGAAGATGCTCCAGTCGATGGTGCCGCAGTCCACCCTCGAGTTCGGACGCAAGATCCTCACCGACCACGGCGTGCCCCTGCCCGACGACGGCAGCGAGAACGCGTTGCAGCTTCTCGGCTGGACCGAGGCCACGGCGACCCCGCAGGTCGAGGTCGCGCTGCAGCACCCGAAGGTCACGCTGATCGCGAACGCCCTCGGCACGCCGCCTGCCGACATGATCAAGCACATCCACGACGCGGGCCGCAAGGTCGCGGCGCTGTGCGGCTCGCCGTACCAGGCCCGCAAGCACGCGGACGCCGGCGTCGACATCATCATCGCGCAGGGCGGCGAGGGTGGCGGCCACTGCGGCGAGGTCGGCTCGATCGTGCTGTGGCCGCAGGTCGTCAAGGAGGTCGCACCGGTTCCGGTGCTCGCCGCGGGCGGCATCGGCAGCGGTCAGCAGATCGCCGCGGCGCTGGCCCTGGGCGCCCAGGGCGCCTGGTCCGGCTCGCAGTGGCTGATGGTCGAGGAGGCCGAGAACACCACGGTCCAGCAGCAGGCGTACATCGACGCCTCCAGCCGCGACACGGTCCGCAGCCGCTCGTTCACGGGGAAGCCGTGCCGCATGCTGCGGAACGACTGGACCGAGGCGTGGGAGACGGAGGGCAACCCGGAGCCGCTCGGCATGCCGCTGCAGTACATGGTGTCCGGGATGGCCGTCGCCGCCACCCACAAGTACCCGGACGAGACCGTCGACGTCGCGTTCAACCCGGTCGGCCAGGTCGTCGGCCAGTTCACCAAGGTCGAGAAGACCTCCGCGGTGATCGAGCGGTGGGTGCAGGAGTACCTCGAGGCCACCGGCACCCTCGAGCAGCTCAACGAGGCGGCCGCGAACGCCTGATGTCAGTCGGGAAGGATCGGGACGCTCTGGCCCCGATCCTTCCCGAGCAGCGCGGCCCGTGTGACGGCCACCGCGCCGAAGCGATCCCGCACCGAGTCGAGTGCGGTGTCGAGGGCGGTGACGTCCCGCGGCGCCCGCTCGGGCGCCCCGGCCTCGGCGTCGAACGGCAGCGCCAGCTGCTCGGCGCCCTCGCGGTCGAGATTGGTCAGTGCGACCCCGATCAGAGTCAGCCCCTGACCGAGGATCAGCGGCCGCGCCTGGTCCAGCAGGGCCCGCACCGCCGACAGGATCGTCTCGGTGCGCGCCGTCGCCTGCGGCAGCGTGAACGAGCGGGTGGCTCGGGTGAAGTCCGCGAACCGCATCCGCACCACCACGGTGCGGCAGACCCGGCCTGCTCGGCGGAGTCGACGGGTGACGCGGTCGACCAGCGCCGCGGCGAGGACGTCGATCTCATCCTGGGATCGCGGCCTGCGCCCGAGGGCGTGCTGGGCGCCGATGGAGCGTCGCCGGGTGACCGTCTGCACGCGGCGCGGGTCCCTCGCCCAGGCCAGCGCGTGCAGGTGTCGTCCCGCCGCCTGTCCCACCACGGCGGCGAGCTCGCGTTCCGGCAGTGCCGCCATCTGCCCGACCGTGGCGATGCCGTAGTCACGGAGCTTGCGCGAGGTCACCGTGCCGACACCCCACAAGCGCTCGACCGGCAGCGGGTGCAGGAACTCGAGCTCGCGCTCGGGCGGGACGAGCAGCAACCCGTCCGGCTTGCCGACGGCGCTGGCCACCTTGGCGAGGAACTTGGTGCGGGCGATCCCGACGGTGATCGGCAGCCCGACCTGTTCACGGACCTCGCGCCGGAGCCGGGTCGCGATCTCGAAGGGGCTGCCGGACACCCGGCGCAGTCCCCCGACATCGAGGAACGCCTCGTCGATCGAGATGCCCTCCACCAGCGGAGTGGTGTTCCGGAAGACCTCGAACACGGCCTTGCTCGCCTCCGCGTACGCCTTCATCCGCGGCCGCACGACCACGGCCTGCGGGCACAGCCGCAGCGCCTGGGCGCCGTTGCTCGGAGTCCGCACGCCGAAGGCCTTCGCCTCGTAGCTGGCGGCGAGGACCACCCCGCCGCCGACGATCACCGGCCTGCCGCGGAGCGACGGGTCGTCCCGCTGCTCGACCGACGCGTAGAAGGCGTCGAGGTCGGCGTGCAGGATCGACGCCTCAAGCCTTTCGGAGTTGGACACGAACACATGTTCGCATCGACCACCGACAGCTCCGGTGTTTCACGATCGGTGAACAGGAGGCGGCGTCAATTCACCGGTATCCTGTGATTGTCCGATTTGTCCCTGTGCTCGAATCACCGCCCCGCCGCGTTCGCAAGCGTGTCGGGCCTGGTTCGACTGGAAGGTCTCGCGTGGAACTCCTCCTGATCCTCGTCGTCCTCGGCGCCGTCGTCTACCTGGTCATGAAGAGCCAGAAGAAGACCGCCGGGCACACCGCAAACCAACTCGAGGACGCCAAGGCCGACGCCCGGCAGTCGATCGAGCGGCTCGGCGGGCAGGTCTACAACCTGACCGGCACCGACGACGCCTCCAAGCAGGCACTCGCCGACGCCTCCGAGCGCTACACCGCGGCAGGCTCGCAGATCGAGCAGGCCAACACCCCGGCACAGGCACGCCTGGCCAAGCAGACCGCGCTCGAAGGCCTCTACTACATCCGCGCCGCACGGACCGCGATGGGCATGGACCCCGGCCCCGAGGTGCCCAGCATCGACGGGCAGAAGTCCGCGGGCCAGGTCACCGAGGACCGGCAGATCGAGTTCGAGGGCCGGCAGGTCTCGGCGTCGCCGAACCCGTCCGCGGCCACCCCGAACTACTACCCCGGCGGCCGGGTCGCCGGCCGCCCGGTCCCGGCCGGCTGGTACTCCGAGCCGTGGTGGAAGCCGGCGCTGGTTGCCGGCGCGTGGGGCCTCGGCTCGATGATGCTGTTCTCCGCGATGTTCAGCGGCATGTCCGGCGTCCCGTATGACGCCCAGGCGTTCGAGAACGGCTACGGCGACGGCTACCAGGACGGACTGGAGGCCGGCGGCGGCGACGGTGGCGACATGGGCGGTGACGCCGGTGACGCCGGTGGCGACATGGGCGGCGACGCCGGTGGCGACTGGGGCGGAGACATGGGCGGCGGCGACTGGGGCGGCGGCGGCTTCGACGGCGGCGGTTTCGACGGCGGCTTCGACTTCTGAGTCACGAACAACGGCAGCGGCCCGGGTCCTCGGACCCGGGCCGCTGTGCGCGTCAGGCGGGCTGACAGGTCGGGCACCAGAAGAGGTTGCGGCCCTTCATGACCGCGTGTAGGACGGGCGTACCGCACACCCGGCACGACTCCCCCACGCGCCGGTACACATAGGTCCGGGGCCGGTCCACCGCATACGAAGGTGCGCCGTGGTCGTGCTCGGGACGCACCACGTGCATGACGCCGGCGTCCACACCGACGGCCATCAGCGCGACCAGGTCGGCCCAGATCCCGTCCCACTCGCCGCGGCTCACCTTCGCCCCGGGACGCTCGGGGTGGATGCCGTGCCGGAACAGAACCTCGGCGCGGTACACGTTGCCGACACCGGCGAGCACCGCCTGATCCATCAGCAACGACCCGATCGCGGTCTGGGACTTGGAGATCCGGCGCCACGCCCGGTCGGGGTCGGAATCGGAACGCAGCGGGTCGGGGCCGAGTCTGCCCACGAGCGCACGCAATTGGGGCTCGTCGTAGATCTCACAGGCCGTCGGGCCGCGAAGATCGGTACCGATGTCGGCACCGACCATGCGCATCCGCACCTGCCCGACAGGCTCACCCATCGGCAGTGGCAGGTCGGTGAACTTGCCGTACAGGCCGAGGTGCACGTGCACGATCCGGCCGCCCTCGTAGTGGTGGAGCAGGTGCTTCCCGACGGCCTCGGCCCGTTCGAGGACGCGCCCGTCGACGGCTGCCGCGCCGGCCTCGAACCGGCCCTGCGGGCTGGACACACGAACGGGAGCACCGGCGAAGTGTCGCTGGTGCTCCCGCGCGAGTCGATGGAGGGTGTGCCCCTCGGGCATGCGTGTTAGTTCTCGACGCCCGGGACGGCGGGGGCGACGCCGGTGCGCTCGTACTCGGCGAGGATGTCGATGCGACGCTGGTGGCGCTCCTCCTCCGACCACGGGGTCGCGAGGAACGCGTCGACGATCGCGAGCGCCTCCTCGACCGAGTGCATGCGGCCGCCGATTCCGATCAGCTGGGCGTTGTTGTGCTGACGCGCGAGCTGCGCGGTCTCGACACTCCACGCCAGCGCGCAGCGGGCGCCGGGCACCTTGTTCGCCGCGATCTGCTCGCCGTTACCACTGCCACCGAGCACGATGCCGAGGCTGCCCTCGTCCTCGACGACGCGGCGCGCGGCGTCGATGCAGAACGCCGGGTAGTCGTCGAGGGCGTCGTATTCGTGCGCCCCGCAGTCGATGGCCTCGTGCCCGTTCGCGATCAGATGGTCCTTGATGGTGTTCTTGAGCTCGAAGCCGGCGTGGTCGGCACCCAGGTATACGCGCATGGCCCAATTCTGACAGGTCTGCAACCGGGCGAACGAGGCGCCCACGCCTACAGTCGGAACACATGGAGCAGTACACGCCCGCACCGGGACACGCACCCATGCCCCCGATTGCGCCGGGTTTCCCACCGCCGCAAGTGGTTCCACCCCGCGGACTGTCTCCGTGGGGGATGCCGGCCCGGCACCGGTTCGAGAATCCGCTGCTCGTCCTCGCGGTCGGGGTCACCGCAATCGCGTACCTGACGGCGCTCGGCATGCTGCTGAGCGGCAGTCTCGACTACGTGGCGATGCTCCTGCTGGCAGCCCCGGTTCTGGTGTACCTCGCACGGGGTCGGATGTACGCGGCGCAGCGTGTCAACGGCGTGAAGATGTCGCCGACACAGTTCCCCGACGGATACCGGATGCTCGTCGACGCCGCAGCTCGCTTCGGCATGGCCGAGGTGCCGGACGGCTACGTCGTTCTCGGGAACGGCCAGATCAACGCGTTCGCCTCCGGACACGGGTTCCGTCGGTACGTGGTGGTCTACAGCGACCTGTTCGAGGTCGGCGGGCAGGCCCGCAACCCGGAGGCCCTGGCGTTCATCATCGGCCACGAGGTGGGGCACATCGCTGCGGGGCACGCCTCCTACTGGCGTCAGCTCGGGATGTTCGCGTCGAACTACATCCCGGTGCTCGGCTCGGCGCTCTCACGGGCGCAGGAGTACACGGCCGACAACCACGGCCTGTGCTACCGGCCCGACGGCGCCGCCGGGGCGATCGGGGTCATGGGCGCAGGCAAGTACCTGCTTGGACTGGTCGGCTTCCACGAGATGGCCGACCGCGCACGCACCGAGACCGGATTCTTCCCCTGGCTGGTGAACCTGCTCGCCGGCCATCCGGTGCTCACCTGGCGGGCAAGTGCTCTCCGGGACCGGTCACGGCACGGGCGAGTGTTCTTTCGCCCCTAACCAACTAGAACGTGTTCTAGTATTCCGGAGGAAGCGGACCACCGACGTCAGAGATGAGGGAAGTCATGGGGCAGGTCCTGGATCGGATCGAGCAGTACGCGGACGAGATCCGCGCGGACGGGGTCGAGGGCGACAAGCTGATGCGCCTGACCGACGCCAGCGCCAAGCGGTTGAAGGATGCCGGCGTGATCCGGATGCTGCAGCCGAAGAGTCACGGAGGCCTGGAGGTGCACCCGCGGGAGTTCGCCGAGACCGCGATGGCGATCGGCGCGATGGACGGCGCGACCGGCTGGGTCAGCGGCATCGTGGGCGTGCACCCGTGGGAGATGGCGTTCTTCGATCCGAAGGCGCAGGAGGAGGTCTGGGGTCAGGACCAGGACACCTGGATCGCGTCACCGTACGCGCCGATGGGTGTCGCGGTGCCGACCGATGGCGGCTACATCCTCAACGGCCGCTGGTCCTTCTCCTCCGGCACCGACCACTGCCAGTGGGTGATGATCGGCGCGATGGTCGGCGATCAGAACGGCAAGCCGCAGATGCCGCCGAAGATCCTGCACGTGCTGCTGCCGCGCAGCGACTACGAGATCGACCAGGACAGCTGGGACGTCGTCGGCCTGCGCGGCACCGGCAGCAAGGACCTGATCGTCAAGAACGCATTCCTTCCCGAACACCGGACCATCGACTCCGCGACGGTGTACGACGGCACCGCACCGAAGAACGCCGGCCGGCCCGAGACGCTGTACAACTTCCCGTTCTCGTGCATCTTCCCGCTCGGCATCACCTCCTCGCTGATCGGCATCGCCGAGGGCGCCCTGGCGATCCACATCGCCACGCAGAAGAACCGGGTGGCGATCACCGGCGTGCCGATCAAGGAGGATCCGCACGTGCTGTTCGCGATCGGTGAGGCTGCCGCGGAGATCGCCGCTTCCCGCGCCGCGATCCTGGAGACGGTGGACCGCTTCTGGGACATCACCGACAGCGGCAAGGAGGTCACCTTCGAGCAGCGGGCCGTCGGCAGGCGCACCCAGACCGCCGCCGCGTGGCGTGCGGTGCGGGCAGTGGACGAGATCTTCGCCCGTTCCGGTGGTGGCGCGCTGCAGAACAAGCTGCCGCTGCAGCGGTTCTGGCGCGACGCGCACGCCGGCCTGTCACACGCGATCCACGTGCCGGGCTCGATCTTCTACGCGTCCGCGCTCTCCGAGCTCGGTGGCGAGCCGCAGGGCATCCACCGCTCGATGATCTAGGCGGCCGCGCCACCTGTGCGCGCTTCCGGTGGCCCTGGCCACCGGAAGTGCGCACAGGCGCGAAGCGCCGCTACTCGAAGGACGGGCCCTCGGTGCGGGTGCGCTTGAGCTCGAAGAAGTGCGGGTAGGACGCCATCGCGACGACGCCGTCCCAGACCCGGCCCGCGTCCTCGCCGCGCGGGATCCGCGAGAGCACCGGACCGAAGAACGCCACCCCGTTGACGTGGATCGTGGGCGTGCCGACGTCGTCGCCGACCGCGTCCATACCGGCCTTGTGGCTCGCGCGCAGCGCCTCGTCGTGGACGTCGGTGTCGGCGGCGGACGCGAGATCGGCGGGCAGCCCGACCTCGGCGAGGGACTCGGCGATCACCACACCGAAGTCCTTGTTGCCCTCGCTGTGGATCCGGGTGCCCATCGCGGTGTACAGCGGGCGGAGCACCTCGTCGCCATGCGCCTGCGCGGCCGCGATCGCGACGCGGACCGGGCCCCACGCCTTCTCCATCATCGCGCGGTACTCCTCCGGGAGGTCCTTGCCCTCGTTGAGCACCGCGAGGCTCATCACGTGGAACCGAGCGTCGATGTCGCGAACCTTCTCGACCTCGAGAATCCAGCGGGAGGTGATCCAGCACCAGGGGCACAGCGGGTCGAACCAGAAATCGGCGGTGTCCTTCTGCAGGTTCTCGCTCACTCGCATCTCCATCACTCGTCGGTGGGAACAGTCGTCCTGTGGGATCAACCAACACCTGCCGCGTTTGCTTCCCGCCCACCGCGGCCGGGCAGTACGGTCGACAGGTACGGACGTACCCGCGGATCCCGGAGGGTGACCGATGTCAACGAGCCGGACCTTTGCCATCGTCGGCGGTGGGCTCGCCGGCGCCAAACTCGCACAGGCACTGCGAGAGAAGGACTTCGACGGCCGGATCGTTCTGTTCTGCGCGGAGGAGCACCTGCCGTACGAGCGGCCGCCGCTGTCGAAGGACCACCTGATCGGCGGCAAGCCACTCGCCGACTTCACCGTGCACCCCTCCGACTGGTACCGCGACCACCACATCGACCTGCGCCTGGGCACCACCGTCACCGCGCTCGACCCGGCGGCCCACACCGTCACGCTCCCCGACGGCAGCACCGTTCACTACGACAAGGCGGCGCTGGCCACCGGTTCCCGACCGCGACGGCCCCCGATCCCCGGCTCCGACGCCGACGGAGTGCACTTCCTGCGCACCGTGGACGAGTCCGACGCGCTCCTCGCGACACTGCGGCACGGCGCTCGACTGGTGATCGTCGGTGCCGGATGGATCGGCCTCGAGGTCGCCGCCGCCGCCCGCGGACACGGCGCCGTGGTGACCGTGGTGGAGACCGCGCCGCTCCCGCTGCTGGGGGCGCTCGGTCCCGAGATGGGGACCCTGTTCGCCGAACTGCACCGCGAGCACGGTGTGGACCTGCGCCTCGAGAGCGCGGTGGACGCCGTCGTCGTCGCCGGCGGGCGCGCCACCGGGGTGCGCCTGGGCACCGGCGAGGTGGTCGATGCGGACGCAGTGCTGGTCGCGGTCGGCGCGCAACCGAACGTCGAACTCGCCGAGAGCGCCGGTCTGGCCGTCGACGGGGGCGTCCTCGTCGACGCGTCCCTGACCACCAGCGACCCCGATGTCGTCGCGATCGGCGACATCGCCGCCCAGCAGCACCCGGTGCTCGGCGCCCGGATCCGCGTCGAGCACTGGGCCAACGCCCTCAACCAGCCTGCGGTCGCGGCCGCGACGATGCTCGGGCACCCGGCCGAGTACACGAACCTGCCGTACTTCTTCACCGACCAGTACGAACTGGGAATGGAGTACGTCGGGTACGCCCCGCACGGGTATGCGCGGGTGGCGGTCCGTGGTGACGCCGCCCGGCACGAGTTCGTCGCGTTCTGGCTCGACGGGGACAACCGGGTGCTGGCGGGAATGAACGTCAACGTCTGGGACGTCACCGACGACGTCAAGGAACTCGTCGGCTCCCGGCAGCCCGTGGACGTCGATCGATTGACCGATCCGGCGGTCGCGCTGGACGACGTCTTCGGGTGAGCGGTCGATCGCGTCGCCCGCGCGTGATGGGATAGGGGTCGTCCGTTACCGAATCCAATCCCGAGGAGCGTCGAAACGTGGCCCCACCGAACCTGACCCGCGAGCAGGCAGCAGAGCGCGCGGCGCTGCTGACCGTCGACAACTACGCCGTCGACCTGGACCTGACCGACGGTGCCGGGGCCCCGGGCGAGAGCACGTTCCGCTCCCGCACCACGGTCACGTTCGACGCCTCCGAGGGCGGCGCGACGTTCATCGACCTGATCGCGAAGACCGTGCACTCGGCCACCCTCAACGGCCTCCCGGTCGACATCTCCGGCTACTCGGAGGAAACCGGGATCGCGCTCACCGGCCTCGCGGCCCGCAACGAGCTGGTGATCGACGCCGACTGCCTGTACACCAACACCGGCGAGGGACTGCACCGCTTCGTCGACCCCACCGACGACGCGGTGTACCTGTACTCGCAGTTCGAGACCGCGGACGCCAAGCGGATGTTCGCGTGCTTCGACCAGCCGGACCTGAAGGCCACCTTCGACATCCGGGTCACCGCGCCGGTGGCCTGGAAGGTGATCTCGAACGCCGCGACCGTCGAGACCCTGGTCGCGACGCCGGGTGAGCACCACTTCCGCACCACCCCGCGCATGAGCACCTACCTGGTGGCACTGATCGCCGGACCGTACGCGCAGTGGACCGACTCGTACTCCGACGAGCACGGCCACATTCCGCTCGGCATCTACTGCCGTTCCTCGCTCGCCGAACACATGGATGCCGAGCGCCTGTTCACCGAGACGAAGCAGGGCTTCGACTTCTACCACCGCAACTTCGGGATTCCGTACGCGTTCGGAAAGTACGACCAGCTGTTCGTGCCCGAGTTCAACGCGGGCGCCATGGAGAACGCGGGCGCGGTGACGTTCCTCGAGGACTACGTCTTCCGGTCCAAGGTCACCCGCTACTCGTACGAGCGCCGCGCGGAGACGGTGCTGCACGAGATGGCGCACATGTGGTTCGGCGACCTGGTCACGATGAAGTGGTGGGACGACCTGTGGCTCAACGAGTCGTTCGCCACCTTCGCGTCGGTGCTGTGCCAGACCGAGGCCACCGAGTACACCAACGCCTGGACGACCTTCGCGAACGTCGAGAAGTCATGGGCGTACCGGCAGGACCAGCTGCCGTCCACCCATCCGATCGCCGCGGACATCCCCGACCTCGCCGCCGTCGAGGTGAACTTCGACGGCATCACCTACGCGAAGGGCGCGTCGGTGCTCAAGCAGCTCGTCGCGTACGTCGGGCTGGAACCGTTCCTGGCGGGACTGCGTGCCTACTTCGCCGAGCACGCCTACGGCAACGCCACCTTCGACGACCTGCTCGCTGCCCTGGAGCGCTCATCGGGACGCGACCTGTCCGACTGGGGTGCGCAGTGGCTCAAGACGACCGGCCTGAACATCCTGCGGCCCGAGTTCGAGGTGGACGCCGACGGCAACTTCACCTCGTTCGCGGTGCTGCAGGACGGTGCCGCACCCGGGGCGGGCGAGACGCGCGTGCACCAGCTCGCGATCGGCATCTACGACGACGGCCCGCACGGCAAGCTGGTCCGCACCGAGCGCATCGAACTCGATATCGAGGGTCCGCGCACCGAGGTTCCCGAGCTGGTCGGCAATGCCCGCGGCAAGCTGGTGCTGGTCAACGACGACGACCTGACGTACTGCTCGGTACGGCTCGACCCCGAGTCGCTCGCGACCGCGATCGCCCGGATCGGCGACATCGTCGACCCGCTCCCCCGCACGCTGGTGTGGTCGGCGGCGTGGGAGATGACCCGGCAGGCCGAGCTCAAGGCGCGTGACTTCGTCGCCCTCGTGCAGCGCGGCATCGGCGCCGAGACCGAGGTCGGTGTCGTGCAGCGGCTGCTGATGCAGGCGCACACCGCGTTGGCGTCCTATGCCGAACCCGGCTGGGCCACCGAGGCCGGCTGGCCGGATTTCGCGAACCGGCTGCTCGAACTGGCCCGAGAGGCAGAGGCCGGCTCCGACCACCAGCTCGCGTTCGTCAACGCGCTGACCGGGGCGCAGCTGTCGCCGTGGCACACCGAGGTGCTGGCCGAACTGCTGGACGCCGCGCCGGAAACGGTCGGCCTGCCCGGACTGACCGTCGACACGGACCTGCGCTGGCGCGTGGTGACCGCGCTGGCGGCGGCCGGTGAGGTCGACTCGGAGGGTCCCGAGTCGCCGTTCATCGACGCCGAGGCGCAACGCGACCCGACCGCGGCCGGGGCACGGGCGGCGGCCGCGGCGCGGGCGGCACGCCCCCAGGCCGCCGTCAAGGAGCAGGCGTGGGCGACGGTCGTGGGCGACGACTCGGTCGCGAACATCACGGCGCGGTCCATCATCGGCGGCTTCGCCGGGCCCGGCCAGGGCGAACTGCTGGAGCCATTCGTGGCGCGCTACTTCGCCGACATCGCCGGCGTGTGGGAGCGCCGCTCGAGCGAGGTCGCGCAGACGGTGGTCGTCGGGCTGTACCCGGCGTGGTCGATCAGCGAGGGTTCGGTGGCCGCGGCGGACGCGTTCCTGGCCGGCGAGCATCCGCCGGCGCTGCGCCGCCTCGTCGTCGAGGGCCGAGCCGGCATCGTGCGGTCCCTGGCCGCCCGCGCGTTCGACGCCGAATAGCCGAAAAGGGGTGTCCCTCGCCCGATCGGGCGAGGGACACCCCTCTGGTCGAGACTGCGCTGCTACGGCTTGGCGATGGCCGCGCTCATCACGCGGATCGCGGAGATCAGGCCGTCGATCAGGTTGTTGTCGGCGAACGACGACACGGCCGCCGTCACACCGAGCTGCGCGACACGGTCGGTGACGCGGTCGGCCACGTCCTTGCCGGAACGCACCTCGATGACCCGCTGGTTCGGGGAGACCGCGATGAGCACGGAACGCTCCGCCTCGGGGGTGTTCGGGAACAGCTCGGTGACTCCGGCGGCCGGGTCCGTGCCGAGCGGGCCGACGTACGCGTTGAAGCGCACCTTCGTCGCGCGGGTCGCGTCGGTCAGCGCATCGTCGAGCGCGACGAGCTCGTCGGTGTCGAACGGGAGCGCGGTGTCGAGCGGCTCACCGACCCGGTGCACCGCGGACACGCGACCGCTGGAGGTCACCGCCGACCCCACCGGAAGATCGGCCTCGATCACTGCCGGGAAACGGTTACCACCTGCCACTTGCCGAACCTCCGATCAGATCTGCCGAACCGGCCTCGATCGCCGCGTGTCCACCGTGGTGTCCGGGGCGGGTCGTCACCTCGTCAGTGGCGGACCAGAGCACCGGCTCGTGGGTCCACTTCTTGTCCAGGGTGTAGCGCGGGGGCTTGGGACTTGGATCACGCGTGGCCGGATAGCACAGCCCCGCGATGATCGCGATGACGACGACGGGAATCCCGACGAAGATCAGCGTTGTCTCGAGAATGCTCACCCGGCAAAGGTAGCCCACTGGCAGCCAAAATGTGCTCTCGGCCCCGGGAAAACCGGCTCAGGCCGCACCCTCTCCGAGATACCGGAGCCACAGTGGATCGAGTTCCTTCGTCGCGGCGAGCAGCCGCCAGTGCTGACCCTTCGGCGGGGCCAGCGACGCGCGCAGCGTCCACCCGAGCTCGCTGAGCAGTTTGTCTGCTTTGCGGTGGTTGCAGGGGGCGCAGCAGGCGACGCAGTTCTCCCACGAGTGCTCGCCGCCGCGACTGCGGGGGATCACGTGGTCGATGGTCTCCGCCTTGTCGCCGCAGTAGGCGCACCGGAATCGGTCACGGTGCATCAGGGCGGCGCGGGTCATCGGGATACGCGCCCGATACGGCACGCGCACGTACTTGCGGAGCCGGATCACGGACGGCACCTGCACCGAACAACCGGCGGAGTGGATGACCTGCCCGAGCGGATCCTCGTGCACGGAATCGGCCTTGTCACAGACCAGCAGCACGACCGCGCGGCGGATGGGGAGTGCGGTGAGAGGTTCGTAGGTCGCGTTGAGCAGCAGCACCCGACGCTTCACCCAGGAGGGAACCGCATCCTCTCCGGGGTGCGAGGGTCTGTTGCCCTCGTCGATCGCATACAGCGGGGAAGCCCCCGACACCGGCCTGTCACGGGCGTCGGCGGGCTCGAGTTGTCGGTGCGTGCGGGTGCTGTGTCGGTGCTTCATGCGACCTCCGGAGAACGACCTGTCCCAGTTGACCACGGATGACGCGCCGACGCACGTGCATTTGTGCCACCGAATACGGGACATTCGGTGAACGGAAGGCGACATCGGGCCGCACATCGACGCTCCGCTCCCGGCGCACATCGACGCAGCGCGATCAGCCAGGCACAATGGTGGCGCCATGAGTGATGCCGAGATGAGCTTCTACGACGCGGTCGGTGGAGCCGAGACGTTCCGCAAACTGATCGCCCGCTTCTACGAAGAGGTCGCGAAGGACGAGATCGTCCGCCCTCTCTACCCCGAGGAGGATCTGGGACCGGCCGAGCGCCGGATGCGGATGTTCCTCGAGCAGTACTGGGGTGGTCCGCGCACCTATTCGGAGGAGCGAGGGCATCCGCGCCTGAGGATGCGGCACCACCCGTTCAAGATCGGTCCGCTCGAACGGGACGCCTGGCTGCGCTGCATGCACATCGCGATCGATTCGATCGACGAGCAGACCATGGACGCACCGCACCGGCGCGCGCTCGTCGAGTACATCGACATGGCCGCCGACTCGATGGTGAACTCCCCCGTCTGACTCGCACCGGGCCGGACGGAAATCGGGGTCGCGACGCGCACGCCTACGAGTCGTGGCGGTCGGCGGCGTGTGGCACTGTGACGGACGTGAGCACAGTGGACAACGCTGCGGAGGCGTCGGATCGGGGGGCAGGCGACAGGTGGTGGACGAACGCCGTCTTCTACCAGATCTATCCTCGCTCGTTCTCCGACGGCAACGGTGACGGGGTCGGCGACCTCATCGGGGTCCGGGACCGGCTCGGCTACCTCGAACTGCTCGGTGTCGACGCCCTCTGGCTGAGCCCTGTGATGCGCTCGCCGATGGCCGACCACGGATACGACGTCTCCGATCCGCGCGACATCGATCCGCTGTTCGGCGATCTCGACGTGATGGACGCGCTGATCGCGGAGGCTCACGCCCGCCACATCAAGGTCACCATGGACCTGGTGCCCAATCACACCAGCGACCGGCACCCGTGGTTCGTGGCCGCGCTCGCCGCCCCTCCGGGAAGTCCCGAACGAGGCCGGTACATCTTCCGCGAGGGTCGGGGTGCCAACGGCGACGAACCACCGAACAACTGGCCGTCGATCTTCGGCGGACCGGCCTGGACCCGGGTCACCGAGGCCGACGGCTCTCCCGGCCAGTGGTACCTGCACATCTTCGCCCGCGAGCAGCCCGACCTGAACTGGGACAACCCCGAGGTCGCCGAGGACCTGTACACGACTCTGCGGTTCTGGCTCGACCGCGGCGTCGACGGATTCCGGATCGACGTGGCGCACGGCATGGCGAAGCCGGAGGGCCTGCCGGACCACGACTGGGACCTCAACGAGCTCATGCGCAACGACGACGACGACCCGCGGTTCAACAACCCGGGTGTGCACGAGATCCACCGCGGCATCCGGAAGGTGATGAACGAGTACCCCGACACGATGTCCGTGGGTGAGATCTGGGTCCGCGACAACGAGCGCTTCGGCGAGTACATCCGGCCCGACGAACTGCACCTGGGATTCAACTTCCGGCTCGCCGAGGCCGAGTTCGGCGCCGAACAGGTGCGCGCCGCGATCGACAACTCGCTGGCCGCCGTTGCCGCGGTCGGCGGGACACCGACGTGGACCCTGTCGAACCACGACGTCGAGCGGGAGGTGACCCGGTACGGCGGCGGCGCGGTCGGCTGGGCGCGGGCGCGGGCGATGACCCTGGTGGAGTTCGCACTGCCCGGCGCCGTGTTCGTCTACAACGGCGCCGAACTGGGGCTCCCGAACGTCGACCTTCCCGACGAGGCGCTGCAGGACCCCGTGTGGGAGCGATCCGGGCACACCGAGCGCGGCCGCGACGGTTGCCGTGTCCCGCTCCCCTGGCAGGGCTCGCAGGCGCCGTACGGGTTCACCACCGCCGACTCGAGTTGGCTGCCGATGCCGGCGGACTGGGCGGCGCTGACGGTGGAGGCACAGCTCGAGGACGTCGGCTCGATGCTGTCGCTGTACCGCTCGGCGATCGAACTGCGGGGCCAGCGACCCGAGTTCACCGGGACCGAGATCGACTGGTACGGAAGCCCGCCCGGATGCTTCGCGTTCCGGCGACGTGGTGGGCTGATCTGCGCTCTCAACTCCACCGATGCCCCGATCCCGCTGCCGCCCGGGCAACTACTGCTCGCCAGCGCGCCGCTCGTCGACGGGGCGTTGCCCGGCAACGCGGCCGCCTGGCTGGTCTGACACACGGGGACGCGACGGCAGCGACACGTGGCGATGCGGCACGCCGCACCCACAAATCGGGCAATCCCACCACTGAACCAACTAGAGTGCGCCGCATGCTGATTCACCCGACTCTGCGCATGCAATCGTGGGGATTCATCGTCGGCTCTCTGCTGTTCGCCCTCGGTTCCGCCCCCTGGATCTCCACTGCGATGGGCACAGGGGCCGCCAACACCGCATTCTTCATCGGATCGTGGTTCTTCACCGCCGCCGCGTTCGTTCAGCTGGTGTTGAGCGGTCCTGCGACCACCACGGACCACGGCAAGCCGGCGATTCGAGCCGAGTGGTTGTCCGCAGCAATCCAATTCCTCGGGACGGTGCTGTTCAACATCAGCACGGGAGCTGCGCTGCACGCACACACGATCAAGGGTGAGATGCACCTCGTGTGGAATCCCAATGCCGAGGGATCGGTGGCCTTTCTCGCGAGCAGTGCACTGGCCGTCCTGATTCTGCTGCGGGCCAACCAGATCTGGGAACCGGGCTCGAGGGACTGGCAGAGCGTGTGGTTGAACATGCTCGGGTCGATCGCGTTCGGCATCTCGGCAGCGGGCGCGTTCGTCACCCAGGACGGCACGTCCCTGGACACGGCGCTCGCCGTCGGTGGCACGTTCGTCGGCGCGCTGTGCTTCTTCGCCGCCTCTGCCGTCTGCCTCGGCGAGGACGACCGGCCCGCGGAGGAGTTCGCCGACGCGGTCGAGTGAGGCCCGCCGCCGTCCCGGCCGTCGCGTGCGCACCAATCGCTACTCGACCAGCGCGACGAGTGATCGGTTGATCCGGATCAGCGGTGGAAACAGCGTCGCGACGCACTGATCCGGATCTGCGGACCCGGACCGCCCCACGTGACCGGTCACCGCGGTGTCATCGAGGCGGACCGGGGCCCCGCCCCGGTGTCCGGCGTTGCGTCGGCGCACCAACTCGATGTTTCCCTGCACGTCCCGAATCACCGATTCGAGTGCACGTCCGGCGCCGCAGGCCGGTTCCTGCTGTGGCACCGTGACGGCACCTGCCCTGGCCAACGCGTGCGCCCCCCTGTTCGTTTCGCGCAACCGACGCTCGAACCACGCCACGGACCGTCGGCCTCGCGTCATCGGGTCCTCGATGAGCGGCACCGCCGCGGCCCGCACCGCGGCCAGTCTCGCGTCGAGGGCCCGAGTCGTGGCGACCACCTCCGCGGCAGTGCCCACTCCCTTTGCGGTGCCGGAACACCGGTCGAGGAGATCCGACAACCGAGCCAGGTAGGTGTCGACCGCATCGACGAACACCGCTCGTGAACTGGTTGCCAGCACGAGGAAAGCGGTGGCCACCCCGACCGCCGCGCCCACGGCGGTCTCCTCGATCCGGACCAGCAACAGGTCCACGCTGAACTCCCCCAGCAGGCCGTACAGACCCGCGAGCATCACCGTCATGAAGAACGTCTGCAGCACGTAGTTCACCGCCTTGAGATAGAACGCAAAGAACACGCTCGTCATGACCAGGACGATCTGAAGGCCGGCATGGTGGCCGACGAGCGCCGCCAGCACGACGCCTGCGGTGACCCCGCCGATCGTTCCCGCCACCCGCTCACCCGCGCGGGCGAGCACCTCCCCGCGGGTGCTGGTACCGGTGTAGACGAGGAAGGCCGTGACCACCGCCCAGTACCAATGCCCCGGATTGACGAGGGAACCCGCGACCATCGCGGCCGTCGCCGCGACCGCGACCTGTACG
This sequence comes from Rhodococcus sp. NPDC003322, assembly GCF_053589555.1. Classification (NCBI taxonomy): domain Bacteria; kingdom Bacillati; phylum Actinomycetota; class Actinomycetes; order Mycobacteriales; family Nocardiaceae; genus Rhodococcus; species Rhodococcus sp. NPDC003322. The sequence continues at coordinate 111,364 of NZ_JBSFSC010000003.1, read as the reverse complement.
GCCGCACGATCGCTCGCCGACCGGACGGAAGAGTCGCCGCCCTCCGTCCGTGATGCGCGATGCTCACGCGCGGTGTCCGGCGCCACCGGCGTTCGGCGACCCAGCTGCCCCAGCGTCGCATGCGCCTCCACCGCCCGGTAGGCGAGCTGCGCTGCGAATCCCTCCTCGGTATCGGCGTCCACCGACTCGGCCGCGGCCCGCGCTCGTACGAGCGAATCCGAGGCATGTTCCGCGGTCGGGTTCGGGCGCAACACGTCTGCCAGTTCGTCGGCAGCCCGGCTCACACAGGCACCTCTGCGCGGCCAGAGGGAGGCCATGAAGGCGAATGCCTCCTCGGTGGTCACCTGAGCATCGAAGACGGCGCGGGAGAGCTCGGCGCTCTCGACACCCAGGCACGACCTCGTGTCGTTTCGGTCGATCCAGTCCTCGATCATCATCGCCGTGGTCTCCATCCGGTCGAGGGTTCGGCTCGGAGCGGAGCCATCGGAACCTGCACTGCGCCGGATCACGTCCAACCCGGACCGGCTCTCCGCACGCAATGCCTCCAGCAGACTGTTGATCTCGCGAAGTGGGGTCTCCGGAAACACCACGGTGCGCACGAACACGGTGACCGCCACGCCGGTGCAGATGCCCAGACACAACAGCGGCAGTTCGGCGACCGTGGCGTGGAGAACCAGCGCATAGAAGTAGGAGATGTAGACGACCATGCCCGACGCGAGGCCCCGCGGGCCCCATCGCCGGATCCACACCGCGATGAACAGGGCGACGACGAACCCCAGGTCCGCGATCCTGTCGAATCGCGCCAGGAGGGTTGCCACCGTCACCGACACAAGCGCCGGGACGACGAGGAACGCGGTGGTGATCACCCGCTCACGCTGCGTGGAGTCCTTGACGGCCGTGGATGCCTGGATCGCGACGTACGAGCCCAGCAGTACTGCCGGCGTCGTGTGGCCGACCCTGCCGAACAACGCCAGCGCGGCCACCGCCAATCCCAGCGCGGTGACCGTGATCAGTCCGCTGCGCAGTCGCTGGTGGCCGGGGTCGGTGATGCTCAGGTAACGCAGTGCGCGCCGCAGCGGTCCGTCCACGGTCCCGGCCACCTCGACCTCCTTCCGGCACGGAAAAGGGGAGGTACCGGTGCTCAACCGCACCCGCACCTCCCCTGTCCGTCAGCTACGGCCCGGCCACGAACTCAGTGCGCGAATCCCTTCGCGGTGTGCTCGGTACCCTCCTTCAGCCGGGCGACGACATCCCTGATCGCCAGCACCAGCTTGTAGGCCATGTCCCGACTGAAGCCCTCCCGCAACACGATTCGCAGGACCGCGACGTCCTCCGCGTCGGCCGGCATCGTGTAGGCGGGAACCTGGAAGCCACGGGCGCGCAGTTCGTGCGAGATGTCGAACACCGTGTACCCCGGATCGCCGACCACTTCGAACGACAGCACGGGAATCGCGGTGCCGTCCGTGATGACGTGCATGTCGTCCATCTTGGACAGCTCCGCCGAGATCATCAGGGCGGTGTCCCGGAGCGACTCCATGATCTGGGTGTACCCCGCAACACCCAGCCTGATGAAGTTGTAGTACTGGCCCACCACCTGATTACCCGGACGCGAGAAGTTCAGGGTGAAGGTCGGCATGTCACCGCCGAGGTAGTTGACCCGGAAGACCAGGTCCTCCGGCAGGTACTCCTTCGAGCGCCACACGACGAACCCGATACCCGGATAGGTCATGCCGTACTTGTGGCCGCTCACGTTGATCGACACCACCCGGGGAAGGCGGAAGTCCCACTTCAGTTCGGGATGAAGGAAGGGAACCACGAAGCCACCGCTGGCGGCGTCGACGTGGATCGGCACGTCCGGTCCGCCCTTCGCGGCGATCTCGTCGAGGACGTCGGAGATCTCGGCGACCGGCTCGAGTTCACCCGTGAAGGTCGTGCCGAGGATCGCGACCACGCCGATGGTGTTCTCGTCCACGGCCTCCCGCACCTGCTCCGGGGTGATGACGTAGCGGTCCTTCGCCATCGGGAGGTACTTCGGTTCGACGTCGAAGTAGCGGCAGAACTTCTCCCACACGACCTGGACGTTGCTGCCGAGAATGAGATTCGGCCGCGCCGTGTCCTTGCCCGCCGCCTCCCGTGCCGCGCGCCAGCGCCATTTCAGCGCGAGACCGGCGAGCATGACCGCCTCCGAGGAGCCGACCGTGGACACCCCGGTGGCGGACGAGGGATCGGACTCGTCGAGGTCCTCCGCATTGAACAGGGCCGCGACCATGTTCACGCACCGGGTCTCGATCTCCGCGGTCTGCGGGTACTCGTCCTTGTCGATCATGTTCTTGTCGAACGTCTCGGCCATCAGGCGATCGGCCTGCGGATCCATCCAGGTGGTCACGAAGGTCGCCAGGTTCAGTCGCGAGCTTCCGTCGAGCATCAGCTCGTCGTGGATGAACCGGTAGGCGGCTTCCGGATCCGTTTCGGACTTCGGCATGCGAAGCGCCGGCACCGGATCGGTTCCGAGCCGCCCCGTGTACGCCGGGGCGAGGGTTTCTGCCGGAGCTGCAAAGGAATCAGACATCTTCTCTCCAATACTCGGTTCCACAGATCACAGAGGTTGAGGGAAATCTCCGGGCTTCGGTACCGCACACCGCCCGGTCACCGGATGGTTTCTCCTGGTCACACCTCCAGGGGTGGGTAGAGCCGCTCCATGGTGTACTGGCGGTTGCGGCGGACGGAGAGCGCGCTGGCGGTAAGGCTCACTACCAGGATGCCGACCAGTACTGCGATCGCGATCCACAACCGGGAGTCGACGTGCTCACCGATGGTGAGCTGCCGCAACCCGTTGACGGTGTAGGTCATCGGGTCGAACGGGTGGATGTACTGGAACGGCTTGGCGGTCGTCGGCACGGGGTAGATGCCGCCCGCGGAGACCAACTGGAGCATCAGGAAGGCGAGGGTCACCACACGCCCGACCGCGATCCCGAACACTGCGTTGAATGCCTGGATCATCGCCAGGTAGGTCGCGGAGATGAGCATCAGGAACGCGATCGTGCCGAGCACGTGCTTGACGTCGAGCCCGACACCGAAGTGGACGACGGTGTACATGACGATCACCTGCAGGATCCCCACCAGGAGCGCGGGCCAGTACGACGCGAGCACCGTTCGGTACAGGCCCAGCCCACCGACCGTGGGCCGGGACTGCAACGGGGTCAACAGCATCCAGGTGATGATGCCGCCCACGAACAGCGCCAGCGACAGGAAGAACGGCGCGAAACCGGTACCGAAGGTGGGCGCCATGTTCGTGTAGTCCTGCTTGAGGCCGACCGGAGTCGACAGGGTCTCCGCCGTCGCGGTCTTCTGCTCGTCGGTCCAGCTCGGAACCTGTCCGGCCCCCTGCTCGAGCGCGGTGGCGAGCTCGTGCGATCCGGACTGCAGTTCCACCATCCCGGACGCGAGCTGACCGGCACCGCTGGCGAGCTGGTTGCTGCCATCGGTCAACTGGACCATCCCCGAGCTGAGCGTGGCCGCACCGGCGCTGAGTTCGTCCGCACCACTGCGCAACTGCTGAAGATCCGACGCGATCCCACCGTTCTGCAGCATCGCCAGCCCGGATTGCAGCGGGCTGCTCGGGTCCGTGAGCTGGTATTCGACCGCGCGGGCGTCCTCACTGAGGCGGCTGATCTCCGCCTGCAGCTCCCCGGTGTCACCACGCACCTGCTGGGCGGTGAGAGGCGACAGCGCGGCCACGGCCCGCTGCACCAGGGGATCCGAGCTCTGCCTGAGGATGTCGAGTGCTTGCGAGACCGCGGTGGCGGGCGCAGGTGCCGACTCGGGCAGCCGGCTCCCGAGCGCCTCCAACGACTGCCGGAGCTCGGACACCTGGCCGCTGACGTTCGGGACTGCACCACTGCCCAGTGCATTGATCAACGGGGTGGTGGCACCGTCGATCGCCGTCGCGAGTTGAGCTGCGCCACTTGCCAGTTGTGCCGATCCGGATTCCGCGGTGACCATGTTCGTCGCCAGTTCGTTCGCACCCGAACTGAGCTGGTCCGCCCCACTCTTGGCGGTGTCGATCCCGGAGGCCAACTGGTCGGCGCCGTCGGCGGCCTGCTTCAGTCCGGAGCCTGCGCTCTGCAGGCCGGTGAGAACCTGCCCGACGCCCTGCGCACCGATGGTCGAGTTGACCTGGTTGATGACCTGTTCCGAAGCGTCCTGCCCGATGATCGTCGCGAGGTAGTTGTTGGCGTCGTTGAACGTGAAGATCAGCTCCGCCTTCTCCGGGTTGTCCCCGTTCGGCGATTCGACCGCCGCGCTGAAGTTCACGGGCAGGGTGATCGTGTAGTAGTACTTCCCGGATGCCAGGCCCTCGGATGCCTCCTCGTCGGAGACCTCGGCCAGGTCCAGCTGTCCGGACGCGATGAGCGACTTGACCACCTGGTCACCGGCGTCGAGTTGCTGTCCGTCCGCGGTGCGGCCGGTGTCGTTGTTGACGATCGCGGCGGGGATCTTGTCGACCGCGCCGAACGGGTTCCAGAACGCCCACAGGTACATCGCACCGTAGAGCAGCGGCATGAGGATGATCGTGATGATCGCGATCCGCGGCATGGTGCCGCGGAAGTACCGCTTCGAATCACTTCCGAGGGACACTCCTGCCAGCATCGGTCACCTCCCCTCGGTCATGACGCCGATGTCGCCCGCGCCGAGCAACCCGTGCATGTCGACCACCGCCCGCACCCCGGTGCCCGGCGGGAGCGGGTTGACGTCCGCGGTGATCACCGACTGCTTCTCCCCCAGTGCCACAAGACGTTCGAGGAGTCCGAGCCGTTCGTCGTCGTCGGCGATCTTGTCCATGCGCCCGACGACGAGCAACGGTGGGCGGCGGGTGTTCGCCACCGCGATACGCAGCAGCAACTGCTGAATCTCGGGGAGGTCGTCCACGAAGGCGTTCAGCGCCGGCAGCGGCACGTCACCGAACACCTCCGCGCACATTCGCTCCACACCGTCTTCGTGCACCCTGGGAACGAACCGGTACCACGGCGACTGCCACCGCAACTGCTCGGTGACCATGTCACGGACGGTGACCGACGGGCTGACGTCGTCGATTTCGTTCACGCACGCGATGGCGGACTCCGCAAACACCTTCGCGGGTTTGTTCGTGTGGCCCAGCACGGTCAGGGTTCCGCCCGACAGGCGCATTCGGCCGCACAGTGCCATGAGCAGCGCGGTCCGCGCGGCACCGGACTGCGCGGCGAGCACCGTCACCCCACCCTCGTCGATGTCGAGGTCGAGGGGGCCGAACACGTGCCCCCACGGCCCGTCGAGCTCTATTGCCCTCGCGGACGCGAGCGATCCGGGAATCGGTTCCCAGAACTTCTCCGGTTCCGCCGTCGTGGTCTCGACCAACTCACACCTCTCCTCCCGGGCCGTTCGACGAGTCGACGGCGCGCGCGTGACAGTGTTGTTCGGGTTCGATGGATGGCTCGACGAGCCGGGTCAGAGGGTGTTCTTGACGATCTCACCGTTCTTCACGATGACGGCCAGGTTCTTTCCCGGATCCGCAAGCAGGTTCAGGTCCTCCAGCGGGTTGCCGTCGACGAGCAGCAGGTCGGCCCATGCGTCCTTGGCGATGACACCGAACTGCGCCTGCCGGTAGGGGTCACGCTCGCCCGCAAGGCGGAACAGCTCCGCGTTCCCCGAGGTCAGCATCCGCAGTGCATCGAGGTTGCTGTAGTGGTCGCCGAGGCGGGCCGCCATCTCGCTCTGCCTGGCGGCCAACTGCGGCTCGAGGAGAAGATCGGTGCCCCACGCAACCTTCACGCCGTGCTTCTTCGCCCACTGGTACACCTGGTCGGTACCGGTGCAGATCTCCCGGTCCTTCCCGGCCCGGTCGGGATCCGGGTAGTGGTGGTCACCGAGCGCGAACGGCTGCATCGACAGCCACACCTCCCGCTCAGCCAGCATGGTGATGGTCGGCTCGTCGGCGAGGTGGCCATGCTCGATGGACTTGACGCCTGCCTCGACGGCACGGTGGATTCCGGTGACGTTGTAGACGTGCGTGGCGACGTAGGTGCCGTAGTCGGTCGCCGCATTCACCGCCGCCCGCAACTCGGCGGGAGTGAACTGCACCGTGTACAGGGGGTCGTACATCGATGCCGCACCGCCACCGACCATCACCTTGATCTGGGACGCACCCTTCTTCAACTGTTCGCGGACCGAGGCCAGCACCTGCGCCTCACCGTTCGCGACCCGCATGAAGCCGATCTTCTCCGCGCGGGACTCCTCGCCGGCCAGGGCGGTCGGAGTGTCGTAGACGAACCCGAAGTCGCCGTGCCCGCTCGTCTGCGACACCGCGGCCTGTGACGGATAGATCCGCGGCCCCTCGAACTGTCCGCTGTCGATGGCCGACTTGATGCTGCCGGTGTCGCCGGCCATGTCCCGAACCGCGGTGAACCCGCGCAGCAGCATGCGCCTGGCCTCGGCGAGACCGTTGATCGCGATGTGGCTCTCCGAGCCCATGACCATGTCGACGTAGGTATTCGCATTGCCCACGAGATGCACGTGCGCGTCGGACATGCCCGGCATGAGGACCCGTCCGCCGGCGTCGATCACGTGCGTCTCGCGTCCCGGTTCCTCACCGATCGGGGACTCCGAGACCCCCACCACGCGGTCCCCGTCGAGGAGAACGTCCCCGGCGACGAGTTTGTCGGACACACCGTCGAACACCCGAACATCACGAAAAACAACGCGCTGCTTTGCTTTCGAAGAGGTCGTCATGCCAGCGAATAGTAAGCAAAAATCAAAGAAACGTCTCAATGGGATCAAGCGGGTTTCGGAACGTTAGCTTTTCGAGATCAAACATAGGGGAACAGCGAAAATGCACCGAAATACGTTATGGCACAAAACCTAGTTCAATAAAATAGTAGCGATAAACACTATCTTGAATGTGAGTCGAATTCACAGCTATTCAAGGGCAATGCCGCGAATTCCCCAGCCGCGTCGGTGGGGGTGGCAGATTCCGCGACCCGCCCACCGACGCCGTCGTCCTACACCACCGAGAGCGGAATCTCGCCGCCGCGCCTGGCGAAGACCGAGCCGTAACGGGCGTCGAGGCGCAGCCAGGTGCGTGAGGCCCGGACCCGGACCAGCTCGGCCGGATCCACGACCGCCGCCTCGACATCCCCTCCGGGGACGAAACCCATTGCGGTCAAAGCGAACACGGTCCGCATGGTGACACCGACCTGCTCGCCGCCGCCGTCGACGGCGAGCACCTCCTGGTCGAGCAGGGAGGCGGGCGGGCCGTGGCCTCCGTGTTCGGCGGCGACCTGCGTGCCCTGCCGGGCCAGGTCGATCAGCAGGTGCGCGGGCACGTCGTCGACGTGCACGAATCCGTGCTCCGGCGGCAGCGCTCCACGCCACGCCGAGTCCATCGGGAACCCGGGGTCGACCTCCTCCTCCGTGCCCCCGAGCGCGTGCAGCAGTCCGTCGGCGGCGGCGGTGATGTCCCCCGGACGCATCCTGCCGGTCACCACCCGAGCAGCGAGGACGTCGAAACCCGTTGTCGTCCAGGCAACCAGGTGCTCGTCGTCGCGGCGGTGCAGGCGCACGACCGCGGCCTCGTCGAGCCGGACCGCCCGGGCCAGGAACGCAGTCAGGTTCGCGCGCTCTCCCGGCTCGGGAACGATGAGGGCGCGGTCAGCCACGCTGCCAGCGCTCCAGGTACTCGCGCTCGGCGGCGGTGATCCGCCGCAGGCGCTGGGTGTCGATGTCGAACGCCGCGATCTGGGTGGACGCCACGATCGACGGCGCCGAGGCCGGGTCGGCGCCACCGGCACGCACCTCGTACCCGATGGTGAAGTCCACCGCCCGCACCTGGTCGATCCACATCAGCACGTCCAGCGGACCGTCGTCGTGACGCAACTGGCCGCGGTAGCGCACGTGCAGGTCCACGATCACCGCGCCGTCACGCAGCGCCACCGTCGGCAGTCCGTCCTCGAACAGCCACGGGATGCGGGCCTCCTCGAGCAGGGTCACCATCCTGGCGTGGTTGATGTGCTGGAAGACGTCCATGTCGGACCAGCGCACACCCACCTTCGTGTGGAATCCCACCTGCGTGGCCACCGCCCCGTTCGTACCTGCAAGTTCCCCGCTCACCGCGTTCCCTCCGCTCGGGTGCCCGCTCCGCGCACCATGCTCCGTACCTGACGCGCCGCCACCGACAGCGTCGCGAGGTCCAGGGTCCCAGACTCGGCGATCTCGCCGAGCGCCGCCCGCGCCCTCGCCAGCCGGGAAGCGTTCGTGGACTCCCAGTCCTCGATCTTCTCGGCGGCGCTCTCGTGCGGCTCACCGGCTACCAGCACGTCCATGGTCAACGACCGCAGCGACCCGTACAGGTCGTCGCGCAGGGCGAGCCTGGCCAGCGAGTGCCAGCGGTCCCCGCGTTCGAGTCCCGATACAGCGGTGAGGAATTCGTCGATCCCGAGGTGCGCGTCGAGCGCGTAGTACAGCGTTCCCACCTCCTCGTGATCCCGCTCGGTGATGTCGGCGATGTCGATGATGTCGAGCACCGGGAACGCGTCGAGCATCCCGAACACCTGCAGCGCAAGATCACGCGGGCAGTTCCGCTCGAGCACCGGCGCCGTCCGGGCGTCGAGTTCGCTCAGGTGGTGTCCGCGCAGCCACCCGGGCACCCGCGGCATCAGCTCCCGCACACGCGACGCGTACCGGTTGATCTCGGCGCCGACCGCGAGCGGCTGTGGCCGGTTCGACAGCAGCCAACGCGAAACGCGGTCGATCATCCGGCGTGCCTCGAGCACCAGATCGTCGCTCACCGACACCGGCACCGCGGCGTGCGCGATCTCGGCCCGCACTCGCCGCAGGTCGAAGATCTCGGTCGTGGCGGTGAACGCGCGGATCGCGTCGGTGCTGCTCGCGCCCGCCTCCTCCGCGAGCCGGTAGGGGTAGCTGATACCGCTGACGTCGATGGCCTCGTTGGCGAGCATCGTCGCCACGATCTGCCTACGCAGACGATGGGTGCGGATCTGCCGCGCGAACTCCTCCCGCAACGGCCGGGGGAAGTACCGCGGCAGCCGGGTCGCGTAGGTGTCGCTGTCGGGCAGTTCACTGGCCAGTAGATCGTCCTTGAGGACCAGTTTCACGTGGGCGAGCAGGGTCGCGAGTTCCGGTGAGGTCAAACCCCGACCGGCCTCGGCACGCCGGGCAATTTCCTCCTCGGTGGGCAGGACCTCCAACCCACGGTCCAGACCACGGTCGCGTTCGAGGACTGCAATCAGCCGCGCGTGCACCCCGAGCATGCCGGGTGCGTCGGCCCGTGACGTACCCATCAGCTGGTTCTGGTCGATGTTGTCGCGCAGCACGAGCCGGGCCACCTCGTCGGTCATCGACGCGAGCAGTTCGTTGCGTTCCGCGTGCCCGAGTGCGCCACCGCTGACCGCGGTGTCGAGCAGGATCTTGATGTTCACCTCGTGATCGGAACAGTCCACCCCGGCCGAGTTGTCGAGAGCGTCCGTGTTGATCCGCCCTCCGGACAGGTCGTACTCGACCCGGCCACGAGAGGTGACACCGAGGTTGCCACCCTCCCCGATCACCTTGGCCCGCACCTCGTTTCCGTTCACCCGCACGGTGTCGTTCGACTTGTCACCGACGTCGGCCTGCGACTCGGCGGAGGACTTGACATAGGTGCCGATGCCGCCGTTCCACAGCAGGTCCACCGGTGCCCGCAGGATCGCCCGGATCAACTCCGGCGGCGACAACTCGGTGACCGCGTCGCCGAGACCGAGTGCCGCCCGCGCTGCGGGGGCCAGCGCGACCGACTTCACCGAACGCTCCCACACGCCCCCGCCGGCGCTGATCGCGCCCCGGTCGTAATCCGCCCACGACGACCGGGGCAACCGGAAGAGCCTCTCCCGTTCGGCGAACGACCGGACCACGTCCGGATTCGGGTCGAGGAACACGTGCCGGTGGTCGAACGCCGCCACCAGCCGCAGACGCCGGCTGAGCAACATGCCGTTGCCGAACACGTCGCCGCTCATGTCACCGATCCCCACCGCGGTGAACTCGTCCGTTGCGACGTCCACCCCCATTTCCCGGAAGTGCCGCTTGACGGATTCCCAGGCCCCCCTCGCGGTGATGCCCATCGCCTTGTGGTCGTAGCCCACCGAACCACCGGAGGCGAACGCGTCACCGAGCCAGTAGCCGTACTCGGCGGCGACCTCGTTGGCCAGGTCGGAGAAGGTGGCGGTGCCCTTGTCGGCCGCGACCACCAGGTAGGTGTCGTCCCCGTCGCGGCGCACCACCCGCGCCGGGGGCAGCACCCGACCGGTGGCGGTGTCGACGTTGTCGGTGACGTCGAGCAGGCCGGAGACGAACAGCCGGTAGCAGGCCTGCCCCTCCTCCAGCGCCGACCGGCGATCGACGGCAGGGTCTCCGGTCGGTGCCGGCGGCCGCTTCACGACGAACCCGCCCTTGGCCCCGACCGGAACGATCACCGCGTTCTTGACGGCCTGGGCCTTCACCAGGCCGAGAATCTCGGTGCGGAAGTCCTCGCGGCGATCCGACCAGCGCAGCCCGCCACGTGCCACCGGCCCGAACCGCAGGTGCACGCCCTCCACCCGCGGCGAGTATGCGAACACCTCGAACCGCGGACGGGGCCTGGGCAGTTCGCTGACCTGTCCGGGGTCGAGCTTGAACACCAGCACGTCGCGGTGGGCGCCGTCGGAGCCGCGCACATACACGTTGGTGCGCAGCGTCGCGAGGACGAGAGAGAGCATGCCGCGCAGGATCCGGTCCACGTCGAGACTGACCACCTCCTTGATCCGGGCTCGCAGGTCACCGACGATATGCTCGGCCCGGGACACGTCGGCGGTGTCCGGATCGAAGATCGACCCGAAGAGGTCGACCAGCAGCCGCGCCGTGTCGGAGTGCTCGAGCAGTACCGACTCGATGCGGAACTGGCTGTACGGGAATCCGGCCTGGCGCAGGTACTTGGCGTAGGCCCGCAGCACCGCGGCCTGCCGCCAGTCCAACTGCGAACGCAGGACGAGTTCGTTGAACTTGTCGGGCTCGGAGTGTCCGTTCCAGACCGCCGTGAACGCGTCCGTGAAGCGGCGCCGCAGCGCTTCGGCCTCCGCCGCGGCCGGCTCGCCGCGGTCCTGCTCGAGATCCTCCTCGAGGGCCGCACCGATCAGCTCCGGCGCGGCAGACAACCCGAAATCATATATCCAGCAAGCAATTCCGTCGGGTCTGACCACTCCGTACGGCCGCTCGTCGACGACCTCGACACCGAGCGACTGCAGCACCGGAAGCACCTGACTCAGCGAGACACCCTCACCGGTGATGTACAGCGTGAACCTCCACCGGCCGGGTTCGGCGCCGTGCCTGCGGTACAGCTCGAGATCGATCTCCCCCACCCGCAACGCCTCGAGCCTCGCGATGTCGCGGGTGGCGCGGACCGCCCCGAAGTCCTCCTTGTAGCCTTCCGGGAGTGCCGCCGCGTACCGCTGCGCGGTCAGCGACGTCACCCGCGGCTCCTCGGCCGTGGCGTCCATCAGGTCGTCGTCCCAGGCCCGGGTCGCGGCGGCCAGCAGTGCCTCGATCCGTTCCCGGTTCGCGGCCGAGGTGTCCACGGAGGGGGTCGCCGCACCGGGTTCCGTCCGAATCGTGAAGTGCACCATCGCCAGATCCGACTCGGTGACCCGGGCACTGTAGTCGAGCACACCACCGCCGAGCTCGCGCAACAGGATCGACTGCATCGCCAGGCGGGAACGGGTGTTGTACCGGTCCCGCGGCAGGTACACCAGTGCGGAGACGAAGCGGCCGTCGTGGTCGTCGCGAAGGAACAGCCGGGCCTGCCTGCGCACCCCGATCGCGAGGACGGCGGTGACGGTCTCGAACAACGCGTCGACACCGATGGAGAACAGCTCGGTGCGTGGCAGCGACTGGATCACCTCGAGCATCGCCTGCCCGGAGAACGAGTGCAGCTCGAAGCCCGCCCGCGCGATCACGGCCCTGGCCCGACCCGAGATGACCGGGATGTCGAGGATGTTCTCGTGCACCGCCGTCACCGTGAGAACTCCGAGGAAGCGGTGCTCGCCGACGATCCGCCCGGCGCCGTCCAGGTCGACCACCCGCACGAAGGACGGGTACACCGACCGGTGCACGGTCGCCGGCGACGGCCCCTGCGCATAGGTCAGCAGCGGCTGATCGGGGTCGAATCCCGGTGCGGGAAGGTCGATCCGGTGATCGGTGCGGGTCGCGGCGCCGAGCACGCCGAGACCGCTCCCCGAGACGATGTGCGCCGTCGGCACGCCGTGGACCGCGGGATCGCCGTATTCGTAGCGGCGGTAGCCGAGCAGCGCGAAGTTGCCTGCCGCGAACCACCGCAGCAGCGCCGCGCTGTCGCGCACCTCCCGCTCCGGGTATCCGGCGGCATCGCTGTCGGCGAGTTCCTCGAGGTGTTCGGCGAGCTCGCGCTGCAGGCCCCGCATCCCGTCCGTGTCGGCGATGACCTGCCGGACATCGACGAGAACGTCTTGGACCGCGACGGCGAGCGCGTCGAACATGGCGGGGTCCGTCGCCGGATGCAACTGGAGATGCATCCACGATTCGGAGTGGGTGGACCGTTCGTGGTGTGCACCGTCGACCAGCACGTCGACCAGGGCTCCGTCGGAATCACGGCGAACCCGCAGCACCGGGTGCACGATCTCGACGACGGTCACCCCGAGGCGCGCCAGCAGCGCGGTGACGGACTCGACGAGCATCGGCATGTCGTCGGTCACCACCTGCACCGCCGGCGCGCCCGGGGTCGGCACGCACACGCGGGCGATCGACTGCCCCGGCGCCCGCTCCCCGGCGAACTCGAGGTGCGCCCGGAAGCCGGCCATCGCCTCGTCGGTGATCGCTCCACCCGTCCAGGCGAAGTCGGTGCCCCGGAAGTAGGCGGCGGCCACCTCCGGTAGGTGCTCGGCGACGGCGGTGGGCAGCCCCGCCGCCCACCCCGGGCCGAATCGATCTGCGGACACGGTCATCTCGCGGTCACCCCCTGATCACTGGGACAGGTGTGCACCGCTGAGCCTAGTCGGCCCGTCGCGCCTAGGGCGTGACCTCGACGGGCGCGTACGACCGCAGCAGTTCCCGGGTGCGATCGGGCAGCGGAACCGACTTCTCGGTCTCCGGATCGAACCCGACCATGACGCCCTCGACCTCGACGCACACCTCGCCGTTGCGGTCGCGCAGCACCTGCCGCACGCCGAACGACGAGGTGCCCACGTGCAGGATCGACACCTCGATCGTGACCGGCCCGGTCTCGTCCGTCACCGGACGCAGGTAGTCGAACGCCATCTTCCGCACCACCATCGGGGCGAGCGGTGCGCCCGCCCCGATGATGCAGTCACGGAAGAACCGGGTCCGAGACTCCTGCGCGTACTCCGCGTAGAGCACGTTGTTCACGTGGCCGTTGCGATCGGAATCGCCCCAGCGCACCTGAATCTCGCACGTGTAGGACTTCGTCACCCGCTCGTGCCTAGTCGCGGGTCAGCTTGCGGTGCGTGACCCGGTGCGGGCGGGCGGCCTCGGCGCCGAGCCGCTCGACCTTGTTCGCCTCGTACGCCTCGAAGTTGCCCTCGAACCAGAACCACTTGCCTTCCTCGACGTTGCCCTCCCACGCGAGGATGTGGGTGCAGGTGCGGTCGAGGAACCAGCGGTCGTGCGAGATCACGACGGCGCAGCCCGGGAACTGCTGCAGCGCGTTCTCCAGCGAGCTCAGGGTCTCGACGTCGAGGTCGTTGGTCGGCTCGTCGAGCAGGATCAGGTTGCCGCCCTCCTTGAGGGTCAACGCCAGGTTGAGGCGGTTGCGCTCACCACCGGAGAGCACCTCCGACTTCTTCTGCTGATCCGGTCCCTTGAACCCGAACGCGCTCACGTAGGCGCGCGACGGCATCTCGTTCTGGCCGACCTCGATGAAGTCGAGCCCGTCGGAGACGACCTCCCACACCGTCTTCTTCGGGTCGATGTTGGCGCGGGACTGGTCGACGTAGCTGAGCTTGACCGTCTCGCCGACCTTCACCGTGCCCGAGTCCGGCTGCTCGAGCCCGACGATGGTCTTGAACAGCGTGGTCTTGCCGACACCGTTGGGGCCGATGACGCCGACGATGCCGTTACGCGGCAGCGTGAACGACAGGTCCTTGATCAGCACCCGACCCTCGAAACCCTTGTCGAGGTGCTCGACCTCGACCACGACGTTGCCGAGGCGCGGCGGCGTCGGGATCTGGATCTCCTCGAAGTCGAGCTTGCGGTGCTTCTCGGCCTCCGCAGCCATCTCCTCGTAGCGGTCGAGGCGAGCCTTGTTCTTGGTCTGGCGGGCCTTCGCACCCGACCGGACCCAAGCCAGCTCCTCCTTGAGGCGCTTCTGCAGCTTCTGGTCCTTCTTGCCCTGCACCTCCAGGCGCTCGGCCTTCTTCTCCAGGTAGGTGGAGTAGTTGCCCTCGTACGGGTGCAGCTTCCCGCGGTCGACCTCACAGATCCACTGCGCGACGTGGTCGAGGAAGTAGCGGTCGTGGGTGACGGCGAGCACGGCGCCCGGGTACGAGGCGAGGTGCTGCTCGAGCCACAGCACCGACTCGGCGTCGAGGTGGTTGGTGGGCTCGTCGAGCAGCAGCAGGTCCGGCTTGCTCAGCAGCAGCTTGCACAGCGCGACGCGGCGGCGCTCACCACCGGACAGGTGGGTGACGGGCTCGTCGGCCGGCGGGCAGCGCAGTGCGTCCATCGCCTGCTCGAGCTGCGAGTCGACGTCCCAGGCGTCTGCGTGGTCCAGCTCCTCCTGGAGCTTGCCCATCTCCTCCATCAGCTCGTCGGAGTAGTCGGTGGCCATCAGCTCGGCGATCTCGTTGAACCGGTCCAGCTTGACCTTGATCTCGCCGAGGCCCTCCTCGACGTTCTGCCGGACCGTCTTCTCCTCGTTCAGCGGCGGCTCCTGCAGCAGGATGCCGACGGTCGCCTCCGGGTCCAGGAACGCCTCGCCGTTGGACGGCTGGTCGAGTCCGGCCATGATCTTGAGGATGGAGGACTTACCGGCACCGTTCGGGCCGACGACACCGATCTTGGCTCCCGGGTAGAAGCTCATCGTGACGTCATCGAGGATGACCTTGTCGCCGTGCGCCTTGCGCACCTTCTTCATCGTGTAGATAAACTCCGCCACCAACACTCCTTGAGTCGAATCGCATTCGTCCAGGTCAAGCCATGCGGCGACCACCTATGCGAGGAACAGCCTACCGACCCCGTCCCGCACCGGTCCCGCACCGTCCGCCGCGAGCAGCGAGACCGCGTCCACGGCCCGCCGCGCCCGGTCGTCGCCCCCCGGCCACGGTGCGGGTACACCTCGAGCGTGACCGCCGGGGACGCGCGTCCCGGGCACGGGGCGGTCGCGCTCGTGGGCGATGACCGCCTCGGCGTCCCACAGCGGCGTGCGGGCGTCGGGCTCGCCGACCCGCGCCGGGTGTGCGACCCGCCGCAGGTCGGCTCGGGACGTCAGGCGGTCGCGAACAGCGAGCGGACGAAGGCGGTCGTGTCGGGCAGCGCGGCCAAGACGGTGTCGCCGTGGAAGGTGTCGTAGGTCCGGAAGGTCACGGGCTGGCCCGTCAGCTGCAGATCGAGCGCGAGCTTCGTGGCGAGCGGGAACGGCACCGTCTGGTCCCGCAATCCTTGCCCGACGAACACGGGTCGGTCGTAACCGGTGATGGGGACGGCGAGGTAGTCGAGCAGCGCCTCCCGGATGCGGGGCTCGTTGAGCGGTCGGCTCAGCATCTCGCCGACGCCGAACTTGCCCGCCCGATCACGCATCTCCAGGTAGCACAGCGACTCTGAATCCTTGACGAGAGCCGCCCCGGCCGGTGTCAGGTAGTCGTCGATCGGAAGGTCGGGTCGGGCGACGCGTATGCCATCGATGATGTACGCGGCGAAGACGGTCAGTCCGTTGAGCCCGAGGTCCGGAAAGCCGGGACCCCCGAGCGGCAGCAACATCTCCAGGTTCGCCGGGGTCCCGGTCGCGACCGCGCCACGGTAATCCAGTTCCGGCGCGTACCTCGTCGCCTCGTGCGCGGCGAACATGGCGGAGTGGCCACCCTGCGAGTGCCCGACGACCACCCAGGCCGGCGACAGCTCCGGTGTCTCCGCGTGCGCCGCCCGGACCATGTCGATCACCGCGCGGCCCTCACTGCGCCCGTGCAGGTACGCGTGGGTTCCCTCCGTGCCCAACCCCACGTAGTCCGTGGCCACCACGGCGTAGCCCTGTTGCAGCCAGGCGGACACGTAGTCACGGGTGAGCCAGGTGGTGTCGTACCCGTGCGCGGGCGCGCAGTCGTCGCCGACCCCGGTGGTTCCGTGCGCCCACGCGACGACGGGCCAGCCTCCCGCAGGCGCGGTGCCGGCAGGCACGTAGACCCCTCCGGTACTCAGCGCGGGCGCGCCGGTCGGCCCCTCGGTCCAGTAGGTGAGTTGCCGTTGCGAAACCGCTTCCGGGAGCCGCGCCATCTGCGGCAACTCCGCGGTCGCCACCACCGTGCCGTGCTCGGCCGGCGGCGCTGCGGTCGCGCTCACCGGCCCCAGCAGCGCGACGGCGATCGCCACGATCGATGCGCGAGCGCCCGCGCGTGTCACGGCGGACAGGACGCGACGAATCCGTCCGTCCCGCCCGCCCGAAAAACCAGACCCCCAGGTACGTTCCATGGGGTTGTAACTACCCGGAGCAAACACGGCCCGCCGCGTCTGCGCGACACCGTTATCGGATCGTTACCTTTCCGTCCCGGTGCGTGTCCAGGGCATGGAACGTCATCGCATCACCGCGTCGACGAACCGTGCCGAGTCGTCGAACGCGGCGGCGGGGGTGCCGAGGTGATCCGCGGACGGATAGACCCGGAACGTCACGTTGGTTCGCGAGGCGGCGAGCTGCCCGACGAACACGAGCGTGAGCGGGATCGGCACCACCCGGTCGACGGCACCCTGCCCGAGGAACAGTCGGCGGTCGTAGCCCGCGGCCGGCACGCCGAGGTAGTCGGTCATCGCGGGGCGCAGGTCGGTGAGGGGGCGGGAGAACAGGTCGCCGACCGAGGCGCCGTCGAGGTACTTACCGAACTCGACGCTGCACACCTGCGTCGCGATGCCCGCCAACTCGCGGCCGCGGGGCGAGAGATAGGAGTCGATGTTCAGGTCCGGTCGAGCGGCGCGCAGGCCGGCCATCGTGAACAGCGTGAACGTGGTGAGGCCGGCGACACCGAAGTTCGGGATGCCGGGCCTGCCGAGCGAGAACACCTGGTCCAGATTCGTCGGCGCCCCCAGCGCGACCGCACCGCGGTAGTCGAGGTCCGGCGCATACGCAGTCGCCAGATGTGCGGTGTGCAGGGCCGCGTGCCCGCCCTGGGACAGCCCGGCCACCACCCAGCGCGGTGACAATGCGGGGACGACGTGCCGTCCGGCGCGGACCATGTCGGTCACGTCGTGACCCGCCGCGATTCCGTCGAGGTACGCGAGCTCGCCGGGCGTGCCGAGCCCGGCGTAGTCGGTGGCGACGACCGCATAGCCCCGGCGCAGCCACCGATCCATGTACTCCGCCTCGACCGCGGTGCCGCCGACCGCGGACGGTGCGCACTTGTCGGCCAGACCGATGGTGCCGTGCGCGTACGAGATCACCGGCCACCCACCGGCCGGCGCCGGGCCGGCTGGCACGAACACGGCCCCGGTGCTCAGCCGGGGGCCGCCGCGATGATCGGTGGTCCGATAGGTGACCCGGTACTGGTCCGCGGCGCCGGGAAGGGACGCCGCGGCCGGCAACTCCTCGACGGACACCACCGTTCCGGGCGCATCCGCCGCCGCGGCCACCCCTGCAACCTGTGGTACCGCGAGCCCGCCGAAGCCGACCACGGCGATCGTCGCGGCCGAGACCAGCGACCTCCTCCATGACGTTTCGCCCGCCGGCCTTCGGCGATCGCCTCGCGAGTCACGTGCGCCACCGCACACCGACGTTTCGCCCACCGCAAGGACACTCACCGGAACCACCCCGCCCTCGGATCGCTACCGCTCGGGTCGTGCTCTGCCGGAATCCCTCAACACCGTAGGCCCGCGACGACGTCCGATGCGGGTTTCGGAGGCGCCGACGCCGCGTCGTTATCCGGCCGTCGCGACCTCGAGACCTGCGGTGTCATCAGGGATCTCGTGATCGGCGCGGATCGATCCGCCGTGCGGCAGCACGTCACCGTCCCGCACCTCACCGTCGGGCGACGACTGCGGAACACGGGGCACCCGTTCGAGTTTCGCGACGCAGCGGGCGAGATCGGGTCCGACGGCGGCGGCTCGCATCTCCAGGTCGGACCGCTCGACACCGTCCCTGTTCGTGTACTCGTTGGTGCGCAACTGTCCGTACGCGATGATCGGGTCGCCCTTCATCAGCGACGCGGCGACCCCACCGACCAGCCGGCGCCAGCAGCTGACGGTGAGGTAGAGCGTGCCGCCGTCGGTCCACTCCCCCGACGACTGGTCGAACCGGCGGGCGTTGCTTGCCATCCGAAAGCTCAGCACCTCCTCCCCGGTGCCCGTCGTCCGCTTGACCGGGTTGGTGATGACGGTGCCGACCACCGCCGTGTGCGTCTCGTACATGCTGCCCTCCTGTCACCCGGGGCCCGATCGGCCCTCCAATCCCAGAGTGCCCGTGCACGATCCGGCACGGGAGGGCCTGCGGCGACCTGGGGACAGCCGCGGAGTCGGTGCACAGCGGCGTCGGATTCCGGGGCATGGGAGCAGTTTTCGTCGGTGCGACGTGGTATCCGCCCGCAGCAGCGGATTCAGGGGGCGCCGGCGGGGATCGGGCCGCCCCGAACTACTGCTTCCAGCCCTCCTTGTCGCGGCGCGCGAGCTCCGCGAACATGGCGTTGTGGGCGGCGAGCTCGGCGTCGTCGTCGCGGTCGGCGGCCCGGTCGATGCGCTTGGCGATCTTCTGATCGGACCGCGACCACTGCACCAGCAGCGCCAGCATCACCAGCACGAGCGGAATCTCACCGGTCGCCCAGGCGATGCCGCCACCGACCTTCTGATCGCCGAAGAGATCGTCGTTCCAGCCCAACGCCAGTGAGCGGTAGTACCAGCCGCCGATGACCTCCATGGTGCTCATCAGGGCGATGCCGAAGAACGCGTGGAACGGCAGTGAGCCGAAGACCATCGCCAGCTTCGTCACCGGCTGAATCTGCCGCGGCGCCGGGTCGATGCCGATCACAACCCAGTAGAAGAGGTAGCCGCTGAGAATGAAGTGCAGGTTCATCAGCAGGTGCGCACCGTGCGAATCGAGGGTCGCACCGAAGATGCCGCCCAGGTACAGCGCGTAGAAGCCGCCGACGAACAGCACCGACGCCACCAGCGGATGGGTGATGAAGCGCGAGTACCGGCTGTGCAGCGCCGCCAGCAGCCACTCGCGGGGCCCGGGCGCACCGTCGGGGCCCGCGGGCTTGAGCGCGCGCAGCGCCAGCGTCATCGGACCGCCCAGCACCAGCAGCACCGGCGCGAGCATCGACAGTGCCATGTGCGCGCCCATGTGGACGCTGAACACGGCCGGTGCGTAGCGCCCCAGCCCGGACGAGGTGCCGATCAGCAGCGTCGCGCAACCGAGCAGCCACGCCACCGTCCGGCCGACGGGCCAGCTGTCGCCGCGGGCCTTGAGCCGGCGGACCCCGACCATGTACCAGACCGCGGCGATGATCGCGGCGGTGCCGAAGATCAGGTCGAACCGCCAGTCGAACATCAGCCGGGCCAGCGTCGGCGGGGCGTCGAGGTTGTAGCCGAGCTGCACCTCCGCCGGCGTGGGGCGGATGTCCTCGGGCGGCGGCGGGGTGCGGCCGAGCCCGACCGCGAGTCCGATCGTCGCGGCGAACACGATCGCCTCACCACCCGCGAACCGGATCAGCGCGCCCCGCGACGTCGGGTCCGCGGCCAGCGCGGGCAGCGACCGCCGTCGCTGCGCGAACCCGAACACGCCGAGGATCACCAGCGCCACGGTCTTGGCGACGAGCAGCCAGCCGTAGGTGCTGGTGAACAGTTCGCTCACGGGCAACCGGACCAGACCGTTGATGACACCGGAGACGGCCATGATCACGAATGCGACCGTCGCGACCGTCGAGAAGCGTCGGGCGGCGAGGTCCGTGTGCGCGCCGCCGCGGCGCGCGTGCACCAGCAGCGCGAACAGACCACCGGCCCACAGCGACGCCGCGATCAGGTGCCACAGCAGACTGTTGGTGGCCATGTCGTGGGAACCGCCGGCCGACGAGTGCCCTGTCAGCGCGAGCGGGATCAGCGTCACGACGCCGAGCGCCAGCACCACCGGCGTCCAGTTCCAGCGCAGCAGCATCCGTGAGCAGATCGCCAGCACGATCGCGAGGATCGCGGTGGTGCGCCACGCCCCGGCGAGTTCGATCTGCGGGATGGCCTTCCACAGGTTCTCCGGCTTCAGCGCCTCACCGAACGGCTGCCCCGCGGTGTCCGACACGGTGAGCGGCACCAGGACCAGCGCGCAGGCCGCCCACACGATCGCCGCGTTGGACGCCGTCCGCACCGCCCGGTACCCGTCGACATCGAGGACGCCGGACTTCTGCGGCGGCACGAGGAACGACGCCAACAGCAGCGAACCGATCGCGATCACCGCAGCGACCTCCCCGACGGCCTTGACCGCGGGCAGCCCGTACGTGGTCAGCGGGCCGGGATCGGGGATGCCGAGCCGCACCAGCGCCTCCGACGCCGACAGTCCGACGACGATCGCGGCGACCAGGCCGGCGATCAGGCCGAGGGTGACGAAGACGGGAAGGGCGCTCTCCCCCCTCCTGCGGGTCGGCGGCGCGTCGGAGTGGGCGAGCTCGGGTGATGCCATGACTACCAGGGTAGGAGGCCCCCGACTGTGAACCACGTCCAGGTTCGACCCCGCACCGCGTGCCGGTCCGAGGCACCCCACCGGAGCCGGTAGACTCCTGACCCGATCCCACGCGTGGGGTCGTGCCTCCGTAGCTCAGTTGGATAGAGCAAGAGCCTTCTAATCTCTAGGTCGCAGGTTCGATTCCTGCCGGGGGCACCGAGACACTGCCGGCTTCCGGCCGGAGTGCACCCGCACCGACCGGTCGCCGGTCATCGGGGATCTGCATCGCGCGACGCCACCACCCACGCCGCGATCTGGGCACGTGAGGTGAATCCCAGCTTCGTCAGAAGGTGCTCGACGTGCCCCTGGGCGGTGTGCACGGAGATCGTCAGCCGGCCGGCGATCTCCCGGTTCGTCAGCCCCTCGGCAACGAGGTGCGCAACCTCGAGCTCGCGCTTCGTCGGAGCGGTCGACGATCGGACGGGCCGTGGCGAGGGCTCGGGTGACCGTTCCTCGCGGGCATAGGCCACGGCCGCCGTGAGTCCCATTGCGGCCCCCTTCCTGCGCGCCGCGGCGAACGCCCGCTCACTCAACGCCGCCCGTGTCTCGCGTGCACATTTCTCCTGGTAGTCGGCCAGCGCCGGCAGGAACACCATCGGACTCTCCACCGACCGGCTGAGCTTCTCGGCCGCCGCAACCAGCACCGCTGCGCGTTCGGACTTCCCGTCCTCGACCGCGATCCAGGCGAGAACCTGAAGGCACATGCTCACGTTGAGGCGGTCGTCGACCTTGCGCCCGAGACCGAGCGCCTGCCGAAGGAGATCGACCGCCCGGGCTCGGCCGCCGCGCCGCCACTCCGCGACCGCGAGCGCCCACAGCGTGTAGGAGCGATAGACGATTTCACCCCGGGACGCGGTGATGGCGAGTGCACGCTCGTGGCATTCGATGGACCGTTGCGCGTCGTCGAGCAGCCCGAAGGTCAGACCGAGAACGCTGTTCACGACGACCTGGAAGAGTTCGTTGTTCGTGTCGCGGTACACGCTCTCGGCGCGGCAGAACAGCGCACGGGCGTTCTCCAGTTCACCGCTGAACAACGCGCGGTAGCCGTCGGCGAGGTCGACGTGCGCCCGCGCCGTCGCGTCCGTCGACTGCTCGGCGAACGCCCTACCCTGCTCCACCAGTGCCGCCGCGGCCGGTTCGTCACCCTGCAGCCCGGCCATGATGGTCACCGCGTAGAGCACCTTCGCTCGGTCCGGGTTGCCGGGCTCGAACGTATCGTGCAGAAGCCGAGCGACCCAGAGCCGTCCCTCACTCAACAGGCCGCGGACGAGCCAGAACGAAAACAAGGATCCGGCCATGCGAATCCCGGCGTCCGGGTCGTCGGCGAGACAGAATTCGAACGCTTGTCGCAGGTTCTGCTGTTCCGCGCGCAGCCTGGTGATCCACTCGGCCTGCCGCGGTCCGATCCAGTCGGCCTCCGCGTCCCGGGCCAGGCGCTCGTACCAGTCGCGGTACCGACCGCGCAGTTCGGAATACCCACCGGATTCATCCGCCTTCTCCCGCCCGTAGTCGCGCACCGTGTCGAGCATCCGGAACCGCGCGACCGGGCCGGTCCGGTCGCGGACAAGGATCGACTTGTCGATCAGGGAGGTCACCGTGTCGAGGACCTCGTCCGCCGGCTGGTCACCACCACAGATCTGTTCGGCCGCATACAGCTCGAAGCTGCCGGGAAATATCGACAGGCGTGCCCACATCTGCCGCTCCGGCGGTGTACAGAGGTCGTAGCTCCAATCGATGCACATTCGCAGTGTCTGCTGTCGTGACGGGGCTGCCCTGTTCCCGCGACTCAGCAGCGCATAGCGGTCGGTGAGCCGGTCCAGAATCTCGTCCGGCGAGATGGCCCGCAGCCGCGCCGCGGCCAGCTCGATCGCCAGCGGCAGCCCGTCGAGCCGCCGGCATATTCGGGCGATCGTGACCTGGTTCTCCTCGGTGACCTCGAAGCCGGGGGCGGCGGCCACCCCGCGTTCGACGAACAGGGTCATCGCGTCATTGCGAACCGGACGCTTCGGTGGTTGCTCGGGGTCCGGCACGGCGAGCGGCGGGATCGGCATCGCCACCTCCCCACTGACACCGATCGGCTCGCGACTGGTCAGGAGGAGCCGTAGCCGGGGGCTGGAGCGGAGCAGCGATTCAGCGAGGTGCGCGACCCCGTCCAGCACCTGTTCGCAGTTGTCCAGGACGAGGAGGAGCTCACGCTGGGAAAGGAAGTCCTCAAGCACCTGTGCCAGGGGAATTGCCCCGCGGTCCCGCACTCCCACGGCACCGGCAACCACGTTGACCAGGAGCGATTCGTCGCGCAGCTCACCCAGTTCGGCCAGGATCACACCGTCGGCGAATCGGGTTCGCGCCTTACCTGCGACCCGCAACGCGAGCCGGGTCTTACCCACCCCACCCATTCCGGTCAATGTCACCAGCCGGTTGGTGGCCAACAGGTTGGCCACCTCGCTCGCCTCTGCGCGGCGGTCGACGAAGCTGGTCAGCTCGAGCGGCAGAGTCCCGGTTCGGCTCGTGGGTCCCGTCGGTGGCGCTTCCGTCCACGACGGGTGTGCGGTGGACGCTGCCCCGCCGGAGACGGAGGCGCTGCCGGGGCTCTCGCCCCGATCCACCGGCTCGCGACCGTCGTCTGCAGGGAACCCGTGAGCGCGCTGTCCGCGGCGCAACAGCCTGCCGAACTCCCCGGCGGTGGGGCGATCGCCGGGATCTCCGGCCATGGCGGATTGGATGAGGTCGGCGACGTCGTCGTCGATGCCGTGGTCACGTGGGTTCGGTGTGGGGTCGGCAGCGATCCTCACGAACTGGGCGACGATCCGCTCACCGCTACGGCGCTCGAAGGCCGCGTGTCCGGTGGCCGCCGCGAACATCGTGGCGCCAAGCCCGTAGACGTCCGTGGCACCGGTCGGGGTCTCGCCGGCGATGATCTCGGGCGCGGTGAACGCAGGCGAGCCGGTGACGACACCCGTGGTGGTCCGGAACCCTCCCGTGATGTGCGCGATGCCGAAGTCCGTCAGGGCGAACTTCCCTTGGTCGGTGAGGAGGATGTTGGCGGGCTTGACGTCGCGGTGAAGGACGCCGAGATCGTGGGCGGTTTCGAGGACACCGGCGATGTCGACGCCGAGCCGCAGGACGGCTTCCAGCGTCAGCGGCCCCTGCCCGCGGATCCGTGTCTCGAGGGAGCCCCGGGCGAAGAAGGGCATGACGAGATAGGGCCGGTCGTGCTCGGTGACTCCGACCTGCAGGATGGTCACGACGTTGGGGTGACCGGTCAGCCGACCCGCGGCTCGCTGCTCGCGCAGGAACCGTGCACGGTTGTCCTCGTCGAGATCGGCAGTCAGCACCTTGACCGCAACCATTCGATCGAGTGAGGACTGTCTGCAGCGGTAGACCACTCCGAAACCGCCGCGCCCGATCTCCAGTGCATCGGTGAACCCGGCCGCGGCCAGTTCCGCGTCGACCGAAACGGCCACGCCGCGCTGGGTGGCGAACGGATCGCTATCGGACATCGCCCGCGTCGATTCCGCCGGTCATCTTCGAAAGGGACAGCACAAGGCACCTCGTTGACCACCCCAGGATATCCAAGTGGTTCACGCCGAGAGGACGTCGAAACGGGACCGCGACCGGCCCCGGCGGCCACCACGCTGCTGCGCCGCGTCGCGCACAACGTCGATCCGGACCCGACCCTGACCGGCCGGACCCACCTCAGCCGAGCGGCGCTCCCGTGTTCGGCGAGACGGGCATGCACGGCACCGGGCGCGGGTGTGCGGGGTCGAGCGCGTTGAGCACGTGACCAGCGGCGACGGGCGAACCGGCCATGCCCATGTGGTGTGACATGTCCTGCGGGCACCGGTCCTGGACGACGATGTTCGTCGCGTTCGGCCCGGGGACGAAACCGCTGGTGTAGGGAACGACGACGTCGTCGTAGCGGGTCATGATGTTCGTGTAGGTGACGCCGGGCGCGTACGGGCCGCCGTCGGCGTTCATCTCCCGAATGAAGTCCGAGCCGGGTTCCATCTCGAGGCAGGCGGCGCAGGCACGGCCGATGACGTCCCGCTGCATCGGGTCGAGGTCGTAGGGTGCGCCGACCGTCGGATCGTCCGCTGCCGGCGCCCTGCCACCTCCCCGCCACAGCGGAGCCAACGACACGTACCTGTCCACCTTCGCCGCGCCGCCGAGGAACCTGACGTAGTGGTTCGGCATCAGCGTCCCCTGGGAGTGGGCGACGAGATCGATCTTCTCCGCCCCGGTCGCCGCGAGGACCTCGTCGACGAAACCGCCGAGCTGCCGGGCGCTGTCCTTCATCGAGCCGATTCCCCCGATCGCGTTCAGCGGCCAGGCACCCGGCAGCGTCCCGTAGGTCAGCGCGAAGACGCAGTAGCCCTCGTTCTTCAGCAGCGGAACGTACGTCGACCAGTTCGCCTGGCGGTTGAGGAACGTCGCATGCACGAGCACCACGGGCCGGGGATGCTCGGCGGTCGGCCTGCACGACCAGTCGTTCGATTCCGGAAGCGTTCCGCCCGGGTTGGCTGCTTCGGCCCGCAGTCCCGCGGTGACGTCGTGAGGCACGGGAAGCGACTCCGCCGACGCCGGCCCCGCGTGCACGCCCAGCACCGTCGACACCGCGAGCGCGATTGCCACGAAAGATGCACGCATGGAATCCCTTTCGACGGGTTCGACCGGCCGCTCCGACAGCTGGAAGCTACCACCGCGGCACCCGGACCGAGGGGCTTCCGAGAGGATCACCGAGGGCGTCCGAAGCGGGATCCGCGGACCGTCGGCCCCGCCACCGCAGGCTCCGGTCCGGGAACTCCCCACGACGAGCCGATGTGATGTGAAACACTACGGGTGCGGGCGTCGATAGACGGGGTTGAGGTGAGTCCCATGCCCGAACGTCACATCGACCGTCCCGGTCACCACATTCTCGAGAATCGCCCGACCGCCCCGTGCCGGTCCCCTCCACGCTGACGAAGTGCCCCGACCAGGCGGCGAGGACCGGACGCATCGCGTGCACCGTCCGATGCGTCCGCTCCGTCGTCGCCCCACCACTCGTGTTCCGACAGTGAAGGTGCAGGAAACCATGGAATTCATGACCCAACTCATCGAAGTGCTCGACAAGTTGATGACCGTGATGGAGAAGATGCAGGGCGGCAACGGCGGCGGGGGCGGCCTCGGAGGCCTCGGAGGTGGCGGAAGCCTCGGCGGTCTCGGCGGCGGCGGAAGCCTCGGCTCCTAGCCGACGACGGCGGTCCCCGGCCACGGCTGTGGCCGGGGACCGCCGATCCCTGCGACCAACCGATTCACGACGTACTTCAGCCATCGGCCCCACCAACCCGAACGCCCTATCACCTTTCGGGTCAACAGAATTGACGAGATCGGCACCCTCCCTGGCGATGCGGGCAATCATTGCCGGCACAACCGCCGCCGAAGCGTTCGGGATTGGTGTCCTGCCTCACCACCCGAAACGCGCAGCCGGACAGGCGAACGCGGCGCGGCACGAGAATTTGACCGTGCCGTGAATCGACGCTGCCGCGAATCCGCGAATCGACGGGTGCCGCGAATCGACGCCACAGGCAAGTCCCGGCTAGCGAGGAGGCCCGCTGGTCACGGCGGTTTCGGCGACCGTCCGCGAACACGTGGCGATTCCGCCCCACGAACCCGGCACCGCAAACTCGTGCTCCGAGGCCACGATTCGCCTGTGCGAGCGGTTTGTGCGCGGTAAAGTTGGCCCCTGGCTTTGCCGACCCTCCACGGAGGGCCATGGAATACGTCCCAGGGCGATTCGCGGCCGGCAGGCGTCCACGAATCGCAGATCGCAGCCGTGTCCGTGAGAAGCGTCCAGATCAGTTCAGATCAAGTGGGGATCGCCATGAAGATGGCCAAGGCACTCGTCATGCCCGTGCTCGTCGCCGCCACCGTCGCATCCGGTGCGGGCACCGCGGCCGCACAGCTTCCGGCCCCACCACCGCTACCGGAATTGCCCGCACTGCCCGAACTGCCACCACTGCCGTCGATTCCGCCACCCGAGCTGCCCGCGTTCACGCTGCCGTCTCCGATCCAGGTCGACCTGCCCGCGCTTCCACCGTTGCCCGCACTGCCCCAACTACCGGGCCTCCCGGGCCTCCCCGGGCAGCCCGTGGACCCGTCGCAGCCTCCCCCGCCGCCGGTGGCCCAGATGTTCGCCGAACAGGTGTGGCCGGAGAATCAGACCAAGCAGGACGCCTTCAATGAGATGGCCGACGAAGTCAACAAGGGCTGGGTCAACGGCGGCCAGCAACGGGCGATGGCCGGCTCAGTCGTCGGACTGCTCATCGGTTGCGTGTCGATCTTCCCGAACTTCATGGCCGGCTGCATGATCGGCAACGTCGTCGGCGGCGGCATCGGCGCCATCATGGGCATCGACGAAGGCAACCCCAAGGCGCGACCTTCGGTCGAGAAGTTCCTCGCGACGCCCTGACGCCGACGCCCGGTCAGGCGGCGCCGCCCCGACGCACCACGGTCAGCTTCGACACGCGCGACGAGATGCGTCGATCCTCACCGTCGCGCAGCAGCGCGATCCCGGACCGGATCTCCTCGACCACCCAGGTTCCCGCAGTGTCCGAGATGTGGACGAGGTCGCCCACCCGCACCGCGTCACTCATATCCGCCTCCGCTCCCTCGCGGCGCACCGCCGGGTACGCCGAGTGTTGTCATTGCGGATAATTATCACGCGGCACCCCCAACACGCTGCGAACTGGGGCAACCTCACGCCACGGCAGGCAGGTGCGCCCGGTCGGTCCGGCTGATGGTGACGGCCGCGACCACCACGCCGACCACGACACCGACGAGGGTGTCGAGGACACGGCTGACCCCGACGCCGGGATCGACGGTGGCGCCGAGTCCCACCACGAGCAGGGCCATCGGCGTGACGAACAGCGAGCACAGCGCGTAGTTCCGGGTCGCCGTCACCTCGGCGCCGATCTGCATGGCGACGATGAGGACGACCGACTGCCAGTAGCCGAGCGAGAGCGCGATCAACGCGGCGGCGATCAACGCACCACCGACGTTGCCGAGCAGACGCTGGATCGCGCGTTGCACCGTCGGGCCGTAGGTCACGCCCTGCATCGCAGCCATCGCGCCCATCGAGGCCCACAGCGGATGATCGAGTCCCACCGCGGCGGCGAGCCAGCCGGCGACGGCGGAGGCCATGAGGACGCGACCGGCGTACACGACGGCCGTCCGGGTGCGCAGGCCCGCGGCACCGGCGGCACCGAAGGGCACGGGCCGGGGAAGTGCCGTCTTGGCGATGTGGGATCCGAGAATGATCCTGTGCCGCTTGACCTTCCGCAGCTCGGCTTCGTGCCGAACGACACCGTCGAGTCTGGCCGCATCCCCGCGTTCCCATGCGCCCAGCGCCGCCTCGGCCTCCGTGAGCACTGCGGCGAGGTCACGTACGTGGTCGTGATCGACGGACGGGGTGGTCAGCGCGAGCTTCTCACGGGCGGCGGCAATCGCGCCGTGCGCGGCCGCGGTATCCGCGCCGCCCCGGACCGCGGCGACCGCGGCAAGCGCGCGGGCCACCGCGAGCCGCGCGGGCCCCCAGGGCAGGAACACGAACGGCAGCAGCGCGGTCACGAAGCCGACGGCGGCACCGATTGCGGTGCCGAGCACGGCCACCCCGAGATCGGCGACACCGGTGGTCGCACCGACCGCCGCCGTGCCGGCGAAGACGAGGACCACCGGGCCGGGGCCCGCGATCCGGAACGCGAAGAGCACCGCCGCACCGACCGCCGAGACGACCGCCATCAATCCGATCTGCGCCCACATCGGCAGGCCGGCCAGCCCGATCAGGCCGCCGGCGAGGACCGAGGCGACGACGAGCAGTCCGATGAAGCCGACCTTCTGCGCGGTCCGGCGCAATGGTTCGTGTCGGGAGAACGCCGAGGACAGTGCGCCGAGGGTGGCGAACCCGGCCACGCCTCCGTGCCCGGTGAGCCCGAACGCCACCAGGACGAGCGCCGCCGCCAGACCGACCCGCATCGAGATCGCGACCGTCGCGTCCGCCGACCGGATGTCGAACGCCGTGCGCCAGGTGGCCGCCGAGACGGAGTGGACCAGGGCGTCTCGCGAGTGCCGCAACCGCGCAGCATCGATTCGGGTTGAGGACGGCATGACACCACCTTAGCAAATATTTCACAAGTAAAATACATATGAAACGTTGTGAAATCGATCGCCTAGGATGACGCCATGAGTGTTGAGCCGGACTCCCCCGGCGACTTCGTCGATCGTGTCCGGCGCGAATGGGCGGCCGCGTACCCGGACGTGGACACGGCGCCGATCAACGTGATGGGGCGCATCACCCGCATCGGCTCACAGGCGCTGCATCAACTCGACCGCGCTCTCGCCGGCAGCGGCGTCTCGCGCGTCGAGTTCGAGATCCTGTGCGCCCTCGCCCGCAGCGACCGTCCGCTGCGGGCGTCCGAGGTCACCGCGGCGACGATGACCAGCGGTGCGTCAACCACGAAGCACACCGACCGGCTCACCCGGGACGGTCTGGTCGAACGCCTGCCCTTCGAGCGGGACGGCCGGGTGGTCCTGCTGCAACTGACGGACGCCGGGCGGGCGGTGGTCGACCGCGACTTTCCGCGCCGGGTCGAGCGCGACCGCCGGATGCTCACGGGGCTCGACGCGGCGGAACTCGACACCCTGGCCACGCTGCTGCGCCGGATCGCGGCGAACGCCGAGTCCGAGGACTGGCGGTGACGAACGCCGCGGAGCCCCGCTAGTCCGGATCGACCCCGGCCTCGCCGGAGTCGTCACGCTCGCCACGATCGCGCTCCGCGTCGGCGCGCGCCCGCTTGGCGGCCTCCTGCATCTCGATTCCGTCGCTGATCCAGTCGCCGATCTCACGGGTCACGTCGCGGACGGCACCGGCGATGATCATCGCAATCCGGCCGACGTGCGTGGCCCCGGATTCCGTCAGCTCCTGCACGGTGTCCTTGCGCCGTTCGAACTTGCCCACCATGGGTGACTCCACTCTCAGACCGAGACCGGGGAACGCTCGACGATAACACCGACCGGCGGAGTCGACCGAGTGAGGAAGGGAGGCAGCGCGAGCGTGACGATCTTGCCCCACACCGATCCGATCTGCCGGAAGAACCCGCCGGTGTTGTACGGCAGGCCGTGCTTGGCGCACAGCTCCCGCACCTGAGGCGCGATCTCCGGATACCGGTTCGCAGGCAGGTCCGGGAACAGGTGGTGTTCGATCTGGTGGGACAGGTTGCCGGACATGATGTGAAACAGTCGGCCGCCCTCGATGTTGGCGCTGCCGAGCATCTGCCGCACGTACCACTCGCCCCGCGTCTCGTCGGCGGTCTCCTCCTGCGTGAACGTCTGTACGCCGGACGGGAAGTGGCCACAGAAGATGATCGAGTAGGCCCACACGTTGCGGACCAGGTTCGCGGTCGCGTTCCCGAGCAGCGTCGTCACGAACAGCGGCCCCGTCAGCGCCGGGAAGATCACGTAGTCCTTGAGCACCTGGCGGCCGGCCTTGCGCCACATCCCCAGCACGAGCGGTTTCACGTCCCGCCAGGTGCGCTTGCGCGCCACGATGTTCTCGACCTCGAGATCGTGCAGCATCACGCCCCACTGGAACAGCAGCATCAGCCCGGTGGCATACACCGGGTTGCCGAGGCGGTAGGGCCGCCACGGCTGCGCGTCGTCCATCCGGAGGATGCCGTAGCCGATGTCGCGGTCCATGCCGACGATGTTGGTGTAGGTGTGGTGCATGTAGTTGTGCGAGTGCCGCCACTGGTCCGCGGGGCACACGGTGTCCCATTCGAACACCCGCGAGTTCAGCCCGGGTTCACGCATCCAGTCGTACTGGCCGTGCATGACGTTGTGGCCGATCTCCATGTTGTCGAGGATCTTCGAGATCGACAGGGCCCCGACCGCGGCGATCCAGAACGGTGGCAGGAAGCCGAGGTACATCAGGCCCCGCCCGGCGACCTCGAAGCCGCGCTGCGCCTTGATGATCGAGTAGATGTAGTCGCGGTCCCGTGCACCGAGGTCGGCGACGACCCGGTCACGCAGCGTGTCGAGTTCACGGCCGATGTCCTCGACCTGCTGGTGGCTGAGCACCACCGGCTCGGGAGTGGACGAGGCGGTGACGCGGGAGCTGCCACCGAGCAGGGCGGACAGGCCGGGTAGGGAAAGGGACAGACCGAACATGGGACTCTCCTTCGGGTGATGGTCTTACAGGTCGAGGGACACGTCGCCGACGGCCGCGTTGACGCACAACTGGATCGGCTTGTCGGGGTCGCTGTCGAGTTCGCCGGTGCGCAGGTTTCGGGTGCAGCCCGACGTCCTGACCGTGGTGCACGTGAAGCAGATCCCCATCCGGCAGCCGTATTCCGGTGTGAGACCCACTGATTCGGCCTGCTCGAGCAGGCTGGCACCGGCGTTGGGCGCGGCGACGCCGGAGGCCGTGAACGCAACCGAACCGTCGACATCCACGTCGACAGGCGTCTGGACCGGGGCGAAGTCCTCGGCGTGCAGACGGTCGCCGAGGCCTCGTCGGTCGTACAACTCGCGCACCGCGCGCATCAGTGGGGCGGGCCCGCACAGGTAGGTCTGCGCCTGTGCGTGCGCCGGTGCCGCGACATCGAGATGCTCGGGCCCGAAGCGTCCGAACAGGTCGCCGTCGTCCGCATGCGTGCAGGCGAGCACGAGATGCACGTTGCCGTGGCCGCGGGCCAGTTCGCGCAGTTCGGCGAGGTAGGGCACGTCCTCGGCCCGGTTCGCGTAGTGCAGGAACGTCACGTCGCCGCCGTACCCCTCGGCCACCAGGGTCCGCAGCATCGACATCACCGGCGTGATCCCGCTGCCGCCGCTGACCAGCAGGACCTTCGCCGGCCGCGGCGTCGGGAGCGCGAAGGCCCCCTCCGCCTGGGACAGGGTGACGACCGTGCCCACTGCGCCGCACTCGCGCAAGTGGCGGGACACCAGGCCGTCGGGGTGGGCCTTGACGGTCAACTCGATGCCGGGGTCGCCCTCTGCGCAGGCCGGCGAATAGCAGCGGGTGTGCCGGACCCCGTCGATCACGACTCCGACCTGGACGAACTGACCCGCCCTGAAGCCCCGCCACCGTCGGGTCGGCCGCAGCGTCAGCGTGACGGTGTCCGCAGTGGCGCGACGGATGGCGACCACCTCGGCGCGCAGGTCACGCACCGTGGCCATCGGGTCGACGAGCTCGAGATAGCGGTCGAGCGGGTGTGGGGTGGTCATCGCCTCGAGCAGCGACAGCACGCGAGATCGGGTCTGTGTCGACACTGGAAGCCCCCTCGGCAACAGTTTCAGTGAACACTTGTACACAAATGAGTGTGACAGGAAGTCCCAGGTAGATGTCAAGGGGAAATGCAATGTGACGCCGATAACAGGTAGTGGACGCGCCGTCCGGTGCACGGGCATACACTCGACCGGTGACCGCACCCGAGAGCAGAGCCGAGCGCAAGGAACGCACCCGGACGGCCCTGCTCGACGGCGCCCTCGACCTCCTCGCCGACCGCAGCCTCGCAAGCCTGAGCCTGCGCGAGGTGGCCCGCACCGCGGGCATCGTCCCGACGGCGTTCTACCGGCACTTCGCGTCGACGGACGAGCTCGGAGTCGCGCTCGTCGAGGACTGCATGCGCATGCTCCGCCGAATGCTGCGCGAGGCCCGCCGCGACCCGAGTCCGCGCGATGCGAAAACCTCGCTGGCGGTCCTGGTGCGCCAGGTCCGCGCGAACGAGGGGCAGTTCCGGTTCCTCAGCCGCGAGCGCTACGGCGGCGTCGCCGAGGTGCGCCGCGCCATCGCGTCCGAACTACGGCTGTTTGCAAGCGAACTCAGCACCGACCTCGGGCGGATACCGGCACTGAGTGAATGGTCGGCGGCGGACCTGGACATGGCCGCCAACCTGATCGTGGGCGTGATGATGGCGACGGTGATCGACCTGCTCGAGGCCGAACCCCGAGACCAGGACGCCGTCGTCGACCGCGCCGAGCGACAGCTGCGCCTGATCATCATCGGCATGGGCGGCTGGCGCTCGGCGACTCGGTCGTGAATCAGCAGGTGGCGAGCTGGGTGCTGATCGCATCCTTCTCGGCCTGCGTCACCCACAGACCATAGGCGGCTTTGACCTCAACCTGCTTGGCGACGTACGTGCAGCGATAGGACTTGTTGGGCGGCAACCACGTTGCGGCATCGCCGTCCGACTTCTGCGAATTCGTCGGACCGTCGACGGCGAGCAGGTTGCGCGGATCGTTCGCGAGGTCGCGACGGGTGGCCTCGTCGAGTTGCTGCGCCCCCTTCTGCCAGGCGTCGGACAGCGCGACGACGTGGTCGATCTGCACAGCGGTCGAGGTGCCCTGGCCACGAACGAAATCGATGCGCTTGGCGGTGTACGGGTCGTACAGCACTCCGGTGAGGACGACGCAGTCGCGGGTGCCGGGCTTGAACGTCTCCTCGACCAGATCCCTGGCGAGGATGTCGTTGCGGGTGTCGCAGCCGTTGTGCCCGCCCGCGACACGCACGTCATCGGTCCAGGCGGGCCCGAACAGGTCGCGGTCGTAGCCGGTCTTGGGCGCGCGGCCCTTGACCGGGATCGCGGCGAGCGCCGCCAGGGCGTCGGCCGCGACGGACGACTCCGGCTCCGCGCCGCCTGCGCTGCCGAAGTCGAGGCCGCCGAACGAGTCGGCGTCGGCCGTGGGCGCACAGCCGGACAGTGCCAGCGCCGCGGTGACGGCGGTGACGATCGCCAGCCGCCGGCGCGTGACAGTGGGGAAACTCAACGGGGAACTCCTTGCTCGATAGTGGACGATCGAGTATCACCCGCCCGGTTCCACTCCCCGCACCGCCACGCAGCCGAAAGATCCTGGAGTGACATAAATTACGCGTGTCGCACCCGGCCGACACCCAAACCTCCCCCATTGCGGCGCAACCAGAGGCCCGAAGCGGACAAACCCCGGGACGAATCGGACAGCACGAACTGGACGGTCTTCATGCTCTTTACCTGCGGTTTAAGCGACAAAAGCGATGGCGGCCACAGACGTTGACAGCATGCCCGACGTTCGCCTTAACTGAGCCTGCCCTCACGAAGGGCAGGCTCAGTTCGATCATGTGCGCCGCCGGTCGCGTCCCCAAACCACCTGCGGGCACTCACGTTCACCGCGCACGTCGACGCGCGGTGTCACACAAAGGACCCCCATGTCTTCGTTCAGCACGCGCCGCATCGCCGGTGCCGCCGCCGTCGCCGGATTCGCCGCCCTCGCCCTGGTCGCGAACCCCGCGCTCGGCTCCGCGACCGTCACCGGTTCCTCGACGGTGACCTCCGGCAGCAACACCATCACCGTCGCCCTGCACGACATCGCCACCACCGAGGCCATGAATCACTGTGAGGCGCAGATCTTCCCGTTCGACGCCGCGGTGTACGACAAGACCACCCGGGTGGACGAGATCAAGTACCCCGGCTTCACGGGCGGCGCGGCCACCGGCACCTCGATCGAGCTCGCGGCCGGCACCTACGCGGTGATCACGCAGTGCAAGGAAGGCGCCTCCACCAACCCGTACGTCAAGCTGGGCCCCGTGGCCCAGGTGACCCTGACCGGCGCCCCGACGGAGCCCGCGGGCGGCACCGGCAGCGCGGACTTGCGCCCGGCGGCGCTGCTCGAACTGCTCGGCGGCGTCGCGAGCTGACCCCCGGCCAACCGACCCACACACCGAATCCGGGTGAGCACCAGGTGTTCACCCGGATCCGGTGCGGATCGGGATGTTTCGAGATGTTCAGGGACACCCGACTACCCCGGCATCACGATCCGGGCAACGATTCCGCGATGGTCGGAGCCGGCCAGGTCGACGGCGTCGACAGCGGTGGCGGTCGCACCGGAGACGAGTATCCGGTCGATCGACAGCAACGGCGGCCACCACCGGTCCGCGGGATAGGTGCGCAGAACACCGGCACCCGCTTGCTCGGCGGCGTCCCGGACGCCGTCGCCGAGCAGCGCCCGGAACTGCGTGTGGTCCCAGGTTGCGTTGAAATCCGCGGCCATCAGGACGGTGTCGGCGTCGGCCCGCAACCCATCGAGGATGCCGCCCAGGCGGGCCAGCTCGTCTGCCCAGATCGGTGTCTGCTGCCGCGGCCACGGCGGCAGCGGATGCGCGGCCAGCACGATGACCGACCGATCGCCGGGCACCGCCACCCTCGCGGACAGGGCCGCCATCGCGAAGCCGGGATGCTGCACCTGTTCCGACAGGGGATATCGGCTCCAGATGCCGGTGCCGTCGGCACCGGTCGCGGCGGGCCGGAGGTACCGGTGCGGCAAGAGTTCGTCGAGGCCGGCGGCGGTCAACCCGTCGACCGCCGCGACGGTCAGCTCGTCGACCGTCAGCACATCGACGCCGCGGGAACGTGCCTGCGCGACAACCGCATCCGGATCCGCCTTGCCGAACTCGATGTTCGCCTGCATGACGGTCAGTTCGCCGGAATCCGCACCGGGGTGCGGCGCACCGATGTACAGCGGCGCCTGCGTCCACACCGCGGCGGCCACGGTAGTGACGGCAACCATTGCGCCCAGCCGATGTCGCACCACCAGGAACGCCGCCACCGCCGGCACCGCCGCCCACATCAGGTACGGGGCCGCGGACGCGGCGACCACCACCGGCGGTGAGGTCACCGGGGCGACGTGCGCGACGACGCCCACGAGCGCGACAAGAACGCAACACCAAGCGAAAGCAAGCGCACCCCAACGGATCACGGCGCGAATCGACCGTGGGGGCCGGAGGTCGCCACCGGCGACCGTGTTCACTCCGGCACCCGGCGCGCCACCAGCGCCGCACCGATGTGCGGCAGGTCGGCGGGGTCGGAGGGATTGAGGCCGGTCAGCTCGAACACCCGC
Organism: Rhodococcus sp. NPDC003322; assembly: GCF_053589555.1. Classification (NCBI taxonomy): domain Bacteria; kingdom Bacillati; phylum Actinomycetota; class Actinomycetes; order Mycobacteriales; family Nocardiaceae; genus Rhodococcus; species Rhodococcus sp. NPDC003322. Next base: position 75,516 of record NZ_JBSFSC010000003.1, on the reverse strand, counting down.
CGCATCCGGTAGTCGACGGTGTTCGCGTGCACCGCCAGCGCAGCCGCGGTGGCCCGCCGATTGAGACCCGCCGCGACATATGCCTCGAGGGTCTGCATCAACTCGGGCTTGCCGGCCAACGGCGAGAGCAGTCCGGCCAACTCCCGCTGCGCGGCACTGGGCCGGCTGAGCTGGTATTCGAGCAGCACGTCCGCGAGGCGGTACAGCCCGGGCGGGCGCCGCGACCGCGCCACCAGTGCGACGATCTCGGCGGTCTGCTCGACGGCCTCGGGTATCCCGGCGGGCGCCGCGATCGCCCCGGCGACATGGAGGTTCGCACCGAGAACCCGGCCGAGTCGTTCGACGACCGCTCGGAGTTGCTCCCAGTCGGGCGGACTCGCTGGACACGGAACCAGCGCCACCCCGCCACCGCTGTCGATCACCGTCAGCGCCGCCTCGCCGGTGATCCGATCGAGTTCCGCCTGCACTCGCCGCAGTTTGCGGCGCCCCGCAACGGTGCCGCTGACGCCGAGACCCCGTTCGTCGGCGTTCTCGCCGATCGTCAGACTCAGCGCCAGGTAGTGCGGCGCCAGCCGCAACCCGGTGCGGTGCACGACCGCCTCGAGGCCCTCCCCCGACATCAGGGCGGACATCAGCGACCGACGCCCCGAGTTCTCCTGGCTCTCCATGATCTGGCGTTCCTCGAGGTACGCGGCACTGACGGCGATCGTCAATCGGCGCAGGAAGTCGAGGATCATCGTCGTCACGACCTGGACGTCTGCGATGTCGTCGGGACCGGCGCCGTCGAACAGTTCCTCGGACGCGAGCCCGATCCCGGTGTGATAGGCGTGCAGGACGGCGTCCAGCGGCACCCCCTCCTCCGCGCGGCGGGCCGCCGAGTGCCGCTGTTCGACGAGCTCGGAGTCGCGGGCGGTGCGCCGCTCGAACACCAGCGTTGCGAACAGCTCCATGTTGCGGTGCACGATGTCGGCGATCTCTCCGTGCACCTCCTCACGGGGCAGTGCGCGGTAGATCGGGAGCTCGTCGATCAGGCGAGCGATCACTCGCTCCGTCAGCGCGGGGGCGGCCCCGGCAAGCCATTGGGCCACCGGCCGACCCGCGATGTTCAGTGGCGGCACGACTCGATTCTCGACTGTCACAGTGACCTCCCCGATACCGGACAATACGGAATAGCAACCTTGATGCTTCCTGATTGGTTACCACGCAGCCACTGGGATGTCACCGCGAATCCCCGACGGCGTGGCTTCCCCGGACTCGCGCGCAGCGCGCGTCCACTGACGTAGGGTTCGAAACACCAGGTCGACGCCCATCCGGCACCGGCCCCGACAGACGGTGGGAACGCATGGATCCGGTCGAAACGTCCGCGACAGCCATCGGAGACCACACTTTCGACGTCACGACCGCGGGTCCCGTGGACGGTGTGCCCGTGGTGCTGCTGCACGGGTTCCCCGAGACCGCCGCCTGCTGGCAGCCGCTGCTTCCGAAACTGACGGCCGCCGGGTTCCGGCTGATCGCACCGACGCAGCGCGGCTACTCCGCGGGCGCCCGGCCGGTGGGTGTCGAGCACTACACCGTCGACGAACTCGGCGGCGACGTCCTCGGCCTGCTCGATCACTTCGGCTTGCCGTCCGCCCACCTGGTCGGACACGACTGGGGCGCCGCGGTCGCCTGGTGGACGACCGCGCATCGACCCGACCGGGTCCGCTCACTGACCGCGGTGTCCGTCCCGCACCCCGCGGCATTCGGGTGGGCGCTCCGCGAGGATGCCGACCAGCAGGCCCGATCCCAGTACATCCGGGTGTTCCGGCACGGGGACTCCGCCGAACGCGCACTGCTCGCCGACGACGCGAAGCGGTTGCGCGACATCTACGCCGGTGTCGATCCGGCGCTCGTCGACGCGCACCTGCGCGTGCTGACCGAACCGGGCGCCCTGACCGCGGCGCTGTCCTGGTACCGGGCGATGGGACGCGACTTCTCCGACACCCCCGCGGTGCGGGTGCCGACGACGTTCGTGTGGAGCACCGGCGACGAGGCGCTCGGCCGGGCAGGTGCCGAGCGGTGCGGTGAATTCGTCACCGGCCCCTATCGATTCGTCGAGCTCGACGGCATCGGTCACTGGGTGCCCGAACTGGCACCCGACGCCTTGGCAGAGGCGATCATCTCGCGGGTGGAAGGAACCCAGTCATGAGCGGAATCGCGGTACTCCTGGTCGGCGCACTGCTGTGCTTCTACGGAATCCGATCCATGCACCTGGCAGTGCTCGCCGCCGGATTCGGCCTCGGCTGGCTGATCGCAGACCTGTTCAACGCCTCGGTGTGGACGCTGGTGCTGTTCGGCCTGATCGGCGCGGTGGTGTCGTGGATCGTGACGACCCTGGTCTTCAAGTTCTCCGCGTACTTCATCGGCGGCCTCACCGGCGCAATGGCCGGCGCGAAACTCGCCGACGTCCTCCAACCCGGCGACAACAACTGGGCGCTCAGTGCGATCGTGATCCTGGCGCTCGCGGTCGCCGCGGCATTCCTGGCGGACAAGTTCCGCGCCCGGGCGCTGCTGTGGCTGACCTCGATCGGCGGTGCCAGCATCATGCTCAGCGGGCTCGGCAGCATGTCCGGCGCCTTCGAGTTCCTGCGTCACCCGGAGGCCGGATGGGAGCAGGTGACCTCGACGCTGGTGTGGATCGCCCTCTCGGCCGCCGGGTGGATCGTCCAGCGCCGGCTGTTCCCGGAGAAGCTGGGGATTCAGCGCACCGAAGCGGTGCGGTAGGGCGCCCGCACCGGTAGCAGCGCCGCCAACCCCATGCCGAGCACCACCAGCAGGCCGAGAATGCCGGCCCGGTCACTGGCGAACAGCCACGCGAACAGCCCGAACAGCGTCGGCGACAGGAACGAGACCGCGCGTCCGGTGGTCGCGTACAGGCCGAACATCTGCCCCTCCCGGCCGGGCGGGCTGAGTCTGGCCATGAAGGTGCGCGCCGCGGACTGCGCCGGGCCGACGAACAGGCACAGCAGCAGGCCGAGGATCCAGAAGGCGACGACCCCGGACACCGCCATCAGAATCGCTCCGACCACCAGCATCGACGCGAGGGAGCCGACGATCACCGCCTTCGGTCCGACCCTGTCGTCGAGCCGGCCCGCCACGAGCGCACCGAGTGCGGCGACCACGTTGGCCGCGACACCGAAGATCAGCACGTCTCCCGACGCGATGCCGTAGACGTTGACCGCGAGGACCGCCCCGAACGTGAACACACCGGCGAGTCCGTCCCGGAACAGCGCGCTGGCCACCAGGTACCCGACGGTGCGCCGGTCCTCGGACCACAGCTCCCGAAGGTCGTGCCAGAGCACCCGGTAGGAGCCGAGGAAGCCCGGGCGCTCGTCCGCCTCCTCGGACCGTGGCATCTCCGGCACCGCGAACAGCACGGGCACGGCGAAGACCGCGAACCACACCGCAGCGAGCACGGCCACCGCCCGGATGTTCAGGCCTCCGGCGGTGTCGATCCCGAACAGTCCACGGGTGTCGCCGTCGCCGACGATGAACCCGAAGTAGCACACCAGCAGCAGTACGATGCCACCGAAATACCCCATCGCCCAACCGAAGCCGGACACCCGGCCGATGTTCTCCGGGGTCGACACCTGGCGCAGCATCGCGAAGTACGGCACCTGTGCGAGCTCGAAGAGCACCGACCCGACGCCGAGCAGCCCCAGCCCCAGCCACAGGTAGTGGTGGTCGTCCTGAACGAAGAACATCGCCAGCATGCAGCCCACGACGGTCGTGGTGAGCAGCGCGAGTGAGCGCTTGCGCCGGCCTGCCGCGTCGGCGCGCTGCCCGGTGACCGGCGCGAGCAGCGCGATCAACAGCCCCGCCGCGCCGAGAGACCAGCCCAGCCAGCTGCTCGCCGACACCGACCCCGGGAGGTCGTCACCCACCGCGTCGGTCAGGTACACCGAGAAGACGAACGTGACGATCACCGCGTTGAACGCGGCCGATCCCCAGTCCCACAGGCCCCACGCGAACACCTGCGTCCGCGTGACCACTTCACCGTCGACCGCTGTGCTCATGGCGCGAGCCTAAGCCAGCGCGCGAGGCGAGCGAACGGTTCGCGGGCGTGGAGTCGAGCGCGCCTCGCCGAGTGGGATATGCACACAGGAGCATATTCACCGAGTTGCATATCGATGGCGGGTCGTCGACACTGGCGTCGTGGCTCTCGAACACGCACTACTCGTCTCACTGTCGGAACAGTCCGGCTCGGGCTACGAGCTGGCCCGCCGGTTCGACAAGTCGATCGGATTCTTCTGGAGCGCCACGCACCAGCAGATCTACCGCGTCCTCAAGCGGATGGACGAGGCCGGCTGGGTCACCGGCGAGGCGGTCGGCCAGCAGGGACGGCCGGACAAGCGCGTCTACCGCGTTTCCGATGCCGGCCGGGCGGAACTCGCGCGGTGGATCGCGGAACCGACCGAGGTCGGCCACCTGCGCAATGAGCTCGCGGTGAAGATCCGCGCCGCCGCCTACGCCGATCCCGGCGACGTGCGCGCCGAGGTCGTCCGGCACCGCGACGGCCACGCCCAGCGGCTCGAGGTCTACCGGATGATCGAGAAGCGCGACTTCCCGGTACCCGACCGCCTGTCGGGCAGCGCACTGCACCAGTACCTCGTGCTACGCGGCGGCATCCGCGTCGAGGAGGGCTTCACGCAGTGGTGCGAGGAGATCCTTGCCGCCCTCTGACATGACCCGTCCCTGCCCAGCCCAACCCGTCCGATGGAAGGCCCACCCGTGACCACTCCGTACCCGCACCTGATGTCCCCGCTGGACCTCGGATTCACCACCCTGCGCAATCGGGTGGTGATGGGTTCGATGCACACCGGGCTGGAGGACCGCACCCGCGACGTCCCGAAGCTGGCCGCGTACTTCGCCGAACGCGCCCGCGGCGGTGTCGGACTGATCGTCACCGGCGGCTACGCCCCCAACCGCACCGGTTGGCTGTTGCCCTTCGGCGCCGATCTGATCACCCGCAAGCAGGCGGCCCGGCACCGGGAGATCACCGACGCCGTGCACGCCGAGGGCGGCAAGATCGCGCTGCAGATCCTGCACGCCGGGCGGTACTCCTACCAGCCGCTGAGCGTGTCGGCGTCGTCGATCAAGGCCCCCATCAACCCGTTCCGGCCGCGCGCACTGACCCGACGCGGCATCGAGTCCACGATCGACGACTACGTCCGCTGCGCCCGACTGGCGCAGGAAGCCGGGTACGACGGCGTCGAGATCATGGGCGGCGAAGGCTACTTCCTCAACCAGTTCCTCGCCGAGCGCACCAACCGGCGCACCGACGAATGGGGCGGCTCGCCCGAGAACCGCCGCCGCATCGCGGTGGAGATCGTGCGCCGCACCCGCGCCGCCGTCGGCGAGAACTTCGTCATCCTGTTCCGGCTGTCGATGGCGGATCTCGTCGAGAAGGGGCAAACCTGGAGCGAGATCGTCACCCTCGCAAAGGAACTCGAGGACGCGGGCACGACGATCCTGAACACCGACATCGGCTGGCACGAGGCACGCGTCCCGACCATCGTCACCTCCGTGCCGAGGGCCGCGTTCACGTCGTTCACCGAACGCCTCGCCCGCGAGGTGAGCATCCCGGTGTGCGCGTCCAACCGGATCAACATGCCCGAGACCGCCGAGGAGATCCTGGCCCGCGGCGACGCGCAACTGGTCTCGGCGGCCCGGCCGCTGCTCGCCGACCCGGAGTGGGTGAACAAGGCGGCCGCCGACCGCAGCGACGAGATCAACACCTGCATCGCCTGCAACCAGGCGTGCCTGGACCACGCGTTCGCGAACAAGCGCGTCTCCTGCCTGCTCAACCCGCGCGCCGGACGCGAGACCGAACTGGTGCTCTCCCCCACCCGGCGCCGAAAGTCGATCGCCGTCGTCGGGGCAGGCCCGGCCGGACTGTCCGCGGCACTGAACCTCGCACAGCGCGGCCACGAGGTGAACCTCTTCGAGGCCGGCACCGAGGTCGGCGGCCAGTTCGCGATCGCCCGCCGGATCCCCGGCAAGGAGGAGTTCGCCGAGACGGTGCGCTACTACACCCGCAGCCTCGAGGTCGCGGGCGCCAAGGTGCACCTGAACACCCGCGTCGACGCGAAGACCCTCGTCGACGGCGGTTACGACGAGGTGGTGCTGGCCACCGGCGTCACCCCGCGCATCCCGTCGATCCCCGGCATCGACCACCCGAGCGTGCTGTCGTACGCGGAACTCGTGCGCGACGGGAAACCGGTCGGGTCGACGGTCGCGGTGATCGGCGCAGGCGGCATCGGCGTCGACGTCTCCGAGTACCTCACCCACGCGCACTCCCCCGCCGTGGATCTGGCCGAGTGGAACCGGGAGTGGGGCGTCACCCACGACGAGTCCGCGCCCGGAGCACTGACCGAACCGGTCGTCGCGCCGTCGCCGCGTCAGGTGTACCTGCTGCAACGCAAGTCCACCCCGATCGGCGCCGGGCTCGGCAAGACCTCCGGCTGGGTCCACCGCGCCGCGCTGAAGAAGAAGGGCGTGCAACAGATCTCGGGCGTCAACTACGAACGCATCGACGACGAGGGCCTGCACATCAGCTTCGGGGAGAAGCGCGAACGCCCGCGGACGATCGCGGTCGACAACGTGGTCGTCTGCGCCGGGCAGGAGTCGGTGCGCGACCTCGAAGCCGGCCTGACCGCCGCGGGCGTCCCTGTCCACGTGATCGGCGGCGCCGACGTCGCCGCCGAACTCGACGCCAAGCGGGCGATCGAGCAGGGCACCCGGCTCGCCGCGACGCTGTAGGCACTAGCCTGAGCGCCGTGAGCCTGCCTACCCCAACCCCCGACGCCCGCGCGGTCGTGACCGGCGCCTCCTCCGGAATCGGCGAGGCGCTGGCCACCGAGTTGGCCGCCCGGGGCCACTCCCTGATCCTCGTCGCCCGCCGTGAGGACCTGCTCGACGCGCTTGCCGCGAAGCTGTCCGACGCGCACGGCGTCACCGTCGAGGTCCGCGCGGTGGACCTGGCCGACCGGGACCGACGTGCACCGCTGGTCGAGGAGCTGGCCGGCCGGGAGATCTCGATCCTGTGCAACAACGCGGGAATCGCCACCTTCGGACCGGTCGCGGAACTGGACCCGGCGTACGAACGCGCGCAGGTCGAGCTCAATGCCGTTGCGGTGCACGACCTCACCCTCGCGGTGCTGCCGGGGATGCTGGCGCGCAGGTCGGGCGGCATCCTGATGGTGGGTTCGGCCGCAGGCAACATGCCGATTCCGAACAACGCCACCTACGCAGCGACGAAGGCGTTCGTGAACACCTTCTCCGAGTCGCTGCGCGGCGAACTGAAGGACTCGGGTGTGCATGTCACGCTGCTGGCTCCGGGCCCGGTGCGGACCGAGACCCCGGACCCCGCCGAGGCGTCGATCGTGGACCGGCTCGTCCCGGACTTCCTGTGGATCTCCAGCGAGTACACCGCCAAGCTGTCCCTCGACGCGCTGGCGAAGAACAAGATGCGCGTCGTGCCCGGCATCCTGAGCAAGGGCATGTCCGTGGCAGGCGGTTATTCCCCCCGCGCCGTCATCGCCCCGGTCGTGGGCACCTTCTACAAGAAGCTCGGCGGCTAGCCGACCGTGTCGGCCCGGCGTCCCCGGGCCGACACGGTGAACAGCGGCAGGTCAGCCGCGCACGAACTTCAGCAGCGCCTCGGTGACCTCGTCGGCGTGCGTCCACAGCAGACCGTGCGGCGCCCCCTCGATCTCGACGTACTCGGCCTCCGGGAGCGCCTCGTGGAACGGACGGCCGGTCGAGTCGATCGGCAGGATGTTGTCCGCGGTGCCGTGCAGGATCAGTGCCGGCTTGGCGCTCGCACGCACGGCAGCCACGTCCTGCCGGAAGTCCTCGATCCACGTCGGAACGACCGCGTGGGCGGCCACCGGCGCGGAGCGGGTCGCCGTGTTCCAGCTCGCCGTGACGGCCTCCTGGCTGATCCGGGTACCCAGGTTCTCGTCCAGGTTGTAGAAGTCCTTGTAGAACTGCGTGAACCAGGCGAACCGATCGGCCTTCGCGGCGGCTTCGATCCCGTCGAACACGTCCTGCGGCACGCCCGTCGGGTTGTCGTCACGCCGAACGAGGAACGGCTCGAGCGACGCGAGGAAGGCGAGCTTCGCGACGCGCTCGTGCCCGTACTTACCGACGTAGCGGGCCAATTCACCGGTGCCCATCGAGAACCCGACGAGGATGACGTCCGTCAGGTCGAGCGTCGTGAGCACCGCGTTCAGGTCGGCGGCGAACGTGTCGTAGTCGTAGCCGGTGGTGACCTTGCTGGACTGCCCGAATCCGCGGCGGTCGTAGGTGACGACGCGATAGCCGGCGTCGAGCAGGGCGCGGGTCTGCTTCTCCCAGCTGGAGCCGTCGAGCGGGTAGCCGTGGATCAGCACGACAGCCTGCCCGGACCCGTGGTCCTCGTAGTAGAGATCGATCGGAGTGCTGTTCTCGGTACCAACGGTGACGAAGCCCATGTCCGCTCATTTCTCTTCGTGGGAGAACGACCGTTCTCCCGATGTTCGAGAGAATAGAGAACGTTCGTTCTCGTGGCAAGTATTCTGGTCACATGAACGCAGAGGACCCGCGCGACCGCATCCTGGAGACCGCCGACCGGCTCTACTACGAGAAGGGCTACGCCGCGGTCGGCATGGACGAGTTGCGCACGGCCGCCGGGGTTCCCCTGAAGCGGCTGTACCAGGAGTTCCCCTCCAAGGCCGACCTCGTCCTGGCGGTCCTCGATCACAAGCGGGCACGATGGGAACGCGACCTCGGCGCGTTCCTCAGCGAACAGGACAGCCCACGCGACCGGCTGCTCGCCGTGTACGACTACCTGCACCAGTGGTTCTGCACCGACGACTTCCACGGCTGCGGATTCATCAACGCCTACGGCGAGCTGGGGCGCACCGATCCGGCCGTCGCGGCCGCCATCCGCGCCCAGAAAGCGTCGTTCCAGGCGACCGTCGACGAACTCGTGCACGAGATCGGGGGTCCGCCCACCCTGGCCGCGCAGCTCGTACTGCTGGCCGAGGGCGCCCAGACGACGGCAGCCATCTCCGGAGACCCGAGCGCGGCCGAGCACGCGCATGCGGCGGCGCAAACCCTCATCGACGTCGCCATCGGAAGCGTGTGAAGCCGCTCGTCAGTGGCACCGACCGCGATCCGCCGTGCGCACCGGATGCGCCCCCGACCGTCAGCCCGGCGTCAAACCCGTTGCGGGCGGCGTCAAGACCCCGTCAGGGACTGCGACGGACACGGCGCGGGCGAGTACTCCGGAGGGTGTAACCCACCTTCAGGAGCCCACCGTGACCCTGCTCGACATCCTGCCGTCGCTGCGCTCGGCGATGACCCCGCGACTCGACCCCACCCTGTGGCCGACCACCACCCACGTCGACGAACTCGGCCGGATCACCGTCGGCGGAGTTGCGATCGCCGACATCGCCGACCGGTTCGGCACACCGACCTACATCCTCGACGAACGCGACGTCCGGCATCGCTGCCGGGTCTATCGCGAGACCTTCCCCGAGGCCGAGATCGCGTACGCAGGCAAGGCCCTACTGACCCGGGCAGTGGCCGCGTGGGTCGCCGAGGAAGGCCTCGCGCTCGACGTGTGCTCGGCAGGCGAACTCGCGATCGCACTGTCCGCCGGTGTCGATCCGCGCCGAATCATCCTGCACGGCAACGTCAAGACCGCCGCCGACCTGTCCGCGGCCCGCGCGGCCGGAGTCGGGCGGATCGTCGTCGACTCGGCCGCCGAGATCACGCTGCTGGCCGCGTCGTCCGCGCACCGCCAGAACGTCCTGGTCCGGGTGACACCCGGCATCGACGCGCACACCCACCGCGCCGTCACCACCGGGGTCGACGACCAGAAGTTCGGCTTCCCCCTCGCGCACGGCCAGGCGGACGAAGCGGTCCGGCGGGTGCTGGGCCACCCACGACTGAACCTGATCGGCCTGCACTGCCATCTGGGCTCCCAGATCACCGACGCCGACTGCTACGGGATCGCCGTCGACCGGATGATCGCCGAGATGGCACAGATCCGGCTGGATCACGGCACCATCCTGACCCAACTGGACCTCGGTGGCGGACACGGCATCTCGTACACCGCCGGCGATCCGTGCCTGGACCCGACGGCGCTCTCCGCGACCATCGAGGACGCCCTCGACGACGCCTGCGCCCGGCACCACTTCCCGCGACCGCGGATCACCCTCGAACCGGGCCGGGCGATCGTCGGGCGGGCCGGGGTGACCGTGTACCGCGTGCTGTCGGTCAAGCGGGTCGAGGGCGGCCGGACCTTCGTCGGCGTCGACGGCGGCATGAGCGACAATCCGCGCGTCGGACTGTACGGCGCGCATTACACCGTGACGCTGGCCAATCGGCACTCGACCGCGCCGGACATGGTCGCGACCGTCGCGGGACGGCACTGCGAGTCCGGTGACGAGATTGTGAAGGACGCGGCACTCCCCGCGGACGTACGACCCGGCGACGTGCTGGCCGTGCCGGTGACCGGCGCCTACCACCACAGCATGGCGTCGTCGTACAACTCCGTGGGGCGCCCGCCGGTCGTTGCGGTAGCCGGGGGCTCCGTGCGCGAGCTGATCCGCCGCGAGACGCTGGACGATCTGATGCGTCGCGAGGCAGGTCTGTAGCACTCTGCCCCTGGCGCCAGTCCTTACCGGCAAGTAAGTTGGGGCGAGTCGCGCCACGACCCCAGGAGGACCCGCCCGCATGCCGCGCCTTTCCAGAGCAACAGACCTGATCAAGGGCCTGATTCCGATCACGAAGGCCGGCATCGTCGGACCGATCGCCCCGAGCGCCCTCCCCGGCGTCGCCTCCGCCTGGTACCAGTGGGACTTCACCGCCGGCGGCCTGCTCGCCTCCGCCGCCCGCCGCGACGGAGACCGGGTGGCGGTCGTCGACGACCGCGGCCCGGTCACCTACCGGCAACTCGACGCCGACGCCGAAGCCCTCGCACTGGCCCTGCACGACCGCGGCCTGCGCGAGCGCGGCCGCATCGGGGTCCTGGCCCGCAACCATCGTGGCTTCGTCACCGCGATGGGCGCGGCGGCCCGGCTCGGCACCGACCTGGTGCTGCTCAACACCGGCGCGTCCGCGGCCCAGCTCGCCGAGATCGTCGCGGAACAGAAGCTGGACTGGCTGCTCGTCGACCCCGAATTCACACCCCTGATCCCGGACTCGACGTTGCGGGTCGCGGTGTTCGAGGACCCTGACGCGACCGACGGCGGCGACGGCGCCGAGGGCTGGGCCCGGTTCGAGGGCCTCCTCGAGGACGGCCGCGGCGGCAGCGCACTGGCCCTGCCGAGACGGCCGCGACGCGGTCGGCTGGTCGTGCTCACCTCCGGCACCACCGGCACTCCCAAGGGCGCCTCCCGCCCCGAGCCGCGCAACTGGATGCCGGCGTCCGCGGTACTGTCGCGGCTGCCGCTGCGCAGCAACGGCGTCACGGTGATCGCGTCACCGATCTTCCACACCTGGGGCCTGGCCGGGACCCAGCTCGCGCTCGCGCTGCGCTCGACCATGGTGCTGACCCGCCGCTTCGAGCCCGCGGCCACCGTCGAATCCGTCTCCCACCACCGAGCCGACACCCTGTGGGTGGTCCCCACGATGCTGCAGCGGATCACGGACCTCCCCAAGGATCAGCGCGACGTCGACCTCGCGTCCCTGCGGGTGATCGCCGCCAGCGGTTCCGCCATCCCGACCGGCGTCGTGCACAAGACGTTCGACGTGTTCGGTCCGGTGCTCTACAACTTCTACGGCTCCACCGAGGTGAGCTGGGCGTCGATCGCGCAGCCCGACGAACTGCTCCGGCATCCGAACACCGCGGGGCGGCCACCCCTCGGCACCACGGTGCGCATCCTCGACGAGACCGGCACCGAGGTCCCCGCAGGCACCGTCGGACGGGTGTTCGTCGGCAACGGGATGCTCTTCGAGGGCTACACCCGGGCCGGCGGCGAGAAGGAGGTCGTCGACGGGATGATGTCGACCGGCGACGTCGGCCACTTCGACGACGAGGGCCTGCTGTTCCTCGACGGCCGCAGCGACGACATGATCGTCTCCGGCGGCGAGAACGTCTACCCACGCGAGGTGGAGAACCTGCTCAGTGAGCTGCCCGGCGTTCTCGAAGCCGCGGTGATCGGGGTCGACGACCCGGAGTTCGGTGCGCGCCTCGCGGCGTACGTCGTGCGAACCACCGACACGGACGGGTCCGCGCTGACCACCGACGGCGTCCGCGACCACGTGCGGTCACACCTGACCCGGTTCTGCGTGCCCCGCGACGTGACCTTCCTCGACGAACTGCCCCGCAACGCCGCCGGCAAGGTCGTCCCCCGCCTGTTGCCGTAGGCGGCTGCACCGCCTGTGCGCCCTCCTGGCGGGTCCCGCCATCGGAAAGGCGCACAGGCCGCGTCAGCGCTTGCGGCGGCCGGTGCCGAAGATCGAGCGGGAGATCTCCCGGCCCGCGACGGTCGCGGCCGACCTCAGGAAGCTCTTGACCGCGGAGTTCTGCAGGATCTTCTCCACCGCGCTCGGCTCGTCCGGGGCAGGCGGCGGCAGGTCCGGAAGATCCGGCAGCGCCGGCGGCAGGTCCGGCAGCGGGTCCGTCGGGGCCGCCAACCGCGCGGTCAGCAGCTCGTAGGCGGACTCCCGGTCGAGTGTGGCGCCGTACTTCGCCTGCAGCGGGCTCGCCGCGGCGGCCGCACGGACGGCGTCCTCGCCGATCGTGTCCATCAGCGACCGCGGCGGCGGGATCTTCGCCCACGCCACCGGCGTCGGCGCGCCCTTCTCCGAGAGCACCGTGACAATCGCCTCGCCCGTCCCCAGCGAGGTCAGCGCCTTCTCCAGGTCGTAGTGCTCGGTCTTCGGGTAGGTGCGGACGGTCTTGTTCAGCGCCTTCTGATCGTCCGGGGTGAACGCACGCAGCGCGTGCTGGATCCGGGCGCCGAGCTGCGAGAGCACCGCGTTCGGCACGTCCGTCGGCAACTGGGTGCAGAAGAAGACTCCGACGCCCTTGGACCGGATCAGTTTCACGGTCTGCTCGACCTGCTGGAGGAACGCCTTCGACGCGTCCGCGAACAGCAGGTGCGCCTCGTCGAACACGAACACGAGTTTGGGCTTGTCGACGTCGCCGACCTCGGGCAGCGTCTGGAACAGGTCGGCCAGCACCCACATCAGGAACGTCGAGAACATCGCCGGCCGTGCCGCCTGGGCGCCCAGCTCGAACAGCGTGATGACGCCCCTGCCGTCCGGACCGACGCGGAGCAGATCCGCGGTGTCGAACTCCGGTTCGCCGAAGAAGGTGTCGCCGCCGTCGGCCTCGAGATTGACCAGCGCGCGCAGGATGACTCCCGCGGTCGCCGAGGACACGCCGCCGATGCCCTTGAGGTCGGCCTTGCCCTCGTCGGAGGTCAGGTGCGCGATGACGGACCGCAGATCCTTCAGGTCGAGCAGCGCCAGTCCCTGGGTGTCGGCCCAGTGGAAGATCAGGCCGAGCGTGGACTCCTGCGTGTCGTTGAGTCCGAGCACCTTGCTGAGCAGGATCGGCCCGAAGCTGGTGATGGTCGCCCGGATCGGCACCCCGATGCCCTCGGTGCCGAGGGAGACGAACTCCGTCGGGAACGCGGTCGGCGCCCAGTCCGTGATGCCGGTCTCGATCGCGCGCGCGGCCATCTTCTCGCTCGCCTCGCCGGCCGCGGACAGGCCGGACACGTCACCCTTGACGTCGGCCATCACCACCGGCACCCCGGCGGCGGAGAGCTGTTCGCAGATACCCTGCAGCGTCTTGGTCTTGCCGGTGCCGGTGGCACCCGCGACCAGGCCGTGCCGGTTCAGGGTGGCCAGCGGGATCCGGACCCGCGCAGTCGAGTCCACGACCCCGTCCACGACGACGGTGCCCAACTCCAGTGCGCCGCCCTCGAAGGAGTAGCCCGCGGCGATCTCCTGGGCGGCGCCCCGCACCGCACCGGCCTCGGGCTGCTGCGCCTGTGGCTGCGCACCCTCCGCCTCCGCCGCCGCCTTCGCGGCCGCCTCGGCGGCTGCGGCCGCTTCCGCCGCGACCCGGGCCGCCTCCTCCGCCGCCGCCTTCGCGGCCGCCGCCCGCTCCGCCAGCGCGGCCGCGTCCGACCCCGGGTCCACCGTCATCCGCTCCTCCTCGATCGCATTCCCACCCGACTTGGCTCCACCGCGAACCCTATCCGAGACCGCCCTGACTACTGTGGATGCTTGTGCAGGACAAACTTGTGTGGATCGATTGCGAAATGACCGGGCTGCGGCTCGGTACCGACAAGCTGATCGAGGTGGCGGCGCTCGTCACCGACAGCGAACTGAACATCCTCGGCGAGGGCGTGGACATCGTCATCCACGCCGACGACGCGGCCCTCGCGGACATGCCCGAGGTCGTGCAGGAGATGCATGCCAAGTCGGGCCTGACCGACGAGGTCCGCGCCTCGACCGTCACGCTCGAGGAGGCCGAGCGGCAGGTCCTCGCCTACATCCGCGAGCACATTCCCAACCCCGGCACCGCCCCGCTGTGCGGCAACTCCATCGCCACCGACCGCGGCTTCATCGCCCGCGACATGCCGCAGCTCGACGAGTACCTGCACTACCGGATGATCGACGTCTCCTCGATCAAGGAACTGTGCCGACGCTGGTACCCGCGGATCTACTTCGGTCAGCCCGAGAAGGGTCTGGCGCACCGCGCCCTCGCCGACATCAAGGAGTCGATCCGGGAACTGCAGTACTACCGGCGCACCGCGTTCGTCGCCGACCCCGGCCCGTCTACCAGCGACATTGCCGCCGTCGTCAAGGATCTGGTCGCCGAATAGACGCCGATTGGCATTCCGAGCTCCGGACACGCTAGTATCGTCCACGCTGCTGACGCACAGCCCGCAAGGGCGGCGCGTGGGAAGCGATGGTGACCGTAGTTCAGTTGGTAGAGCACCAGGTTGTGATCCTGGCTGTCGCGGGTTCGAGTCCCGTCGGTCACCCCGAAGAAAGGCCCCCGACTCCGGTCGGGGGCCTTTCTCGTTTCGTACCCCCTTTCTGTCGCCCGCGCCGATCCGCTCGTCGATCTGCGGCCGCCACCCCTCGGGCCCACCTCGCCTGACGCGTCACCCCGCGCGCCGATCGAACGCGCTCTGCCCGGTTCCCAGTTTTCACTGACAAGTGTCAACGAGTATGCCATCATCGTTCCAGTTGCACTTACGGGAAGACAATCCAGAAGGTGCGGGAACACGATGACCGGCAATCGCATGGAGTCGACGGGGCGCGAAGCCCAACGCATCCTGACCCGACAGCGGGTATTCGACGCCGCCGTGGCCGAGTTCAGCGAACGAGGGATGGCGGACGCCGACCTGGCCGCGATCGCCGCGGCCGCAGGCGTGTCACGCGGAACCTTCTACTTCCACTTCCCCACCAGGGAGCACGTCCTCCTGGCACTCGAGGAAGGCGAAGAGCGTCGCATCGCGAGCGAACTCAGCGAATTCCTCTCCACTCCAAGAGATCTCACAGCCATCTTGAAGAAGGTCATCGACCTCACCGTCGCGATCGAGGAGCGCCTCGGAAGACTGCTCTTCAAAGACCTTCTCGGGTCGTACTTCTCACCCACCAGGCCCCTGACCGACGAATGGCGCAGCCACCCTCTCATCGTCCTGGTCGCCACCACGATGCAGCGCGCCGACGCTTCCGGCGAGGCCGAGATCGTCGTCGATCCCTACCACAGCGCCGCGTTCTTCCTCCTCGGCCTCTACGCCCTGCTCACCACCACCGCGGGCGCGGAACCACTGCGCACGTCGACCCTGAACAGCTACCTCACGACAACATTGCGAAGCCTGGAGCCTCGATGAACCGATCAACACACCGAAAGGGAGACAGTCATGTGGCAGGAAATCGTTCGACTCGCATTCGCCTGGGGCGTAATGGTTCTGGTCATCGCGTTCTGGTACTGGATCATGCGCAACATCGGGACCTTCTGAGCGGAACGCACCGCACACCCACGCACCCCGGGGACGGTGCGCCATGACCGTCGCCGAGACCTCACACGCGTTGACCGTCGAGCGGAGCTGCGGGCTCACCGCGGTCGCCTTCTCCGAGCAGCGACGCGACGGCGTCCGCCTGATGACCGGTCCCCACCGCGGGTTCGGGTTGAGTCCCAGCCGTCGCATCGTCAACGTCCCGTACCCCTCACTCGGACCGGACTGGCAGCGATCGACGCTGACATGCGGCGTGGCCCTGCAGTGTTCGCCCTCGAAGGACCGGATCGCAGGGTACGAGCTGCACCAACTCGACCCGCGACAACTCGGGGCACTGTCCCTGGTCGAGGGCAGCGTGGCCGCGGGCTGGATCGCCGACCGACTCCCCGGCCTCCTGCCCGAGATCCGGCGCCTCGTCCCACATCTCGAGATCGGTGACCACGAACTCGAGGGCGCGGAGATGATCGAGCGGGCCCTGTCGCTCGCGCGCTCACGCAAACCGATCGACGGTCATCCCGTTCTGGGGAACCTCCCCCTGCGGGCCCCCGCACGCGGTGCACTCTCCGCTGCGGTGCGACGCGCGTACGGACGCATGCCCTGGACGTCGTCGCGCACCGACGCCAAGCGACTGATGTCCGTGCCGGTCGGCGGTGACGGTGGTGCGCGCAACTCCAATCTCCCGCCACCGAGCAAACCCGAGAACGAGGAGATCGAGATCCGTCCGGACCAGCGCGCCGGCATCCCGTATCCCGAGTGGAACATGTGGCGTGACGAGTTCCTGCCCGATCACGTCGCGGTGCTCGAGCGCAGGTACCCGACGCGCAACAGCCCGGTCTCGGCCGTGTCCCCCGACATCCGACGGTGGTTCGCCGAACACACCCATCGCGCGATGCGCACGGGCCTCGACGACGGCTCCGACATCGACGTGGACCGCTACGTGTCCCACTACATCGACACCCGCGCCGGCGAAGCGGACGAGCCTCGGGTCTTTCGTGAACTGCTGCCGAGTTCACGCGACGTCAGCACCGCGCTGCTCCTCGACGGGAGCTCATCGCTGAGCACGAACGGTGGGCGGGCCTTCCGCACCGAGCTGGCGTGCGCGGACGCGCTCTCGCGAGCGATGACGCTGTCGCGGGAGAAGCACGGCATCTTCGTGTTCTCCGGGAACACCCGGCACCGCGTGGAGGTGAGCTGCCTCAAGGACTTCGCCGATCCGCACTTCGTCGACCCGAGCAGCCTGGGCCTGAGCGCAGGCGGCTACACCCGCCTCGGCGCACCGATCCGGCATCTCACCCGGCGCCTGCTCGATCAACCGTCCGAACGACGCCTGCTCATCGTCATCGGCGACGGCCTCATGTCGGACGAGGGATACGAGGGCCGGTACGCGTGGGCCGACGTCTCCCATGCCCTCGACGAGGCCGACGAGGCCGGCGTCGCCGTGTACTACATCGGCATCGGGCCAGTACGGGTCGATCCCCTCCCGGAAGTGTTCGGGGACCGCAGGTCTCGCCGAATCCGCAACGTGGACGACCTCCCGGAAGTACTGGCACACATCCATCGAAAGCTGGTATCCGAATGAACGACGATCTCTACCTGGCTGGCGGCAACGAAGTTCAGCTCTTCGAGTGGGCGTACGCCGAGCACATGCCGGTGATGCTCACCGGCCCGACCGGCTGCGGAAAGACCCGCTTCGTCGAGCACATGGGACACCTCCTCGGCCGTCCGGTGATCACGATCAGCTGCCACGACGACCTCACCAGCGCCGACCTGGTCGGTCGCTTCATGGTCACCGGCGGTGACGTGGTGTGGACCGACGGACCGCTGACCACCGCCGTCAGGACCGGGGCGATCTGCTATCTCGACGAGGTCGTCGAGGCCCGTCACGATTCGCTCGCGATCCTGCACTCGCTCACCGACCACCGGCGCACCCTCTACCTCGACCGCGCCAACGAAACCATCCCCGCACCTACGAGTTTCATGCTCGCCTGCTCCTACAATCCCGCCTACCGGAGCTCGCTCAAGGACCTCAAACCGTCGTTTCGCCAGCGGTTCGTGACCGTGCCCATGGACTACCTCCCGCCCGACCGTGAGATCGACGTCCTGGTCGCCGAGTCGGGAGTGGACGCAGCCGTCGCAGAGCGACTCATCCGCTGCGCCATCACAATTCGTGATGCCGATGACGTCTTCCACTTCGAACCACCCTCGACCCGTGTCCTGGTGGCCGCGGCACGGCTGATCGCCGCCGGTGCCGGCGAGATGGAAGCGGCCGAGGCCTGCGTCCTGGCACCCCTGAGCAGTGACGGCGCCATCCACGAGGGGCTTCGCGAGATCGCCGCGGCACACCTGGCCGGGGCGGAGCAGCGATGACGAGCACGGTCCGCACCGGGCCGACCTACGACGAGCACGAAGACGACAGCCGGTCGGCGCAGCGGCGGGCCGACTACTGGCTCATTGCAGGCACCGCACTGATGGGCACCTACGTCCTCGGCCTCTTCGGGCTCCCCATCTTTCTTCGTGGAGTCTGGTTGCAGCGCAAGGCACAGCAGGAGGGTCTGTCGGTCCGGCCGATCATGGTCACCCTGATCGGGTACCTGGTCATCCTCGACGCCTTCCTCAACACCGTCGGCTGGGCGCTGGACCTGATCGCCAACCACACGCTCCTCAACCGCGTCTTCTTCACCGCCTGGGGCAATTACGCCGACAACGGGTACTTCTGGCACTACAACGAGTTGTGGATCGGCGGATCCGCCGCACCCGGCGAGAAGGGCTGGGAGATCGCCTGTGTCTTCGTGGTCTTCCCGATGCGGGTCGCCGCGGCGATCGCCTTCCTGCAGATGAAGCGATGGGGCCACCAGTGGCTGACGGTGACCTGCTGGTTCGGTGTGGTGATCTGGGTCGGCTACATCACCAACATGACCGTCTACGCCGACCTGCGCTTCACCGGAACCATCCTGCCCGTCATCGGATGGTGGCTCTACGACATCTTCTACATCACCCCGTTCCTGGCAATCCCGTACTTACACACGGTCAATCGCGAGATCTTCTCGGATTGACGCCCAGAGATCGTCTCGCATCGCCACGGCACGAACAGTCCCGACACCTCGAGGAGAACCGACATGAACGAGCAAGACCGGCGAAGGAAGCGCGCGCTCATCGTCTTTCAGATCGCGATGTACGGATTCCTGCTGGCCATGTTCCTGATCCAACTCAACATGTCGCTGCACCGGGATTGGTAGGGCACCGGCATGAACTTCCCGACCACCCGCCGGCGCACCTCCGAGAAGGTCACCACAGGCAGTCCGCCGGCGACAGGTCTCACCCAGGACGAACACGAGACCGACAGTCGCACCGCTCAGCGCGAGGCCGATCGTTGGCTCACCATCGGCACCGCGTTCATGGGCACACTGGTCTTCGGATTCGTCGGGCTGCCGATCTTCCTCCGCGGGCTCTACCTCCAGCGCAAGGCACAGCAATCCGGCCTCTCGGTGCGGCCCATCATGGTCACCCTGATCGGGTACCTGGTCATCCTCGACGCCTTCCTCAACAGCATCGGCTGGACCCTGGACGTGCTGGCCAGTCACTCGCTGCTGAACCGGGTGTTCTTCACCGCCTGGGGCAACTTCGTCGACAACGGCTACTTCTGGCACTACAACGAAATGTGGATCGGCGGATCCGCCGCCCCCGGCGAGAAGGGCTGGGAGATCGCCTGCATCTTCATCGTGTTCCCCATGCGGATCGCGGCCGGCATCGCCTTCCTCCAGATGAAGCGGTGGGGTCACCAATGGCTGATCGTCACCTGCTGGTTCGGCGTGGTCATCTGGGTCGGCTACATCGTCAACATGACCATGTACGCCGACATCCGCTTCGACGGAACGGTCGTCCCGGTCATCGGATGGTGGCTCTTCGACATCTTCTACATCACCCCATTCCTGGCAATCCCCTACCTGCACACCGTCAATCGCGAGATCTTCTCGGATTGAACCGGATACCGGGTCGTACACCGTCCCTCGAGGAGAACCCATGAGCAAGGCAACATCGACCGAGACCGGAACTGGATCCGACGAGGACCTGCCTCTCGGCACCACCAAAGAGTTCTCGCGAATGCACGGATGGCTCAAGCGGGGCATCATCATCTGTCTCTTCGCCCTCGTCGTCGAAGGTTCGATGACGGTTCCCGCACTCGCCATCTGGTACGGCTTTCCCACGCTGTCGTTCACCGAGATCTGCGACGAGTTCATGAAGGTCCGGTGGGCCGACGAGAACGCCACGTGCGAGTACCCCTATCCGATCGGC
Source organism: Rhodococcus sp. NPDC003322 (assembly GCF_053589555.1). Classification (NCBI taxonomy): domain Bacteria; kingdom Bacillati; phylum Actinomycetota; class Actinomycetes; order Mycobacteriales; family Nocardiaceae; genus Rhodococcus; species Rhodococcus sp. NPDC003322. The sequence goes on along the minus strand of NZ_JBSFSC010000003.1, from coordinate 55,198 downwards.
GGCCCGCCGTTCGGCGGCGAACCCGAAGGGGCAGGCCGGGACACCGCCCAGGATCAGTGGGGTGTCCAGCCGAAGCCCGCGCTTCCGCGGATCGGGTTCCGAGAGCTCGTGCGTAACAAGGAGGAACGCGAGGCACGCCAGGCGGCCGCGGCGGCGCAGACCGAGACGGGGACCGGGTGACCGACACAGGCCCCCGGGCGCCCCGGGCGGCCTCGACCGCCCTCGGCGTGGGCATGGCGGTCACCGAGGCACTCCGGGCCGCAGCCGACCGGGCCGTACCCCGTCCCGCGGCGGTGCCGCTGCGCGTCGAGGAGGTCACCCCGCTCTGGCTCGCCGAGGCCCTCGGCGTCGCACCCGGAGCGATCACGTCGGTGCGGGTCGTCGATCACGACTCGGGGACGGCGGCGCGGGCCCGCATCGCCGTGCAGTCGGAGGCCGACCTGCCCGAGAGCCTGTTCTGCAAGATGCCGCCACGCAACTATCTGCAGCACGTGCTGATGAACGTCTTCCGGCTCGGCACGAAGGAGGTGGCCGCCTACCGGGCTCTGGGTGACAACCCTCCGGTGCGGGCGCCGCGATGCCATGCGGCGAAGGAGGATCGGCTGCGGCGACGTGCCGTCCTCGTCCTGGAGGACGTCTCTTCGACGGCGGAGTTCCGCACCTGCGTCGATGCGTTGACGGCGGCCGAGGCCCGCGCCGTCGTCGACGCCCTCGCCGACCTGCACGCTGCCTACTGGGACACCGACCGATTTGCCGATGACCTGCGGCCGCTCGCGCACCGTTCGGCGGCCGAGGTCCGGCTCGGTGACCTGATCCGTCGACGGTTCCTGGGCGAGATCTCCGGACACACGTCGGATCTGATCCCGGCGGGGATCAAACGGCAGTGCCGGATCTTCTACGAGCGCAGCGCCGACATCGACAGGTTGTGGGCCACGCAGCCGCAGACGCTGATCCACGGCGACCCGCATCCGGGCAATCTCTTCTTCGAGGCGGGCTCACCCGGATTCCTCGACTGGCAGATCGCCAGTTCCGGGCCGGGCATCCGGGACGTCGCGTACTTCCTGACCGCATCCGTCGATCCCGATCTGCTGCGGGCCGTCGAACGCGAACTGGTGGACCGCTACACCAGCCGGCTCGCCGCGGCCGGCGTCGAGGTCGACCCCGACCGCACCTGGACCCTGTACCGCGCCGCCGTCACCGAGTGGTTCCTGGCGGCCGTGTGCACGGCGGAGGCGGGGGAACGGATGCAACCGTTCGAGATCTCCCGGGTCGGGGTGCAGCGGGCCGTGGCCGCCGTCGGCGCGCACGACAGTTTCGCGCTCCTGGCCACCCTCCTATCCAAATGACCGAATGTGGGTTTCGGTCACGTGAAGTGACCGAAACCCACATTCGGTCGGGGCCGGGTGGGGTCAGACGGCGGCGTTGCCTGCCTTCCACGTCGCCCACGGGATGTTCCAGTCGCCGAGACCGTCGACACCGGACAGGGTGCCGCCGACGGTGTTCTTCACGATCGCGATGTCACCGCGCTTGGTGTTGTCGAACACCCACTTGGCGTTGGCGGGACTCAGGTTCAGGCAGCCGTGGCTGGTGTTCGAGTAGCCCTGCTGCCCCACCGACCACGGCGCCGAGTGGAAGAAGATGCCGCTGTACGACATCCGGGTCGCCCAGTCCACCGGAGTCTTGTAGCCGTCCGGGGAGTTCACGGGAACCCCGTAGGTGGACGAGTCCATCACGAGATGCTCGAACCGGTCGCCGATGATGTAGACGCCGTTGTCGGTCGGGGTGTCGTCCTTGCCCATCGACGTCGGCATGGTCATCACCACCTGGCCGTTGCGCTCGAAGGTGACCTGCTTGGTGTTGTCGTCGGCGGTGGCGATCATCGCGTCGCCGATCCGGAACTCGGACCGCTGGTCCGACTGCCCGAACAATCCGTCGCCGAGGTCACGCCCGAAGACCTTCACGTCGACGGTGACGGTCGTCCCGGGTGCCCAGTAGTTCTCGGGCCGCCACCGGACCTCACGATTGTTGACCCAGTAGAAGGCGCCCTCGACGGGCGGGTTGGTGACGACGGTGATCGCGTCCTGCGCGGCCTTGCGGTCGGGGATGTTCTCGTCGAACTGGACCGCCACCGGCTGACCGATCCCGACGATCTCACCCTCGGTCGGCAGGATGTAGGGCTTGGTCAGATTGCCGGGCGAACTGGTCGTGAAGTTCGACACCAGGGCGCCGGACCCACCGAGACCGAAGGCCTCGGCCTCGAGCCGGTAGCTGCGGTCGTACAGCAGCGGCTCGGTGTTCACCCACGAACGGCCGTCGGGGGCGATCGCACCGGGTACCACGGCACCGGCGGCGTCGACCAGGGTGACGGACGACAGCTTGCCGTCGGCCACCTGCACCGCGACCGGTTCGCTCGGGGAATGCCCGACTGCACCGTCGGCGACCACTGCCGAGAGTTTCGGTTTGATCAGCTCGGTGACCGGGTTCACGTCGATCGCCGGCGCGGCGGACGCCTCCCCACTCGACGGAACCGTGCATGCCGACGATCCGAGCACCACGGCCGCCGCCCCCAACGCGACAACCAGCCGAAACTTCCTCACCGTTACCCCACTTCACACCGTGTACTCGACGGGCCGCCGAACCCCGACCGGGCACGATCCGCCTCTGGCGACCTGTGCACAGCGATTTTGCCAGGTCTTTGCAGAACAGGACCTGCGGCACCCCCGGTCCGACCCGTAACGTTCACATTGCAATCGATCCGGCCCGCGCCTGCGTTACCTCCCGTGCACCGCACAGCCGGTGTGACCAGCCGATTTCGCATACCGTGGGCAGTGCTGTTAATGTTCTCTTCGCACCGAGCGAGACCAGTTCTCGCAAGACGCACCAGGCGCCATTAGCTCAATTGGCAGAGCAGCTGACTCTTAATCAGCGGGTTCGGGGTTCAAGTCCCTGATGGCGCACCAGCACGACAGGCCCCGGTCCTGGCTGTTTCATCCAGCACAGATCGGGGCCTGAATCGTGTCGTGTCCCGCACTTTCGCGGAACACACCGAGCGCCATTAGCTCAATTGGCAGAGCAGCTGACTCTTAATCAGCGGGTTCGGGGTTCAAGTCCCTGATGGCGCACCACCCGACAGGCCCCGGTCCCCGACCGGGGCCTGTCGTCGTATCTGCCCGCTCAGCGGAAGATCTTGCGCAGCACCAGGACCGCGATCAGCGCGCCCGCCCCCATCAACGAGTACTTCACCGGCGGCTCGTTCACCTTGGCGACCAGCGCCGTCTTGGTGTTGTCGACCAGCCGCTTCGGGTTGGTGCGAACGCTCAGCTCGTCGAGGGTGGCGGCGAGCTGGTTGCGCGCCTGCTCGATGTCGCGCTCGATGCTGTCGGTGTCCCTGGGCACGTGGACTTCCTCTCGTGGTCGGTCTTTCCTGCCATGACCGTACCCGGAGCGAGGCGGCAAGTAGCCTGACCGTCGTGACCGAGAACATCAGACTCTCCGCCGGAGACACCGCACCCGACTTCACCCTGCCCGACGCCGACGGCAACGAGGTCTCGCTGTCCGACTACCGCGGTCGCAAGGTCATCGTCTACTTCTACCCGGCGGCGAGCACGCCGGGCTGCACGAAGCAGGCATGCGACTTCCGCGACAACCTGGGCGAACTGAACGAGGCCGGGCTCGACGTGCTCGGCATCTCCCCCGACAAGCCGGCCAAGCTCGCCAAGTTCCGCGACAAGGAGTCGCTGACCTTCCCGCTGCTGTCCGACCCCGACCGGTCGACGCTGACGGCGTGGGGCGCGTTCGGCGAGAAGACCATGTACGGCAAGAAGGTGCAGGGCGTGATCCGCTCGACGTTCCTCGTCGACGAGAACGGCAAGATCGAGGTCGCGCAGTACAACGTGCGCGCCACCGGGCACGTCGCGAAGCTGCGCCGCGACCTGTCCGTCTGACGCCCACCGAGTCCTTGAACGGCCGAAGGGCACCTTCGTGCGCTCTACGCGCACGAAGGTGCCCTTCGGCCGGAAGGCTCAGGAACCGAAGCGGCCCAGGAACAACGCCTCGGCGACAGCAAGGTTCTCGATCTCCGACGGATCGACGCTCTCGTTCGGGGCGTGGATCAGGCAGCGCGGTTCCTCGACGCCGAGCATGACGATCTCGGCGCCGGGAACCTGCTCGGCGAACACATTGCACAGCGGGATCGACCCGCCCTGCCCGACGGTCCCGAGCGGTTTCCCGAACGCCTCGGCCATCGCCGCCCCGAGTGCGGCGTACCCGGGACCGTCGGTGCGCGCCCGGAACGGCGAGCCGAGCTGTTCGGGCTCGACGGTCACCTTCGCACCCCACGGCGCCCGGGCGAGCAGGTGCGCGGTGAGCGCGTCCTGCGCGACCTGCGGATCCATGCCGGGCGGCACCCTCAGGTTCAGTCGCGCCGACGCCCGCGGCTGGATCGCCGCCGCCGACCCGACCACCGGCGGGCAGTCGATGCCCAGGATGGTCAGCGCCGGACGCGCCCACACCCGGTCCGCGACAGTGCCGGTCCCCACCAGCTCGAGGCCGTCCAGGACACCTGCGTCGGTACGGAACTGCTCCTCCGCGTACGCCGCACCGTCCCAGCTCTGCCCGGTGTCGAGTCCGTCGACGACGGTGTCCCCGTTCGCGTCCCGCAGAGTGGACAGAATCTGGACCAATGCCGCAAGGGCATCCGGGGCGGGCCCGCCGAACATCCCCGAGTGCACCTCGCTCGCCAGGGTTTCCACGTGCACCACGACGTTCGCGACGCCGCGCAGGGTGATCGTCGCGGTCGGCTCGCCGACCTCGGCGTTGCCGGTGTCGACGACGAGGATCATGTCGGCCTGGAACAGTTCGGGCCTCGACTCCACCAACGCCTCGAGACCTCCGGTGCCCATCTCCTCGGTGCCCTCGGCGACGACCCTGATCCCGACCGGGAACGGGGTCTGCGGCGTCTCCGGGCTGCGCAGCGCGCGCAGTGCCAGCAGGTGCATCACGATGTTGCCCTTGCAGTCGGCGGCGCCGCGCCCGTACCACCGGCCGTCGCGCTCGGTGAGCTCGAACGGGTCGGTGTGCCACTTGGTTTCGTCACCGGGCGGCTGCACGTCGTAATGGCAGTAGAGCAGGACCGTCGGCGCACCCGGCGGCCCGGGCTGGTGCCCGACGACCGCGTTCGAGCCGTCGGGGGTCTCGATCAGTTCCACCGATCCGATCCCGGCCGCGATGAACGCGTCCTTGACCCAGTTCGCCGCAGCCAGGCACTCCTCGGGCGGGAACTGGCGTGGATCGGCCACCGACCGGAAGCGCACGAGGGTGGCCAGCTCCTCACGGGCGGTGGGCATCAACCCCCGGACCGCTTCCCGGACACCGTCCTTCGTCGTCACATCGTTGCTCACGTCCGCTCCTCTCCCTGACCGCCTGCTCATTCGTCGTCCGCGAGTTTCAGATCGCTCACCGCGGCGTCGAAGTCCGCCAGGTTCTCCGGGCAGTAGACCTCGAGCACCAGCCGCTCACCGACAAGCAGGTTCCGGGTCGCGATGATCGGACGCATCCCCGGTCCGGCCGCGCCGCTGACGATCTGCTGGTCGAGTGTCGCCTTGTTGAGGGCAGCGGCCGGGTCCGCGCAGACCGCCCCGCCGTCGGTGCCGAGCACCCGGGCGGTGGCGTCGATGTCGAGCGGATCCAGCCCGGCCGCCGAGAAGCGCAGGGCCAGTTCGGTGGCCTTCGCGTTCGCCTCCTCGCTGCGCTGGTCCTGGTTGAACGCCACCAGCCCCCACACCGCCAACCCCACGAACAGGGCGAAGGCGACGAGATAGAGGGTCAGATGGGAGTTCTCGGGGCGCTTGTGCAGATCGTCGCCGGGTGCCAGGCTCACGGCGTCCTCCGGCACGGACCCGCTTGTCGGTGTGGTGCTCATTTCACGCCTCCTGTCCGGCGATCTCCTCGAGCGGGTCGACGGTCACGTCCTGTTTCCACGACGGTTTGCGCATCGCCAGGATCAGCAGCGGCACCCCGAGCCCGACGATCCCGAACCCGCCGCCGACGATCAGCACGTAGACGAACACGCTGCCGCCGCCGAACTGCGAGGGCGGGACGAACCCGATGCAGAACGCCGCCACGCTCGAGATCAGGCCCACCCAGCACAGCAGGAACAGTGCCGGGGCGCGGTAGCCGCGCGGATGATCCGGCTTGCTGCGGCGCAACCGCATCGCCGCGACGAACATCAGCAGGTACACCACCAGGTACACCTGGGTGGTGATCACCGACAGGATCCAGTAGGCGCTCGACACCTCGGGAATGAAGGCGTACAGCAGCGCGATCAACGTGGTCACCGCACCCTGCGCGACGAGGATGTTCTGCTGGATCCCGTGCTTGTTCAGCTTCTGCATCGACGGCGGCAGGAAGCCGTCCTGCCTGCCGATCATCAGCAGGCCCTTCGACGGCCCCGCCAGCCATGTCAGCATTCCGCCGAGCGAGGCGGCGATCAGCATCATCGCGAGAATCGGTGTGGCCCAGCCGAACCCGAAGTACGCGAAGAAGGTGTCGAAGGCCTGCATCACGCCGGCGGTCAGGGACAGCTTGTCCGCGGGCACCACCCAGCTGATCGCGACCGCGGGCAGGATGAAGATCGCGAGCACCAACCCCATGGCGACGAACATCGCCCGCGGGAACTCGGAGCCCGGCTTGCGCAGGCTCGAGACGTGCACCGCGTTCATCTCCATGCCGGAGTAGGACAGGAAGTTGTTGACGATCAGCACCAGAGACGCGATACCGGTCCACGCCGGGAGCAGCGCGGAGAACTCCATCGGCGCGGCCGAGGCATTGCCCTGTCCGAGGAACACGATGCCCATCACGATCAGCAGAGCGCCGGGAATGAGGGTGCCGAGCACCAGTCCGGCACTCGACAACCCCGCGACCGCCTTCATGCCTCGTGAGGAGACGAACACCCCCGTCCAGAAGAGGGTGACGATGATGATCGCGGTGTACAGACCGTTCGACGCCAGCGAGGGATTGATGACGTACGCGAAGGTGCTCGCCACGTAACCGAGCAGCGTCGGATAGTAGAAGATCGTCATCGCGAACTGGCACCACACGGCCAGGAATCCCGCCTTGTCGGAGATCCCCTCCCCCACCCAGCGGTAGATGCCGCCGGACCAGCCCGACGCCAGTTCCGCGGAGACCAGCGACGTCGGTAGCAGGAACACGATGGCAGGGACGATGTACAGGAACACGCAGGCGAGTCCGTACACGGCCATCGACGGCGCGGACCGCAGGCTCGCCACCGAACTGGTGGTCATCATGGCCAGCGCTATCCAGGTGATGTACTGCTGGCGCGGCCCCACCGGCAGTATCGGCTTCTGCCGTTCGGGCTCGGACCTCTCGGCTCCGGCAGTTTCCACACTCATCGGCTCCACCACCCGTCGGACGGGCCGTCATTCGACGGCGCAGGCTTCCTCCCTGCACTATTGCGCGTGCGGTCGCGGTGCGGCAGCCCGGAACGCGCAGTTCACCCGGATCGGATGAACCCGCGAATGGGGAGCCTCCGGCGGCCATGTCAGGAGTACGCGTCGACGAGCCGTTCGACACCGTCCAGGAACAGATCCAGCGCGAACGCGAAATCCGCGTCGCTCCATTCGACATCGGGTTCGGAATCGAACGCGCCTCCGGCCAGAGCCTCGGAGAGGTGCGGGTAGTTCCCCTTCTCGATCAGCTTCCCGAGGACCGCGCCGTAGTCCAGTTCGGCGGCTGCCTGCGCCGCAGGCCCCTCCTGTGCGTCGAGGAAGTCGGCCGCGAACCTGGCCCGGCCGATCACGTACAGCGACGTGTTGAGGACGACCTGGAACCGCAGTCCCGCAGGAAGCGGCGTGCCTGCCAGCGCACCGAGCCCGGCGTCGAGCCACGCGATGTTGTTCGGCCCGGTGGGCGGCACCGCCCCCAGCGACAACCGCAGCCACCACCGGTGACGCATCAGCACGCCGTACTCTGCCCGCGCCCATTCCCCGAGCGCCTGGCGCCACGGTCCGCCGGCCGGGATGTTCGGCGGCGGTCCGATGACGCGGTCGCTGATCAGGTCGACGAGTTCGTCCTTGCTCGCGACATAGCGGTAGAGCGACATCGTGGTGAAGCCCAGCCGCTTCGCCAGCCGCGCCATCGACAGCGCCTCCACGCCTTCGACATCCGCGAGTTCGACTGCGGTGTCGAGGATCCGGTCGAGGCTCAGCCCGCGTCGCGGACCTCGGGAGCCGGGTTCGAGCAGGCCCCAGGCGAGTTTCACCGCGCGCGGCAGGTCCGGACCCGGCACGACCTCACTGCTGTCCACATCCACCCTCTCGTCCGGTCACCTCTTGCGCTCATCCTAAAACTGCGTATGGTGTAAACACAGTTTATGACATACGCAGTTTTTCAGGTCCGTGCAGTACTCACGAATCGGAGCCCCAGATGACCCCGCGTTCCGGCGGCGCGATCGACGTCGCCGCCCTCCACAAATCCTTCGGCGGCCGGAGCGTGCTCGCCGACCTCGACCTTCACGTCCCCGCAGGCACCGTCTTCGCCCTGCTTGGCGCCAACGGCGCCGGCAAGACGACCGTTGTGCGAATCCTGTCGACGCTCCTGCCGTTCGACTCCGGATCGGTTGTCGTCGCCGGGCACGACCTCCCCGGATCTGCCCAGGCGGTGCGGCGCAACATCAGCGTCACCGGCCAGTACGCCGCCGTCGACAAGTTGCTCACCGGCCGCGAGAATCTCGTCCTCGTCGGCGAACTGAACCACCTCGGCCGACCGGAATCACGGCGGCGCGCAGCCGAACTGCTTGGGCGGTTCGACCTCGTCGACGCCGCGGACCGTCGCGTCGACACCTACTCGGGCGGCATGGTCCGGCGACTCGACATCGCGATGAGCCTCGTCGCCGATCCCGCGGTGATCTTCCTGGACGAACCGACCACCGGCCTCGACCCTCGCAGCCGCCGGGACATGTGGGAGATCGTCCGCGAACTGGTGCGCGGCGGGGTCACCGTCTTCCTGACCACCCAGTACCTCGACGAGGCGGAGGAACTGGCCGACCGGATCGCGGTCCTCGACGGCGGCCGGATCGTCGCGGAGGGCACCGCACGCGAACTCGAAGCGCTCGTTCCGGGTGGGCATCTCGAACTCCAGTTCACCGATGCCGACGACCTCCTGCGCGCCGCCGACTCCCTGCCCACCGCATCGGTGGACGCGGACGCGTTGACCCTGGCGGTGCCCACCGACGGGAGCATCGCGTCCCTCCAGGACCTGCTCGGCCGGGTCGACGACTCGATCACCGTCGACCGGGTCGCGCTGCACACCCCGAACCTCGACGACGTCTTCTTCGCCCTCACCGGCTCTCGACGCACCGCCGGTGAGCCCACCACGAAAGCGAACTCGCGATGACCACTCCCACCCTGCCGCGCCTGATCACGGTGACCGACTCGACGGTGATGCTGCGACGGAACCTGACCCACCTGCTCCGCAGCCCGGATTCGATGATCATGGCGCTCGCCCTGCCGATCGCGTTGATGCTGCTGTTCGTGTACGTCTTCGGCGGCGCGATCGACACCGGCACGGCCTACCTCGACTACGTGGTTCCCGGGATCATCCTGCTGTGCGCGGCCTTCGGCGCCTCGACCACCGCGGTCAGCGTGTCCACCGACATGACGGACGGCATCGTCGACCGCTTCCGCACTCTCCCGACGGCACAGTCCGCGTTCCTGACCGGACACGTGCTCGCCAGTGTCGTCAGAAACCTGATCACCACGGCCGTCGTGATCGGCGTCGCCCTCGTGATGGGCTTTCGACCCACCGCCGACCCGGTGCGCTGGCTCGGCGTGCTCGCGGTCCTCGCCCTGTTCCTGTTCGCGCTGTCCTATCTGTCGACGGCACTGGGCCTCCTCGCGAAGAACCCGGAGGCGGCCGCCGGGTTCACCTTCGTGATCATGTTCCTGCCGTACGTGTCGAGCGCGTTCGTACCCGCGGAGACGATGCCGTCCTGGCTGCGGTGGTTCGCCGAGAACCAGCCGGTCACCCCGGTCATCGAGACGGTCCGGGGACTGCTGATGGGCACTCCGATCGGGCACAGCGGCTGGCAGGCCGTCGCCTGGTGCGCCGCCATCGCGGTGGCCGGATTCGGATGGGCGACCGTGCTGTATCGGCGCCGCGTGCGGGGTTGACACGCGATTGCCGGTACCGGCGGAAACACCAGAATCCGCGGTTGATCGAATCCGGCCCACCTGCCGGTTAACCTTGGTGGGTGGAGTCCATCACCAGCAGCCGAGCCTCGCGTCGTGCGGACCCGGCACTGGTTTCCGTTCCCGCCGACCCGGACGCTGCCGCGGACGCGCCGCAGGAGCTGCTGCCGCGCAAACGCCCGACGCAGGAGCGCAGCCGGCGCAAGTTCGACGCACTGCTCGCCTCCGCAAGGGACCTGCTGACCGAGGTCGGATTCGAGTCGTTCACCTGCGAGGAGGTCGCGTCCCGCGCGGACGTTCCGATCGGCACCCTGTACCAGTTCTTCGCCAACAAGTACGTCATCGTGTGCGAGCTGAACCGGCAGGACTTCGCGTCGGTGCGCGACGAGCTCGAGCAGTTCGACGGCGTCATCCCCTCGCTGGACTGGCTGCGGTTCCTCGACAGCTTCGTCGACCACCTGGCCAAGCTGTGGACGTCCGACCCGTCCCGCCGCGAGGTGTGGCTGGCGATGCAGTCCACACCGTCGACGCGGGCGACCGGCAAGATCAGCGAGAAGCAACTCGCCGAGAAGATCGCGACGATGCTGGCACCGCTGACTCCCCGCACTCGCCGCGACCGCCGGATCATGATGGCCGAGGTGCTCGTGCACGTCGTCTACTCGATGCTCAACTTCTCCGTGCAGGACGGCCAGTCGCACTCCGATGCGGTCGCCGAGCTCAAGCGCCTGATGGCCGCCTATCTCCTTGTCGCGGAGAAGGAATCGCGGACCAGTCAGGAGCACTGAACGCTCGGTTGGGATTGAAGCCGGACCGAATCGGGTACCGCCTCCGGCATGAATGAAATCGACGCTGTTCTCCGCGTCCCCTCCACGTTCGCATCTGCACTCCGCCGCGTGCCGCTGTTCCACTCCAGCGGGGTGGCGACTCAGGGCCACGCGGAACTGGGCTCGCACTGGTGGCCCGTGCAGGGACGGATACCGGTCACCGCCCGGCTGTCGCGTGCCCTCGGCCTCCCGAACGCCCTTCCCGACGTGCTCGGGCTGTCGGTCAGACTTCACCTGGCCGCGGGCCCCTGGGACCTTCTGCTGGTGTCGGCCCAACCGACGACCAGGGTGGTGCCGTTGCCCGCTCGCGGCTGGTCCAGCGCGCGATACAGCAGCCTCACCGCGTTCCGCACCACCGAGAACGATGCTTTGACGTGGGCGCTTGCGAAGCCGGAGGCGGGGCAACCCCGGACCGGTTCACTCAGGGCGCTCTCACGCGGCGACCAGCTGTTCTTCACGCTGTCCCTGGCAACCGCACGCTCCGATCCGACACCGGCGGGCCGGCTGTCGCTCGATCCTCCGACGACCTGCGAGGACACCGAGCAAGCCGACTTCGATCCGGTGCTCCACCGCCCTGACGGGGTGCAGATGTGGCCACAGTGGGTGGCGGCGGCCCGGCAGGCGGCCCACGGCGGCAGCCGAACCGGGCGACACGCCGCGCCGGCATGACCCGCACCTAGTCGGTCGTCACAGGCTCGTAGCCACCCCGGGCACCGCGCCGCACCGAGGTCGCCGCGACCACTGCCGCCGCCAGGATCAGGATCGCGGACACCAGCAGTGCGGTGTCGAGGCCGGCGTGGAACGCGGCGAACGCGGCGTCGATGACCTTCTGCACGATCGGCCCGTAGGCGGCGGTCGCGGACGCGTCCCCGCCCTCGGGAACGGCGCCGGTCTCGATGGCATGGACGACGATCCCCTGGAACGTGGTCGGTACGTCCAGGTCGGTGAGCCTGGTCGTCAGGTCCGCGTGCAGGTGCGCGTTGACGAGGGAACCGAGCGCCGCCACCCCGACCACCGCACCGATCTGCCGCATCGTGTTGGTGGCCGCGGCGGCCATCCCGGAATGCGCGGCGGGCACGCCCGTCAACACCGCCGACGTCAACGGCACCACGGCGATGCCGAAGCCGAGTCCGGCAACGGTCAGTGCGGCGGCCAGCGTCCCGAAGGCGGGAGTGCCCTCCAGCGCCCCACGGGTGAGGAGGATGCCCACGGCGCCGAGCAGGCAGCCGACGATCATCGGCACCACGGGCGCGCTGCGCGCCACCCAGAACCCGCACAGCACCGAGCCCGCCACGATGGCTGCGGCCATCGGACCGAACACCGCGGCGGTCCGCTCCCCCGAATATCCGAACACCTGCTGCATGTACAGGGCGGTGAAGAAGAAGATCGAGAACACCCCGAAGTACACGGCGAACGCGACGATCAGGGCGCTGCGGACCAGTGGCGGCCGCAGATAGCGCAGGTTCAGCATCGGGTTGCGGGTCCGCGACTCCACCGCCACGAACGCCACCAGCGCGAGCGCACCGATCGTGAACAGCACCACCGACGAGGTCGCGCCGTACCCGACGGTCTCCCCGTCGATGGCGGCGTAGACGACACAGCCGAGGAACGCCGCGCCGAGGACACAGCCCGCGACGTCGAGCCGACCGGGCTGCGGATCCGAGCTCTCCGGGACGTACCGCATCGCGGCGACGACCAGCACGGCGCCGAGCGCCAGGTTGAACCAGAACACCGCGCGCCAGTCGAACGCGCCGACAAGCAGCCCGCCGACCACCGGTCCGAGCGCGAGGGCCAAACCGGACACGCCCGCCCAGGCGCCGAGCGCCTTCGCGCGATCCGCGCGGTCGGGGAACACGTGCCTGATCACCGACAGGGTGCCCGGTTCCGACGCCGCCGCACCGACACCCATGACGGCACGGCCGAGGATCAGGAAGGCGGTCGTCGGTGCCGCGGCCGCGACGACCGATCCCGCGCAGAAGACCACCATCCCGGCGACCATCACCCGGCGCCGGCCCCACCGGTCACCCAACGAGCCACCGATGAGCATCAGGCTCGCGAACACCAGCGTGTAGGCGTTTATCACCCACTGCAGCGGCACGACACCGGCATGCAGGTCGGCCTGCACGTCCCCGAGCGCCACGCTGACGATCGTGGTGTCCAGGAAGGTCAGGAACAGCACCGCGCACAACGTCGCCAGCGCGAGCCGCGGCCGCGTCCGCGCGGTCGCCGGTGTCAGTGCCACCGGCTCCATCGAACTCTCAGCTCGTCGGTACCGGCGGTGCCGTAGGGGAGGTCGCGGTGCATACCGGCGGCGGGTTGCCCTCGAGCGTGAGCAGCGAGCAGAACGTGGACTCCGCCACCTTCCAGGTCCCGTCGACCTGCACGGCCTCGCCCGTCTGGTCGGCAAGCACCGGCTGCCCGTTGATCAGCACCGTGTAGGTGACGGTGGCGTGCCCGGGCGCATCGACGTCCACGTGCGACACCGTGGCCGTGGTACCGGTCGCCATCGGGGAATTCGCCTGGGCGTTGATGGTGTCCGCGAACGCGTCGCCGTTCTGGACGAGAGTGATCTTCGTGGCGCCGGGCGTCTCGCCGGAGAAGAAGGTGACGAACGCGTGCGTCACCGCGTCCGTGTCGGCGGCGCCGGCCGCAGTCCCCGTCGCGTGGGCCGTCCCCGTCTCGTGGGTCGTCGCCGTCGCCTGGGTCGTCGCCGCCGGCGTGGTGGTCGTGGAGGATTCGTCGGAGTTGCTGCTGCAGCCTGCGGCGGCCACGGCGAGAAGTGCACTGAACGCGAGGGCGGTCGCGAGCCGCTGTGGCCCGCCCCGCCGAATCGGGGTGAAGCCGACCATGACGCTCCTTCCAGTGAACTGAACCGAGCAGTCTTCCCCTTCGTTCTACGCCGATCCCCGCCCTCGTGCGGGGCGAATCACACACTCACCCGCGGCGGAAACCCTGGAGCCGAACACAGCGGCGGGGCCGGGCGGCGGATCCACTCCACCGTCCGGCCCCGCCGGTTGTGCCAGTTGTCAGCGCGTCACGGGCGCGACGAGGTCGGGTTCCTCGATGACGACCATCGCACCGGCCATATCCCCGTCGTGGGTCAGCGACAGGTGGATGATCGCGCCAGGCAGGAACTGGGCGGCCTCGTCGTGCAGCTTGATCGACGGCCGGCCCCAGGCGTCGTTGACGACCTCGACCTGCACGTAGGCGTTGTCACCGACGGCCGGTGGCCGGGCGAACCTGGAGGACGCCCACGCCTTGATCACCGCTTCCTTCGCGGCCCAACGGACGGCGTAGTGCCGGGCCGGGTCGCCCTTGGCCTCGCAGTAGCGACGCTCCCCCGGCCGGAAGCTCGACTTCATCGCCGTGCCCGGCCGGGACAGCTGTTCCGCGAACTCGGACACCGTCACCAGGTCGAAACCGATCCCCAGGATGGCCATCTACTTGCACCCCGGCATCTCGGAGCGGTAGACGTCGCCGTCACCGAGGCGCGCGGCCTCGGAGAGCAGCACGCTCGCCTCGAGTTCACGGGCCGCCTTCGCGGGCACCGAGTCGCCGCCGAAGCGCCGGTCCGCGGGCCGCTCGTACAGGTCCGCGCCACCGCACATCGCGGACGCCAGCCTGCGCTGACCCTCGACGGTCCGCGTGCGGGCCTGCTCCAGGTATGCCTCCCGCTCGGCCGCGGGGACCGACTCGACGAACGCCTGCGGGTGCACGACCGCGATCAGACCGGAGACGTGGCCGAAGCCGAGGCTGGTCAGCAGGCCCGCCTTGAGCGGGAACTGCTCACCGAACTTCAGCGCCTCGCGCGGCCACACCAGGTGTGAGTACTCGGCCATCTTGTCGTCGACGCAGTCCAGGCTGCGGTTCGGCGGCACGACGCCCTGTCCGAGGACCTGGCACAGGCCGATCAGCTGGAACGCCGCCGCACCACCCTTCGCGTGCCCGGTGAGGGTCTTCTGCGAGACGACGAACAGCGGGGCGCCTTCACTGCGGCCCAGGGCCGCCGCGAGCCGCTCGTGCAGCTCGGCCTCGTTCGGGTCGTTCGCCGCGGTCGACGTGTCGTGCTTGGAGATCACCGAGATGTCGTCCGCGGTGACGCCGAGCGCGTTGAGCGACAGCGCCAGCTGCGAATCCTGGCCGCCGCGACCGGCGCCGAGGGCACCGATGCCGGGAGCCGGAATCGAGGTGTGCACACCGTCGGCGAACGAACCCGCCCAGGCGACCACACCGAGCACCGGCAGACCCATCGCGAGCGCCAGGTCACCCCGGGCCAGCAGGATCGTGCCGCCACCGGCGGACTCGACGAACCCGCCGCGCCTGCGGTCGTTGGCCCGCGAGAACCGGCGGTCGGCGATGCCCTTGGCGGTCATCTCCTCCGACTTCGCGGTAGCGGACATGTCACCGAACCCGACGATGCCCTCGATGCCGAGGTCGTCGAAGCCGCCGGCGACCGCGAACGTCGCCTTGCCGAGGCGGATCTTGTCGACGCCCTCCTCGACGGACACCGCGGCCGTGGCGCAGGCCGCGACGGGGTGCACCATCGCGCCGTAGCCGCCGACGTACGACTGCATGACGTGCGCGGCGATGACGTTCGGCAGCGCCTCCTGCAGGATGTCGTTCTGCCGCGACTCCCCGAGCAGGGTGTCGATGTACAGCGACCGCATCGACGTCATGCCGCCCATGCCGGTGCCCTGCGTGTTGGCCACCGTCGACGGGTGCACCCAGCGCAGCAGCTCGGACGGGGTGAACCCGCTGGTCAGGAACGCGTCGACGGTGGAAACGAGGTTCCACAGGCCGACCCGGTCGACCGACCCGGCCATGTCCGCGGGGATGCCCCACGTGGTGACGTCGAACCCGGTCGGGATCTGGCCGCCGACGGTGCGGGTCAGCTTCGCCTTGCGCGGCACCCGGATCTCGGTGCCCGCGCGGCGGGTGACCTGCCAGTCGCCGCTCTCCGGGTCCTGCGACGCGACGGTGTGCTCCGGATCGGAGTCGACGAACGCCTGCGCCTCGGCCTCGGATCCGACCACGAAGCTCAGATCGTTGTCGAGGAACACCGACGTCATCAGCGGCATGGTGTTGTCGACCATGGCGCCCTCGTCGACGTACCGGCGGATGCCGCAGCGCTCGACGACGATGTCGTGGTAGCGGTCCGCGATCTCCTCCTCCGGCACGAGCTCACCGGTCTCGGCGTCGTACCAGCCCGGCTGCGGATCCTGTTCCCAGGCGACGAGCCCGGTGTTCCAGGCCAGCTCGAGGACGCCGGCCGCGGAGAGCTGCTCGTCGACCTCCATCTCGAAGCGGGTGCGGGCCGAGCCGTACGGGCCGAGCTCTCCGGCGCCGACGATGACGACCAGGTCCGCCGGGGTGACGTCCAGTTCGGGCCACGCCGGGGCGGGCAGCTCGTCGATGACCCGCGGCGGTGCGGGCAGCGCCGCGATCGTCTCACCCTCGGGTTCGACGTCCGCGTCCTCCTGCTCGGCCTCCGCGGCGGCACGGGCGAGCGCCACCAGGTCCAGCTGCGCGTCACCGAGTCCGCCGGTGAGGTCGATCGTGACCGGTGCGGCCGCGGCCTGCTTCACCGTTTCCGCGGTGCAGGCACCGAGCAGCTGCTCGGCCATCTCGTCCGTCGACCAGGTGCGCACGCCCTTGGCCTCGACGGCGTCGACCATCGGGTCGTTGCCGCCCATCAGGCCGGTACCGCGCACCCACCCGATCAGCGCGTGCACCAACGTGACGCGCTCGGCCCAGCTGCGCTCCGCGTTCCAGCGGCCGACCAGCGCGTCGAGCGCCGCCTTCGACTCGCCGTACGCGCCGTCGCCGCCGAACAGACCCCGGTTCGGCGAACCGGGAAGCACCACGTGCAGGTGGGTGTCGACGTCGCGGTCGTAACCGATCGCGGACAGGCCGGCGACCAGCCGCTCGACCGACCACAGCAGGACCCGCATCTCCATCTCGGCGCGGGCACCGGCGTCGGAGAGCTCACCCATCACGCGCGGTGCGGCGAACGGGAAGAGCAGCGTCGGGGTGACGGCCTCCTTCACCAGCTTCTTGGCACCGCCCGCGGTCTCGGTCTGCTCCTGGCCGATCCAGTCGATCAGGGCGTCGACGTCGGTGTACGACGCCATGTTGGCGGGCACCACCCACAGGGACGCGCCGGCACGGGCGTTGTCGCGGTACAGCTTCCGGTAGAAGCCGAGCCGCTCCTCGTCCAGGCGGGAGGTGGTGACGAACACCGTCGCACCGCCGCGAAGCAGCTGTCCGGTGACGGACGCCGCGATCGACCCCTTGCTGGCACCGGTCACGACCGCGACCTGGTCCGACCACGGACCGGACAGCGCGTCCTTGACCTGCGCCGCCTCGGCGATGGTCGCGTAGACGCCGACCAGTTCCTCGCGGCCCTCGGCCTCGGCGCGACGCCGCCAGAAGTCGGCGTGCGACGCCACGGCGCTGCCTGCGCCGGTGAAGTCGGAGTCGGTGACGGACACGACGGTCGCGTGGTCGCCGATCCACAGCCGGGCCAGGTCCTCACGGGCCGACGCCCAGCGGTCGTCGAACAGCACCGCCTTGCGGGCGTCGAAGGCAGGCGCGACCAGGCGCGGCCAGTCGGAGCCGAGCTCCGCGGAGACCAGGTCGACCAGCTCGGTGTCGGCCTCGGCGACCGCCGCGGCGGCCTGATCGGCCAGGCCGAGCTGCTCGAGCACCAGCCGAGCCGCCGACGCGAGCACGCCGTTGCGTCCGGTGATGTGCTCGGTGAACTCACCGAGTGCCGCCGCGTCGACGGTGCCACCGGCGCCGCCGCCTGCCGCAGGCATGGACACCGCGACCCCGCGGCGCGCCGCGACCGACTGCACGGCCGCGTCGATCACCGCGTCGACCGCGTTGCCGTCCGCGAGCGCGCCCTCGTGCAGACCGCCCATCGCGCCGCCGCGGACGCTGGAGCCGTCGCGGGTGCCGAGCGCCACCTCTGCGGTGACGTGGCTGGCCCAGCCTGCGCCGAGCTCCCACACCTTGGTGACGCGCTCGGCGATCGCGGCCGGCCGCTTGCCGGACGGGCCGAACACCTTGCGCAGGTGATCGTTCAGGGAGTCGGACAGCACCGGGCCGAACGGCTTGTAGGTGCGGGCCAGCTTGTTGACGGTCACCGCGAGCGAACCCATGTCGGCGTCCGCGGCGCCGTCGATCGCGCCGAGCGACAGCTCGGACCCCAGGTCGACGAGCAGCTGGTTACGACGCGAGGACACGCCGTCGCACAGCGCCTCGATCGTGTCCGCCGGGCCGATCTGGTCCGGGCGCAGCTTCGTCCACAGCGCGATCAGCACGTTGGTGGCGTCGGACGCCGCGAACGCGATGTCGTCGGGACGCGGGCCGCCGGCCGGCGCGGCCGGGGCCGCGGCGGGAGCCGGAGCCGCGGCCGCCGGAGCGGCCTCCGCGGCCGGGGCGGCCGGAGCCTCGGGCTCGTCGTCGACCGGAGCGGGGTCGGTGTCCGTGGAGTACACGACGCCGGCCTCGCGCTCGATGTTGAGCACCTCGACCGGGCCACCGACGCGACCGGGCAGCTTCAGGGTCTGCGACGCCAGGTTCGCGACGGTCGGGGTCGCGGCCAGGCCGATCTCGACGAACCGCTCGATCCCGAGACCGCCGTCGGCCTCCTCGCCGAACAGCAGGTCCTGGGTCTCGATCCAGCGCACCGGGCTGGCGAACTGCCAGGCCAGCAGCTCGGCGAGCACGACGCGCGTCAGCTCGACCGGCTTCGCCGACCAGCTGTCGAAGTCGGCGAGGACCGCGTTCAGCTGGTCGGAGGGCACCAGGTCCGCGATCTCCTGGATGAAGTCCCGGCCGAGGTTGAACGGCTTGGGCACCAGGTTCGGGATGTAGCGGCCGATCAGGATCGCCGGGTCGATCTCCTCGGGCAGCAGCTTGAGCAGCCGCTCCCGGAAGTCGTCGACGCCGCCGCGCAGAACGTTCGAGTGGAAAGGCACGTCGATGCCGGGGATGACGATGAACGCCCGCTTGCCGCCGATCTCGGCGCGCTTGCGGTCGATCTCCTTCTCCAGGGCGTCGAGGCCGGCGACGGTGCCGGCGATCGCGTACTGAGAACCGCGCAGGTTCAGGTTCACGATCTGCAGGAACTCGCCGGTCTCCTCGGCGATGCCCGACACGAACACCTCGAGATCGGCGTCGTCGACACCGAACTGCGACGGCCGGATCGCGGCCAACCGGTAGTTGGAGCGACCGTTCGCGTCGCGCGGCACCAGAGCATGCATGGCCGAGCCACGCTGGAACACGACCTCGAGCACCGCCTCGAGCGGCAGCACCCCGGCGACCGCGGCAAGCGCGTTGTACTCACCGACCGAGTGACCGGCCAGGTACGAACCCTCGACGAAGGCACCGGCCTCGCGCAGCTCCGCGACCTGCGCGACACCGAGCACGGCCATCGCGACCTGTGTGAACTGCGTCAGGTGCAGCACGCCGTCCGGATGCTTGTGGGTGACGCCGCGGGCCTTCACGACGGTCGGGTTGTCACGGACGATGGCGAGGATCGAGAAGCCGAGAGTCTCGCGGGTGTGCTTGTCGGCGCGGTCCCAGATCTCGCGGGCGGCCTTGGAGCGGGCGCGCGCGTCCAGACCCATGCCGGGTCGCTGGATGCCCTGGCCGGGGAACGCGTACACCGTCTTCGGGGCCGCGGTGCGGCCGGTGGCGACCATGACGAGCTCGCCGTCGACACGGCAGCCGACCTCGACGATCTCGGCGCCGGCATCGTGCGCGACGCGGTCGACGCGGACGTCGATCAGGGCGCCGGGGCGGACCATGCCGAGGAATCGGGCGGTCCACGCGGTCAGGCGACGTGCCGGGACCGTGGCCTCCGGGTCGACGGCGACGACGACCTGCTGGGCGGCGGCCGACAGCCACATGCCGTGCACGATCGGGCTGCCGAGCCCGGCGAGCAGCGCGGCGTTGTCGGAGGTGTGGATCGGGTTGTGGTCCCCGGAGACCTGCGCGAACGCGGCCATGTGCCGGGGCGCGACGATCGTGGTCTGGCGGCGGCGACGACGCGGGGTGTCGACGGCGGCCTCGGTGAGCGACCCACCGGCGCGCTGCGGATCGGCCAGTTCGGCCTTGCCGCTGCGGCCGCGGATCGCGAAGCGCTCGACCATCGTCGCGAACGTCGGGGCGGCGGTGCCCTGCTCGCCGCGCATGGCGCCGACCTCGACGTGGACCTCGACGACGCGACCGAGGTCGGTGTCGACGACGGAGACACCCTCGGCCTTGACGGTCAGGACCGCCGCGTCGGCCGGGACGGCGTCGACCAGGTTGACCGCGTGGTCGAGGTGGACCAGGTCGAGCATGCCCTCGATGGCGTGCACGCCGTCGGTGGTCTGCGCGGCACCGAGCACCGCGAACACCGCCGGCCAGCAGGCGCCGACGAGCACGTCCGGCACCACGTTTGCGCCGGGCACCAGCGACGTCGGCAGCCCGGAGGCGGTGACGCCCGAGTGGTCGGCGACCAGGTCGGGGATCCACGCGACGTTCAGGCGGGCGACGTCACCCTTGACGGTCGGCAGTTCCTGGCCGGCCGCGACGGCGAGCAGCGCCGACATCGCGGCCTCGGCGTCCTCGGCGGTGACCACGGGGGCGCCGCCGTCGCGGGTGGAGCCGGGGACGGTGATCGCGATGGTGACCGCACGGTCGCCGACGAGCGGCACCCTCAGTTCGACGCGACTCTCGTCGAGCAGACGCAGGGTGGCGCCGGTGGTGGCGTGCGCGCCCTCGGTGTCGGTGACGGTCCAGGCGTCGAGGTCGCCGAGCCGGTGCACCGGGTTGCGGGTCAGGCGCGCGGCCCACAGGACGTCGGGCGCGGCGAGAACGAGACCGAACAGGCCTGCGCCCTCGGTGCGACGGCGGCCCGCCACGGCGAGCGGGGTGGCACCTGCGGCGAGCAGTTCGTCGGTGGTGGCCTTCTCGAAGCGGTCGAGCAGGTCACCGACCGGCTCGTCGGCGCGGGTGATGCCGGCAACGGCGACCGTGCCGGGGATGATGCACACCTGGTCGGCGGAGTAGCGCGGGTCGTGGGCCTGCCACAGCGAGTCGGACCGCCACCAGCGGCGCACGTCCTTGTCGACGACCGGCACGAAGTTCACCGGCTTGCCGGGGGTCTTGCACAGTGCGACGAAGAACGCGACGTCGGCCGGGTGCAGCACGGTGGTCCCGGCGTCCGGGAAGCACGCGCGCAGGGTGCACAGGGCGGCCTCGGGACGCTCCAGGATCTGCTCGTCCGCGAACTGGGTGGCGATCGGGCCGCGGTCGTTGCGGTGCAGCCGGGCCTCGGCGCGCTGCAGCATCTGCGCGAACCGGTCCCGCCAGGTGATGTCCAGCCAGACCGACTCGGTGGCGTCGGCGTACGCCTCGGCCCAGTCGGTGCCGCAGTCGAACTCCTTGGCCGCGTCGATCCCGACGGCCAGTTCGAGGTAGCGGCGCAGCCAGCGCTCGTAGGTCATGGTGGCGACGTCGCCGAAGTACGGCTTCGCGGTCACGTCGAGGGCGGCGATGATCTCGTCGCGACGCTTCGCGACGGCCTTCTCGTCGCCGGCGACCTCGTCGAGGAGGCGGCCGGTGCGGGAGGCGGCGTTGTCGATCTCGTGGATGTCGGCGCCGAGCTGGCTGCGACCCGAGGACATGCCACCGGTCGCGGTGCCCGCGGCGACCCAGTCGGGGGTGCCGGGGGTGTCCACGAGCATCTGCTTGACGTCGGGCGAGGTGGTGGCCTCGAGGGTGGCCATCGCGGCGGTGCCGACGAGGATGCCGTCGACCGGCATCGCCGGGTAGCCGAGCTGCTCGGACCAGCGTCCGGTCAGGTAGTCGGCGGCCCGCTCCGGGGTGCCGATGCCGCCGCCGACGCAGATCACCAGGTTCGGCCGCGCACGCAGCTCCGAGTAGGTGCTCAGCAGCAGGTCGTCGAGGTCCTCCCACGAGTGGTGGCCACCGGCGCGGCCGCCCTCGATGTGCGCGATGACCGGGAAGTCCGGCACCTCGGCGGCGATCCGGATCACGGACTTGATCTGCGCGACGGTGCCCGGCTTGAACGCGACGTGGGTGATGCCGGCCTCGCCGAGGTCGCCGATGATCGCGACGGCTTCCTCGAGCTCGGGGATGCCCGCGGTCACGACGACGCCGTCGAACGGGGCGCCCGCGGCGCGGGCCTTCGGGACGAGACGCTTGCCGCCCACGTGCAGCTTCCACAGGTACGGGTCGAGGAACATCGAGTTGAACTGGACCGCGCGGCCGGGCTCGAGCAGCGTGGACAGCTCGGCGACGTGGTCGGCGAAGATCTTCTCGGTGACCTGGCCGCCACCGGCGAGCTCCGCCCAGTGGCCGGCGTTGGCGGCGGCCGCGACGATCTTCGGGTCGACGGTGGTCGGGGTCATGCCCGCAAGCAGGATCGGCGAGCGGCCGGTCAGCTTGGTGAACGCGGTCTCGACGGCGACCTTGCCGTCGGGCAGCGACACCAGCGACGGGCGGAACGACGACCACGCCTTGGCCACCTCGGGTGCCGCACCCGGGGTGAGCAGGCTGCGCTGGCCGCCGCGGGTGGAGACGGCGACGATGCCGACGCCGCTGCCGCGCAGCGGTCCGGCGGTCATGCGGGTCAGCAGGTCGCCGGGGCCCAGGTCGAGGATCCAGGCGGCGCCGGCGTCGACGACGGAATCGACGTCGGCGACCCAGTCGACGGAGTCGGTGAAGCAGGCGCGGGCCAGGCGGGTGGCGCGCTCGACGTCGAGGCCACAGCGGGTGGCCCAGGCGCCGACGGTGTCGACTGCGTCGGACAGCGCGGGGTGGTGGAATCCGACCTCGACGGCAACGGGCTCGAACACCGGCGAGAACACGGCACCGCCGCGCTTCTTGGCCTCGCGCTCGGCGGCCTCCTCGGCGGCGATCTGCTCGGCGCGCTGCTGCACGCGGGCGAGCTGCGCCGGCGGGCCGGACAGCACGACGCGGCGACGCCCGTTGCGGATGGCCATGACGACGCCGCGCTCGGCGTCGACGCCTGCGGCGAGCTCGTCGACGATGGCCTGCATGCGGGCCGGGTCGACGTCGGAGACCGCCAGCATCGGGGTGCGCTCGCCGCTGCCGATGATGCCGCGCCGACGGCCGACCAGGACCGCCGCGGCACCGATGAGCTGGGAGATGGCGAGGAGCGCGCCGTCGGAGGCGCCGCCGTCGGCGACGGAGTCGGCGGCGACCTTGCCCTGCGAGTGCCCGATCACCGCGACCGGCGCGGTCTGTGCGGGGTCGAGGCCCTGCAGGCGCAGCGACCGCAGCGCGGCCAGCTGGGTGAGCAGCACGCCGGGCATCGACACCGACGCGGAGGTCAGCGCCTCGGCGGACGGTCCGGCGTCGGTTGCGTCCTCGTCGGCGACGTCCCGTTCCAGGATCCAGCCGATGGGGTCGAAGCCGATCGGCCGGACCACGAGGAGGTCCTGCGCGACGGGCGCGAGCGCGTCCGCCGCCTCGTTGACAAGTGCGGTGAGGTCGGGCTCGAGGCCGTTGTCACGGATGAGTTCCTCGAGCGATTCGAGCCAGGCGGCACCCTGTCCGCCGAAGGCCAGTGCGTAGGGTTCGCCGGCGACAAGCCGATCCCGCAGGGGTGACTTCGCGGCGCCGGCCCGGGCCGGCGCGAACCGGGCACCCGAGGTGCCGTCGCCGTTGCCCAGTGGTGTGCTCTCGTCGATCGTCACGCTGGATGGTCCTCTCCTGGTCGGAACCCGCCGACGTCACAACCTCCCGACGGCGCATCGTCGCGCTCGCGGGTGGTTCTTCGGGGGTGCGAACAGGGTGACACAGGATCATGAGGAATTCCTCACGTTTACCGTCCAGGTACGACGTTCTACCAGGTAGTAGGCGTGACGCAGCTCACAGGACAGTCGTCCAAGTGACTTTCCAGTAAGAAAGAACGCGCTGGCAGCGCGGAGTACTCGTGAGTAGCAAAGTTGAGGAATCCCTCACATTGATCGTTATCCAACCGTTATTTTTGTGGTTCGAGCATCGAAGTCCTCTTTACCTTCACGGCCGACCCCTGCGGCGTCGGTGTTGGAGGGCGTCGGATCGGCCCACAGAAACCAGTTCGGGGCAGACTCCTCGTGTGCGTCCGGCGACGATGCCGTGGCATAGTCTGTCCTGCACGCGCGAGTGGCGTAATTGGCAGCCGCGTCAGGTTTAGGTCCTGGTGTCTTCGGACGTGGGGGTTCGAGTCCCCCCTCGCGCACCACAGCTGGAGTTGTCGGGCAGGGCAACTGTGACCCTCACCTCCCCGACCACCGGCTTCACCCCTTCCCACCTCGGGTACCGTCGAGGTGTGGCCCGTACACCCTCCCGCCGCCGACCGGCACTGATCGTGTTCGTCATCGTTGCGGCCGCCGCATGCCTGGCTCTCGGCTACTGGCAGTGGACCCGCTTCGAGGCCGTCGGCGGTAACGGCCAGAATCTCGGCTACGCGTTCCAGTGGCCCCTGTTCGCCGCGTTCGTGGTCTACGCGTACCGCCGGTTCGTGCAGCTGGAGGACATCGCACCCGAGGACCAGCCGAAGGCGGCCAACGGCGACGCGCCCCGCGAGATCCCGGCCGATCTGCTGCCGCAGCGCAACCAGAAGGCCGCCGAGGTCCTCGACGCCGACGACCCCGACGACGAGGCCCACCAGGCGTACAACAACTACCTCGCGCAGCTCCGGGCGAGCGAGGCCGATAGGAGCAGCACGTGAGCACGGCCCCCGACGAGACCGTCACCACCACGGAAGTCCGCGACACCAAGAAGATCGCCTCGGCGCTGACGCGCTACCGGGCGCTCGCGTACATCACCGGCGTCTGGCTGCTGATCCTCACGGCCGAACTCATCTACAAGTACCTGATCCTGTCCGACGCGAGCAGCGCGCCGTCGTGGTTCTTCTACATCGGACAGGTGCACGGGCTGTTCTACATGCTGTACCTGGCCTTCACCATCGACCTGGCGATCAAGGCGCGCTGGAAGGCCACGACCATCGTCGCGACGGCGCTCGCCGGCACCATCCCGTTCCTCTCGTTCGTCGCCGAGCACCGGCGGACGAAAGAGGTCAAGGCCGCCTTCAACCTCTGAGAGCGCACTCCCCATTCTTCCCGAATGGCCCATTCGTTCAGTTCAACTGAACGAATGGGCCATTCGGGATTTACGGGGGGGGGTGGAACGTCAGCCGCGGGCCTCGAGAGCGGCGAGATCCGGGACCAGCTGGGCCAGCGCGCGGCCGCGGTGCGAGGCGGCGTCCTTCTCGGCCGGAGTGAGCTGCGCGGCGGTGCGCTCCTCCCCTTCGGGCCGGAACACCGGGTCGTAGCCGAAGCCGCCGTCGCCGTGGGGCTCGCGGGCGATCGACCCCGGCCAGGTCCCGCGGACCACGCGCTCGACTCCGCCCGGCACCACCAGCGCGCACGCGGACACGAACGCCGCGCCGCGCCGGTCGTCCGGGGTGTCGGACAGCTGCGCCAGCACCAGCGCGGTGTTCGCCGCGTCGTCGCCGTGACCGCCCGCCCAGCGCGCGGACAGCACACCCGGCATCGCGTTCAGTGCGTCGACCTCCAGCCCGGAGTCGTCGGCGACACAGGGCAATCCGGTGGCGGCGGCCCCGTCGCGGGCCTTGACGAGGGCGTTCTCCTCGAAGGTCGCGCCGGTCTCCGGCGTCTCGGGGAACTCCGGCACCTCGTTCAGGCCGACGAGTTCGATGCCCTCGACGCCTGCCGTCTCCAGCACCCGGCGCAGTTCGCCCAGCTTCTTCGCGTTCCGGGACGCGACGAGCAGCCGGACGGTGCCATCGGCGCCCGTATCCGACCGCTCAGGCACCGAACTTCTTCTTCTCGGGCGTCTTCGGCTCGGGCAGCTCGCCCGGGTACGGCAGCGCGAGCGCGGCCTTCTGCACCTCGAACAGCTGCTCGCAACCGGCGAGGGCCGAGTCGAGCAGCTTGTCGAGGGTCGTGCGCGGGAAGGTCGCGCCCTCGCCGGTGCCCTGGATCTCGACGAGGGTGCCGGTGTCGGTCGCGACGACGTTCATGTCGACCTCGGCGCGCGAGTCCTCCTCGTACGGCAGGTCGAGCCGGACGCGGCCGTCGACGACGCCGACGCTGACCGCGGCGATGCCGCAGGAGATCGGCTGCGGATCGGACAGCAACTCGGCCGCCCGCAGGTAGCTGACGGCGTCGACCAGCGCCACGTAGGCACCGGTGATGGCCGCGGTGCGGGTGCCGCCGTCGGCCTGCAGCACGTCGCAGTCGATGGCGATGGTGTTCTCACCGATGGCGGCGAGGTCGATGCAGGCGCGCAGGGACCGGCCGACGAGGCGGCTGATCTCCTGGGTGCGGCCGCCGACCTTGCCCTTGACGGACTCGCGGCCGCTGCGGGTGTGGGTCGCTGCGGGCAGCATCGCGTACTCGGCGGTCAGCCAGCCGAGGCCGGAGCCCTTCCGCCAGCGCGGCACGCCCTCCTCGACGCTGGCCGTGCACATCACGCGGGTGTTGCCGAACTCGACCAGCACCGAACCCGCGGGATGGCTGGTGAATCCTCGGGTGATCTTCACTTCGCGGAGCTCGTCGTCCGCCCTACCGTCCAGTCGTCTGCTCACCCCGGTGAGCCTAGTCGGCCGCGCCGACGGGACAACACAGTCGGCCGCGCCGACGGGACAACACGGTCGGCCGCCCGACGGGACAACACCGCCGGCTGCGCCGACCGGACGGCACGGCCGCTCAGATATCGAAGACGTCGCCCGCGCTGACGGCGTGGACGGGACCGGAGAACTCGGCCTTCGCCTCGGCGATGACGTCCTCGCGTGAGGTCCACGGCGGAATGTGGGTGAGCAGCAGCTCCCCGACCCCGGCGAGCGTGGCGAGCCTGCCTGCCTCCGCACCGGACAGGTGGATGCCGACGGGACGGTCCGGGTGGTGGGTCCACGACGCCTCGGACAGCAGCACGTCCGCATTGCGGGCGAGCTCGACCACCTGGTCGCACATGCCGGTGTCGCCGGTGTAGACCAGCGTGCGGCCGGCCGGGTTCGTGAATCGGAGGCCGTACGCCTCCGGCGGGTGGAACATCCGGGCCGACTGCACGGTGAGCCGGCCGTAGTCGAAGGTGCCGCCGTCGGTGAGGCGCCGGACGTCGAGGGTGTCGGAGACGTCGTCCATGCTGCCTGCGGACTCCGCGGAAGCGGATCCGATCCGGGGGTGGGTGTCCGCAGGGCCGTACAGCAGGGCCCGCCCGGCCGGCGGATTCGGGTGGTAGCGGCGCCACACCAGCAGTCCGGGGATGTCCAGGCAGTGGTCGGCGTGCAGGTGGGTCAGGAAGATCGACACCGCCCCGGGATCCTCGTACCGCTGCAGGGCACCGAGTACGCCGGGCCCGAAGTCGATGACGGCCGGCGGGGTGTCCGGTGCGGTGAGCAGATAGCCCGACGCAGGCGAGTCGGGCCCGCCGACGCTGCCCGAACAACCCAGGACGGTGATGCGCATAAGGGTCATGCTGCCACGCCCGGCCGGTGACGAAAAAGGATCGGCCCGAATCGAGACGAACGCACCCCGAACCGGCCGCTGAGCCTGCCGTCACACCCGCCCGCCCCCGGCCCCGATCCGGGCCGCCGGCCGACTACTGAGGCAGCGCTTTCGCCGCGCGCGCGGCCCGCACATCCGAGGCGAGGATCCAGGCGGCGAGGACACCACCGACCGCGCCGAACAGGTGTCCCTGCCACGACACCCCGGGCTGGCCGGGCAGCACGCCCCAGAGCATTCCGCCGTAGAACAGCAGGACCACGAGCCCCAGTGCCAGTTGCCCGAAGTGCCGGGTGAACAGGCCCCGGGCGATCAGGTAGGCGAGCCAGCCGAACACGAGCACCGACGCCCCGAGGTGGTTGGTGCCGGACCCGCCGGTCAGCCAGACCCCGAGGCCTCCGACCACCCAGATGATCGCGGTCGCCTCGAGCCCACGTGCGATGCCGGACAGCATCACCAGGAATCCGAGGACGAGCAGCGGGAGCGTGTTGGCGAGCAGGTGCCCCCAGCCGTAGTGCAGGACCGGCGCGAACAGGACGCCCCACAGCCCGCTGAGCGTGCGCGGCTCGACTCCGCCGCCGTCGAGCCGGTTGCCCACGAGCATGTCGATGAACTCGAGCACGTACAACCCGACCACGAAGGCGCTGATCGCGATCGCCGCCTGCTGCCACTGCGGCCGAGATCCGGTGGGCACGGGCGAATTCGACGGCCCGGGCACCGGGAAGGACGACGTGGGCTGGGTCATGCCCCGAGCCTACCCATGTGGGACCGTTCGGCGGCGGCTCACACGCGTTGACTCACCCGGCGAACGCGGACGGGAACTGGTCGCGGTAGCTGGGGATCCCGGCGACCGTGGTGGCGGAGAGGATCGCGTCGACGATCGACCTGGACACGACGTCCGCGGCGGCCGTGCACACGGCGTCGAGCACCGGCAGGTCGGGCGGGAACGCGGCCGGTACCTCGGCCGCGGGGGCGGGCAGGTCGTGTGTCCCGGTGGACAGCGCGAACAGGGTGTCGCCGTCGAGCGGTGAGTGCGCGGGCCGGATGGCGCGGGCCAGTCCGTCGTGCCCGGCGACCGCGACGCGGCGGCACGCGGCCTTGCTCAGCGGGGCGTCGGTGGCGACGACTCCGATGGTGGTGTTGAGGACGGTCCCCTTGCCGCCGAGTTCGATCGCGGCGGCGAGTTCCGCGGAGTCGGGCACCCGCAGTCCCCATGCGGCCGCGTCGCCGGCCGCGACCCCCCACGGCAGTCCGGTGGCCGGGTCGAACACCGACCCGACCGGGTTGGCGACCACCAGCGCGGCCACGGTGGCGCCCGCGGCGGGCCCGTCGCCGAGCACGGCACTGGCGGTGCCGATGCCGCCCTTGAGGATTCCCGCACGGGCGCCGACGCCGGCACCGACAGTCCCCCGCCGGAAGTCGGTGCGGGCGGCGTCCGCGGCGAGGAACCCGTGATCGGCGGTCGGGCGCACCGACCACTGCCCGACCGGCAGGTCGAAGATCACCGCGCCGGGCACGATCGGAACCACGTGACCGTCGGCATCCATCGGGATGCCGCGGCCGCGTTCCTCGAGCCAGCGCATCACCCCGTCGGCGGCGGCAAGGCCGTACGCGCTGCCACCGGTCAGGAGCACCGCATCCACCTTCTGGACGCTGTGACTGGGGTCGAGCAGGTCGGTCTCGCGGGTGCCGGGTCCGCCGCCGCGCACGTCGACCGCCGCGGTCGCCCCGCCGGCGGTGAGGACGACGGTGCAGCCGGTGGCCCGCCCGGACCCGAGGGTGGCGTCGGCGTCGAGTTCGTGGTGGTGGCCGACGAGCAGGCCTGCGACGTCGGTCAGGGCGTTTCGGGGCCCCGGCACCACCGTCACGGCAGGAGGACCTGGACCAGGGAGTCCTGCATCCAGGTGAGCCAGTGGTAGACGTCCAGGTGCGGCGCCCGCGGATCGTCGGGGTCGAGTTCGTCGGGGGTGTCGGCGTCGATCCCGATCGTGGTGCCGAGCGCGAGCCGGATGTCGTTGAGGCCGTACAGCCAGGATTCGGCCTGCTCGGGAGTGAGCACCACCTTGCCGCCGTCGGCGGGCACGGTCTGCAGGATCACCGCACCCGCGGCGACCTTGGCGTCGATGATCTCCGGCTCGTACAGGCTGCGCAGCGCGCCGTTGTCGTTGGCGTCGCGGGAATCGGGATCCACCGTGTCGCGGCCGGACCCGAAGAAGTCCGGCAGCAGCCGGGCGAGCGTCGCGTCGGTCGGGGCGGCGGAGTTGCCGGTCCGCAGTCCGGTGAGTTCGGCGAGATCGTCCTGCGGCGCGGACGCCGACCGGTCCTCGAGCAGGCCGAGCACCGAGGTCACCAGCGACCTGAGTACCGACGCCTCCCGGGCATCCATCTCGGACCGGATCTTGACGCCGCCCAGCGAGTTCTTACGGCTCCATGTGCGCACGGGTGGTTACCTGGCAGTCCTTCCGAGTCAGGGGGTGGCTCAGCTGTCGCGCTGCATGGTGGCCCAGAGGCCGGCCGCGTGCAGGCGTTGCACGTCGTGCTCCATCTTGTCCCGGGAACCGGACGAGACGACCGCCTTGCCTTCCTTGTGCACCTGCATCATCAGATCGGTGGCCTTGGCCTTGCTGTAGCCGAACAGCTTCTGGAAGATGAACGTCACGTAGTGCATGAGGTTCACCGGATCGTCCCACACCACCGTCACCCAGGGCCGGTTCAGCGATTCGTCCTCGTCGGTGACCTCTGCCTGTTCGGGCAGCACCGTAGGAGCCGGGGTGGGCATGCTGGCCATCGGCACGGCCATGAGAGTGATGTACGGGCGCGGAGCCATATGTCCAGACTACGACGCCATCCGGACCAATTGAACACCGCGCGAGCAATACCCTGCGGACCACGCGCGCGAAACGCCGGGTCCGCGCCGGTCCCGGCGGCCCGGCTGCTCGTAGGGTGACGGCGTGACGAACTCCCAGTGGTCCCAGCCCGCGACCAGCACCGCACTGCTCACCGACCAGTACGAACTGACGATGCTCGCGGCCGCGTTGGCCGACGGCTCGGCCGAGCGCCACTGCACCTTCGAAGCCTTCGCCCGCCGCCTCCCCGACGGCCGCCGCTACGGCGTCGTCGGCGGTGTCGAACGGCTGCTGGACGCGTTGGAGCGGTTCCGGTTCGGCGAACCCGAGCTGGCGGTCGCGTCGACGTTCCTCGACGACGACACCCTGTCCTGGCTGCGGGACTACCGGTTCACCGGCGACATCGACGGCTACCGGGAGGGCGAGTTGTACTTCCCGGGGTCGCCGATCCTGTCGGTCCGGGGCTCGTTCGCCGAGTGCGTCCTGCTGGAGACGCTGATCCTGTCGATCCTCAACCACGACAGCGCGATCGCGTCGGCGGCGGCCCGGATGGTCAGTGCCGCCGACGGCCGGACGCTGATCGAGATGGGCTCCCGGCGCGCACACGAGGAGTCCGCGGTCGCGTGCTCGCGCGCCGCCTACCTGGCCGGGTTCACCGCCACTTCCAACCTCGAGGCGGTGCGCCGCTTCGGCGTGCCCGGCGCGGGGACCAGCGCCCACTCGTACACCCTGCTGCACACCACCGCCGCGGGCCCGGACGAGGCGGCGGCGTTCCGCGGTCAGGTCGCCAAGCTCGGCGTCGGCACCACGCTGTTGGTGGACACCTACGACATCACCGAGGGCGTCAAGACCGCGATCGCGGTGGCCGGACCGGAGCTGGGCGGCGTGCGGATCGATTCCGGCGACCTCGGGGTGTGGGCCCGGCAGGTGCGCCGTCAGCTCGACGATCTCGGCGCGACGAAGACGAGGATCGTGGTGTCCGGCGACCTGGACGAGTACGCGATCGCGGCACTGCGGGCCGAACCGGTGGACAGTTACGGCGTGGGGACCGCGCTGGTCACCGGGTCCGGTGCGCCCACCGCGGGAATGGTCTACAAGCTGGTCGAGGTCGACGGGATCCCGGTGGAGAAGCGCAGCAGCCAGAAGTCGTCGCGCGGCGGCGGCAAGTGCGCCATCCGGTTCGCCCGGACGACGGGGACGATCGTCGAGGAGGTCGTGTACCCGGCGGACGCACCGGTTCCGGACGGCGGCGGGCTGACCGGCCGGCCGCTGATGATCCCGATGGTCCGTGGCGGCGAGCTCGAACCCGATCTGCCCGGTCTCGACGACGCACGGGAACTGCTCGCGCGGAACCTGGTGAGTCTGCCGTGGGAGGGTCTCAAGCTCTCGCACGGCGAGGCGGCGGTCCCGACGCGGTACGTCGGCGACTTCGCGTGAAGAATCGAGTCATGAGCACCACCATCCGCAGGGCCCTGATCATCGTCGACGTGCAGAACGACTTCTGCGAGGGCGGCTCCCTCGCCGTGACGGGCGGCGCAGCGGTCGCGGCGGCGGTCAGCGACTACCTGGCCACGCCGGGACGTCCGCGGTACGCCGCGATCGTCGCGACCGCGGACCGGCACATCGACCCCGGGCCGCACTTCTCCGACCGGCCCGACTTCCGCGACAGCTGGCCGCCACACTGTGTGGTCGGGACGCCGGGCACCGAGTTCCATCCGGCGCTGGACACCTCCGCGATCCAGGAGGTGTTCGGCAAGGGCAACTTCGCGGCGGCCTACTCCGGGTTCGAGGGCAGTTCGAGCGACGGCGACTCGCTCACCGACTGGCTGCAGGACCACGAGATCGCCGCCGTGGACGTGGTCGGGATCGCCACCGACCACTGCGTGCGCGCGACGGCGATGGATGCGGTCCGGGAGGGATTCGACACGCGGGTGCTGCTGGACTACACGGCCGGGGTGGCGCCGGACACGGTGCGCACGGCGATGCACGCGATGCAGAACGCAGGCGTGACTCTGGTCGGCTGGTCGGCTCCGACACCGCGCCGCACAACCAAACGGTGACCACGGGCCGTACGTCCCGTTCACGTTCGTAGCACAGCCGCAGTTTCCGGTGCATGCTGGGAGACAGCGGATCAGGCCCTGCGACGCGGCCCCGCCACCGTCCAGGGACGCCCCGGCGGCGGGTGGGAGCAGACATGTCGACCACTGCCGGCCGGAAGGGCACTGTCGCCGGCAAGCTCATCGGAACGCACCTGGTCTCCGGGCGGATGGAACCGGACGAGGAGATCGCGATCCGCGTGGATCAGACGCTCACCCAGGACGCCACCGGAACGCTGGTGATGCAGGAACTCGAGGCACTGCACCTCGACCAGGCGCGAACCGAGCTGAGCGCCCAGTATGTCGACCACAATCTGCTGCAGACGGACGAGAAGAACGCCGAGGACCACGAGTTCCTGCGGACCGCCTGCCTGCGCTACGGCCTGTGGTACTCCAAACCGGGCAACGGGGTGTCGCATCCGACCCACATGCAGCGATTCGGGATCCCGGGCAAGACGATGGTGGGCTCCGACTCGCACACTCCCGCTGCGGGCTCTCTCGGCATGCTGGCCATCGGGGTCGGCGGGCTCGAGGTCGCACTGGCCATCGCCGGTCAACCGCTGCACCTGCGGATGCCACGAATCTGGGGCGTGGAGCTCGCTGGCCGACTGTCGCCGTGGTGTTCCGCCAAGGACGTGATTCTCGAGATGCTCCGCCGGCACGGAGTCAAGGGCGGCGTGAACCGCGTCATCGAGTACCACGGCCCAGGGCTGGCGACGCTGACCGCGATGGATCGCCACGTGATCGCGAACATGGGCGCCGAGCTGGGCGCGACGACGTCGGTGTTCCCGGCCGACGACGCGGTGCGGGAGTTCCTGCGTCTCGAGGACCGCGAGGGCGACTTCGTCGAGCTCCTCGCGGACGACGGCGCCGCATACGACGTGACCGAGCGGATCGATCTGTCGACCATCGAGCCGCTGATCGCGATGCCCTCGTCGCCCGACAACGTGGTCCCGGTGCGCGAGGTCGCCGGCGAGGACGTCAGCCAGGTGGTGATCGGCTCGTCCGCCAACCCGGGACTGCGCGACTTCGCGATCGCCGCCGCCATGGTGGCGGGACGTCAGACGGTGCCGGGCGTGAGTTTCGACGTCAACCCGTCCTCG
Organism: Rhodococcus sp. NPDC003322; assembly: GCF_053589555.1. Lineage (NCBI taxonomy): Bacteria > Bacillati > Actinomycetota > Actinomycetes > Mycobacteriales > Nocardiaceae > Rhodococcus > Rhodococcus sp. NPDC003322. The sequence goes on along the minus strand of NZ_JBSFSC010000003.1, from coordinate 21,568 downwards.
CGGGAGATCTTCGCCGACCTCACGCGCATGGGAGCGACTCTCGAACTGATCGGCGCCGGCGCGCGGATCCATCAGTCCGGTTGTATGGGCTGTATCGGGATGGGGCAGGCGCCCGCGACCGGCCGGAACTCGCTGCGGACGATGCCCCGCAACTTCCCCGGGCGCTCCGGCACCAGGGAGGATTCGGTGTGGTTGTGCTCGCCCGAGACGGCCGCCGCGTCCGCGCTCACCGGAAGTATCACCGATCCGCGCGACTGGGCGAAGGACAGTGGAATGGCGTATCCGAACCTGGAACTGCCCACCCGTGCCGCGGTGAACACCGCCATGCTGGTTGCGCCCCTGCCTGCGGATGACGCGCGACGCGTCCGGGTGGTCAAGGGACCCAACATCTCGTCCCTCCCGGAATTCGGACCACTGCCCGATCGGATCGAGGCCCCGGTGATCCTGAAGGTGGGCGACAACATCTCGACCGACGAGATCTCGCCCGCCGGGGCGCGGGCGCTGCCGTACCGGTCGAACATTCCCGAGCTGGCCAGGTTCACGTTCACACAAATCGATGAGACATATCCGGAGCGGGCGGCCGCGTCCGCGGACGGACACGTCGTCGTCGGTGGGGACAACTACGGGCAGGGCTCGTCGCGTGAGCACGCCGCGATCGCACCGCGTTATCTGGGCTTGCGCGTGGTGCTCGCCAAGTCGTTCGCACGCATCCACTGGCAGAACCTGGCGAACTTCGGTGTGCTGGCACTGGAGTTCGACGATCCTGCCGATTACGAACGCGTCGCCCAGGGCGATGTGCTGCTTCTCGACGGGCTCCGCGAGGCATTGCAGTCGGGATCGGCACTGACCGTGTCCCCGGCCGCCCGGGACGGGATCGTCCCGGTCCATCACCGGCTCTCCCGCCGGCAGATCGACGACGTGCTGGCCGGCGGAGTGATCCCGCGCCTGGCGCGCGAGCAATGAGGGACGGCGACGCCCGCACCGATCCGCGGGCAGTAGTCTTGTCCGGTGCGTGAACTCCCCACCGTCCCCGAGTTGCTGTCCGAGGCGGTGCACGCTCTCGGGGGTGCCGAGCGGCGGAACCAGCTGACGATGGCGTCGGCGGTCGCGCACGCGATCGAGTCCGGGGAGCACCTCGCGGTGCAGGCAGGCACCGGCACCGGCAAGTCGCTCGCCTACCTGGTGCCGAGCGTGCGGCATGCGGTGGAGTCGGGCCGCACCGTGGTGATCTCGACGGCGACGATCGCGCTGCAGCGCCAGCTGGTCGACCGGGACCTGCCGCGCCTCGCGAAGGCACTGAAGAAGGCACTCGGCCGGGAGCCCCGGTTCGCGATCCTCAAGGGCCGCAACAACTACCTGTGCATGAACAAGGTGCACACCGGCATGGCCGAGCAGCCGGCACCGGAGACCGAACTGTTCGACGCGTTCGCGGTGTCCCGGCTCGGCCGGGAGGTGCAGCGGCTGACGAAGTGGTCGTCGGACACCGAGACCGGGGACCGTGACGAGCTGGTGCCCGGCGTCAGCGATCAGGCGTGGCGCCAGGTCAGCGTCACCGCCCGCGAGTGCCTCGGCAAGTCCCGCTGCCCGATCGGCGAGGACTGCTTCGCCGAGCGCGCCCGCGCGGAGGCCGCGCAGGTGGACGTCGTCGTCACCAACCACGCGCTACTGGCGATCGACGCCATCTCCGGGATCGCGGTGCTGCCCGAGCATGACGTGGTCGTGATCGACGAGGCGCACGAACTGGTGGACCGGGTGACCGGCGTGGCGACTGCGGAGTTGGCCCCGGCGACGGTCAGCGCGGCCGCCCGGCGCTGCACGAAGCTGGTCGAGGAGCAGGACGCGGACCGACTCGAGGCGTCGTCGGAGGCATGGGCCGAGGTGCTCGAGGAGCTGCCCGCGGGACGGTGGGAACACCTGCCCGACGGTGCCGGGCAGGCCCTGGCCCTGGTCCGGGACGCCGCGTGGGCGGTGCGCACCGCGATCGGTCCGTCCCGGCCTGGTCAGGCGGCGGCGGATCCGGAGTCCGCGGCGGCGCGGGCGGCCGCGCTGTCGGCGGTCGACGAGGTGCACGACAGTGCCGTCCGGGTGCTCACGGCGTTCGACGAGCCCGATCCCGCCAAGCATCGGGACGTGGTGTGGCTGTCCGACGACGAGCGGCGCGGCAAGCTGGTGCGGATCGCGCCGCTGTCGGTCGGCGGGCTGCTGCGCAGCCGGTTGTTCGACGAGTCGACGGTGGTGTTGACGTCCGCGACGCTGACGGTCGGCGGATCCTTCGACGGTCTGGCGGTGGAGTGGGGGCTGCCGGCGCAGGCCTCGGTCCGGAGTGACACCGCGATGGCGACGGGCACCGAGGCCCCGTCCGACGACTCGGCCGCCAAGTGGAACGCCCTCGACGTCGGATCCCCGTTCGACCACGCGAAGGCCGGAATCCTGTACGTGGCCAAGCATCTTCCGCCGCCGGGCCGCGACGGCCTGTCACCGCGGTTCCTCGACGAGATCGAGGAGCTGGTGACCGCGGCCGGTGGCCGTACGCTCGGCCTGTTCTCCTCGACGCGGGCAGCGAAGGCGGCGGCCGCCGAGATGCGCCAGCGCCTCGACACGCCGGTGCTGTGTCAGGGCGACGACGCCACCGGACAGCTGGTGCGCAAGTTCGCCGAGGACGAGGCGACGTCCCTGTTCGGCACCCTGTCGTTGTGGCAGGGCGTGGACGTGCCGGGTCCGTCGCTCTCGCTGGTGATCCTGGACCGGATCCCGTTCCCCCGCCCGGACGACCCGCTCCTGGCGGCCCGGCAGCGCGCCGTCGAATCCCGCGGGGGCAACGGCTTTCTCGCCGTCTCGGCCAATCACGCCGCGCTGTTGCTGGCGCAGGGCGTCGGTCGCCTGCTGCGAAGCGTCGACGACAAGGGCGTGGTCGCGATGCTCGATTCCCGATTGGCCACCGCCCGGTACGGCGGATACCTGCGCGCCTCGCTCCCCCCGTTCTGGGAGACCTCCGACCCGATCGTGGTCCGCAAGGCGCTGGAGCGGCTCGCGGGCGGCTGACGGCCGCCGAACGGCCCTGTCCCGAAGGGACCCCGAACAGTCCCGTCCCGCACGGCGTCCGGTGGACACTGGAGGTGACAGCCGACCGGGCGCCGACCGACCGGTGGCCACAGCAAGGAGCCGAGGATGCGCGAGACCCGCAGGACCCGGCCGTGAGCACCGCGGTCGTCGTCGGCAGCGGACCCAACGGGCTCGCTGCCGCGGTGCATCTCGCCCGCAGCGGCGTCGCCGTTCAGGTGCTCGAGGCCGCCGACACGATCGGCGGCGGCACCCGTTCCGGAGAAGCGACCGTGCCCGGGCTGATCCACGACGAGTGTGCCGCCTTCCACCCGCTCGGTGCGGGCTCGCCGTTCCTTCGGACGCTCGGCCTCGACCGGTACGGCCTCACCTGGCGGTGGCCCGAGGTCGACTGCGCCCATCCCCTCGACGACGGGGACGCGGGTCTGCTGTACCGGTCGGTGGCGGAGACGGCGGCCGGACTCGGCGTCGACGGCCCGCGGTGGCGACGCCTCGTCGAGGATCTGGCAGGCAACGTCGACGATCTGGCCGCGGACCTGATGCGGCCGATCATCCGGATCCCGCGGCACCCGCTCGAGGTGGCCGCTTTCGGCGCGCGGGCACTCCTCCCGGCCACGGTGACGGCGCGGTGGCTGCGCACCGACAGGGCCCGCGCCCTGTACGGCGGGGTGGCCGCGCACGCCTACCACCGGCTGGACCGTCCGGCCACCTCCGCGGTCGGGCTGATGATCGCCGCGGCGGGCCACCGCCACGGCTGGCCGGTCGCCGAGGGCGGATCCCGCGCCATCGCCGACGCACTCGCCTCGATGCTGACCGAGCACGGCGGGACGATCAGCACCGGTGTCCGCGTCCGCAACGCCAGGGACATCCCACCCGCGGATGTGGTCCTGCTCGACCTGACGCCCGCGGCGGCACTCGCGGTGCTCGGCGATCGGATACCGGTGCGCGTCGCCCGGGCGTACCGCCGGTTCCGGCACGGGGCGGCGGCGTTCAAGGTCGACTTCGCCGTCGACGGCCCGATTCCGTGGACCGCCCCGGCGTGCGGCCGGGCCGGGACGGTCCACCTGGGCGGGAGTTTCGACGAGGTGGCCGCGGCCGAGCGCGAGGTCGCCGCGGGCCGGATGCCGCAGCGGCCGTTCGTCCTGCTCGGGCAGCAGTACGTCGCCGATCCCACCCGCTCCCACGGGAACCTCAACCCGGTGTATGCGTACGCCCATGTACCGCACGGCTATTCGGGCGACGCCACCGAAGCGGTGCTCGCGCAGATCGAACGGTTCGCGCCAGGGTTCCGCGATCGGGTCGTCGCCACCACGGCATCCGGTCCGGCCCGCATGGCCGCGTCGAACCCGAACAACGTCGGCGGCGACATCGTGGGCGGCGCCAACGCGGGCACCCAGGTGCTCTTCCGCCCGCGCATCGCGTTGGACCCGTACAGCGTCGGAATCCCGGGCACGTACCTGTGCTCCGCGTCGACGCCACCCGGGGCCGGCGCGCACGGCATGTGTGGCCACAACGCCGCTGAGGCGGCGCTGCGCCACCTGCGTCGGAAGGGCGCGGCTACCCGACCGGCACCGTGACCAGTCCCAGCTCCGCGTCGCCCGCCAGCAGATCGTGGTGCGGCAGTACGCGCACGGTGTAGCCGACGGCCCCCGACAACGGCAGCGCCGTGTCGACGACGTACACCTGTCCCAGTTCGTCGGAGCCGTCGTGTGTCATCGGCACGGTCACCACATCGGTGAGGTCCTCGTCCGGGCCGACCCTGCCGAGGACCGCCTGCACGCTCACCTCGCCGGGTTCGAGCCCGCCGAGCTGGACGTAGGCGCGCAGCGCCAGCTCGGCGCCGATGACCGGGGTGTCGGGCAGGCCGGAGCTGTCGACCTGCACCACCTGCACCGCGGGCCACGCCGCCTCCACCCGGTCGCGGTAGCGGGCCAGCTGCCGTGCGCCGGCGTACCCGTCCGCCACCACGGTCCGCGCGGCGCGCGCCGCCGGCGCGTACAGGTCGACGGTGTAGTCGCGAACCATCCTGGACGCCAGCACCTTCGGGCCCAGCGACTGCAGGGTGTGCCGCACCATCTCCACCCACCGCGCCGGCACACCGTCCGCGCCGCGGTCGTAGAACTTCGGCAGCACCGACTGCTCGAGCAGCTCGTACATGGCGTTCGCCTCGAGGTCGTCACGACGCGTCTCGTCGAGCACCCCGTCCGCGGTCGGGATGGCCCAGCCGTTCTCCCCGTCGAACATCTCGTCCCACCAGCCGTCCCGGATGGACAGGTTCAGCCCGCCGTTGAGCGCCGACTTCATCCCGGACGTGCCGCACGCCTCCAGGGGCCGCAGCGGGTTGTTCAGCCACACGTCGCACCCCCAGTACAGGAACCGGGCCATCGACATGTCGTAGTCGGGCAGGAAGACGATGCGGTGCCGCACGTCGTGCTGGTCGGCGAACCGCACCACCTGCTGGATCAGCGCCTTGCCGCCGTCGTCGGCGGGATGGCTCTTGCCCGCGACCACCAGCTGCACGGGACGCTTCTCGTCGAGCAGCAGCGCCCGCAGTCGCTCCGGGTCCCGCAGCATCAGCGTCAATCGCTTGTACGTCGGCACCCGCCGCGCGAACCCGACCGTCAGGACGTTCGGATCGAATACCTCTGCGGTCCAGCCCAGTTCGGCCTCCGTCGCACCGCGTTCGATCCAGGACGCGCGGACCCGGCGACGCACCTCGTCGACCAGTTGGCCGCGCAGCGCGGATCGGGTCGCCCACAGCTCGGCCGCCGGGACGTCGCTCAGCCGCTCCCAGCCGCGTGCCTCCTCCACCAGCTCCGGTCCGGCTGCGCGCCGGGCCAGGTCCATCCACTCGCGGGCCGCCCAGGTCGGCGCGTGCACCCCGTTGGTCACCGATCCGATCGGCACCTCGTCGGCGTCGAATCCCGGCCACAACCCGTTGAACATGTCGCGGCTGACGATGCCGTGGAGTTTCGAAACACCGTTCGCGCGCTGCCCGAGGCGCAGACCCATGTGCGCCATGTTGAACACCGACGGGTCCGCCTCCCGGCCGAGGTCGAGAATGCGATCCACCGTCAGCCCGGGCAGCAGCGCGGACTCGCCACCTCCCCCGCCCCCGAAGTAGTTCCGCACCAGATCCGCCGGGAACCGGTCGATCCCCGCGGGCACGGGCGTGTGCGTGGTGAACACCGTCGCCGCCCGCACCGCGGCGAGCGCAGCGTCGAAGTCCAGTCCCGCACCGGTGATCAGTTCGCGGATCCGCTCCACCCCGAGGAATCCCGCGTGCCCCTCGTTCATGTGAAACACCTCGGGGTCGGCGAGACCCTCGGCGTTCGTGTAGGCGCGCACCGCCCGAACCCCGCCGATGCCGGCGAGGATCTCCTGCTTGATCCGGTGGTCCTGGTCGCCGCCGTACAGCCGGTCGGTCACCCCGCGGAGCTCGGGATCGTTCTCGGCGATGTCGGAGTCCAGCAGCAGCAGCGGCACCCGGCCGACCTGCGCCACCCACACCCGGGCCCGCAACACCCGGCCCCCTGGCATGGCGACGTGCAGCAGCACCGGGGCACCGGATCCGGGCTCGGTCAGCAACCTCAGCGGCAGGCCCTGCGGGTCCAGCGACGGGTAGTGCTCGGCCTGCCAGCCGTCCGCGGTCAGCGACTGCCGGAAGTAACCGGAGCGGTACAGCAGACCGACACCGATCAGCGGCACCCCGAGGTCGGAGGCGGCCTTGAGGTGGTCGCCGGCCAGGATGCCGAGGCCACCGGAGTAGTTCGGCAGCACCTCCGTGACGCCGAATTCCATGGAGAAGTAGGCGATCCCGCTGGCCAGATCCCGATCCTTGGCCTGCTGGTTCTGGTACCAGCGCGGCCGGTCGAGGTACTCGTCCAGGTCGGTCTCGAGCCGGTCGAGCTCCGCGACGAACGAGGCGTCACCGGCGAGTTCGTCGAGCCGGGACGGGGCGACCTCGCCGAGCATCCGGACCGGGTCGTGACGCACCCGCGTCCACAGTTCGGGGTCGATCCGGGCGAACAGATCCTGGGTCGGCGGGTGCCAGGACCAGCGCAGGTTCGTCGACAGCGGCCCGAGCGCGGACAGCCGATCGGGGAGGTGGGCACGGACGGTGAACCGACGCAAGGCTTTCACCTGGCGAAGACTACCGATCCCGGTGCCGTTGGTCCTGTCGTGCGGGGAGCTTCGTCACGCGCGCACATCCGGTCGCTACCCGTAAGGTTTCAACCATGACCGGGCGGATAGGCATCGACGACGTCGTCCCAGCCATCGAGGGAGGCCGACACCCGGCGAAGGCCGTGGTGGGTGAGACGTTCCCGGTGACGGCGTCGGTGTGGCGGGAGGGGCACGACGCGGTCGCCGCCACGCTCGCGGTGCGCGGTCCGGGATTCACCCGCAGCATCCGGATCCCGATGCTGCCGGGCCCGCTGCCGGACACCTTCGCCGCCGTGTTCACCCCCACCTGCCCGGGCACCTGGACCTATCGGGTGGAGGGGTGGAGCGACCCGATCACCACGTGGCGGTCCGCGATCGAGGCCAAGCTCGCGGTCGGGCAGGGCCCCACCGAACTCGCCAACGACCTGGAGATCGGCGCCCGGCTGTTCGAGCGCGCGTCCCGGACCGTCCCGCGCGGGGACCGGGCCCGCTGCCTCGCCGTCGCGACCGCACTGCGCGGTACCCAGCCGCTGCCCCAACGGGTGGCGCCCGCGTTCGCGCCCGCGATCACCGAACTGCTGCGCGCGCACCCGCTGCGCGATCTGCTGACCCGCAGTCGCGCCCTGCAGGTGTGGGTGGACCGCACCCGAGCCCTGTTCGGGTCCTGGTACGAGTTCTTCCCCCGCTCGACCGGCGGCTGGGACGCCGAGGGCCGTCCCCGTCACGGCACCTTCGCGACCGCCGCGAACGACCTGCCGCGGATCGCGGGCATGGGATTCGACGTCGTGTACCTGCCGCCGATCCACCCGATCGGCCGGGTGAACCGCAAGGGCCCCAACAACTCGCTGACGCCGGGACCGGACGATGTCGGGTCACCGTGGGCGATCGGCGCGGCGGAGGGCGGCCACGACGCCATCCACCCGGAGCTGGGCACGATGAAGGACTTCCGGGCCTTCGTCACCCGGGCCACCCGGCTCGGGCTCGAGGTCGCGCTCGACCTCGCCCTGCAGTGCGCGCCCGACCACCCCTGGGCGGCAGCGCATCCCGAGTGGTTCACCGTGCTTCCCGACGGCACGATCGCATACGCGGAGAACCCGCCGAAGAAGTACCAGGACATCTACCCGGTCAACTTCGACGACGACCGTGACGGCATCTACACCGAGGTGCTGCGGGTGGTCCGGTTCTGGATCGCGGCCGGCGTCAGGATTTTCCGGGTCGACAACCCGCACACCAAGCCACCGGACTTCTGGGAGTGGCTGATCGCGGAGGTCAAGACCACCGACCCGGACGTGCTGTTCCTGTCCGAGGCGTTCACCCGCCCCGCCCGCCTGTACGGCCTCGCCAAGCGCGGATTCTCGCAGTCGTACACCTATTTCACGTGGCGGGTGCACAAGCAGGAGCTGATCGAGTTCGGCACCGAGATCGCGGCGAAGGCGGACGAGGCGCGACCGAACCTGTTCGTCAACACCCCCGACATCCTGCACGAGAGCCTGCAGGTCGGCGGGCCCGGCATGTTCGCGTTGCGGGCGGCGCTGGCCGCGACCCTCGCTCCGACGTGGGGTGTCTACTCGGGATACGAACTCTACGAGCACGTCCCGGTGCACCCGGGCAGCGAGGAGTACCTCGATTCGGAGAAGTACCAGCTGCGGCCCAGAGACTTCGACGGCGCCCGCGCCCGCGGCGAGTCGCTCGAGCCCTGGCTGACGACGCTCAACCGGATCCGGCGCACCCACCCGGCACTCCAGCAGTTGCGCAACATCACCTTCCACCACGTCGACAACGACTCGCTGATCGCGTACTCGAAGTTCGACCCGGTCACCGGGGACGCGGTGCTGACGGTGGTCAACCTGAATCCGTACGGCCCCGAGCAGGGCACGATCTGGCTGGACATGCCCGCTCTCGGCCGGGACTGGCACGACCGCATCGCCGTGCTCGACGAGGTCTCCGGCGACCAGTACGACTGGGGCCAGACCAATTTCGTCCGGCTCGAACCGTGGCGGGCGGTCGCGCACATCCTCGCGCTGCCCCCGGTCCCCTACCCGGCGCGGCTGCACCTGGCCCACCGCCCGCCGGTGTCGTGAGCATCCCTGCCCCGCGCCCGGGCGCGGCACCCCACCCCGACGACCTCGCCCGCCTGGCCGACGGAACGCATCACAACCCGCATGCCGTGCTCGGTGCGCACGCACACCGCGGCGGCACGGTGATCCGGGCACTGCGCCCGCACGCCGTCGCCGTCGCGGCCCGGGTCGGCGGCGTCGACCATCCCCTCGTCGACCTGGGCGACGGGGTGTTCGGGGCGCTGATCCCGGTCGAGGACCTGGTCGACTACCGCCTGGTGGTCGAGTACCCGGGCGGTCACACCGTCGTCGTGGCCGACGGCTACCGCTTCCTCCCCACACTGGGCGACCTGGACCTGCACCTGTTGCGCGAGGGAAGGCACGAACGGCTGTGGGAGATCCTCGGCGCGCACCCCCGCAACTACACCACCCCGGACGGCGACGTCACCGGCACGTCGTTCGCGGTGTGGGCACCGAATGCCCTCGGCGTCTCCGTGATGGGCGATTTCGACGGGTGGGGCGGCAGGCAGGCGCCGATGCGGGTGCTCGGATCGACGGGCGTGTGGGAACTGTTCGTTCCCGGCGTCGGCCCCGGCGACCTGTACAAGTTCCGTGTGCACTGCCGCGACGGGTCGGTGCGCGACAAGGCCGACCCGATGGCGTTCGCAACCGAGGTGCCCCCGGCCACCGCGTCCCGGATCACCCGGTCGACCCACGTCTGGACCGACGCCGAGTGGATCGCGGCCCGCGCGGAACGCGAACCCAACCAGGAACCGATGAGCGTGTACGAGGTGCACCTCGGGTCCTGGCGGCCGGGTCTGGACTATCGCGAACTGGCGCAGCAACTCTCGGAGTACGTGACCGAGGCGGGTTTCACCCATGTCGAGTTGCTGCCTGTCGCCGAGCACCCCTACGGCGGGTCGTGGGGATACCAGGTCACCTCCTACTACGCCCCGACCGCCCGGTTCGGCTCCCCCGACGACTTCCGGGCCTTCGTCGACCACCTGCACCGCTCCGGCATCGGCGTCCTCGTCGACTGGGTGCCCGCCCACTTCCCGAAGGACGAGTGGGCGCTGGCCCGGTTCGACGGCGAACCGCTGTACGAGCACGCCGACCCTCAGCGCGGCGAGCAGTTGGACTGGGGCACCTACGTTTTCGACTTCGGCCGAGCGGAGGTCCGCAACTTCCTCGTAGCCAACGCGCTGTACTGGATCGACCAGTTCCACGTCGACGGTCTGCGCGTGGACGCGGTCGCGTCGATGCTCTACCTCGACTACTCGCGCCCACCCGGCGGCTGGACCCCCAACGTCCACGGCGGTCGCGAGAACCTCGAGGCGGTGGCGTTCCTGCAGGAGATGAACGCCACCGTGCACAAGCACCATCCGGGGGTGGTGACGATCGCCGAGGAGTCCACCGCCTGGCCGGGCGTCACCCGCGCCACGAGCGTCGGCGGCCTCGGGTTCTCGATGAAGTGGAACATGGGGTGGATGCACGACACCCTCGGCTACCTCGGCCGGGACCCCGTGCACCGCAGCTTCCACCATCACGAGATCACCTTCTCGCTGATGTACGCGTGGAGCGAGCACTACCTGCTGCCGATCAGCCACGACGAGGTCGTGCACGGCAAGGGCACGCTGTGGACGAGGATGCCCGGCGACGACCACGACAAGGCCGCCGGACTGCGGGCGCTGCTCGCGTACATGTGGGCTCACCCGGGCAAGCAGCTGCTGTTCATGGGACAGGAATTCGGGCAGCGCACGGAGTGGTCGGAGGAGCGCGGTCTGGACTGGCAGCAGCTCGACGACCCGCACACCGGCCCGCTCCAGCGTGGCGTGCAAGCTCTGGTCCGCGACCTCAACACCGTGTACCGGGGAAGCCCGGCCCTGTGGACGCTGGACACCTCGCCGGGCGGCTACTCGTGGATCGACGCCAACGACACCGAGAACAACGTCCTGAGCTTCCTGCGGTACGGGACCGACGGTTCGATCGTGGCGTGCCTGTTCAACTTCGCGGGCTCTCCGCACGAGCACTACCGGGTGGGTCTGCCCGAGCCCGGCCGCTGGCGCGAGATCCTCAACACGGACGCCGAGATCTACCACGGCTCCGGACTGGGTAACTTCGGGGAGGTGACCGCCACCAGCGCCCCCTGGCACGGCCGGCCCGCGTCCGCCGAGGTGACGCTGCCGGGCGGCAGCGCCATCTGGCTGCGCCGGGAACTCCCGTGAGGTGGGTTCCGTTCGCGGTCGCCGCGGTCGCCGTCCTGGTCGCCGGGTGCGGGCAGGCCGTCGACGGCCGTGCCGTGTCGATCTACGACAATCCGTTCACCGTGGCGGGGCTGCCCGCCACCGACGGCGCCAGCGGACCGCGACCGGACGCCCCCCGGCCCACGCTGTCCGTGCGCGGCGCCGACGGTTCCGCCGCCGACCTGCTGGCCGGCTCCGCCGTCGACGACCTCACCGCCTTCTGGAGTGCCGAGTACCCGCGCGTGTTCGCCGGCGACTTCCGGCCGGTCACCGATCTGATGTCGTGGGACCCCGACGTCGACGCGGCCCGGTCGGGGACGTTCTGCGGCGACAGCACGCACGGGGTGGTCAATGCCGGGTACTGCACCCGCGACGGATCCATCGGCTGGGATCGCACCACCCTGCTGCCCGCGCTGATGGACACCTTCGGGCCGATGGCGGTCGTGATGGTGATCGCCCACGAGTACGGGCACGCGGTCCAGCACGACTCGGGCCTCGCCGGCGACGACGACCCCACCCTCGTGCTCGAACAGCAGGCCGACTGTTTCGCGGGCGCCTACATGCGCCACGTCGCGGCCGACGAGTCGACGCAGTTCACGCTCAACACCTCGGACGGCCTGAACTCGGTGATGGCGGCGATGGTGGCGGTCCGCGACACCGACCCGAACGATCCGACCGCCGTGCACGGCACGGCGTTCGAGCGGGTGACGGCATTCCAGATCGGATTCACCGACGGCGCCCGCGCCTGCACCGCGATCGACGAGGCCGAGGTCGAGGGCCGCCGCGCCCAGCTCCCGCATCAGTTCACCACCTCCGAGGACACCGGCGAGACTCCGGTGACCGAACGGACCGTCGGGCTGACCGTCGACTCGCTTCAGGCCGTGTTCGAGCTGCCCGAGCAGCCACGGGTGGTGTTCACCGGCGCCGACACCGGGTGCCCGGACGCCACCCCCACCTCCCCGGTGTCGTACTGCCCCGCCACCCGCACGATCGGGGTGTCGATGCCGGAACTCGTCGAGCGCGGCACGCCGCAGGGCGGGCGGCCCGACGACCTGGTGACGGACATCCGCGGCGACTTCGCCGCCTACGTCCTCGTCGCCTCCCGGTTCACCCTCGCCGTCCAGCAGAATGCGGGTGACTCGCTCACCGACCCGAAGACCGCCCTGCGTGCGGCCTGCCTGTCCGGTGCGTGGACGGCGGCGACCGCCGTCGGCGCCGGCGGACTCACCCTCTCGCCCGGCGACCTGGACGAGGCGGTGTCCGGGCTGCTCACCGACGGGCTGATGGCGAGCGACGTCAACGGCGTCACCATTCCCAGCGGATTCGCCCGCGTCGACGCCTTCCGCTCCGGGGTCCTCGGCGGCCGTGACGCGTGCGCGAACCGGTACGGCTAGCACCCGTGAGTGATTCTCACCCCCGGCCGGGGTGCGGATCACTCACGGGTACGCAGCGCTAGTAGAGAGCGGACGCCAGCTTGCGGCGGGCGGCGACGACGGTCGGGTCGGCCGGGTCGAACAGTTCGAAGAGTTCGAGCAGCCGGGTCCGCACCGCGGTCTTGTCGTCACCGACGAACCGCTTGACGGCGTCGATCAGCACCGTGAACGCGTCGTCGGGCTGCTGGGTGTAGAGCAGTGCGTCGGCCGCGTCGAGCTGGGCTGCCACGTTCGACGGCTCCGCGGCCGCGACCGCGACGGCGTCCGGCGCGACGTTCTGCACCCGCGCCAGGAACCGCACCTGACGCTGCGCGGCGAGGGCCTGCTTGTTGCCCGGCTCCGCGTCGAGGATCGCCTGGTAGGCGGCGTCCGCACCGTCCAGGTCACCGTCTGCGAGCGCGTCCTCGGCCGCGACGAAACGGGGATCCTCCGGCTCCGGCTCGGCGCCCGGGTCCGCCGGCGGACCCGACAGCTTGCCCGCGGTGGCGGCCAGGACCTGCCCGAGCCACCCGCGCACCTCGTCGAGAGGCTGCACGCCCTGGAAGTCGGCGAGCGGCTGGCCGGCGGCGACGGCGACGACCGTCGGGATGCCCTGGACCCCGAACGCCTGCGCGATCCGCATGTTCGCGTCGACGTCGACCTTGGCCAGCACCCAGGTTCCGTTCCCCTCCTCCGCGAGCGTCTCCAGCTCATCGGAGAACGCGACGCTGGCCTCACTGCGTGCGGACCACAGCGACACCAGCACGACGACCTGCATGGAGCGTTCGAGGACCTCCGCCTCGAAGGTGGCCTCGGTGACGTCGACAATCGGGGCCAGACCTGTCGCGGGGCCGCCACCGGCGGGAGCCGTCGCGGCCGGCCCTGCAGGCGGTCGGGGGCGATCCGCCAGGCCGGACAGATCCACTGCCCCGGACATGGCCGCGGCCATCGCGGCGGACGGGCGTGCGGGCTGACGAGAACCGGGTCGAGTCACGCTGACCAGTTTGTCACAAACACGACCGCGCCCCCGGACCGCGAACGGTTCGGGGGCGCCGATGGGGGTCGATCAGACTGCGTCGAGTTCTCGCGCAGGCACAGCCGTCGTCACGGGGGCGGACAGCTCTCCGAGCTTCCCGGTACGGGCGGCCCACCACTCGAACAGCACCGTGAAGAACGGCGGGATGCTCGAGACCAGCGCCAGACCGGTCGTCACGAGGTTCCACTTCAGCGCGCGGGCGGTGAGCAGCGAGACGATGACGAACAGGACGAACACGGCACCGTGGAACGGGCCGAAGATCTTCACGCCGATCTCGTTGCCGTTCTCGGGCAGGTACTTGAACGCCATGCCGACGAGCAGGCCGGCCCAGGTGAACGCCTCGAGGATCGCGACGAATCGGAACCGCTTGGCCGGGGTGCTGAGGTCGAAGATGTTCGCCATGACCGCCATTGTGCCGGGCGCCTACGACGATCTGTCGTTGGTGTGGGAGACGTCACGGCCCCGACGCGATGCGTCGGGGCCGTGACAGGAGTAGTGCGTCGACCGGTCAGGCCTTGGGAACGCGCACGATCAGGGCGTCGCCCTGTCCGCCGCCGCCGCACAGTGCGGCCGCGCCGACGCCGCCGCCGCGGCGGGCCAGTTCGAGCGCCAGGTGCAGGGCAATACGCGCGCCGGACATGCCGAGGGGGTGGCCGAGCGCGATCGCGCCGCCGTTGACGTTGACCCTGTCTGCGTCGATGCCAAGTTCGCGGGCCGAGACGATACCGACCGCGGCGAACGCCTCGTTGATCTCGACCAGGTCCAGGTCCTTCGGGTCGATGCCCTCCCGCTCGCACGCCTTGGCGATCGCGTTGGCGGGCTGCGACTGCAGCGTCGAGTCCGGTCCGGCGACCACACCGTGCGCACCGATCTCCGCGATCCAGCTCAAGCCGAGTTCTTCGGCCTTCGCCCTGCTCATCACGACGACCGCCGCGGCGCCGTCGGAGATCTGCGAGGCCGAGCCGGCCGTGACGGTGCCGTCCTTGGAGAACGCCGGGCGCAGCTTTCCGAGCGACTCGGCGGTGGTGTCGGCGCGGATCCCCTCGTCGGATGCGAACACGACCGGGTCGCCCTTGCGCTGCGGGATCTCCACGGGCACGACCTCGCCGTCGAACAGGCCGTCCTTCCAGGCGCGTGCCGCGCGCTGGTGCGAGGCGGCGGCGAACGCATCCTGCTCCTCGCGGGAGACGAACTTCTCGCCACTGTTCGCCGACTCGGTGAGGTTGCCCATCGCCTGGTCGGTGAAGATGTCGTGCAGGCCGTCGTACGCCATGTGGTCGCGCAGGGTGACGTCGCCGTACTTGAAGCCCTGCCGGGACTTCTCGAGCATGTGCGGCGCCTGGCTCATCGACTCCTGGCCGCCCGCGACGACGATGTCGAACTCGCCGGCGCGGATCAGCTGGTCGGCCATCGCGATGGCGCCCAAGCCGGACAGGCACACCTTGTTGATCGTCAGCGCGGGCACGCTCATCGGGATGCCGGCGGCGACGGCGGCCTGGCGGGCGGGGATCTGTCCGGCACCGGCGGTGAGGACCTGGCCCATGATCACGTACTCGACCTGCTCGGGGGCGACCCCGGCCTTGTCGAGCGCGCCCTTGATCGCCACGCCACCGAGTTCGGATCCCGAGAAGTCCTTCAACGAACCCTGCAGACGCCCCATCGGCGTACGGGCTCCGGCCACGATGACAGAACTGGTCACGACTTCCTCCAACGATCCACACGAGCATCGGGGCGACCGCAGTCACATCCGACGGAGAACTACCAAGACGGTAACGCTAACGTCGTGGGTATGACACACTCCGCCCCCGCCGGCTCACCGCTGGCATCCGAACTGGTGACCGCCATCGATCATGTCGGCATCGCCGTCCCCGACCTCGACGTCGCCATCGCCTGGTACGGCGAGCACCTCGGTCTCGTGTCCACGCACGAGGAGGTGAACGAGGAGCAGGGTGTCCGCGAAGCGATGCTGTCCGTTCCCGGCAGCCCGGCCGGCGCCCCCGCGATCCAGCTGCTGGCTCCGCTGAACGAGAACTCCACCATCGCGAAGTTCATCGACCGCAACGGCCCCGGTATCCAGCAGATGGCCTACCGGGTCACCGATCTCGACGCGATCTCCGAGCGGCTGCGCGCCGGTGGCGTCCGCCTGCTGTACGACGCCCCGAAGCGCGGCACCGCCGATTCCCGCATCAACTTCATGCACCCGAAGGACGCCGGCGGCGTGCTGGTCGAGCTCGTCGAGCCGGCCGCGAACCCCGCGCACTGATCTCTCCGGCCGAAGGGCACTTTCGTTCGGTCCAACCGGACGAGGGTGCCCTTCGTCCGTGGCGGGCGGGGCCCACTGCACGGTGTCCCACGTCACAAGGCACCTGCCCCGGCCCCCACTTCCGCGACCAGCGGTAAATTGGTGCGCATGGCCTACGACCACGACCGCGGCATGCCGTTCACCATCGTCCGCAAGGGATACGACAAGGACGAGGTCCGGCGTTATTTCGACCGTTTCGACACCGAGCTGCGCGTCACCGCCACCGACCGTGACGCCGCCGCCGCGCAGGCCCGCGACCTCGCCCACCAGCTCGAGGACGCCCGTGACGAGATCGATTCGCTCCGTAAGGACGTCGACCGCCTGTCCGTTCCGCCGACCACCGCGGAGGGCATGAGCGAGCGCATCTCCCGGATGCTGCGACTGGCGTCCGACGAGGCCTCCGAGGTCCGCGCGAAGGCCCAGGCCGACGCCGCCGAGATGGTCTCGATCGCCGAACAGGACGCCACCGCGCTCCGCGGCAAGTACGAGGCCAAGCTCGCCGAACTGGCCGACCGCCGCTCCGCGATGGACACCGAGCACGAGCAGACCATGGCCCGCGCGCGCACCGAGGCCGCCCGCACCGTCGAGGCCGCCCAGTCGGAGGCCGCCCGTCTGGAGGCCGAGTCCGACGCCAAGCGCACCCGCATCCAGCAGGACTTCGAGATCACGATGAGCGAGCGGCGCACCAAGGTCGTCGCGGCTGTCGAGGAGTTGGAGTCCTCCAGCAAGGCCGAGGCCGAGCGACGGCTCGCGGACGCGACCAGCGAAGCCCGCCGGCGGCTGCAGACCGCCACCGAACAGGCCGAGAAGCGCATCGCACACGCGAAGGAGCTCGCCGAGGAGCTCCGGGTCCTGCGCGGCCGGATCCTCGCGCAGCTGCTGGGTATTCGCGGTCAGCTCGATTCGGTTCCCGCGATGCTGGCGTCCGTCAACCGGGAGGGCGAACTCCTCGACGGAACCACCGACTCGTCGGCCGCGAAGGTCGCCGACGACCGGGACCTCGACGAGGAGGCCGACGCCGAGGCCACGAACGATCAGGTGAAGCCGAAGCCGCAGAACGACGGCGCGGGGTCTGCCGAGTCCACCGCGGCAGCCAAGGGCAAGGCCGCTCCGAAGCAGGTCACGACCAACGCCGGGTGATCCCCCGCGATCCGCGTCCGTTCCAGCAGCCGGTGTGCCAGTGCCGGCGGTCCTCGGCCCCGCCGAGCTCGTCCGCCGGCCACGCCACCAGATGCGCGACGCCCGGCCGGATCTCGTGGTCGCAGCCCGGGCAACGATAGGTCTTCAGCGCCCGCGCGCCGGGTACCTGCCGAACCAGATAGCGCTCGTCGTCGTACCGGGAGGGACCGGACTCGACGCGCGGTCCGTTCAAGCCCACAGGCGACGGGCCGCCGGTGGGCTTGCGGTTGTTGTTGCGTCGAGGCATGACGTAAGCCTAGTCAGTCCCCACCTGCCGATCAGAACAGGCGGAACTCGGTGCTCTCGATGCCGCGCAGCGCCTCGTAATCGAGAACGAGGCAGCGGATTCCGCGGTCCTCGGCGAGGGTACGGGCCTGCGGCTTGATCTGCTGGGCGGCGAACACTCCGGTGACGGGGGCGAGCAGCGGATCGCGGTTGAGAAGTTCGAGGTAGCGGGTCAGCTGCTCGACGCCGTCGATCTCCCCGCGCCGCTTGATCTCGACGGCAACGGAGGCGCCGTTCTCGTCCCGGCAGAGCAGGTCCACGGGTCCGATCGCGGTCATGTACTCGCGCCGCACGAGGCTGTAGCCGGCGCCGAGGGTTTCGACGTGCTCGGCCAGCAGTTCCTGCAGGTGCGCCTCCACCCCGTCCTTCACCAGACCGGGGTCGATTCCCAGTTCGTGCGACGAATCGTGTTCGACCTCGTCGATCGTGATGCGGAGTTCCTCGCCGGCCTTGTTCGTGACGACCCACAACTGCTTGCCGTCGTCACCACCGTCCTCGACCAGCCAGCACGGCGGGCTCATCCAGTTGAGCGGCTTGTACGCCCGGTCGTCCGCATGAATGCTCACCGAACCGTCCGACTTCACCAGCAGCAGCCGGCGAGCCTTCGGAAGGTGGGAGGTGAGACGTCCGACGTAGTCGACCTGGCAGCTGGCAATGACGAGACGCACGGCCACCACACTAGAACACGACGCCGCCAACTCCCGCATGCTCGCCGCACGAGGTTTCACACTCCCCCAGGTACGCGCCGCTAGTGTGAGGCACACCATGCGACCATTCCGCCGTTCCGCCTCGCCGCTCGGGTCGCCGATCCTCGGGACGGTCGACGAGAGCCCCCGTGTCCGGCGGGTTCGCGTCCAGATCCTGATCACCTCGTCACTGATGCTGGCCAACCTCATCGGTGCCTTGTTGGTGGGCACACTGTTCCTCGTCGTCATTCCGGGACCGGAGCTCTTCACCCGGCAGTTCATGGTCATCACCGCCGTGCTCGGGCCGATCTACAT
The DNA here is from genome assembly GCF_053589555.1 of Rhodococcus sp. NPDC003322. Taxonomy (NCBI): domain Bacteria; kingdom Bacillati; phylum Actinomycetota; class Actinomycetes; order Mycobacteriales; family Nocardiaceae; genus Rhodococcus; species Rhodococcus sp. NPDC003322. The sequence goes on along the minus strand of NZ_JBSFSC010000003.1, from coordinate 2,829 downwards.
CGGTCTGTCACTGCTGATCGGATCCCTGTGGGGCACGCTGATGGGGATCCGCGACCTGCGGTGGGCCGTCGAGGGACGCACACCCACGCGCCGCGAGGCGACGGCGGCCTTGTCGACGCCGTGGCGACTGACCGTCATCCAGATCGTGCTGTGGTCGGGCGGACTGGCCCTGTTCACCACCGCGTACGGGCTGATCGATCCGGCCACGATCCCCAAGGTGTCCCTGACGATCGCGATGGGTGGCATCACCGTCTGCGCCTTCTGTTACCTGCTGTCCGAGTTCTCACTGCGCCCCGCCGCGGCCCGGGCGCTCGAGGCAGGCGACCCGCGCCGGTTCCGGATCGCCGGCGTCACCGGCCGCGGTCTGCTCGCGTGGGCGCTCGGCACCGGCGTACCGGTCGTCGGGCTGATGCTGGTCGCGGTGTTCAGCCTCGTTCGGGGCGACGACAACGCCAGGCAGGTGAACGTGTCGATCCTCGCGATCGGCGGCGTGACCCTGGTCTGTGGTTTCGCCCTGACACTTCTCGGACTGTCCGCGACGGTCGCCCCGATCCGGGCGGTACGCGGCGCGATGTCCCGGATCGAGCGAGGCGACCTCGACGCCTCGGTGGTCGTGTACGACGGCACCGAGCTCGGCGAGTTGCAGAGCGGATTCAACCGGATGGCCGAAGGCCTCCGGGAGCGTGAACGCATCCAGGAGCTGTTCGGCAGGCACGTCGGCCGCGAGGTCGCGGATGCGGCGATCGCCCGCAACCCGGAGTTGGGTGGCGAGGAACGGCAGATCGCGGTGTTCTTCATCGATCTCGTCGGGTCGACGACGATCGCGGCCACTCGCCCGCCGAGGGAGGTCGTCGAGCTGCTGAATCGGTTCTTCGCGGTCGTCGTCGACGAAGTGGACGCGCACGGTGGCCTGATCAACAAGTTCGAGGGTGACGCCGCGCTCGCGATCTTCGGTGCGCCGGCCGAACTCGACGACCCGGAGGGCAGCGCCCTCGCCGCGGCCCGTCGCATTCGCGACCGACTGCGCGAGGAGGTACCCGACTGCAGTGCCGCAATCGGGGTCGCCTCCGGCATCGCAGTCGCGGGAAACATCGGTGCCCGTAACCGGTTCGAGTACACGGTGATCGGCGATCCGGTCAACGAGGCGGCTCGCCTGTGCGAGCTCGCGAAGTCGGTCCCCGGTGCGCTGGTGGCGTCGGAGCAGACCATCACCGCCGCCGATGCTCACGTCGCCCGGGGATGGACGCTAGGCGAGTCCGTCACGCTCCGCGGCCGCACCGCCCCGACCCGGTTGGCCACTCCGGTCCCCTGACAGCCCCGTACCGCCGAGCCGATCGACCCTGCCGAAAAGGCATGTGCACAACCCTTTTCCGTCTTCCACACAGGCGTTCGGCGTACAACTGACCTGTGGACGCGGGAACGCCTGTGTGCGCACTCCACCCGATGTGCACGAGTCTCGCGGGCGCGCGGGTCGCCGAACTGTCGCGCGGCGCTCGGGATGCTCAACCAACCACGACTGAGCGCCCCGCGCGATTTCTGCGGATCAGGTAGGCCGCAGCGATCAACGCGGCAACCCCGGGGCCACTGTGTACGAGGAGCACCCCGAGCAGGCTCGGCCCTCCCCAGTCGTCACGGTAACTGGCCGGGTCGGCGTAGTCGACGATGAAGAACTCGGCGACTCCGCGGGTGACCGCGTACACGCCGACGATGCCGGCAATGCCGTAGCCCAGCGGCTTGAGTATCCGCGGACGCAGGGTTCGGCTGAATGCGGCGACGATCAGCAGCGCGAGCAGGGCAATCATCACACCGAACACGACAATACCGACGGCGTGGGAAGGTTCGGCAGCGGCGGTCTCGAACGTCATGTTCCCAGCTCACCACTCCCGGGCCCCGAACACATCGGGGAAACCCCGGGTTGATCGTGTGATCACCGCTCAGGGAATCCCCGGATCGACCACTGTCGGCAGTCGGCTAGGGCCTCTCCCGCTCTCTTTCCGACGTCCGGTCAGGTCTGTTGGCCAGCCCGCGCACACGCCCCCTCGGCGGTGCACACGGCCTTTGCGCGTGCATTCGGCGTGTGGACGCGGCATCGGGTGTGTGCACAGGGGTTTTCGTCGGTGCCGAGCGGCCAACTGTCGTGTGCACACCGGAATCACGGCACGGCCTCCCGCCGGGCCGAGCGCACAGGAGTTCGCCGGCCCACACAGCCATTGCGCGTGCATTCGGTCTGTGCATCCAGCATCAGGTGTGTGCACACGGGCTTTCTGTGCCGCGGACGGCGTACCGCCGCCGGCATCGCGGCACGGCCTCCCGCCGGCCGAGCACACAGGAGTTCGCCGGTTCACACAGGGGTTGGACGCGTAGCGGGTATGTGGACACCGCATCGGATGTGTGCACACGGGTTTTCCGCGCCGGGTAGCGGAATTGTCGTGTGCACACGCCCCGTCGTCAGTGCACACGGCCATTGCGCGTGCATTCGGTCTGTGCATCCAGCATCGGGGGTGTGCACACGGGTTTTCGGTGCCGCGGGCGCCGCCGCACCAAGTACCCGCCGCCGGCATCGCGGCACCGTCTCCCCACCAGGCCTAGCGCACAGGACTTCGCCGGTCCACACAGGGGTTGGACGCGTAGCGGGTATGTGGACGCGGCATCGGGTGTGTGCACACGGGGGTTCTCGGCGCCGGACGGCCACACCGGAAACGCCGGCAGCAGCCCGAAAAAAAGGGACAACACCCCCCAGAAATGCCGAAAGCCCGGGACCAGAAGAAAATCTCCTGATCCCGGGCAACCGGGGATGTTATGTACGGCGGTGTCCTACTCTCCCACACC